>NZ_JAVJUC010000013.1:0-135955 GCF_040219995.1 Roseovarius sp. | reverse complement strand
GACCACCGCATCAACCTCACGCTCTACAAGCTCGATCAGGTGATACAGGGCGATCTCGACGAGGTGATCGGTCATCCGGCCTTGCGGAAAATTATAGGTGCGGATGCGCTCGGAGCGGTCGCCGCTGCCCACCTGCGCCGCGCGGCTGGCCGAGCGTTCGCTGTCCACCCGGCTGCGCTCCATGTCAAACAGCCGCGATTTCAGCACGTCCATCGCAATCTCGCGGTTGCGGTGCTGCGATTTCTGGCTGCTGGTGACCACCAGCCCGGTGGGAATATGAGTGATCCGCACCGCCGAATCGGTGGTGTTCACGTGCTGCCCGCCCGCGCCGGAGGAGCGCATCGTGTCGATGCGCAGATCGTGCGGGTCGAGCTGGATATCGACATCCTCGGCCTCGGGCAGGACCGCGACGGTCGCGGCAGAGGTGTGGATGCGCCCGCCGCTCTCGGTCTCGGGCACGCGCTGCACGCGGTGGACGCCGGATTCGAACTTGAGCCGGGCAAAGACGCCCTCGCCGCCCACCCGCGCCACCAGCTCTCGCAGGCCACCCAGCTCGCTCCATTGCTCCTCGATCACCTCAAAGGACCAGCCCTGCGCCTCGGTGTAGCGCTGATACATGCGCATCAGGTCAGCGGCGAACAGCGCCGCCTCGTCGCCCCCGGTGCCGGGGCGGATTTCGAGGATCGCGGCACGATTGTCGGCCTTGTCGCGCGGCAAAAGCGCCAGTTGCAGCGCCGCCTCCATCGCGGGCAAACGCGCCTCGAGTTCGTCAATCTCGGCGCGGGCCAGATCGCGCATTTCGGGATCATCCAGCATGGCGCGCGCGCCCTCGATATCCGAGAGGGCCTGCCGATAAGCGCGGATTTCCTCGACGACAGGGCGCAACTCGGCATATTCGCGACCCAGCTGCGCGATATCACCGCCGCCCTGCGTCATCCGCGCCTCGATATACTCGAAACGCTGCACGATCTCGTTCAGTCTGTCCAAAGGCACCATGGGGCTGATCCTCTGTCCCATCCTTGTGACTTGGTCAAGTGCGCAAAGCTGTGGTATCTTAGAGATATGCGACTGCTATTGCCCCTCCTTGTCGCGGCCACGCCCGCGCTTTCGGATGCCACCATCGGCGGCAAGACGGTGGAATGCTACTGCACCGACACCCAGGGCGCGCGGGTCGAGATGGGCGAGATGATCTGCCTGCGCGTGGATGGCAAGATGTTCATGGCGCGCTGTGGCATGTCGCTCAACGTGCCGATCTGGCGCAAGGTCAGCGATGGCTGCCTGTCATCCAGCCTGAGCGAGCCGGTCGAGCCAGCCGTCGATACGGGCGGCGTTCACGCCCAGATCTGACTTGCCAAAGCGCAGACGCCCGTAGATTTCCAGCATGTCATCGCTCTGCCGCACTGTGGTGTAGTCGGGAAAGCCAAAGACCCGGCTGCGGGTGACATAGGTAATCATGCCCTGATCCAGGCTGCCCGCCAGAACGCGGGTGCGCGGCGTGTCGCGGATGATCGCATCCAACGCGGCCAGATCGCCCTCGACCCGGCGCATCGCGCCGCCCTCCAGATCGCGATCGGTGACGCTCTCGGGCATCTGGTGCCAGCGGGCCGGATCGGACGGGGCCAGCCGGATGAAGGCCAGCCCCGCCGCAATCAGAACCAGCACAAGTCCGATGGCGAGCTTCATCAGGTCCCCCGATCCCGGCCCGGTCCCCGCTCAGCCCGCACGCTGCCCGTCCACGGTTTCGGCCAGCGCCTCGGCGCGGGCAGCGATCTCGGCCAGCGTCTCGGTCACTTCCTGCGGCACCACCGGCACCTCCACGCGCTCTGCCTCGGGGGCGGGGGCGTTGCGCAACTGGTCCAGTTCCGCCTCGCGTTCGGCCAGCTTGTCCTCGGCGGCGCGCAGCTTGTCCTGCAAGCCTGCGGTCTTGTCGGCCAGCATCAAACCCGCCATCAGCAGCATCCGCGCCTCGGGAATGCGCCCGATCTGAGCGGCCAGAACCGAGGCCTCCTCGTCCAGCATCTTGGCGGCGGAATGCAGGTAATGCTCTTCACCCGCCTGGCAGGCCACATCGAAGCTGCGCCCGTCGATTTCGATCTTGACCTCGGGCATCACGCGTCCTCCGTTCTGGTTGCGGTGTCGTCCCCAGCCTCGGCGATGACCTGCCCCAGTTCGGTCAGCACCGCCTCGACCTCGTCGCGATCAGCGGCGCGGGCGGCGCGCAGGCCTTCCAACTCGGCCAGCATCGACTTGTTGATCAGATGCGGCTCGGCGACGCCCGCCTGATGCGCCTCGCGCAGGGCCTGATTGTTGTCGCGCAACTGCTGGTTCGCCTTGCGCAGCGATTGCAGATCGGCGTCGAGTTTGCGCAGGCTGTCGGACTGCGCGGTACGCGCGGCCTCCAACTCGGCGTCGCGCGCCTCGAGCCGCTCGCGCAGCGTGCGCACCCGTTCCTCAAGCTGGGCATTGGCCAGCTTTTCGTCCTCGATATCCTGACGCAGCTTGACCATTTCGGCCGGATCCCCCGCCTCCTCGCGCCCTTCCAGACCCTTGGTGATCCGATCCAGCGCAGCGGTGATCCGCGCCTGCAACTCGTCTATCTGGCTCATCTCCTCGACCCCTCGCTTGTCTTGGCCCGGTTGCCTGACGAATCGCATACCGAACCGGTTTTGATCAAGTCTAGCCAAAACCGAAGGGAAATGCGCGCCCTTTGGCATAGTTGACGGTACCTTAGCGTCTGGACGCGCCGCGCGCGCTTGATCTTCTGTGTCGGGCTGGTATGCAGCGACAATCTGTTGCCACTTCCAAAGGATGCACCCCCCGTGGATATCGCCGCCCTGCGCTCTGCCAACCCCGATCACTGGATGAAGGCCACCGCCATCCGCGCGCTGACCCTCGACGCCGTCGCCGCCGCCAATTCCGGCCATTCCGGCATGCCCATGGGCATGGCCGATGTCGCCACCGTGCTCTTTGAGAAGCATCTCAAGTTCGACCCGGCCAACCCCGACTGGCCGGATCGCGACCGCTTTGTCCTGTCGGCGGGCCACGGCTCGATGCTGCTCTATTCGCTGCTCTACCTCACCGGCTACGAGGACATGACGCTCGACCAGATCCGCAATTTCCGGCAATGGGGGTCGAAAACCGCAGGCCATCCCGAATACGGCCATGCCAAGGGGATCGAGACCACCACCGGCCCGCTCGGGCAGGGGCTCGCCAATTCGGTCGGCTTCGCCATCGCCGAAGAGGCCCTGCGCGCGCGCTTCGGCAAGAAACTGATGGATCACCACACCTACGTGATCGCCGGGGACGGCTGCCTGATGGAAGGCGTGAGCCAGGAGGCGATCAGCCTGGCCGGGCGTCAGGGTCTGGGCAAGCTCGTGGTGCTGTGGGACAACAACAACATCTCCATCGACGGATCCGTCGATCTGGCCGACCGCACCGATCAGGTGAAGCGCTTCCGCGCCAGCGGCTGGCATGTGCAGGAAATCGACGGCCATGACCCGGCGGCGATCGACGCCGCCCTGACCGAGGCCAAGCGCACGCGCAAGCCCTCGATGATCGCCTGCAAGACGCATATCGCGCTTGGCCACGCCGCGCAGGACACCTCCAAGGGGCACGGCGCGCTGACCGATGCGGATCAGCTCAAGGCGGCGAAAGAGGCCTATGGCTGGCAACACGGGGCCTTCGACATCCCGGCAGATGTGAAATCGGCATGGGAGGCCATCGGCAAGCGCGGCGCGGAGGCGCATGCCGACTGGCAGGAGCGGCTCGGCGAGGCATCGGCGCAACGTCAGGCCGAGATCGAGCGGATCTTTGCCCGCAACGTGCCGTCGAAACTGTCGGCCCGGATCAAGGCGCTGAAAAAGCAGATCAGCGAAGAGGCCCCCAAACTCGCCACCCGCAAGTCGAGCGAGATGGTGCTCGAGGTGGTCAACCCGATCATGCCCGAGACCATCGGCGGCTCGGCGGACCTGTCTGGCTCCAACAACACCCGCTCGGGCGACATGACCGTGTTCGACGGGTGCAACCGCAAGGGCCGCTACATCCATTACGGCATCCGCGAGCATGGCATGGCGGCGGCGATGAATGGCATGGTGCTGCATGGCGGCATCCGCCCCTATGGCGGCACCTTCATGTGCTTCACCGATTACGCACGCCCCTCGATGCGCCTCGCCGCGCTGATGAAGGTCCCCACCGTGTTCGTCATGACCCATGACAGCATCGGCCTGGGCGAGGATGGCCCGACCCACCAGCCGATCGAGCATCTGGCGATTTCGCGCGCCACTCCCAACACCTGGGTGTTCCGCCCCTGCGACACGGTCGAGACCGCCGAGGCTTGGGAACTGGCGCTGAACTCGAAAGAGACCCCATCGGTCCTGTCGCTGACCCGTCAGGGCCTGCCGACGCTGCGCCGCGAGCACAAGGCCAAGAACCTCACGGCCCAAGGGGCGTATGTTCTGGCCGAGGCGGAAGGAAAACGTCAGGCAATCCTGATGGCGACCGGCTCTGAGGTCGCCATCGCCATGGCCGCCCGCGACATCCTGCAAGAGGCCGGGATCGGCACGCGCGTCGTCTCGATGCCCTGCTGGGAACTCTTCGAGGAACAGGACGAGAGCTATCGCCGCCGTGTCCTGCCCGCAGGCCCGGTGCGCGTCGCGGTCGAGGCGGCGATCCGCTTCGGCTGGGATCGCTGGCTCTACGGTGAGCGTGGCAAACGTGAAAAAGGCGACTTCGTCGGCATGCACGATTTCGGCGCCTCCGCCCCCGCCGAGGTTCTTTACGAACAGTTCGGCATCACCGCCGAGACCGTGGCCGAAAAGGTCAAGGCGCTGCTCTGAGTGTCAAGCGGGCGCAAATGGTTGACGCCCCTTGCCCCGCTGACATCGACGCTGCGTTTCAATCGTCACCCACAAAAAAGGCCCGGGCATGGACCCGGGCCTTTTTATTAGCAGGATGCGCCTGCCCTTACATCTTGCACTCACCCGCATAGGCGTCGGCATGGTCCTCGAGCGCCACGCCGATGATCTTGTTGGTGAACACGTCCCCCTCTTTGATCACCTCGCGCACATAGATGTCCTGCACCGGATGGTGATTGGGGCCAAAAGCGAAATCACCCCGCGTGCTGTCGAACTCCGCCGCTTCCAGCGCCGCGCGAAAGGCGTCCGCGTCTGACACATCCGCCTTTTCCATCGCGGAAATCAGCAGGTTGGCAGTGTCGAACCCCTGGCTCGCATAGAGCGAGGGCAGACGATCATACTTGGCCTGAAAGCTCTCGACAAAGGCGGCATTGGTGGGATTGTCGATGTCCTTCGACCATTGCGAGGTGTTCACCACGCCAAGCGCCGCCTCGCCCACGGCCTGCAGAATGCCCTGGTCAAAGCTGAAGGCCGGGCCCACCACCGGCAGATCGACGCCGCTATCGGCATATTGCTTGAGGAACGAAATCCCCATTCCGCCGGGCAGGAAGAAGAACACCGAGTCGGCGCCGCTGGCCCTGATCTGAGCGATCTCAGCGGCGTAATCGGTCTGGCCCAGCTGGGTATAGATTTCGCCCGCCAGTTCGCCGCCGTACATCCGCTTGTATCCGGTCAGCGCATCCTGCCCCGCCGGATAGTTCGGCGCGAGGATAAAGCTGTTGGTGTAGCCCGCATCGTTGGCAAAGGCTCCCGCCGCCTCGTGCAGGTTGTCGTTCTGCCAAGCGACGTTGAAATAGTTCTGGTGACAGCCTTTGCCCGCCAGCGCCGACGGCCCGGCATTGGGCGACAGGTAGAACTTGCCCTGCGCGACCGCGCCGGGCACCACCGCCATGGCAAGGTTCGACCAGATGATGCCGGTCAGCACATCGACCTTTTCAGCCTGAATCATCTTGTCCGACAGTTGCACGGCGATGTCGGGTTTGCGCTGATCGTCCTCGATCACCACCTCGATATCGTCGCGGCCCGATTGCTCGACCGCCAGCATGAAGCCGTCGCGCACGTCGATGCCAAGGCTGGCACCCCCGCCCGACAGCGTGGTGATCATGCCGACCTTGATCTCGGCCTGCGCGCCGATGGCGGCCAGCGACATGGCCCCGGCCATGGCGAATGTTCTGAATGTCATTTGTCCGTCTCCCTGGATGCAGGCGGGTTGCACCCCGCCCGGTCTCTGCGCGCCCCCTCGTCGGAGCGTCACACCTTGCATCCCACAGGTTTGGACAAAGGTCCAGATGCGAGCCGCGTCAGGACCCGCCCGCGCCGGGGCCGGAGGGCACGAAACTCACGGTGAACCCGCCCATTTCGTCGATTTCGACATGTACCACCTGCCGCGGCAGACGCACCGAGGCACGCTGCCCGGCCTGCCAAGGTTGTTCGGTCAGAACACACCCGGCCTGCTGACCCCCATAAGCGGCCATTGGTTGCACTTCCTGCATGAACCGCAGACCGCGCAGCACCGCACCACCGGAGATCTCGACAGAGCCTGTATCCAGCACTTCCTTGGCCTTGCCTTTGGTCAGGATGGATTGCTGCTTGCTTTGCGCCCACACACCGCACACCATCGTGCGGCCTTGGTTTTCCTGCAGATCAACCGCAACCGTGATCCCTCCACCGGAATCATACGTGCCCCCGGCAAGAACCGGGTCACTACCGAGCCGGGCCACGGTCTGCGGCTCTGTCGCGACACTGCACGCGACTAGGAAAACGCCTGCGGCAAGAGTTGGAGCTATTCGGATCATGATGGCCTCCGGAATATTATCGCATTACGGCAGAGATAGGCATCACGCGCGAAAATTCCAAACGGCCCGTTCACGCCGCCCCGCAAAAGCGCGCGGTGTCCTTGAGCATTTCGGGGTAGAATTTCTCCAGCGTCGGCAGGAATGCCTCACGAATACGGCCCACTTGCGCAGGCGTCAGATCATCGCGCCAGACCCCCGCCTGCCCCTTTGCGAAAAACGCCTTCATCTCCGAAGGCTTCTCCGCAAACCCATGTTTTTCCTCGAATTTCTTCATGGATTCGAAATTCGTGGCCTTCACCGCGCGGGCCAGTTTGGGCTTGTCCACCGGCATCCGAAAGAATTGCTCGATCAACCCACGCATCGCCTTGCCGGTATTGGCCAGCATGTCCTCATACCGCAGCACATGGCGCGGCAGACCGGGGGCCGAGGTCCAGCTGTTGACGTGATCATCCCATCGGCCAAGCGGCTCGAAGATGCCCTCTGCGGTGCCCGCCATCGAATCCGGGTTCATCATCCGGTCGATTGCGGTGTCCAGATCACAGGCCTGATGCCGGGCAAAGGACGGGGCCAGATCGAACGGGTTGCGCATGATGTAGATCGCAGCCGCCGTCACATCCGGCGGGATGAGATCGTAGTCACCGACGCGCATCGTCTGGCAATGGGTCTTGACGAAGTGATGGTTCGGCTTCGACCCTGCGATCAGGCGCAACGCCTTTGGCCGCATCTTGAGCCAGTCCTCAATCGTCGTGCCGGTATATTTTCCACCAGCGGCAGCATCGAAAAAGTCGCTTCGGACATCCCCGGTGGTGAAATCGCGCAGATTATTGAGGTCAGGCACTTGCCCCGGCGGCATGAAGTAATGCGCCAGAAGGCTGCGCATCCAGGTGTTGCCGGATTTCGGAAAGGAGGCGAGCCAGATGATGCGACGCAGATCACTCATTCCAGATATCCGTGCTTTTTCATGACCTTGCGGTGCGCGTGCTTCATCTGCTTGACAAGGCGCGGCTCAAGGTCAGTCTTCCATTGATCCTTTTGCCCCTTGGCGAAAAAGCGTTCGCTTTCCTCCGACTTCTCGACAAAGCCCTGTTTCTTCTCCTGCTCTGACAATTCCTTGAAGCTGGAGAACAGGATGGCGCGGTCGAGCCGTGCCTCATCCACCGGCATGCCCAAATGCTCCACCACCTTGGCGAAACACGTCTTGGGATCGGCCAGCATATCCTCATAACGCAGGACAAGCACAGGATAGGCGGATTTTCCGGTGGTCCAACTGCGCACGTGATCAGACCATGACCGCATGAATTGCGTCACCGTCTCCGCGTCCGGCGGGTTGGCGTTGTCCGGGTGGCTGACGGTATAGACGGCCTCTTCGTGGCTCATCCCGTAATGGCGCGCGTAGGACAGCACCATGTCGAGCGGGTTGCGCATGATATAGATCGCAGACCGCGTGAGGTCCTCCGGAATGAGCGGCACGTCACGTGCGACCACCCGCGCATTATGCGTTTTCACGAGGTTGATATCGGCATTGTTCGCCACGATG
Organism: Roseovarius sp.; assembly: GCF_040219995.1. Classification (GTDB taxonomy): domain Bacteria; phylum Pseudomonadota; class Alphaproteobacteria; order Rhodobacterales; family Rhodobacteraceae; genus Roseovarius. The sequence goes on along the minus strand of NZ_JAVJUC010000013.1, from coordinate 127,709 downwards.
CCGCGCAGCACATGCGGGCGCATTTGCAGCATGTGCTCAATATTCTCGGGGTCCACGGGCCGCCCGGCCACCATCTGGTACATCTTGGTGATCGAGTCGCCGAGTGCGATGCGATGCGCCTGATTGATCGACACGGGTTCGGCAGAATTGGCCACGTAATTGGCCAGGAATATCCGCATCCAGGTATTACCCGACTTGGGATAGGACGCCATCCAGACGATACTTTTCTTCATGCTCCGGGACGCCTGTTGTCTGCTGCGAAAATTTCCATGCGCACAAATAAAAGCGGCGGGGGGTAATGTCACCCCCCGCCGCCGTTGTTTTCAGATCAAGTAGATCAGAAGCTCAGGTTGATCGCGGTTGCGATCAGGTTGCCTTCGATCTCGTCGCCGGAAACACCGTTCTTGGATTCGGCATAGACGTAGTACACGTCCCAGCTCACGCCGGAGCCGAGGCTGCGCGATGCGGCCAGTTTGACTGCGTCGTACTCATCGTCACCACCGGCAGCACCGTTGTCGACTTCGCCAAAGTAGCCTTCGAGGCCAACGGTCCAGGGACCCGCGAGGTCATATGCAACACCAACGCTCAGACCCTGCTGATCGCCAGCGCCACCGGGAGCGTCAGCGTCATTCTCGGTGTAGCCGACGCCAAAGGTGAAGCCGCTGACGCTGATCGCGCCGCCGAGGCCCCAGGTTTCCGGATCACGGCCTGCCACAACGGTCGAGCCATTGTCCACAATTGCGCCAGTGTCAGGGTCGACAGCGAAGTCAGGTGCGGTCGTTCCGGCCTTGATTTCACCAGTGCCCCAGCGAGCGCCGAGGTCGATGTCAACACCATTGAACGACTGGCTGTAGCTCACACCGATGTCGAAGATGTCACGCAGCTGACCAGCAGCGTTGAAGTCAACCGGGCCGTTGTTGGCAGCGTTCACGTTGCCGTTGGGCGCGTAGGACACACCGAGGGTCAGGCCGTTGAAGGACGGCGTGAAGTAGGTGATGCGCGCAACGTCGTTGTTGCCTTCAACTTCGGTGTAGGACGACAGAGCCGCCTGACGGAAGCCACCCGACGCGGTGATCGGGATGAAGCCCGAGATCGAGCGCGAGTTGATCGGCATGGAGCCAACCTGGGGCGCTGCAACCATCGAACGGTAGCCGGCCGAGTTCTCGTTGCCGAGGTCGATGCGGCCCAGCGTGTCGCTGGAGATCGTGATGTAGTTCTCGTCGATACCGTCTGCACCGCCGCCGTTGTTCAGTGCTTCCATCTGAACGTTGAAGCCGAAGGTCATGCCGTTGTCGAGCGTGACGGAGGGCGAGAAGATGATTTCGGAGTTGGTGTAGGTGTTCACACCGTCGAAGTCGGTGCCGGTGCCCGCGGCAGAACCGGCGTCGCCTTCGATGTCAACGATACCAACGTGGACTTGTGCGAAACCGCCCCAATCCAGGTTCCATTCCTGGGCCGATGCCGGTGCGGCCATTGCGACGCCGAGTGCGATCGCGCTGGTGCTCAGAAGTTGCTTTTTCAAGGGTGTCCCTCCTCATAAGCAGGTTTTTCGGATCCGCCGCACCAGTCATTGGACACGGCTTGGGCTATGAAATGCGCCAAGAGGGGCCAAACTGTCAACGCAACCTCCCCCGCTCTCGGGCATCCCGCCGGACATGTGACGTCAAAACCACACCCCCTTTGCACAGGCCATGACTGGCTGATGTGCAGCGAATGCAGTGCGCCGTGCCATCCTTTTGTTATGAAACGATTTGGTCCGCGCGCGGTGCCGTCCCGGCCGTTTGCCCGCAGAGCCGCGTCGCGTGCGCCACGATTTGCTCTATTGCATAGTCGAATTGCGACTCACCCACCGTCAGCGCGACGCGCACCCAGCCGTCCAGCGTGGCCCCGAATGACGCCCCCGGCATCACCGCCACACCGGTCTGTTCCAGCAAGTCGAAAGCATAATCCGTGCCGCTCATTCCCGTAGCGCTCACGTCGATCATCGCGAACATCCCCGCCTCGGGGCGGTGCACCCGCAGCGCCGTCTCGCCCTCGAGGCGGTCCGCGAGTCGCGCCGCGCGTGCCGCGAATCGCGCCCGCATGCCCGGTGCCACCTCTGATCCGGCGCGGATCGCCGCTTCGGTCATGTCTGCCAGAAAGGGCTGATTCCCGAACAGCATCACCTCCGAGAGCGGCAGCAGCGCCTCGGTGAACGCCTCGGGCCCGATGCACCAACCGCTGCGAAACCCCGGTGCGGCGTGGCTCTTGGAAATCGACGAGACCGCGACCACCCGCTCCGCCAGATCCGGATCGGCAAGAGGCGAGGTGAAGCGCGCGCCGTCAAAGACCATTTCCTCATAGACCTCGTCGGAGATGATCCACAGGTCATGCGCCCGTGCGACCGCACCAATTGCGGCGATGTCCCCGGCACTCAGGATCGCGCCGGTGGGATTATGCGGCGTAGTCAGCAGAATCGCCCGCGATTTCGGCGTGACCCTTGCGGCCAGATCCTCCGCTGCCATGCGAAAGCCGCGCTCGGGGCGCAATGGCACCGGCACCATCGTGGCCCCGGTCGCGCGAATGACGCCTTCGTAAGTGGCATACATCGGATCGCCCACCAGAACCTCATCGCCTGCCTCGGCCAGAGCGCACATCACGGCATAAAGCGCGGTCTGTGTGCCGGGAAAGCACATCACCTGATCGGGGATGAAGGGCCGGCCCCGTGTGGCCGAATACCGCTCGGCCAGCGCGCGGCGCAGCCCGATCTCACCGCGCCCGTCGGAATAGCCGGTGCGCCCGGCGTGCATCGCGCGGGTCGCCGCCTCGGCCAGGCTGTCGGGAGCGGGCACATCCGGCTCGCCGATGGTCAGACGGATGACGTCGCGCCCCGCCGCCGCCATCTCGGCGGCACGGAAATGCACCGCCCATTTCGCCCCGCCCTGCCCCGCAAGCCGCTCCGTGACCGCCGAAAACCGCATAGCCTGCCCCTTTTCTCCTATCATCTGCCCCGCGCGCAACTTGGCCCGCGCCACCCCCCGCCGCAAGCCGAAAGACCGGCGCGCGGGGGCATGGACTTTCGCGCGCGCGCAGGCGAAAAACTTCAACCAGAGTGATGCCACCCCCAAGAAATCAAGGCAGGTTGAAATGTCCATCAAGATCGAGATGCTCCGCTGCTTTCGCACCGTCGCCGACCATGGCAGCCTCGCCGAGGCCGCCGCCGTGCTCGGGCGGACGCCGTCAGCGGTGTCGATGATGCTCAAGCAGTTCGAGGATCATATCGGCGCGCCGCTCTTCGAGACCGCGCGCAAATCGCGCCTCACGCCGCTTGGCGAGCTGATCTTGCACGAGGCCGGACGCGGGTTGTCGCATTTCGACCGAACGCTGGTGGCCATCGAGGGGCTGTCGCGCGCCGAGCGCGGGCATGTGCGCCTTGCCGTCACTCCCTCGGCGGCACAGGTCATCATGCCGCCGGTATTGGAGCGGTTCCTGCGCGAGCGCCCCGGTGTGCGGATCGACCTGACAGACAGCGATTCCGTCACCGTGCAGCAAGACCTGATGGCCGAGCGCGCCGATATCGGGCTGGCCAGCCTGCCGCCCCTGCCGGGGCTGGAGCGCGACCTGCTTCTGACCGACGCGTTCGGCCTTGTCTGCCGTGCCGACGATCCACTGACCGGCACATGGCCAAAGGACGGCTGGCGCGCGCTCGGCGATACGCCGTTCATCGCCAACGGGCTTTGCCGATATATCACCGACCCCGATTTCGCGCCGGTCCTCTCCGCCGCGCCGCTGATGGTGCGCAACACCGCCTCGATCCTAAGCCTCGTGCTGGCGGGCGTCGGCGTGACAGTGCTGCCGGAACTTACCGTACTGCCGGGCTATCACGATCTGGCCTTTCTGCCCTTGCCGGGCGCAGGCGCGCGACGCGAATTGTGGATGGCGACACAGCCCGCGCACCTGATGACACCCGCAGCCCTTGTGCTGGCCGAGGCGATCCGCAACGCCCATCCAGCCACCGCGCGCCACGACGCCTGACACGCTGTCGCCAGATTGTGAACTGGCCGAGGGACGCGTGCGTGCTATATTGACGCATGCAAGGGTGCCACGGGGTCGGGCCCCTCCCGGCCCGCGCGCGCCGCGATGAAAGGGAGGCCAAGCATGACACGAACCATCGGAAACCCCCTCAGCTGGATGGCAGATGCCGCCTTTGGCGCGGGCCGCAGCGCAGGCGAGGCGACTGACGCGCTGCGCGGCACAGTCAGCACCCCGCCCGAAGTTTGCCGCCTCACGAACGCGGATCTGCGCTCAGCCCTGCGCAAGGGGCTCGACGATTTCACCTCGCTGCGCAGCGACGTGATCTTCCTTATCGCGATCTACCCGATCATCGGAATAGCGCTCGCGCTCGTAGCCTTTCACATGGCGCGGTTGCCGATGCTCTTTCCACTCGCGGCTGGCTTCACACTGCTCGGCCCGGTGGTCGCCACCGGGCTATATGAGATGAGCCGTCAGCGCGAAGCGGGCGGACAGGCCGGTTGGGGGGCCGCATTTTCGGTGATGACCGCCCCGGTGATCGTGCCGGTGCTGGTGTTGGGGTTGGTTCTGATGGGGCTGTTCATCGCCTGGATGTTCGCCGCAAGCCTGATCTACAATGTCACGCTCGGGCCGCAACCGCCCGCCTCGGTCAGCGGCTTTATCGCCGAGGTGCTAACGACAGCACCCGGCTGGGCGATGGCGGTGCTGGGCATGGGCGTCGGCGCGGTTTTCGCGGGCGCGGTGCTAGTGCTCAGCCTGGTGTCCTTCCCGATGCTGATCGACCGGCGCGCCGGTGTCACAGTGGCGGTGCTTACCTCGGTGAAAGTGGCGCAGGAAAACCCTCGCATTGTGGCGACATGGGGGCTGCTGGTGGCCGGGGCGATGGTGCTTGGCACCCTGCCCGCCTTTCTGGGTCTGGTGATCGTGCTGCCGGTTCTGGGCCATGCGACCTGGCATCTCTATCGCGCGGCGGTACCGGGAGAGGCGTGAGGCAAGGGGTTGTGCCGGTGTCGAGAAGGACCTTGAGCGGTCAGTATTGACCCGTAGAAGGTGCTGCGTGATCGCAGGGCCGGGGACTGGCGATGGAACGGCTGATGCGCGCGCTTTATCCCAGCCAAGTCACTCTAAACTCAACACGTTGTGCGCCTTATCAAATCGCCAGGCCGCGGGACGGCGTCATGCCGGAGGCATGCCTCTGGCATGACGATCGCGCGGCACCTTCGGTGCGTTTCGCGCGGGATGCGGCAACGGCAGTTCAAGGCCAACAGCACCCCATTTTCAGCCGACTACCGCCACCAATGCGCGTGGGTGGCAAAGGCCCCTTGCAACTTGGCCAGCAGGCGGTTGCCGCGCCCGCCACCCGGCAGCGGGCCATGCGCGAGGCGCTCGACGACCACCTCGACCGGGCAGGCGCTGCCGGTCACGGGGTCGAAATAGCGCGGATAGTCGATGAGCGTGGCATGCACTAAGCCAGCGAGCGGGAGCCGCGTCCGGCGGCGTGGCGGCACACGGCCAAGATCGCGTGTCAGGCCCCATCCCGCGTAGAACGGCGCACCCGTCGTGGTCACCGCCACACCGCGCAAGAGCGCCTCGAACCCGATGAGCGACGTCATCGTCCAGACCTCCTGCACCGCGCATAACAGCGCCGCAGGATCACAGTCGGTGACAGTCATGTCCGCCAACCCCTCCGCCTCGATCGCACCGGGGCGCAGACCGGCCTCGACATCCGGATGCGGCTTATAGAGGATCACCGCGCCAGGGTTCTCGGCGCGCACCTTTTGCAACAGCGCAAGATTGCTGCACACGTCGCCCGCACCCAGCCGGATCGAGGCGTCGTCCTCCACCTGACCCGGCACGAGGATGCGGTGCCCATCGGGCAGACCGGGCACATCCCGCCCAAGGTTATACTTGCTCAGCCCGTCGCGGATCAGCGCCTTGATCAGCGCCTCGGTCCGCAGCACCTGATCAGGGCGCAGCGCGGCGCGCTCCGCGATTAGCCGCTCTAGACGGCTCTCGCGCGACGGATCGTAATAAATCCCAAGATCATCTAACACCAGCGACAGCGGCGGCACCAGATCAGCCCCCAACCCGCGCGAGCGCAGAAAGCCGTCTTCGACGCGCACCGCGCCCTCGGGCCCGGCCTGCGACGCCCAGACCATCGCGGGGCGATCCAGATCAGCGGGTTTATCAAAGCTCAACCGACGATACCGCCCGAAAAACCGCTGCAACGGCGCGCGTTTCCACAACCGCATGCCATGCGCGGCCCAGCCGTAGCGATCTTCGCGCCAGGCGCGGGTCTCGGCGGCCAGCGCCTCGATTGCCGTCTCGGCCTCGCAGATCTTGTCGCGGTGCGGATCATACCATGTCGGATAGAGCAGCATTGTCCCGGCAAAGAGTTGCGCCTTGCTGAGGTTGCGGCCCCGGCGCGACAAGGCGTGAGGGTGGCGATCCTCGGTCAGCCCCCAACCGGCATAGAACGGCTGTCCAAAGACCTGCGGGCGGTGGCCCGCATAGATCGACTCGAAACCCAGTTGCGAGGTCACGCAATAGACCGCGACAGCCCCTTCCATCAGCGCCCAGGGGCTGACCGGATCGGAGAAAAGCCGCACGCGGTCGCTCTCATCGGCGGGCGAGAAATAGCCGCTGCGATGGCCCTGCGCCGTCTCGGGATGGGTCTTGATCAAAATGCGCGCGCCGGGGTTTTCCTCCTGCGCCCAGTAGAGCATCTCACGAAACGTGTTGGCATCCGCGCCGCCATGGGCGACCGAAGCATCGTTGCGAGTCTGGTCGATCACCAGAACATAGCCTGGATCGGGACAGGGCAGCACCGGATCGAAGCCGGTATATTTCGACAGATGCGCCTCTTGCATCCGGGCGATACCGCCGCGCGCGCGGTCCATCAGCGCGGTGTCGTCAAAGGGATGCGTGGCCAGGATGTGTTCGAGATCCGACGGCCCGCTCGCGTCGAAATAGATGCCCTGCGTGTCGATCACCAGCCCCAGAGGCGGGCTGCCCGCACGCCCCGGAAAAAGCGAGCGCAGGAACGCATCCTCGATCCGCAAGAGCCCGGCGCCGGTGCGCGCGGCCATCGCTTCGCCCCGCACGGCATAGGGGCTGCGCCCCCAGACCGCGATCAGGTCGTCCGATGTCGGCACACCAAGGCGCAGGTCATACCCGGCCAATGCCAGGATGCGCCGCACCCGCGCCTGCCGCAGAAATCCGGCGTTGAAATAGAAAACCCGCCGGGAGGAATGGTTCCTCCCGGCGGGTCGATGCGCGTGTGACTGCGTCAAAAGTCCCCTGAAAGGGTGCTGGATGCCGTCGAGACAGAGCCGATCGCCCCCAGCGTCCCGGTCAGCGCGGCAATGACCTTGGACCATTGCGTGAACGGCGCCTCTGTTACATAAATCGTATCGTCGTCGCGGATCGCAAAATCCCGGGCCATGAACATGCCGTTGGGCTTGGTCAGGTCGAGCACGTAGACCAGACGCTGCGCGCCCTGTAAATCGTTCCGGCCCAGTACCTGATTGGCGATCTCCGCCGGCTCGTTGCGCAGGACGAACAGCCCGCGCGGATCGGCCGCCGAGGTGGTCAGACCACCGACCTGTGCAATCGCCTCCAGCGCGCTGAGGGTCTGGGTGTCGAATGTGACACGCGCCTGCGTGCCGGTTGCGCCAAGCGCGGTATAAGACCGGGTGTCGGATTCGACCAGAATGCGATCGCCGCCGCGCAGGGCGATGTCGAAATCAGGATGCTTGAACAGATCCTGGAACCAGACCTTGGAGCGCTGATCGCCGCGAATGACCGTGATCTGCGCCACTTCGGGTTCAATCGCGATGCCGCCCGCCGCCGCGATCATCGCCGATAGCGTACGCGTCGGGGCCTCGATCGGATATACGCCCTGCCCGCCGACCGCACCGCTGATCGCCACGGTCGAGCCGTTGCCCGCGAGGCGGCGCACCTCGACCTGCGGATCAGGGGTCTGCTGATCGAGTTTCTCGGTGATCACCCGGCGTACGCCCTCGGGCGTGTTGCCCGCCGCACGGATGCGGCCCGCATAGGGAACGAAGATAAAGCCGGACCCATCGACCTGCACCTCTTCGAGGATGGTCTGGTTCGACGTCTCGCCCGCCAGAAGCCCGTCATCGACATTTTCCCAGATCGTCAGGCCCAGCGTGTCGCCGGGGCTGATCGTGTCGGACCCCAGAAGGCCCGCGTTCTTGAACGCGTCGGTAAAGCCAAGCGCGGGCTGCACGGCGGTGGCCCGTGTCACCCGGTCATTGACCGACACCACAAAGGCATCGCCCTGCCGCTGCACCGAGCCGGCGTAGATTTCTCGCTTGTTGGGGCCCACGCGGGGCAGCGCGCATCCGGCCAGGATCGAGACGATGGCCAATAGCGCGACGGGCTTCGCCCATCGGGTATGTCGGGATATCACTGCTCGGTCTCCTCGACCTGTTATTATTCTGCCTCAGTTCTTTTTCCGCCAAGCTACCGGAGTTGCATCCCAAAATCCAGCTTTTGTGTGCCCCGGGGTCAGGGGACCAGCCGCAACTGTTGCCGTGGTGCCGCGGTGCCCCGGCTGAGCGCGTCATAGGGATCATCCGGGGCAAGCATCATGTCGACCACCTGCCGCAGCACCTGCCTGCGCCCGCGCGAGGAATAAAACCCGCCTGCGATCTGACTGGTTTCCAGCAGAAACCGGCGGTAGTCGGTATAGGCACTCCGGTCCGGGCGCTCTGCCCCGGCAAAGAAATCGCGCAGCGGCTTGGTCGAGACGAATTGCGGCTTGGCATAGACCGCCTGCCCGAAGGTTCGCAGCGGAATGCCCCGCCAGAGCACCTGTTGCGCGGCCGTGGAGTTGACCGTGACTGCCGAACGCGCCTCGTCCAGCAGCCGCGCCAGCTTGCCGCCGCGCAGGTAATGCACGCGGCCCTTCAGCCCATGCATCCGGATCAGACGGCGCAGCGTGGCGCGAATTGGGGCACGCCCGTCTTCCAGCGGATGCGCCTTGATCACCAGATGATGATGCGGCGGCGCGCCTCGTGCAAAGCCGTCGATCACCGCCTCGAGAAACTCAGACACCGTGGAGAATGGCGAATGCGCCTGGAACGACGCGTCATGCTCCAGTTGCAACAGCACGACGTGATAGGGAAAGCCGCCGGTGCGGATGCGCCGCGTGGCGATGCGCCGCTCGATCGCCTGCACCGGCATCAAAAGCAACCGCTTGAGATAAAGCGAGAATTCCTGTCCCACGCTGAGGGCGCGATGCGGGCGAAATCCGCGATACCGCCGGTTCAGGAACAGCACGCAGCCATGGTAGAGCGCGCCATAGAAAATGTGCTGGCGCATATCGCCCCAGCTTGCCGGGGGCATGGCGGCGTCCATGTCGGACTGCGCCAGCGCCGCGCGCATTTCGGGCACGCCCATCTCCATCAGGCGCGAATTGCCGTTGGTGCCGCCGCGCTCATAGGTCACCCAATAGGGGCGCATGTAGCCTTCCTCGAAAACATGCACCGTAAGCCCGGCCGCACGCGCGATCTCGACCGCCTGCGCATGGATCGGGCGGGTGTCGCCATAGAGCACGATATCAGTGATGGATTTTTCTGCGATCAGGCCGCGCAGCGTCTCGTGCCAGTCTTCGGCCCGCCCGCGATAGGCGATATAGCGCGCCGCGTCCCGCCAGAACATGCCGTCGCCCGCATTGAAGCCGACGCGCCAGACCTCGACGCCCGCGCGGCGCAGCATCTCGCCCAGCCGGTGAAAGAACGGCCCGTGCGGCCCCTGCAAAAACAGGAACGTACGGCCTGTACCGGTCAGCCCTGACATCGTCTACGCAGTCCCTCACGTGGTTTTTTGTCTTGATAGCCTGAAATTCCGGCGAAAATAAGCCCCATGTGACGGCGCGGCTTGTCTTGGCCGCGGCACGAGGCTAGGTCCGAAACACAGCAGAGGGAGAGCCGCACATGTTCACTGGTATCATCACCGATATGGGCCATATCCGTGCCGTCGAACAGCGTGGCGACATGCGCGCGCGGATCAGCACGGGATATGACACCGCGAAGATCGAGATTGGCACCTCGATCGCCTGTGACGGCGTGTGCCTGACAGTGGTCGGGCTTGGGTCTGACTGGTTCGACGTCGATATCTCCGCCGAGACGGTGTCAAAGACCAACCTCTCCACCTGGGCCGAGGGCAAGCGCGTCAATCTCGAACGCGCGCTCAAGGTCGGCGACGAGTTGGGTGGGCATATCGTGTCTGGCCATGTTGATGGGCAGGCCGAGGTGGTGGACCTGCGCGACGAAGGCGACAGCACCCGCGTCACTCTGCGCGCACCCGAAGACCTCGCGCGGTTCATCGCGGCCAAGGGATCTGTGGCGCTGAATGGCACATCGCTGACCGTGAACGAGGTCGCGGGCCGTGAGTTCGGGATCAATTTCATCCCGCACACCAAGCAGGCGACGACATGGGGCGACGTGACCGTGGGCGACAGGGTCAATCTGGAGATCGACACGTTGGCGCGCTATGTCGCACGGCTGACCGAGGCGGGGTAAGCGTGGACTGAACGGGCATTCGGGGCGTGAGGTGGACGTTGACGTTCCCGAGATGAGCCGCGCGGTGCCCGACCGCGGGTGGGCGCTGCAACCTTTCCGGGGCACGCTTTATGGCAGCCAAATACTGCAGCGATTGCGCGGGGTTATGACGGTACAAAAGCGCCCGCCCGGGGGGCGGTCGGGCGCTGCGCGGCGGTGCCTGCGGCACCTTGATTCCGCGCGTGCGTTCTAGACGTCAACGGCAGTTCCAGGCCAAAATCGGCCTGACCAACGTGATGTTCAGTTCCCGGCCCGTTCCGCCTCGATTTCGCGCCAGCGCGCGACGTTGCGGTTATGCTCGGCCAGCGTCTCGGCAAAAGCATGCCCGCCGCTGCCATCCGCCACGAAGAACACGTAATCCGTGCTGTCGGGATCGACCGCAGCCTCGATGCTCGCGCGGCCCGGATTGGCGATCGGCGTGGGCGGCAGCCCCTCGATCACGTAAGTGTTCCAAGGAGTCGCCCCGCGCAATTCGCTCTGACGCAATCCGCGCCCCAGCACGCCGCGCCCCTCGGTAATGCCATAGATCACCGTCGGGTCGGTTTGCAGGCGCATGCCGCGCTCCAACCGGTTGACAAAGACACTCGCCACCTGCCGCCGTTCCTCGGCCACACCGGTCTCTTTCTCGATGATAGAGGCGAGGATCAGGGCCTCTTCGGCACTCTCCAGAGGCAGGCCCTCGGCACGCCCCTCCCAGGCGGCAGCGAGGATGACTGCCTGCGCCTCAGCCATGCGGGTGATCACGCTTTCGCGGCTGTCGCCCGCGCGCACCTCGTAGCTGTCCGGCGCAAGCATGCCCTCGGCAGGAACCTCGGCCACCTCGCCCTCCAGCACGTCGACGGATTTCAGCCCCTCGACCACCTGCCAACTGGTGACGCCCTCGGCAAAAGCGATGCGATAGCGCGTGTCGGCCTGTTCGCGCACGGCGTCGAAAATCTCGGGCGCGCTGACCTCCTCAGCCATCGGATCAAAGGCGGCGCGCTCCTCGTAGCGGCCTGTCGCTGTGTCAAGCTCGCGTACCACCACCTCGGCCGAGGTCACGCCGATGCGGTAGACCACCTCGGTGCCGCAACTGCTCGCCCCGCCACGGGTGACGATGTCGGTGATCTCCGACATGCTCGCCCGCTCGGGGATAAGCCAGCTTCCGGCCTTAAGATCCCCCGATTTTTCGGCGTAATCCGCGCCGATGCGAAAGATTGCACCGCTTGTCACCGCGCCCTCGCCTTCGAGCTTGCGCGACACGATGCGCATGTTGCTGCCCGGCTCCACCCGCAGGCAGATCGGATCGCCATGCGGACCTTGGGCGGTGTATTGGCTTTGCCCCCAGAGGATCACGCCCCCCAGCAGGAACACCACCACCACCAGAAGCGTCAGAAAATTCGAGGCGATATGACGCCACATCAGCGCGGTTTCCCGAGCACCAGCGCGGCATTGGTCCCGCCAAAGCCAAAGCTGTTCGACAGCGCCACGTCAATCTTGCGTGCGCGCTTGGCGTTGGGTGCCAGATCGAGCGGCGTTTCCACTGCCGGATTGTCGAGGTTGATCGTCGGCGGGGCCACCTGATCGCGGATCGCGAGAATCGAGAAGATCGCCTCGACCGCGCCCGCCGCGCCCAGCAAATGCCCGACCGAGGACTTTGTCGAACTCATCGTGGCCTTGGCCGCCGCATCACCCAGCAGGGTCTCCACCGCCTTCAGCTCGATCGTGTCGGCCATGGTCGATGTGCCATGCGCATTGATATAGTCGATATCCGACGGCTCCATCCCGGCATTGCGCAGCGCCGACCGCATCGCGCGCAGCCCGCCATCGCCATCCTCTGACGGGGCGGTGATGTGATAAGCATCCCCCGAGAGGCCGTAGCCCAGAACCTCGGCATAGATCTTGGCGCCGCGCGCCTTGGCATGCTCGTATTCCTCGAGCACCACCACGCCCGCGCCCTCGCCCATGACGAAGCCGTCGCGCTCCACGTCATAGGGGCGGCTGGCACCCTGCGGGTCATGGGCGCGCTTGGTCGAGAGCGCCTTGCAGGCATTGAACCCGGCAATCCCGATCTCGCAGATCGAGGCCTCGGCCCCGCCGGCGACCATCACATCGGCATCGCCGAACATGATCAGCCGTGCCGCGTCGCCAATCGCATGCGCGCCCGTCGCACAGGCGGTCACGACCGAATGGTTCGGTCCCTTAAAGCCGTAGCGGATGCTCACCTGCCCGCTGATCAGGTTGATCAGCGCACCGGGAATAAAGAACGGCGATACCCGCCGCACGCCCTTGTCGCGGATGATCGCAGCGGTTTCCTCGATCGAGCGCAGACCACCGATACCTGAGCCCATCATGACGCCTGTGCGCTCCAGGCTCTCGGCGTCTTTGGGCATCCATCCCGCATCCTCGACCGCCTGCTGCGCCGCAGCAAGGCCGAACAGGATGAAATGATCCACCTTGCGGCGTTCCTTGGGCTCCATGTAGTGGTCGGGGTCGAACGTGCCGTCGCTACCGTCGCCATAGGGCACTTCGCAGGCATATTTGGTGATCACATTCACCGGATCGAATCGAGTGATCGTTCCGGCTCCGGACTGCCCGTCCAGAAGCCTGCTCCAGCTTTTTTCGACCCCATCGGCCAATGGGGTCACCAGACCCAGCCCTGTGACAACGACACGCCGCATGATGCTGCCCTTTCTCGCTCGTTCGTTCGCCGCTCTTACCCCGGGTTGACCCCAAGGGGCAAGAGCGACGAAGCCGACGCGCAAGCGCCTGCCGGTTTCAAACCTCGCACGCGCGCTTACGGGTTACTGGAATTCGGCGGTAGGTTCCGGTGCCGGGCGCGCCACGGCCAGCGCTTCGGACAGATCGACGTCTTTCGACAGCAGCGCCCGCCCGATCAGCGCACCCGCGATGTTGGGAATGTAGCGCAAGCGCGCCACGTCATCGACGCTGCGCACCGTACCGCGCGCCATAACCTGCTGACGGGTCTGCGCTGCAAGGCCGGAGATGACCCCGAGGCTGCCGTCACTGTCCTCGATATCGGCGTCGATGTCGGTGATGATGATTCCCGCCAGCGGCACACCGTCGAAGGCGCGGATGAAATCATCGGCCCCGAACGCGCTCGTCGAGCGCCAGCCATCGCTCATCAGCTGACCCTGGTAGACATCGACCGCAACGACGATCTGGTCGGGGTGATACTTGGCCAGTTCCTTGACGCCCTCGGGGTCCTGAATGGCCATCGTGCCCAGCACGATACGGCCCGCTCCCTTGTCGATCCAGCGGCTCGCCGCCTCGCGCGAACGGAACCCACCCCCCAATTGCACGGGAATGCCGACGGCTCGGATGATCTCCTCGATCAGCGCCGCATCATCGCCCTCGCCACGCAGCCCGTTCATATCGGTGAGATGCATCCATTCGGCCCCGGCCTGCACGAATCCGCGCGCGGTCTCGACCGGATCGACATGCCAGATCACCGGCTCGTCGAGCCGTCCGCGCGTGAGGCTTACGCATTTGCCATTGAGAATTTCCAGAGTCGGATAGAGGATCATCGTCACGCCCCTTGTCAGGTAATGCCCCCGGCGGATGTGCCGGGACGGGACATTCCTGCACGCGCTTGCGGGCATGCGCGGTTCTCAAATCGGCATCATAGCCGCTGTTCGCGCCGCGCAGGCGCGCGTCGCACGGGGAAATGATGCAGACCAAAGGACCCGCCCAACCCTCAGCCGCGCAGCGATGGCAGGCCGATCCCCGTCGCCTCGAAGCCGCCATCGACGGCGATGATCTGACCGGTGACGTAGCTGGCCTTGTCCGAGCACAGGAAGCAGATCACGTTCGCAAGCTCATCCTCGGTGCCGTAGCGGTTCAGAGGGATCGCATCGTGATAGGCGGCGATGATGTCGGGGGTGTGCACCGCCATCGCCAGCTTGGTGGCCACCGGACCGGGGCAGACGCAATTGGCACGCACGCCGAACTCGCCCAATTCGGCGGCCTGCTGCAAGGTCAGATGCTTGACCGCTGCTTTGGAGGTGCCATAGGCCACCCGCAGCGTCGAGGCGCGCAGGCCCGAGATTGACGCGATGTTGACGATTGCGCCACGCGCAGCACACAGCGCCTCGCGCAGCGCCTGAGACATCAGGAACACGCCGTCGAGATTGGTCTCCATGACAGTGCGCCAGCGAGTGAAATCGGTCTCGGCAATGGGGCCGAAATCTGCCACGCCCGCATTGTTCACCAGCGCATCCACGCGGTCACTGGTCTCGGCGAGATAGGCGGCCATCTGATCGACCTGCCCGGGCTGCGACACATCGCAGACCACCGGATCGACACCCGCGAGCGGCGCTGCGGCCTCATCCAACGCGGGGGCGTCACGGTCGATCATCACCACGCGCCAGCCTTCGGCCAGAAACGCGCGCGTGGTGGCAAGGCCGATGCCGCGCGCCGCCCCGGTGACAACAGCGGTCTTTTGCGCTGCAGCGCTCATTTTGCGGCCTGCTCAGTCTCGGCCGGATCACGGCGAAAACCCGCGCGTCCAACGCTCTCATAGGCATCGAACCCCGCGCGCCGTGCATCGCGCGACGAATAGATATTGCGCAGGTCGGCCATGCGCGGCGTCGTCATCTTGCGCGCCATGCGGTTGAGATCGAGAGCGCGAAACTCGTTCCATTCGGTCAGGATCACCAGCAGATCGGCCTTGTTCGCGGCCTTGTAGGGGTCGTCCTGCCAAATCACACCCGGCAGCAACGCCTCGCCTTCGCGTTGGCCTTGCGGATCGCAGACGCGCACCTTGGCCCCGCCTCCCACCAATGCGGGGATGATAGTCAGCGACGGCGCATCGCGCATGTCGTCGGTATTGGGCTTGAAGGTTACACCCAGCACCGCGATCGTCTTACCGTTGAACGTGTCGTCGCAGAGATCCAGCAGCTTGTCGATCATCCGGCGCTTGACCTCTTCATTGACGGTGATGACCTTCTCGGTGATCTGCATGGGCAGACCATGATCCTGCCCGATCCGCGCCAGCGCCTTGGTATCCTTTGGAAAACAGGACCCGCCATAGCCCGGGCCCGCATGTAGGAACTTATTGCCGATGCGCCCGTCCAGCCCGATGCCATGCGCCACCTTTTTGACATCAGCACCGGTGCGCTCGCACAGCGCCGCGATCTCGTTGATGAAGGTGATCTTGGTGGCAAGGAACGCATTGGCCGCGTATTTGATCATCTCGGCGCTTTCGAGATCGGTGGTGACGATAGGAAAATCGCGCAGGTAAAGCGGGCGGTAGATCTCGGCCATGACCTCTGCCGCACGATCGCTCTGCACACCCACGACCACGCGATCGGGCTTCATGAAATCGTCGATCGCGGCACCCTCGCGCAGGAACTCCGGGTTTGAGGCCACGTCGAATTCAAGCGCGGGATTGGCCTTTTTCACGACCTGTTTGACGGCCCGGTTGGTGCCCACCGGCACGGTGGACTTGGTGACGATCACCACATAGCCCTTGGCGGCGCGCGCGACATCTTCGGCGGCGGCCATCACATAGGTCAGATCCGCATGCCCGTCGCCACGCCGGGTGGGGGTGCCCACGGCAATGAACACCGCCTCAGCCCCATCGATGGCGGTTTCCAGATCGGTGGTGAACCGCAGGCGCCCGGCCTCGACATTCTTCGCCATGAGCGTATCTAGTCCCGGCTCGAAAATCGGCACTTCGCCGCGCTCCAGCATGGCGATCTTGTCGGGGTTCTTGTCCAGACAGACAACGTCATGCCCGAAGTCCGAAAAACACACCCCCGAGACAAGCCCGACATACCCCGTCCCGATCATCGCGATCTTCATGGCTCCTGCCCTCGCTGCTCAATCACTTTTCGTTCGGTATGCGCGGCGGAGGCGGCCCTGTCAATTGATCCGGCAAGGCCCCGCCAGCGGTGTTGCAAGGATTGGACAGGCCTCGCCTGCCACGCTATGAGGCGCATACCGGGTCGGCTCCCCCGTGCAAGTCATTACTCAGGAGAAGTCACTTATGAGCAGGAAACTATTTGGCACCGATGGTGTGCGCGGGCAGGCAAATAGCTGGCCGATGACCGCCGACATGGCGCTGCGCCTCGGCGCGGCGGCGGGGCGTTACTTCCGGCAGGACAAGCAGGAACACCGGGTGGTGATCGGAAAGGATACACGGCTTTCTGGTTACATGCTGGAATATGCGCTCACCGCCGGGTTCACCTCGACGAGGATGAACGTGTTTCTCCTGGGGCCGGTGCCGACCCCGGCCATCGGCTATCTCACCCATAGTCTGCGGGCCGATGTGGGCGTGATGATCTCGGCCAGCCACAATCCTGCCTCCGATAACGGGATCAAGCTGTTTGGTCCGGATGGATACAAGTTGAGCGACGAGGCTGAGGATGCCATCGAGAAACTACTGAACGAGGGCGTGACCGCATCGGCCCCGCAGCATATCGGGCGCGCGCGCCGCGTCGATGACGCACGCGGGCGCTACGTGGAATATGCCAAGACGACCTTTCCCAAGCGTCGCCGACTCGATGGGCTGCGTATCGTGGTTGATTGCGCTCACGGCGCCGCCTACCGCACCGCACCAGAGGTTCTGTGGGAACTTGGCGCCGAAGTCATCCCCATGGGAGTGGAGCCCGACGGCTTCAACATCAACCTCAACTGCGGCTCTACCCGGCCCGAGGCCGCCGCGCGCAAGGTTCTGGAAACACGGGCCGATCTTGGCATCTGTCTTGACGGTGACGCCGACCGCGTGGTGCTGATCGACGAGCAGGGCCGGGTCGCGGATGGCGATCAACTCATGGCCCTGATCGCGACACGGTGGGCGCAAGAGGGGCGGCTTGCGGGCAATGCGCTGGTCGCGACGGTGATGTCCAATCTGGGGTTGGAGCGGCACCTGAACGCTCAGGGGATCGGACTCAAGCGGACCCCGGTCGGCGACCGTCACGTCGTTGAGGCGATGCGCGCTGGCGGGCACAATCTGGGCGGCGAACAGTCGGGCCATATCGTGATGACGGATTACGCCACAACCGGTGACGGGCTGATCGGGGCGCTGCAATTCCTTGCCGCGATGGTCGAAACCGGCCAGCAGGCGAGCGAGCTCGCACAGGTCTTCGCGCCGGTGCCGCAGCAATTGATCAACGTGCGCTTCGCGAAGGGCAAGGCGCCGTTGAAAACCGATCTGGTTCAGACCGCAATGGCCGAAGCCGAAAAGGAACTGGGCCAGAACGGGCGCCTGCTGATCCGCGAATCGGGCACCGAGCCGCTGATCCGCGTGATGGCAGAGGCGCTCGATCCAGGGCTGCTCGACCGGGTGATGGACAAGGTTGTGGGCGCGGTCCGGAAGGAAAGCTGACGCCGCGCGGCGGGTCAACTAGTCGCGCTTGCGCGCGACCTTGCGCTTGGCCTTGGCGGCCTTGTGCTTGGCTGCGGCCTGTTTGCGGCGGGGCGGCTTGCCGCGTCGGCCACGCCCGCCCTTGGGCATCTGCTCGCCTTCGATGCTCACCAGATCGAGCGCGATGCCGCCTGAGACCGGGGCCGCCTCGGCCAGTCGCACGGTCACGCGCTGTCCCAGCCCGATGGTCAGCCCGGTATCCGAGCCCATCAGCGTGCCCGCCTCGCGGTCGAAATGGAAAAACTCGCGCCCGAGGCTGCGCACGGGGATGAGGCCGTCCGCGCCCGTTTCATCCAGCCGCACGAAGACGCCGAACTTGGCCACGCCGCTGATCCGCCCGGTGAAATCCTCGCCCAGACGTTCCGACAGGAAGGCCGCCAGATAGCGGTCATTGGTGTCGCGCTCGGCCATCATCGAGCGGCGCTCGGTCTCGGAGATATGCTGCGCGGTGTTCTCGAGGTGCTCGATCTCCGCCGGGCTCAACCCATCTTTGCCCCAGCCATGCGCGGTGATCAGCGCGCGATGCACGATCAGATCCGCATAGCGCCGAATGGGCGAGGTGAAATGCGCATAGGCCTGCAAGGCAAGGCCGAAATGCCCGAAATTCTGCGGCGCGTAATAGGCCTGCGTCATGGCGCGCAGGGTCGACATGTTGATGACCTCGGAATGGTCGGTGTCCTGGGCTGCGTGCAACAGCGCGTTGAGATGCGCGGTGCGCAAAACCTGCCCCTTGGCCAGCACCAGCCCCGCCGCCTCGGCCACCTCGCGCAGGCTGTCGAGTTTCTCGGGGGCGGGTTCCTCATGCACGCGGAAGAGCAGCGGCGATTTGCGCGCGACCAGCGTCTCGGCGGCAGCCACATTGGCCAGCACCATGCATTCCTCGATCAGTTTATGCGCGTCCAGCCGGTCGGCGAAATTGACCGACAGCACCTTGCCCTCGTCGCTCAGCACCACCTTGCGCTCGGGCAGGTCGAGATCGAGCGGCTGCCGCTTGTGGCGCGCCTGTTGCAGCGCATCATGCGCGGCGTAAAGCGGGCGGATCACCTCGTCCATCAGGGGGCCGCATGTGTCATCCGGCGCGCCATCCATTGCGGTCTGGATCTGCTGATAGCTGAGCGAGGCGGCAGAGCGCATGAGGCCGCGCACGAACCGGTGCCCGACCTTCTCGCCATGGGCGTCGATCTGCATCCGCACCGCCAGACAGGCACGCGGCACGCCCTCGTGCAGCGAGCACAGATCACCCGACAGCCGGTCCGGCAGCATCGGCACCACGCGGTCGGGGAAGTAACTGGAATTACCGCGTTTTCTGGCCTCGGCATCGAGCGAGGAACCGGGACGCACGTGATGCGCCACATCGGCAATCGCGACCCAGATGACATGACCGCCTTCGTTCTTGGGGTCGTCATCGGCATGCGCCCAGACGGCATCGTCGTGGTCGCGCGCGTCCGACGGGTCAATGGTGATGAGTGGCATGTCGCGCAGGTCGTCGCGGTTTGCCAGCCCGGCGGGTTTCATCGCGTCGGCCTCGGCGATCACGTCGTCGGGAAACTCGTCCGGGATGCCGTGCTGATGGATGGCAATGAGCGACACCGCCTTGGGCGCCGAGGGGTCGCCCAGCCGGTCCAGCACCCGGGCGCGGGGCAGGCCGAGGCGGGTCTTGGGGCCGGCCTGTTCGGCCTCTACCAGCTCGCCGTCCTGCGCGCCGCCGGTGGCGTCGCGGGGGACTTGCCATTCCTTGCCGTCGCCCTTGTCGATGGGCACGATCCGGCCGCCCTCTTCGCTCTTGCGGAAAACTCCCAATACTTTCCGGGGGTTGGCCCCGATGCGGCGAATGAGACGGGCCTCGTAATGATGCGCCTCGGCCTTGACCTCTTGCAGGCGCGCGAGGATGCGGTCGCCTTCGCCGAGGGCCGGATCAGAGGCGCGCGGGATCAGCAGCACGACCGGCTCCACCCCCTCGCCCTGCCATTCCAGGGGCTTGGCAAGCAACTCGCCATCCGGGGTCAACGCATTGATTTGCAAAACAGATACCGGCGGCAGGCGGTCAGGGTCGCGGTAGGTTTTCTTGCGCTTTTCAAGATGGCCTTCTTCCTCCAGCTCCTTCAACAGGCGCTTGAGGTCGATCCGCGCAGAGCCCTTTATTCCAAAGGCCTTGGCGATATCGCGTTTCGCGGTGAGGGTCGGGTTATCCGAGATCCATTGCAGGATCTCGGCCTTGCTGGGCATCTGGCTCATGGCTCGGACGTAGCACGATGCAGGCGGCGCGTCATCCGCGAAAACGGCGGCGGTATCGCGTCGGTATTCTGTCGGTATCGCGTCGGTATCACAAACCGCCCATGAAAAAATACTTGGAATTTTCATTTTCCCCGCGCAGGGTGAAAAAGGTTTGAGAATCTTCACCGGAGCGCCCTGCCGATGCTGCAACAGAACCTGAGCGACGCCCGCACGCTGGGGGCTGATCTGCGCGCCTTGCGCAAGGCCCGGGGTCTGACGCTGGCGGCGCTGGCGGGACGGCTGGGGCGTTCGGTCGGCTGGCTGTCTCAGGTCGAGCGTGACCTGTCGGAGCCGTCGATCAGCGACCTGCGGCAGGTGGCCGAGGTGCTGGGTGTGCCGATGTCGCTGCTCTTTGGTCACGCAAGCGCGCCGGTGGGCGAACAGGGCTATGTGGTGCGCGCGGGCGCGCGGCGGCCCATCGGATCGGGCGAGGAAGGGTTGATCGAGGAATTGCTCTCGCCCGATCTGACCGACGAGTTCGAGGTGATCCATTCGACCTTCAAGCCCGGCTCAACGATGCAGCGTTCGGCGCAGCGCCCGACACAGGAGGTGGGCTATATCATCTCGGGGCAGCTCGACCTCCGGATCGGCGAGCGGCGATTCACCCTTGGCCCCGGTGACAGTTTCCGGTTTCGCGGCGAGCCCTATTGCTGGGCCAACCCTTATGATGACCCTTGCGTTGCGATCTGGGTGATCGCCCCGCCGGTCTATTGAGGGGGCGGCGATGAGCTATCAAGCCTGGACCGTCTTTGCGCTCTTCTGGGTTGTGTTCGTAACCACGCCCGGCCCCAATCACGTCAACTGCATCACCAACGGGATGAATGTGGGCTTTCGCCGGGGTCTGTGGGGCGTGGCGGCAATTCTGACGCAGGCGACGCTGTTCCTGACGCTGTCGGCGGCGGGGATCACCGCGCTGATTGCCGCCTCGCCGATGGCCTTCGAGGCGGCGAAGCTGCTGGGCGCGGGGGTTCTGATCTGGCTGGGCGTGCGCGGCTGGATGCGGGCCACGCGGCCGATCCGAACCCAAGAGCAAACCGGCGGGTCTGTCTTCTGGCGGGCCTTCATGGTGGCCACGATCAACCCCAAGAGCGTGGCGGGCTATCTCGCGGCGTTCAGCCAATTCGTGCAGCCGGATGTGCCGATCTGGGAGCAGATGTGGGTGATCTTTCCCACTGCGCTGACCATCACGGCGCTCAGCTATACCGGCTTTACCGCGCTGGGCGCGGGGCTGGGGCGGGCGGCACTCGGGGCGGTGGTCAATGTCTGGCTGCGGCGCGCAATGGCGGCCGCCTTCGTGATCTATGGCGTGGCATTGGGCAGCGCCGCAACACCGGGGAGGGTGTGATGCTGACAGGATCGTGTCTGTGCGGCGATGTGACATTCACCGTGGGCGCGGCCCCGCAAGGGCCGAGCGTGTGCCATTGCGGGCAGTGCCGCAAACAGTCCGGCCATCTCTGGGCGTCGGCCTATGTGGCGCGGTCGGATTTGAGTATTTCCGGCAAGGTGAACTGGTATGCCGCGAGCGAGACGGCGAAACGCGGGTTCTGCCCGCGCTGCGGGTCGTTCCTGTTCTGGGCGGCGGATGCCGAGGACACGATGAGCTTTGCGCTCGGGGCGCTTGATGAGCCGACCGGGCTGCGGCTGGAGAAGCACATCTTCGTCGCCGACAAGGGCGACTATTACGACATCGCGTGCGGTGTGCCGCAGAAAGAGTAAGGGAGGGGAGACATGGCTGAGATACCAGGCACCGCGCGGGCGGTGATCATCGGCGGCGGTGCGGTCGGGGCGTCGTGCCTCTATCATCTGGCCAAGGCGGGCTGGACGGACTCTGCACTGCTGGAGCGCAATGAGTTGACCGCAGGCAGCACATGGCACGCGGCGGGCAATGTGCCGACGTTTTCCACAAGCTGGTCGGTGATGAACATGCAGCGCTACTCCACCGAGCTTTATGCGCGGCTGGGGGCCGAGGTCGATTATCCGATGAACTATCATCAGACCGGCTCCATCCGTCTGGCGCATAGCCGCGCGCGGATGCAGGAATTCGAGCGCGCCAAGGGGATGGGGCGGCATCAGGGGATGGATCTGGAAATCCTCGGGGTGGACGAGATCAAGGCGCGCTATCCGTTCATCGAGACGCATGATCTGAAGGGCGCGCTTTATGATCCGAACGACGGCGATATTGATCCCGCGCAGTTGACGCAGGCGCTGGCCAAGGGGGCGCGCGAGATGGGGGCCCGCGTGCTCCGCTTTTGCCCCGCGACTGGCGTGCGGCGTGAGAACGGCGAATGGATTGTCGAGACCGAGAAGGGCGAGATCCGCTGCGAGATCGTGGTGAACGCGGCGGGCTATTACGCGCAGCGGGTCGGCGAGTGGTTCAAGCCCTATGGCGGGCGCACCGTGCCGATGATGGTGATGAGCCATCAATATCTTTTGTCCGAGGAAATCCCCGAGATCGAGGCCTGGTCGAAGGAGCAGGGGCGCAAGCTGCCGCTGTTGCGCGATGTCGATGTGTCCTATTACCTGCGACAGGAAAAGCACGGCTTCAACCTCGGCCCCTACGAGCCGCGCTGCCGGGCGCATTGGGTGGACCCATCGGACCCGATGCCCGACGATTTCAGCTTTCAGCTCTGGCAGGAGGATATCGACCGGATCGAGGAGATCGTGACCGACGCGATGGCGCGGGTGCCTTTGCTGGGCACGTCCGGGATCAGCAAGATCATCAACGGGCCGATTCCCTATGCGCCGGACGGGATGCCGCTGCTTGGGCCGATGCCGGGGGTGCCGAATGCCTTTGAGGCCTGTGTCTTTACGTTTGGCATCGCGCAGGGCGGAGGCGCGGGCAAGGTGCTGGCGGAATGGGTGACCGAGGGCGCGACGGAGTGGGACATGTGGTCGTGTGACCCGCGCCGCTACACCGATTACACCGATCCCGACTATTGCGTGGCGAAGGGGATGGAGGTTTATGGCCACGAATACGGGATGCATTTCCCCTGGCATCGCTGGCCGGCGGCCCCCGATCGCCGCGTCTCGGCGCTGCATGACCGGCTTAAGTCGGCGGGGGCGCAGATGGGGGCCTATAACGGTTGGGAGCGGGCGAACTGGTTTGCGAAGCCGGGGGATGATACCTCCGAGGAGGCGACGCAGACATGGGACCGCGCGGGGCCTTGGGAGGCGCGCATCCGGGAGGAGGCGCTCGCGGTGCGCGATCATGCAGGCGTCATCGCGATTTCCGGCTTTACACGGATTGCGGTCGAGGGGCCGGGGGCGCGGGACCATGTGGACGGGCTTACCGCGTCGCGCCTGCCGGAGCCGGGGCGGATCGGGCTGGCGTATTTCGGCGATGACCGGGGGCGCATCCTGACCGAGATGTCGGTGATCCCGCGCTCGGAGGACGAGATCTGGCTGATCACCGCCGGGGCGGCGCAATGGCACGACCGCGACGTGCTGGCGCGCGGCCTGCCCGAGGGGGTGACGCTGACCGACCGGAGCGACAGGTATGACTGCCTGCTGGTGACCGGGCCTGCCGCGCGCGACATTCTCGGGCCGCTGACCGATGCGGACCTGTCGCTGCCCTGGCTGAGCGTGCAGGATACGACGGTCTGCGGTGTTGGCTGCGTGCTGATCCGGGTGTCCTTTGCCGGGGAACTGGGCTGGGAAATCCATTGCCCGGCGGCGGAGGTGCCGGTGATCTGGGACGCGGTGACGGACGCGGGGGCCAAGCCCTTCGGCATGTGGGCGCTGAATTCCCTGCGTATCGAGAAAGGCTATCGCGCGTGGAAGGGCGATCTGTCGACCGATTACTCGCTGCTGGAGGGTGGGCTGGAGCGGTTTGTCAAGCTCGACAAGCCGCAGGCGTTTCCGGGCAAAGCGGCGCTTCTGGCCGAGAAACAGCGGGGGGTGGCGAAGCGGTTCGCGCCGCTGATCGTCGAGGCGGGGGCGGCGGATGCGCCCTACATGTCGACGCTCTGGCACGGGGGCGAGATCGTGGGCGAGACCACGTCGGGTACTTGGGGCTACCGCGTGGGGGCCTCGGTGGCGCTCGCCATGCTGCGCGCCGATCTGGCGGTGCCGGGCACGAAGCTGGAGGTTGAGATCTACGGCGAGCGGTTCCCGGCCACGGTGCAGCCCGACGCGCCGGTTTGGGATCCGCAGAACGAAAGGCTCAAGGCGTGAGCCTGCCCGCCACCATGCGCGGCGTCCACCTCACCCGCCATGGCGGGCCGGAGGCGCTGGTCTGGCGCGAGGATATCCCGGTGCCGCGCCCCGGTGCGGGCGAGGTGCTGGTGCGGGTACTGGCGGCGGGGGTCAACAACACCGATATCAACACCCGCGAGGGCTGGTATGCGGCGGAGGTGACGGGGGCCACGGGCGACACGGGTGAGGGCGTCGCGGCGGGCGGCTGGTCGGGGGCGCTACGATTCCCGCTCATTCAGGGCGGCGATCTCTGCGGTGAGGTGGTGGCGCAGGGCGCGGGCGTCACTGCCCCGACGGTTGGCGCGCGCATCACCTGCCCGATCAATATTCCGCGCCCGACGGACGACAACCCGGTGGGGTTCATCGCGCTCGGCTCTGAGATCGACGGGGCCTTTGCCGAGTATTGCCTGATGCGGGCGGGCGACCTTTACGATGTGACCGACGCGCCGCTCTCGGATGTGGAAATCGCCGCCGTGCCCTGCGGTTTCGGCACCGCGATGGGGCTTTTGGATCGGGCGGGTGTCACGGCGGGACAGGAGGTGCTCATTACCGGGGCCTCGGGGAATGTCGGCCTTGCGGCGGTGCAACTGGCCTCAAGCATGGGCGCGCGGGTGACGGGTATCGCCGCGCCGTCGAAGGCCGCAACCGTCATGGAAGAGGGCGCGGCGGAGGTCATCGCGCGTGACACCCCCCTGCCCCAAGACCACTATCACGCGGTGATCGACCTCGTGGGCGGGCCGGGTGTGGCCGCGCTCATCGACGCGCTGCGCCCCGGCGGGCATTACGCCGTGGCGGGGGCCATCGCCGGGCCGATGATCGAGGCCGATCTGCGCCGCATCTACCTGCGCGACATCACGCTCCACGGCTGCACCTATCAGCCGCCGCGCGTCTTTGCCCGGCTGATGGACATGGTCCGCGCCGGAGAGGTACGGCCCCGGATCAGCGCCACCTATCCCCTGCGCGACATCGCCCGCGCGCAGGCGGATTTTCAGACCAAGAACCACACCGGAAAGCTCATACTCTTGCCACCGGAGGTAACTGCATGACAGACATCACGTTGCTCGACGGCTCCATCGGACAGGAACTCGTGAAACGCTCCGGCGACCGGGCGACGCCGCTCTGGTCCACGCAGGTGATGATCGACCACCCGGAGATCGTGCGGCAGGTGCATGACGCCTATTTCGCCGCCGGGGCGACGGTGGCCACCACCAATACCTACGCGGTGCTGCGCGACCGGCTGGTGCGGGTCGGGCTGCAGGATGCGGTGGACCGCCTCGCTGATGTGGCCGTCAGCGCCGCCATCGCCGCCCGTGACGGGCATGGCGCGGGGCGCGTGGCGGGCGCGGTGGGGCCGTTGGTGCAATCCTACCGCCCCGATCTCTGCCCCCCGGCGAAGGAGGCGGCGGCGATCTATGCAGAGCCGGTGGCCGCCATCGCGCCGCGCGTCGATCTGTTGCTGTTCGAGACCATGTGTTCGGTCGATCAGTCGCGCGGCGCGTGTCTGGCGGCGCGGGCGGCGGGCGTACCGCTCTGGCTGGCGGTCTCGGTGATGGACAAGGACGGCACGCGGCTGCGCTCGGGCGAGCCGCTCTCGGCCCTCGCGCCGCTTCTGGCCGAGATGCCGCCCGCCGCGCTCCTGCTCAACTGCTCGCCGCCCGAGGCGATCACGCAGGGCTTGCCGCATATCGCCGCGTTCGGCCTGCCCTTCGGCGCCTATGCCAACGGCTTCACCCGGATCAGCGAGGGGTTTCTGGGCAGCGCCCCCACCGTCGATGCGCTCGAACAGCGGACCGATCTCTCCCCCGCCGCCTATGCCACGACCGTCATGGGCTGGATCGACGCGGGCGCGACCATCGTCGGCGGCTGCTGCGAGATCGGCCCCGATCACATCGCGGAACTGGCCCGGCGTATCCGCGCGGCAGGGCACGAGATTGTCTGAGCCGCTGTTTCTTCTTGGCAAAAATACCCAATGCGCAACGCTTACAAGAGGCGAGACATGACCGATCTTCCAAACCGGGCCCGCGTGGTCATCATCGGCGGCGGCGTCGTGGGCTGCTCTGTCGCCTATCACCTGACCAAGCTGGGCTGGACCGACGTGGTGCTGCTGGAGCGCAAGGCGCTGACCTCGGGCACCACGTGGCACGCCGCGGGCCTCATCGGGCAGTTGCGCGCCAGTGCCAACATGACCCGGCTCGCGCGCTACTCAGCCGAGCTTTATACCGGGCTCGAGGCCGAGACCGGCATCGCCACGGGGTTCCGGCAGGTGGGCTCGATCTCGGCGGCGCTGACGGCGGAGCGGCTGGAGGAGCTCAAGCGCAGCGCGGCGATGGCGCGGGCCTTTGGCGTGCCGGTGGAGGAGTTGAGCCCCGCCGAGATCGGGGACCGCTATCCGCATCTCAACATCGAGGGCGTAACGGGGGGCGTGTGGCTGCCCACTGACGGACAGGCCGACCCGGCCAATATCGCGCTGGCATTGGCCAAGGGCGCGCGCAGCCGGGGCGCGCGGGTGGCCGAACGGGTGAAGGTCACCGGAATCGCGCGGACGGGCCGTCGCGTCACGGGCGCGGACTGGCAGGGCGAGGATGGCAGCGCGGGCCATATCGCCTGCGAGCATGTAGTGAATTGCGCGGGCATGTGGGGGCATGAGGTGGGCCGCATGGCGGGCACCAACGTGCCGCTGCATGCCTGCGAGCATTTCTATATCGTGTCGGAGCCGATTGCCGGGCTGTCGCAGCTACCCGTGCTGCGGGTGCCGGACGAATGCGCCTATTACAAGGAGGATGCCGGGAAAATGATGCTGGGCGCGTTCGAGCCGAACGCCAAGCCCTGGGGCATGGCGGGCATTCCCGAGAGTTTCGAATTCGATCAGCTTCCGGAGGATTTCGACCATTTCGAGCCGATCCTCGAGGCCGCCGTCAACCGCATGCCGATGCTGGCCGAGGCGGGGATTCACACGTTCTTTAACGGTCCCGAAAGCTTTACCCCCGATGATGCCTATCATCTGGGGCTGTGTCCCGAGATGGACAATGTCTGGGTGGCGGCTGGGTTCAACTCGATCGGCATTCAATCGGCGGGCGGCGCGGGGCATGCGCTGTCGCAATGGATGGAGGATGGCGAGAAGCCCTTTGACCTGGGCGATGTGGATATTTCACGGATGCAGCCGCTTCAGGGCAACCGGCAGTATCTGTTCGAGCGCTCGAAGGAAACGCTCGGCCTGCTCTATGCCGATCACTACCCCTACCGGCAGAAGGCCACGGCGCGGGGCGTCCGGCGCACGCCGTTTCATGCGCAACTGCTGGAGCGTGGGGCTGTGATGGGCGAGACAGCGGGCTGGGAGCGCGCCAATTGGTATGCGCGCGAGGGGCAAGAGCGCGCGTATCGCTATGGCTGGGGACGGCAGAACTGGTTCGACAATGCCGCCGCCGAGCATCGGGCGATCCGCGAGGGCGTGGGCCTTTACGACATGTCGAGTTTCGGCAAGCTGCGGGTCGACGGGCCGGACGCTGAGGCGTTTCTCAACCATGTCTGCGGGGCGGATATTGCGGTGCCGGTGGGCCGGATCGTCTATACGCAGTTCCTCAATGCGCGCGGCGGCATCGAGGCGGATGTGACGGTGACGCGGTTGTCGGAGACCGCCTATCTGGTGGTCACCCCCGCTGCGACGCGGCTGGCGGATGAAACCTGGCTGCGGCGGCATCTGGACGGCCGGATGGTGGTGATCACCGATGTGACGGCTGGTGAGGGCGTGCTGGCAGTGATGGGGCCGAAGGCGCGCGACCTGATGCGCGCGGTGTCGCCGGATGATCTGTCGAACGAGGCGCATCCGTTCGGATGGGCGCGGCAGATCGAGATCGGCATGGGGCTGGCGCGGGCGCATCGTGTGTCTTACGTGGGAGAACTCGGCTGGGAGATCTACGTGAGCGCCGACATGGCCGGGCATGTCTTCGAGGTGCTGGCCGAGGCAGGCGCCGATCACGGGCTGACGCTGTGTGGGCTGAACGCGATGGATAGCTGCCGGATCGAGAAGGCGTTTCGCCATTTCGGCCATGACATCACCTGCGAGGATCACGTGCTGGAGGCGGGGCTGGGATTCGCGGTCAAGACCGACAAGCCCGAGTTCATCGGACGCGACGCGGTCCTGAGGAGGCGCGGGGCGGGTCTCACGCGCCGCCTGCTGCAATTCCGCCTGACCGATCCGGAGCCGATGCTCTATCACAACGAGCCGTTGCTGCGGGATGGCGAGATCGTGGGCTACTTGAGTTCGGGGGCCTATGGCCATCACCTGGGGGCCGCCATCGGCATGGGATACGTGCCGTGCAAGGGTGAGAGCGCGGATGAGGTGCTGGCCTCGGGCTACGAGATCGACGTGGCGGGCAGCCGGGTGCGGGCCGAGGCGAGCCTGCGGCCCATGTATGACCCGAAATCCGAGCGGATGCGCGGCTGAGACTGCGCCGCGCGCAGGCACACATCGCGCGGATGACGGGGAGATCCTCCGGTCAAGCCGGAGGATGACGGGGTTTGGCGCGGCTGAGGTCGCGTGTGCCTTGCGGTTGGTCGCATTGATCCCGGCACGGCTTGCGCTTATAGGCGAACACGACACACGCCATTGATCCGAAGGAAACGCCCATGTCAAACGCAGCCCTTGAAACCGCCATCGAAGCCGCCTGGGAGGCGCGCGACACCATCACGCCCAAGACCGGCGGCGAAACCCGCGAGGCCATCGAGGCGACGCTGAACGCGCTGGATAGCGGCACGCTGCGCGTGGCCGAGCGGCAGGAGAACGGCGACTGGCATGTCAACCAATGGGCCAAGAAGGCGGTGCTTCTGGGCTTTCGCATCAAGGATATGGAAATCCATCCCGGTGGACCGCAGGCGGGCGGCTGGTGGGACAAGGTCGACAGCAAGTTCAACGGCTGGGGAGAAGCCGAATGGCGCAGCGCAGGCTTTCGCGCCGTCCCGAATTGCGTGGTACGCAAATCCGCCTATATCGCGCCCGGCGTGGTGCTGATGCCGTCATTCGTCAACCTCGGCGCCTATGTGGACGAGGGCACGATGGTCGATACCTGGGCCACCGTGGGCAGCTGCGCGCAGATCGGCAAGGGCGTGCACCTGTCAGGCGGCGTCGGCATCGGCGGCGTGCTGGAACCGATGCAGGCAGGCCCGACGATCATCGAGGACAACTGCTTTATCGGGGCGCGCTCGGAGGTGGTCGAGGGCTGCATCGTGCGCGAGGGCTCGGTTCTGGGCATGGGGGTCTACATCGGCAAATCGACCAAGATCGTCGACCGCGAGACCGGTGAGGTCTTCATCGGCGAGGTGCCGCCCTATTCGGTGGTGGTGTCGGGCTCGATGCCGACCAAGAACAACCTCAACCTCTATTGCGCGGTGATCGTCAAGCGCGTGGACGCGCAGACCCGCTCGAAGACCGCGATCAACGAGTTGCTGCGCGACTGATCCGGGCGGCGGCATTGTGGCGAGGAGAGCGTTTCGTTTGGTGCGGGGCGATTTTGGTCTGTTGCTGCCGTTGGACTGAGCCGCGCATCGTCGTGCCGCGGTGTGGCGATCCAACGTCCTTTTTGTAGCGCTTTATCTCAGCCAAGCCCGAAAAACATCAGAGCGAAGAGCAGGTTGCAGCCAAATCGCCGCGCCGGGGGGCGGCACGGCGATGCGCGGCGGCCTTACGGCCGCGTTTCGCGCAGGGACATAACGGCCAAGGTCCGCAACAGGCCAATCGCTGCCTCGCGGCGCGACTGCTCCAGCCGTTCAGCCCTTTCGCGGCTTCTCGGCCACGGCACCCCCTGCGGCCTTCCAGCCCGAGAACCCGTCGCTCACATGGCTCACACCCGCCAGCCCCATCTCCTGCGCCGTGCGTGCCGCGAGCGCCGATCGCCAGCCCGACGCGCAATAGAACACGAACCGCCCTCCGCTCTGGAATTGCGGCTTGGCATAGGGGCTTTCGGGGTCGATCCAGAATTCGAGCATCCCGCGCGGACAGTGGAAGGCCCCGGGGATCATGCCTTCGCGCTCCAACTCGCGCGGATCTCGAAGATCGACGAAGGTCACGCCTTCGGTACCGTGCAGGTCCAGTAGCTGCGCCGCGGGCGCATGCGCCACAACTGCATTCGCCTCGGCCACCATGTCCTTGATCCGTTTCATCCGCACGTCCTCCTGTCACGATCCAGCCGAAGCTAACGCCACCCGGCCTCAATGGAAACCCGGTCAGCTTGACTTCGCAGGCGGCTTAGCGCAGGGCTGCGCGGCAACGGAGGGCCGGAGATGAGCGAGACCGAAAAGAAACCGAATCGCCAGCAAGTCTATACCCTGCTGGTCGAGATTGGCCGCAAGGCCGGGGACGGCCTGCCTGCCAAGGCGACCGGGGCCGCGCTCATGGTCTTTGCCTCGGGTGTGGACGAGGCCGAGGCGGTGCGCGAGACGGTGGCGATCCTCAAACAGGCCGATACCGCGCCGCTCGACGTGTCGGGCTATGGCACATTGGCAGAGCGCGAGGCCGAGGGCCACGAGATATCAGACGAGGAACGCGCCCTGATGCTGCGTGCCCTCGACGAGAATGCGGTGATCGTTGCGCAGATGACACCGTTTTTCGACTAGCGGACCGGGCGGGGCACGGAGCTTGCAGTAGGGCTCCGCGCCGCGCATATTCCGAAGCCGTCCCGCGTGCCGGGTACGCGTTGCACAGCGAAAGATCAGCAAAGGCCAGACTGGCGGAGAGACGCAATGCTTGACGACGTAGCAGAGGCGCGCAAGGGCTCGGAAAAGGCGATCATCCGCGCGCGTATTTCCTTTGCCTTCGTACTTTTCGGGCTGATCTTTACCAGTGCCTGGCTCGCCCTCACGGCGGTCAGTGGGGAATTGCCGGTCTTTCTGATCGGCGCGCTTGCGTTTTCGGGGTTTGTCGCGGCACGTCTGCTGGCCTCGCATCTGCCGCTTGCCTGGGGCAACACCCTCTGGCTCGGCTCGACGAATCTGGCGATCTTCCTCGGGGCCTGCGTGGTGCACCCGGCGGGCGGTGTGGCGACGATCCTCATTCCCATGGCCGGCTTTCCCTTTGCGGTGTTTTCGCTGCACCGCGAGCGCGGGCATATCACGGCGATGATCGCGGTGCCGGTGCTGCTTTGGGTGACGTGGTTCGTGCTGCACGGGTCGCTGTCGCCGCTGATCGGAGCGGATATGGCGAGCCGGTTCTATGCCCCGATGTCGGGGGTAACGGCATTCAGCATCATCATCTTTCAGGTGTTCTATTTCGCATTTGTTTCAAAGACCTACGAGGCCGAGTTGGAAGAGGCCAAACGTCAGGCCGACCAGACGAGCCGCGCCAAGACCGTGCTCTTGTCGGGCATCAGCCACGAAATGCGCACCCCCCTCAGCGCCGTGATCGGGCTGGCGGACCTGATCGAGGAGGACGCGGCCAAGCGCGAGGACCGTCAGCAGGCGCTTTATGCCGCGCGCATCATGGAGGCCGGCAAGACGCTACTGTCGACCATCGAGAACACGGTGCAATTCGCCGATCTGGCCGCACGCCGCGCGCCTGTCACGCTGCGCGCCGTGCGCGTCGCGACCGTGATCGAAGATGTACGTGACCAGTATCGCGCGAAGGTCCGGGAGAACGCGATTCAGTTGTCACAGGCGGACAGCCCGCTGGAGGTTTGGGCGGACCGGACCATGCTGACAGATATCCTGTCGCATCTGGTGGAGAACGCGCTGCGCTACAGCGGGCCGGAGGGCACCGTCAGCATCGGCATCACCCCGGCACGGGACGGTCAGGTGAGGGTGACGGTCGCCGATGACGGGCCCGGGTTTCACACCGACGACCCCGAACAGGCCTTTGCCCCGTTCGAGCGGCTGGATCAGGCGACCGGCACGACCTTTGGCGCAGGCATGGGATTGGCGATCGCCCGCCTGAGCGCCGAGGCCATGCAGGGCCGCGTCGGCATTGACCGGACCGTGTCGCAAGGCGCGCTTGTCTGGGTCGAATTGCCCCGCGCGCAGCCTGCCCGCGCCTGAGAGTGGCCCCGGATCAGGCCGCGCGGTTCATCGCGAGGGTGATCGCCTCATAGGGTTTCAGCACCGGCCAGAGCGGCTTGGGATGTTCGGGCAGGCGCGCGCGATCACACCCCGACAGCACGCTCAGCCCGACCAGATCGGGCTTGCGGCGCAACCGTCCGACATAAAGGCTCTCGGTCTGCGTTCCGGCGGCATCGAGTTCCTCGTGCCCGGGCAACAGCAGGTTGTGATAGCTTACCAACGTCGGGGTCTCGGCAAAAAGCGCCGAGAACCCGTTGACCAGATGTCGGGCGGGCACCAGCACCGCCTCGGAGTTGAAGAGATATTCCACCTCGGAGCCGCGGATCACCAGCCGCTGATGCGGCGCCACCACGATATCGCGGCGCAGGCCGAAATAGGGCGCGCGCAACCGCACGGGGCGGAAGCTGCCGAATGCGGGCACCCGGCGATGCAGGCTTTGCAGCACCGGCACGGGTGCGCCTTCGGTGGTCAACACCTTGTCGGCGCGCTTCAACCGTCCCACCGCCACATAGCCGCCGGGCGTGAGCACCGGAACCGACGCGCTCAGCCCCGGCATCGGGCCGACCGGCTCGATCCGCGACGAGAGCGCCGCAAAGATCACGTCCCGGTCCATATGACGCTGACGCGGATCGGTGAAGACCGTGCGCATGTCCGACAGCGGGATCGGATGCGGCGGCGGAAGCGCGATCGAGGCCACGCCGAACACCTCTGGTCGCTCGACCGAGAGCCGCCCCCACCGCGCGGGCGCGTCCCAGCTATAGGTGATGCGCAGGCTGTCGGTGCGATCATCGAGCCGGTAGGGCAGCGTGGCGTGGCGCACGTCGCCCGCCTGCGTCTCAATCAGGCTGATTCCGCCCGACGGCAGCGCCTGCAGCGAGATCCCGCCATGCCACGGATGGCTGCGGCTGAACGACAAAAGCGTCTGCGGGCGCGGCTCCATCGCCGGGCGTGTCTCGATCATCAGGGTGCCGCGGGCCATCAGATCGCTGGCATCCGGGATCACCTCGCGGCCCGATTGCGGCTGCCCGAGGCCCTGCGGCATGAAATGCCCGCCGTCGTGATCGGTGACCGCGATCCAGCCCATCTCAGGCCGCGCGCGCGTGGGTCATCAGGAGCCGCGCCTCGTATCGCTTGAGCGTGCGCCGCGCAGCGGCACTGTAGCCCGCGCCTGTTTCCGGGTCGATTTCGGGAAAGAGCGCGCAGATCTCCTCGACGATCTCGGCCTCGAAGCTGCGGGCGGTTTGCGGCCCGGGCAGGAAGCTTTCGGTCGGCAAGCCTTCGGAGAAGACCACCTGATGCCGGTCAAAAAGGATATGCACATATTCCACCTCGCCACCCTCGATCCGCCGCACCGAGCGGTCATTGACCAGATCGCGCGCCGCGACCAGCACCTCGCGCTCGCCAAAGAGCAACTCTGCCAGACTGTCGCGGATCAGCACCCGGTGCAGCGGTGACAGAAGCAATTCGCGATGCGCGCCAAAGGTTTCGGCGGCAATGCGAATGGGCGCAAAGTCGCCCGCCGCCATCACGCGGCGCCGCCCGATCCAGCGCAAGGGCTGCGCACCGTCATCCTGTGTCAGTACCAGATCGCCCGGCTGCAACGTCTCGACCGGCACCTCGCCTTCGGGCGTGCGAATGAGCGTTCCGGCCACGAAGCAGGGCACTGAATCGACGGTGACAAAGCCCACATCGGTCTGCCCGGTGCTGCTCTCGACCTCGTAGGTAAAGTTGAAAAGTTCGGTATCGCCATCGCCGATCACCTCGACCGTGCCATCGGCGTTGAGCTGGATCTGCTGTCCTGAATTGAGCGTGACGATATCGCCCGCCGACACCGACTGCCCGTTCAAATGGGTGATCGTCAGCGTTCCGGCAGTGTTGTTGATGTCATTGGCCAGAAGATCGAGCGTGCGCGAGCCATCGGGAAACAGCGTGGTCGTGTCATCGCCCGCGACCAGCGTGGTCTGCACGCTGTCCGCCGCGATCATCACGGTGGAATCGTAGTTGCTGTCGGTCACGTCGGCGATGCCGATCCGGATCGAATTCACCTCGTCCGCATTCACCGGCATGGTCAGCGTCAGTGTCGCAGTGAAGCCGTCCATCTCGGTGTTGAACTGGTCAGCCGTGTTGTCGATGAAGAGGTTGCCGTTCGACCCGGCATTGAGGTTGTTGGGGTCGATATCGCCATCGCCGATGCTGAGCGGCACGAGATTGCCGTTGACCCAGACGCCAAAGAAATCCTGGAACGCGCCGGTGGCGAATTCGGGATATTCCTCGGAGGCGAAGACGAATTGCATCGTCATCACGTCGCCGGTCGGGATGAAATCGACATCGAGATAAGAGGCGTCGAAAGTCCGGGACCCTGCCGCATTGTCAAAATCGTTGACCCCATTGGGTCCGCTCGACGACGTCGTCGTGCTGGCGCTCTGGTTCGACTGGAAGAAATTGTTATTGGTAAAACCGCGCAGATCACCGGTCGAGAACATCACGCCCGTGTCGCCCGGGGTCACCCCCGGCGAGATGCTGTCGCCATTGGTGTAGATGCCGGAACTGTCGCGGTCGCCCGTATAGGAGGCCCCGATCACCGTGACGCCGTCGCCAAATATCGTCTGCGCCATTTCCGTCGCAGACGCACCGCGGTCGATCGGTATCTCTACGCCTGAAACCATATCCTGCCCCACCTCTTTGAAAGGCAGCGCAAACGCAGCATTACACGGCCCGAACTGGGCCATCCGATCCTGAATGACGGGGACGCGCGCCCTTGCCTGCTGACACGCGGCCTGCCCGGATGTCGGGGCCATTGTCCTTGAGGATCTATGTCCTTTTGCGGAACTGGCGGCCCGTAAGTCTGTCTTGCCCTGCCTCGGGTTTTTATTGACTGTCTTTAGATACCAAAAACTTGCATCAGTGTTAAGGTTTATTCGCGTGACGCAGAGTCAGCCTTGCAAACCGGCCACGGGGTCCGGGTTTGCGCTTGGGCGCGATCCGCGCTAACCGGTCGGGGATATCGATCTCAGAGGACCCCTGCATATGCCACATAGCCCGCTCGATCCCGCGCAACTGACTGCCGATCTGATCAAATGCCCGTCGGTCACCCCCGAAGAGGGCGGCGCGCTGCACCTGCTCGAAGAGGTGCTGAGCGGCGCGGGCTTTGCCTGCACCCGCGTGGATCGTGGCGGGGTCAGCAACCTCTTTGCGCGGTGGGGCGACAAGGGGGCAGCGCGCAGCTTCGGCTTCAACGGTCATACCGACGTGGTGCCGGTGGGGGATGAGGCGGCATGGACCGTGCCGCCCTTCGGCGCGGTCGAGAAAGACGGCGTGCTATACGGGCGCGGGGCCACGGACATGAAATCCGGTGTCGCGGCCTTTGTCGCGGCGGCGGTGGATTTCGTGGCAGAAACCCCGCCCGAGGGCGCGCTGATCCTCGCCATCACCGGCGATGAGGAAGGCGACGCGGTGGACGGCACCACCGCCCTGCTCGACTGGATGGACGCGCAGGGCGAGCGCATGAGCGCCTGTCTTGTGGGGGAGCCCACCTGCCCCGAGCGCATGGGCGACATGATCAAGATCGGGCGGCGTGGCTCGCTGTCGGCATGGATCACGGTCACCGGGGTTCAGGGCCATTCCGCCTATCCGCACCGCGCCTGCAACCCGCTGCCCGCCATGGCGCGGCTGATGGACCGGCTGTCTTCGCACCCCCTCGAT
Organism: Roseovarius sp.; assembly: GCF_040219995.1. Classification (GTDB taxonomy): domain Bacteria; phylum Pseudomonadota; class Alphaproteobacteria; order Rhodobacterales; family Rhodobacteraceae; genus Roseovarius. The sequence goes on along the minus strand of NZ_JAVJUC010000013.1, from coordinate 91,523 downwards.
GAGGGCACCGAGCATTTCGATGCCTCGACGCTGGCCGTGGTCACCATCGACACCGGCAACCCGGCCACCAACGTGATCCCCGCCGAGTGCCGCGCCACGGTCAATATCCGCTTCAACGACGCCCATGACAGCGCCAGCCTCATCCAATGGATGCAAGGCGAGATCGACCGGGTGGCGGAGGAATTCGGCGTCACGGGCGCGATGCGGGTGAAGGTCTCGGGCGAGTCGTTCCTGACCCCGCCCGGCCCGCTCTCGGATCTGGTGGCGGGCGCGGTTAAGGCCGAAACCGGCGTGATGCCGGTGCTCTCGACCACGGGGGGCACGTCGGATGCGCGCTTTGTCAAGGATCACTGCCCGGTGGTGGAATTCGGCCTTGTCGGCCAGACCATGCATCAGGTGGACGAGCGGGTGGAATTGGCGCAGATTCACCAGCTCAAGGGGATCTATAGCCGTATCCTGCGCGACTATTTCGCCTGATGCACCGGATGCGGCGGCAGCTGATCGTCATGGTCAAGGAACCACGCCCCGGTCGCGTCAAGACACGGCTCGGGCGGGACATCGGCATGACGGCGGCGGCGTGGTGGTTTCGCCATCAGGTGGCGCGGCTCTTGCGCGAGGTGGACGATCCCCGCTGGCATCTGAGCCTTGCCGTCAGCCCCGACCGCGCGGGCCTGCAAAGCCGCGTCTGGCCTGCGCATCTGCCGCGTCTCCCGCAAGGGCCGGGCAATCTGGGCGACCGGATGGGGCGGCTCTTGCGCAGCGCGCCGCCGGGGCCGGTCTGCATCATCGGCGCGGATATCCCGGGCATTCGCGCCGCCCATGTCGCGCGCGCCTTTGATGCCCTCGGGCGGCATGATGCGGTGGTCGGTCCGGCGCATGACGGGGGCTATTGGCTGATTGGGCTGCGCCGTACGCAGCGCGTGCCGACAACGCTGTTCGACGGGGTGCGCTGGTCGAGCGAACACGCGCTTGATGATACGGTTCACAGCCTCGGCGGGCAAAGCGTGGCCCTGATCGACCGGCTGCGCGACGTGGACACGGTCGCAGACCTGCCGCGCCGTCGCCCCGGCTAACGCCGTCGCCCCCGCAGCCACCGCCAGAGCGGCACCACGTCGAGCGCCGCCACCGCAAGGCCAAGCGGGATCATCCAGAATCCCAGCACCGGCAGGAACCCCAGAAAACCGCCACAGATCAGCAACAGCCCCGCGACAAGGCGCAGGCCGGGCGGCAGTTTGCGTCCGGTCCACAGCTGCACCCGGCGTCGCCATTGCCGCAGTTTTCCCTTGGCAGAGGCCTCACGTTTCTGGTTTCGATCAGGCATCCACGCGGTTCTGCAACATCAAGGGCCGTTTCAACCACCCCCGCAGCGCTGCTGTCGTCACCTCGGGCTGCTCCAGCACCGGCAGGTGCCCGGCGTCCGGGATCACCGTCAGCGTCGCATTGGGGATCATTTCGGCCATGAATTCATGCCGTTTGAGCGGGGTGAGCGTGTCATGCGCGCCGCAGAGCACGAGTGCGGGCACCTTGCAGCGACGCAGCACCGATTGGTAGTCGCGGCGACGCTGCAGGGCGCGGGTTTGGCGGATGATCGCCGCCACGCCAAGGCCTTCGGCCATCTCGACCAGCGCCGACATCACCCCGGCACGGGCCGGGCCCGGCGCCAGTACATCGCGGCCCAGCATCATCTCGACAGCCTCGGCGATGCGTCCGGCGCGCAGCTTGATGATGAAGGGCTCGTACCCGGCGGCGGATTGCGGGGTTTCGGCCAAGGAATTCGTGTCCATCAGGGCGATGCGCGTCACCCGGTCAGGCGCACGGCGCAGGATATCCATGGCCACGATACCGCCCATCGACAGCCCCGCCAGCGCAAACCGCTGCGGCAGCACGTCGAGAAGCCCCGAAGCGATTTCCTCGATCCGGTCGCCGCCGGTGACAGGTGCGACAGTGACCGCCATATCGCGGCTGAGATCGGCCAGTTGCGGCGCGAAAAGGCGCGCGTCGCACATCATGCCGGGAAGAAACACAACCGGATCACTGCTCATCGGACATCTCGCTCTCCCGAGGGTCTGCGCCCCCGCTTTTGTGCGAAAGCATGACACCGCCCGGGGCCAAAGGGCAAGCCCCGGCTGCGTCCGCGCGTCAGATTACGCCCGAAATCCAGTCGCGCATCACCTCAATGGCCGCCGCAGTGTTGCCCGGCGACATGATTTCGCCCGCGATGACATGCGCAAAGGGATCATCCTCCGATCCCAAATCGGGGGCCGCGCGCGTCACCGGGCCGCCCCAGCGGGCCGCCACCTCTGCCGTGATGTCGGGCCGGACGACCCGGTCGGCGTCGGAATAATAAAAGAGCGCAGGCAGCGTCATGCCAGTGTAATCCAGATCACGCGCATGGGCGACGATGGCCGCCATCGGAAAGACCGCGACACTGGGATATTCCGTCGTCCATTCCGCCGCCTGCCCGGGATTGCGCGGCTCGAAACTGCGCCTTTGACCGGCCAGCAGCGGCAACCAGTGCCGCGCGCCCGGCAGCGTCAGCAGCGGGGCCATGGGGTTGTTGATCCCGAAATTCGGCGAAACCATGATGATCCCCGCCACGCCGTCGCGCAGCGCCGCCTCCTGCAAGGCCACCGCCGCGATGCTTGCCCCGGTCGAGGTGGCGATGATGATCACCCGCTCGCCGGTGGCACGGCCAAGCGCCAGCGCCTCTGCGGCGTCCGCCAGCCAGTCGCTCGCCGTCGCCTCGCCCATCGCATCGGGCGTCCGCCCGTGGCCGCGAAACCGCGTGTAGACGAGGTTCGCGCCAAAGGCCTCGGCGAGCCGATCCGGCACCGGGCGGATTTCCTGGCTCGATGCGGAAAAGCCGTGCAGATAGACAATCGAAATCGGCGTGCGCGTCTCGCGTTGTCCGGCCCAGATCACGCGCTTTTCGCTATCGGGGCGAATGTCGGCATAGGCGGATTCGACCACCTCCAGATAAACGCCGATCCCCTCGCCGAACTTGCGCGGCTCGAACGGCGCGGGCGCCGCCAACTCTTCACGCGGGGCGAGGACAAGCGCCACGGCAATGACCGCGAGCAGCGCCAGCGCCAGCCGTCCAAGCCCGCGCAGCGCCCGCCGCATCACACCTGACCCGCCCGTGCGATCACCTCTTCGAGCGAGGCCCCGATCAGCGCCAGACAGTCGGCATCAGAGAAGCGGTGATCGGCCCCGTCGACCAGCGTGAGCCGCATATCGGGCCCGGCAGAATGGTCTAAAAGCGACAATGCAACAGATTTATCCACGTCCTGATCGGCTGTTCCTTGCAGAAATCGAACAGGAAAGGGCAAATCGAGCGGGCTGCGTAAGACCAGGTTGTCGCGCCCCTCCTCGATCAGGCGACGGGTGATGATATAGGGCTCGCCATAGTCGCTCGGCAGGGCGAGTTGCCCGTCGTTCTGCAACGCCGCGCGCTGCGCCGCGTCAAAACCCGCCCACATCGAATCCTCGGTGAAATCCGGGGCGGCGGCGATGGTCACCATGCCCGCCACGCGCCGCGGCATCGCCCGCGCCAGCAAGAGCGCGATCCAGCCGCCCATGGACGAGCCCACGAGGATCTGCGGCCCCTTGGTCAGCGCCTCGATCACCGCCCGCGCATCCGCCGCCCAATCGCCGATGCAGCCGTCGGTGAACGCCCCCGAGGAGCGCCCGTGCCCGGAATAGTCGAACCGCAGGAAGGTGTGGCCTGTGCGCTGCGCCCACTCCTCGAGCCAGAGCGCCTTGGTCCCCTCCATGTCGGATTTGAACCCGCCGAGAAACACCACGCCCGGCCCCTGCCCCGGCGTGAGGTGATAGGCGAGTTGACGCCCCTCGGCGGTGGTCAGATAAGACGGCTCTTGCATTGCGTCCTCCCTCGTCATGCGGGGCGATCATGCACGCGCGGCCCGATCAGGGCAAACCGCTTTCGGCTCACGCCTGCACGCGACGCAACGTCAGAGCACAGCCACCGCCCGCCAGCGCCATTGCGGCAAAGCCCGCCAGCGCCCCAAGCGGCCCGACAAAGGACAGCGCGCCGCCGATCAGCCCGGCCAGAAGCAGAACGCCGCCGACCGCGGTATTGGCAATCGCGGCATTCTGCGCGCGCAGGTCCGGGTCGGAGATATCCACGAGGTAGACCGACCGCGCCTGCCGCACCCCGTGATAGGCCAGCATCAGCACGAACAGGATCATCGGGATCACGCCGGGCACCTGAGCAAACCCCATCACCTGCGCCGCCATCGCCGACAGCATCGCCAGCCCGGCAAAGCCGCCTGCCATCGCCAGCACGCCCGCACTGTTGCGATCCGCCAGCCGCCCCCAGACATAGGAACTGACAAACGCGGCCACCGACGAGGCCAGCAGCATCGCCCCCAGCGTGCCCAATGCGCCGCCCTCTTGCGCGGTCAGCAAAACCATGTAGGGCGGGGCCAGCGCGGTCGAGACCAGAAGGCCACGCACCAGGATGAAGCGGCGCAGGTTGGCGTCCCGGCGCAAAATCTCTCGATAGGTCTCGACCGGCGAGGCACCGTTGGGCGTGCTGTCCTCCTCGCGCAGCCCCGCCAGAACCAGCGCCGCCACCAGCCACGCCAACCCGGCGACCGCAATGGCCGCGATCAGCGCATCTTGCGATTTCAGAACGCCGGTCAGCATCAGCGCGGCGAAAATCACCACCGCCGCCGCCGAAACCGACCCTGCAAGACCCGTCACCGCGCCGCGGCGTGACTGCCCGACGGTCTTGCCCAGAATATCCTTGTATGAGACCGAACAGGCGGCGCGCGCCACCGCGAGACAGGCAAGCAACGCGCAGATCAGCACCCCGGCCAATGCGCCCGCTGTCCACAGGGCGGCAAGCGCGATCCCGATGGCCGCCACGCCCTGCACGGCGCTGCCGATGACCCAGACCCACCGGCGTTGCCGCAGCCGGCTCAGCCAGCCGCCAAGAACGACCTGCGGAAGAAGTGCCCCGGCTTCACGGATCGGCACCAGCATGCCGATGAAGGCGGCGGGCACACCCATGCCCCCCAACAGCCAGCTCAGCACCAGTTTCGGATCAACCAACCCATCCGACAGCTTGCTGAGGCTGAGCGCCGCGATGTGCCGCCGGGCATTGCGCGCCTCAGGCGGTTCCATGTCCGGCGCGATCAGCCGGTCGGTGAGCGATGACATAGGGTTCGCGGCAGACCTGTGCGATCACCCGCCGATATAGGCACCGCGACGCGGGCGGTAAAAGACCTTTTGATTGTGCAGACGGCCCAGCAGATCGTGGATCTGGCGCAGCGTCTCATCGGCCTCGCCGATACTGTCCTCGGTCTTGTCGTGCTGTTCCGCTTCGGGCAGCACGCGCGCCGAAAGCTCTGACTTGGTCTGACGCAGCGCCGCCTCGATCAGATCCATGTCCTCGACCGACAGTTCGAATTTGGAATTGTAACCCGGCATGTCTGTGGCCTCCTCAGCCCTCGCGGCGCCCCATCACTTTGCAGGCGCAGCGTAATATTGTTTCGCGACCGATAAACGGCATTTAGGCCATCAATTCCGACATGTCCAATTCTTTTTGGGTATGCATCGGTATGGTGTTTTGCGCCGATGCCATCTGCCTCTTTCGGAGGCAGGTCTTGACCTGCGGTCGCGCGGCGGGCATTAGGCGTCAACCATACCCGCAACCGGGCGTTCCGTGGGCGCCAAACCGACGAGGAGCCAGAACAATGGCCGATATCTCCCTCACCTTTCCCGATGGCAATGCGCGCAGCTACCCCGCAGACGTGACCCTCGCCGACGTCGCGGCCAGCATTTCGACCTCGCTGGCGAAAAAGGCCATTTCGGCACATGTCGACGGCCAGCACTGGGATTTGCAATGGCCGATCCCGCAGGACGCGGCGGTCAGCATCAACACGATGAAGGACGAGGCCCCGGCGCTCGAACTCATTCGCCATGATCTGGCGCATATCATGGCCCGCGCGGTGCAGGAACTCTGGCCCGAGGTGAAGGTCACCATCGGCCCCGTCGTGCAGAACGGCTGGTATTACGATTTCGACCGCGCGGAGCCCTTCACCCCCGAAGATCTCGGCCTCATCGAGAAAAAGATGAAGGAGATCATCAACCTGCGTGATCCCGTGCGCACCGAGATCTGGGAACGCCCGCGCGCCATCGAGCATTATCGCGGCACCGGTGAGCCCTACAAGATCGAGCTGATCGAGGCGATTCCCGGCGACGAGCCGCTGCGCATGTACTGGCACGGGCACTGGCAGGATCTGTGCCGTGGCCCGCATCTGCAACATACCGGTCAGGTGCCCGCCGATGCCTTCAAGCTGATGAGCGTCGCCGGGGCCTATTGGCGCGGCGACAGCAGCCGCCCGATGCTGCAGCGCATCTATGGCGTGGCATTCCAGTCCAAGGAAAAGCTCAAGGATTACCTCACCTTCCTCGAAGAGGCCGAACGCCGCGACCACCGCAAACTGGGCCGCGAACTCGACCTTTTTCACATGCAGGAAGAGGCCCCCGGTCAGGTTTTCTGGCATCCCGACGGATGGACCATCTACACCGCGTTGCAGGATTACATGCGTCGCAAGCAGCGCGCCGGCGGCTATCGCGAGATCAACACACCTCAGGTGGTCGACCGCAAGCTCTGGGAGGCGAGCGGCCATTGGGAGAAATACCAGCACCACATGTTCCTGGTCGAGGTGGATGAAAGCCGCGACGGCGAGAATGACGATGCCAGTGCCCGCAACCGTGATCAGACCCGGATCAACGCGCTCAAGCCGATGAACTGCCCGTGCCACGTGCAGGTCTTCAACCAGGGCCTCAAGAGCTATCGCGATCTGCCGCTGCGGCTGGCGGAATTCGGCTCCTGCGCACGATTCGAGCCGTCGGGCGCGCTGCACGGCATCATGCGGGTGCGCGGCTTTACCCAGGATGACGCGCATATCTTCTGCACCGAGGACCAGATCCAGGAGGAATGTGCGCGCTTCATCGATTTCCTCGCAGATATTTATCGCGAGTTGGGCTTTCCGGATTTCGAGATCCGCTTTGCCACGCGCCCCGAAAAGCGGGTCGGCTCGGACGAAAGCTGGGACCATGTCGAGGGCGCGCTGGAAAAGGCGATCAAGGCGGTCGGGCGCGACTATGTGCTTGAGCCGGGCGACGGCGCATTCTACGGGCCGAAGCTCGATTTCTACCTGACCGACGCGATCGGGCGGGTCTGGCAATGCGGCACCTTCCAGGTCGATCCGAACCTACCCGAGCGCCTCGGCGCCACCTATATCGGTGCCGATGGCGACAAGCACCGCCCCTATATGCTGCACCGCGCCTGCCTCGGCTCGTTCGAGCGGTTCATCGGCATCCTGATCGAGAACTGGGAGGGCCGCCTGCCCTTCTGGATGGCGCCGCGTCAGGTGGTCGTGGCCACGATCACCTCGGAGGCGGATGACTATGTGCAGGAAGTCGTTGAGAAACTGACCGCCCTCGGCATCCGCGCCGAGGCCGATACGCGCAACGAAAAGATCAATTACAAGGTGCGCGAGCACTCGGTCGGCAAGGTCCCGGTGATCCTCGCCTGCGGCATGCGCGAGGTTGAGGAGCGCACCCTGTCGGTGCGTCGTCTGGGCGAGAAACAGACCAGCATGCGCGGCCTTGACGAGATGGCCGAGGCGCTGGCGCGTGAGGCGACGCCGCCGGACCTGCTCTGAGGCGCGCGCGCCTCAGAAATGTGATTTCGGCTCGTCCGGCTTGCCCGCAGTGACCGCGAGCAGCCCGGCGAGACCGGTCATGCCGAGGGGGAACATGGTGAAGACGTTGAACCCGAAGGCGTAATACATCAGCCCCGCCGACAGGATCAGCAGCAGCCCGCCGCTGAGCGCGCGAATCTTGGCCATCGCGCCGCCGGCAATTGCCAGCAAGGGGGCGAGAAAGCTGGCGGTGCGGATCAGTGCCGGGTCAGTCACCTGCGTCAGCAACCCCTCGACCTCGCCGAACCGGTTCACGGCCTCGGTATAGCCATAGCTGAAGAACCCCACGAGGATCGCCAGACAGCCGCCGATTATTCCCAGAACCATTGCCGCGCTGCGCATCAACTACACCTCCTAAGCCTTTGCCTTATATAGGGATTGCCGTGCCTTATCCAAGCAGTGCGGCCTGCGTGTCGGGCCCCCAGCCCAGATAGAGCGTGCCGCCATCGTCGATCAGCGGGCGCTTCATCAGCGTCGGGTGATCGGCCAGCAGGGCAAGCGGGTCGCGGCCGCGCTCCTCGTCGGTCAGCGCGCGCCAGGTGGTGGATTTGCGATTGATCAACGCCGGGCCGAATTGCGCCAATGCCGCCTGCGCCAAATCTTTGGGCAAGCCCTCGGCGCGGACATCGCGGAACTCTGCCTTATCAAGGGATTTCAGTGCCTTGCGGCACGTATCGCAGGTTTTCAAGCCATACAGGATCATTGCGTCCCCTCGCCGTTTCGCGCCTGCTTACCCGGCATTTTCACACAGGTCACGGAGTTTCGCTTGATTTTTACATTGGCGGTGCAATCATTGTAACCGTCACGGCAACGGTTAGATCTCCGATTATTCAGGGGTTTCGGGGGTTTACACGATTTTTCGTGTCATGGTCGGGCATTTTCCCGGGAAGCGAAGACAAAGGAGAAGCGGCATGCCGACTGGCACCGTGAAATGGTTCAATACGACAAAGGGTTACGGCTTTATCGCGCCGGACGGCGGCGGCAAGGATGTGTTCGTCCACATCTCTGCGGTCGAGCGGTCCGGGCTGACGGGGCTGGCGGACAATCAGAAGGTCGGTTTCGAGCTTCAGGATGGGCGCGACGGGCGGCAGATGGCGGCCGACCTGAAACTGCTCTGAGCCGCTCGGCGCAGACAGGATGCAGGGGGGCCGCCCTATGGCACCCCTGCAGAATGATGCGCTGATCCGGCTCAGTTACAGCCCTTGGCCCCGACCGGGCACTCAAGATGCGCCCGCGCGCTGCGCGTCCGGCGCGGCTTGTACGTGACCGGATGGGTCTTGGCCTGCTGATAGGTCTGATCGGCGGTCGGCTTGCCGCAGCAGATCACGCCATTCAGGCTGACCGGTTGCAGGCCCGAGGGGCAATAATTGGCATGGCTTTGATAAGCATAGACTTTCGACGCCTCGGCAAGGGCCGGACCGGCCAGAAGGGCGAGCGCCAGGGCGGGGAAAAGCGGTGTCTTGGAAACGCGCATGGGGAACCTCATGAACAGGTGATGCAAGTGGGGTGGATGGTAAAGACTCCGCCCCGTCTGTCAATTTCTTTCGGGTAAACAAGGTGTTCTGTGTGGGGGGTGCCTGTTGGGCGGGGTTTAACCTCGCATACGGGTTTCGGATCTTTTGGATCTTTGGTAAATAAATTCTTTATCCTGTTAGTTTCTTAAACAGCACCATACACCGCCAAAAAGTACCAAACATGTATGCCAAAAGAACAAGCGTAATGACCGCCAACCAGTCTGGCCCCTGATTTTCCAGACTAAACTTTGGAACAAATACCATGGATGCTAAACAGGTAGCTATGAGGATTATTGACATTACTAGTGCATGGCGTGTCGTAACAAGCAGCGCTTCGAAAGTCGGTGTGGTTCGAATTTGTTCTAAAAATGGTGTACTTCTTGAAGCTACAAAAAAGTAGAACGCAGCCAGAAATCCAGATGCAATGGACACCAAAGCAGTGACGCCGGAATAAAACACTGTAACTGAAGCATCACCGATGTTCGAAGCACTATATAAAAGCCAACTCAAATACACTCCGCTAACGAGAGCGCCGACTAACGTCGCCGGTGATAAAGCGTTATTAATTAACGCTCTCATCAGTTCTGCCCATAAAGCCCTATGAGTTCTACCTCATGTTCTTCGAATGCATCTCTCACGAAATCAATCCTAGTTTGGTATGCTGCTTCTAAATCGTCAGCATCCAATCCAAGAACGCCTCGTTTGTCCATGCGCTCGGCAAACATGTCGATCGCATCCGTTTCTTCTTCTAACTTTACTTTAAACTTCTTGACTTGGCCGCGGTTTCCAGTTGCCCACCGGAACAGTTCGAGTAGCCTTTCCCGGTTTAAAAGAGCGTCTCTCTGTCCTCGCTCAAACCCAACACTAAGATCTACGACCTGTCCGTCAACGAAGTTCTGAAGTGCCGACAAGCTATCCTCAATCATACCGAAATTGGGGTCAATTCTCGCTAGATCATTGGGTCTTGCCACGCGCATTTCAAGTCTACGGGGGGAACCTGCAGCTAGCCTTAAAAAGGCATCTGAAGAAAGGCATGGGTCCATGAAGAAGCCCTTATGGCCCGGAATTCTTCTTCTAATGTAACTATTTATCGCACTTGCCGCCACCCCAGGCCGACCATACTGTATTGCCAAAATGTTATGCTCAGTTGAATAATGAAATGCTGATCTATGACCCATCGGATTTGGGTTTGCAATAAGGGGCTGCCCAGCATGCGCGATTGGCGGCAAATTATCTGTTTGTTGCCTCACATAATCTCCCTCCCAAGCCAAATTTACAAAATTCAGCCGTTCGGCTCTAACAAGTAACCCGTTGCCACAATTGGTATAATTAATAAGGTCAGGTTGCGCCGATATAGTGTTTAGGCAACCTCCAAAATCCAGATCATTATCTGCAACCCTGTTGGGCTGCCAAAACAACACTCTTATATTTCGATCAACCATGTACCATTCCCTCAAACTCCCGCCATTCGCCCTTGCTCATGCCACTATTCTCCTGCGTCACTTCCTCACCCTTCAACATCCGGCGGATACAATCAAGCGCGGTGGCAGAGAGCGTGGCACCGCCCATGCGGTAGTCGGCGAAGGCCTTGTAGGCGGCGGGCACCCAATCGGCGACGATGTCGCAGATCGCGTCGGCATAGACCCGGATTTCATATTGCGCGTGGGCATCCGCCCGCAGGCGCAGGAAATGCAAGAGGTTGTGCAGATCGACCTTCCAGTACCATTGCGTGTAGATATTGTCGGGCAGGTTCATGCGGGCCAGTTCACGCGCCAGCCCCTGCTGCCCCTCGTCCGAGATCATCGCCTCGTAATGGTCATAGCAGCGCATCGCGTCCTCGGTCAGCAGGCGCAGCACGCGGTCGGCCTCCTCGCCCTCGAGCGCCGCCCCGCGCCCCTGATTGTTGGTCGTCGATTGCGCGGCGAGCGCGTCGGGCGCGGGGATGTAGAACTCCCGGTCGAGGATCGAGTAGAGGGCGGAATATTCGTTGACGTTGGCGGTGCGGTGCCGGATCCACTGCCGCGCCACGAAAACCGGCAGTTTCACATGCAGCTTGATCTCGCACATCTCGAACGGGGTCGAGTGCCAGTGCCGCATCAGGTAGCGGATGAGCCCCTCGTCATTGCTCACGGATTTGGTGCCGCGCCCGTAGGACACCCGCGCCGCCTGGCAGATCGCGGCATCGTCGCCCATATAGTCGATCACCCGCACGAAGCCGTGGTCGAGCACGGGATGCGCGGTATAGAGATGTTTTTCCATCCCCGGGGCGGTGGCGCGCAGGGTCTGCTGCGTCTCGCGGCGTTGCGCGTCGATTTCGGCCTGCTGGTCTGGGCTGAGGGGCATGGCGGGGCCTTTCATGGGCTGGTCATTGTCTGGTCATGGGCTGAGATGAGTCGCTGCCCACTATATCTTGCGGGGGGGCGATGCGCCAAGCCGATATCGGGTGTTTCTGGCGGCGGCTTTGCCCCCTCGACATCGGGGCGCGGGCCACTATCCTCTGCGCAGACGCAAACACGGAGGCATAGGATGAAAATCAGGTATCTGCACACCATGGTCCGGGTCAAGGATCTGGACGCGACGATGCGGTTCTTTGGCCTGCTGGGTCTCAAGGAAACCCGCCGCTGGGACAATGAGGGGGGCCGCTTTACGCTGGTCTTCATGGCACCCGAGGGGCAGGAAGAGTGCCCGGTGGAGCTGACCTATAATTGGGATGGCGATGATGCGCTGCCCGATGACAGCCGGCATTTCGGCCATCTGGCCTATTCGGTCGGCAATATCTACGAGATGTGCCAGCATCTGCAGGACAATGGCGTGGTGATCAACCGGCCGCCGCGCGACGGGCGCATGGCGTTTGTGCGCAGCCCCGACAACATCTCGGTCGAGTTGTTGCAGGAGGGCGACGCGCTGGAGCCCGCCGAGCCATGGGCGAGCATGGAAAACACCGGCCATTGGTAAGGTGGATGGCCTTGTTGTCGGGGCTGTTCGCGGCCCCGGCAGAGGCGGCCTGCCGCCTTGCGCTGCTGCTGGCGCTCGATGTGTCGTCCTCGGTCGATGCGCGGGAATATGATCTGCAGCGCGCCGGGCTGGCGGCGGCATTGGATGCGCCCGATATCCGGCACGCCATTCTGACCGGCGAGGGCGATGTCGCGCTCGCGGTCTATGAATGGAGCGGGCGGTTTCAGGAAAAGCTGCATCTCGACTGGACCTATCTGCGCAGCCACGCCGATATCACCCGTGCGGCGGCGGGTCTGGCGGGGATGGAACGCTCGACCTCGGACTATCCCACCGCGCTCGGCTCGGCCCTGGGCTATGGCGCGCAGGTGATGACCCGCGCGCCGGACTGTGCGCGGCGGGTGATCGACGTGTCGGGCGACGGGATCAACAATCAGGGATTTGCACCCGCGCTGGCCTACAAGCATTTCCCGTTTCAGGGGATCACGGTGAACGGGCTGGTGATCCTGGGGCATGATACCACCGTGCTGCGGCATTACCGCGACGAGGTGCTGCGCGGCCCCGGCGCGTTTCTGGAACTGGCGCAGGGGTTCGAGGATTTCGAGCGCGCCATGGGCCGCAAGCTCTTCCGCGAGATCAGCGATATCATGCTCGGCGCGCTGCCCGCTCAGTAGATATAGCGGATCTGGTCGGTCCAGTACCGCTCCACCCGGCGCAGCGACGAGGTGATCTGATCGATCCCGTCGGGCCCAAGCACGCCGCGCCCTTCCAGCCCCTCGGCATGTCGCGCGAAAAGACTGGCCACAACATCGCGGATGCCGCGCCCCTTTTCGGTCAGGCGCACCCGGACCGAGCGGCGATCCACCTCGCAGCGCTGGTGGTGCATATAGCCCATCTCCACCAGTTTCTTGAGGTTGTAGCTGACATTGCTGCCCTGATAATACCCGCGCGTCTTGAGCTCGCCCGCGGTGACCTCGTGATCGCCGATATTGAACAACAAGAGCCCCTGCACCGCGTTGATATCGAGAATGCCGAGGCGCTCGAATTCGTCCTTGATGACGTCGAGCAACAACCGGTGCAGCCGTTCGACCAGCGACAGCGCGTCGAGATAGGCCGTGATGAACGCGGTATGCCCGGTCGGCGGGCTCAGGGGTTTTTGAAAGCTCATATCCGTCTCCGTGCGTGTCTGCTCGCAACGGAAACTGGGCCAAAAAGCCCAATAATCGGTTAAACCGCGACAATGACGCGTAAAATCCGATCTATTTTCCCGAACAGGAGACCTGCGAGATATCGCTGACCAGATCGGCAAAGCGCGCCGGGGGGGCGACCTGACCGGTCACCCACTGGTAGAGATCCTGATCGTTTTCAGACAGCAGCGATTCGTAGGTGCCAAGGGTACCGTCATCCATCGCCGCCAGCCGGGCCTCGGCATAGCGGCTCAGGATGATGTCCATCTCCTTGATGCCGCGCCGCATGGAGCGCATCGACAGACGCTTGAGACGGTGCTCGCGCGGCTCGTCACTCAACGGCTTCCTCCCGCAGCTTGGCGCGCAGGCTCTTCTCGATCCGGCCGAGGCGGTCGGTGGAAAAGGTGAGCTGCGCGCGAATATCTCGGATCTCGGTCAGCATCTGGCTGATATCGGGGGACAATTCGCCAACGGCGGGCGTATCGGGCCCGTCGCCCTCGCCCGAGAGCAGCCAGAGCAGCGAGACATTCAAGAGCCCCGCCATCATCGACAGCTTGTTGGCGCGCGGCTCGGACTGGTCGTCCTCCCATGCCTTGAGTGTCTTGAGCTTCACGCCGAGGCGCTTGGCGAGGTCGCCCTGGGTCATGCCCGCGCGCTCGCGCGCGCCCGCTACGCGATCGCCGAAGGTGGTGGCATCGGGGTCGAACCAGCTGTCATTGGTGTCTGTTGTCATCTCATCCCTTTCCGGCGATCATCCTTGATCAACCTTTGGCGGCAACCTATGAGATTTGTCAGATGAATTCAAACCGGAGGCGGCGATGTCCGATCTTTCAGCGACATTATCGCGCGTGAAACCCTCGCCCACCATCGCGGTGACGACGAAAGCGCAGGAACTGAAAGCGGCGGGGCGCGACGTGATCGGCCTTGGCGCGGGCGAGCCGGATTTCGACACGCCCGACCATATCAAGGCGGCGGGCATCCGCGCCATCGAAGAGGGCAAGACGAAATACACCGCCGTCGATGGCATCCCGGAACTGAAGGCGGCGATCTGCGCCAAGTTCAAGCGCGACAACGGGCTCGATTATATGCCCGCACAGGTCAGTGTTGCCTCGGGCGGCAAGCAGATCCTTTACAACGCGCTGATGGCGACGCTCAATCCCGGTGACGAGGTGGTGATCCCCGCGCCCTATTGGGTCAGCTACCCCGACATGGTGCTCTTGGCGGGGGGCGAGCCGGTGGTGGTGCCTGCGGGCATCGAGACCGGGTTCAAGCTGACGCCAGAGGCGCTTGAGGCCGCAATCACGCCGAAAACCCGCTGGTTCATCTTCAATTCACCGTCCAACCCCACCGGGGCGGGCTATACATGGGACGAGTTGAAGGGCCTGACCGAGGTGCTGCTGCGCCACCCCCAAGTCTGGGTGATGACCGACGACATGTATGAACACCTCGCCTATGACGATTTTCAGTTCTGCACCCCCGCGCAGGTGGAGCCCGGCCTTTATGACCGCACGCTGACCTGCAACGGCGTCTCCAAGGCCTATTGCATGACCGGCTGGCGGATCGGCTATGCGGCGGGGCCCGAGCGACTGATCGGGGCGATGCGCAAGATCCAGTCTCAGAGCACCTCCAACCCCTGCACGATCAGCCAATGGGCGGCGGTCGAGGCGCTGAATGGCAGCCATGATTTCATTGCCGAGAACAACGCCGTTTTCACGCGCCGCCGCGATCTGGTGGTGTCGATGCTGAACGAGATCGACGGGATTGAGTGCCCGGTGCCCAACGGCGCCTTCTACGTCTACCCGTCGATTGCCGGGCTGATCGGCAAGACAAGCGCGGGCGGCGCGCTGATCGAGGATGACGAGGCCTTCGCCACCGCCCTTCTGGAGGAAACCGGCGTCGCCGTGGTCTTCGGTGCGGCCTTCGGGCTTTCCCCGAACTTCCGGGTCAGCTACGCTACGTCGGACACGGCGCTGAAAGAGGCCTGCGGGCGGATACAGGCGTTCTGCGAAGGGCTGAGATAGGGACGGACATGGCGGGCGATCTCCCCGATTATTACTTCCGGGTCCGCGAGAACGGGGCCTTCGTGTTCCGGGTTGATACCGAGAACCGGCAGCGCCGGATCGACATGGACCAGATCGCCGTCGTCAATATCCGCAAGTCCGAGATCAAGCCGCATGGCGACCGCGAATTGAGCGAGGCGGATATCGCCGCGATCACGGAGTGGATGACCGAGCGGCTCAAGCTGATCGAGCATCGCGATATCGACGATATCCTGCGGGCGGTGGATTATCTCAACACCACCACCCATTGGGCGCAGTCGCGCGCCACCGATGAGCAGTTGGAGCAGGTGACGGATGCGCTGTTGCTGGCAATGCATGACCTGCGCACGGTGCTGGTGCGCAAGAAGGCGGACCGGTTGCTGAAGGACGAGTGACGGGGATGTCGCCGTGAGCCGCGCATCGACGGGCCGCGGTGCGGCGATCCAACGCTCGTTCGGCAGACCTTTATCTCTGCCACGTTGGGAAAACATTCACGCAATGCGCAGGTTGCAACCAAATCGCCGTGCCGTCGGGGCGGCGTCATACCGAAGGCATGCCTCTGGCATGGCGATGCGCGGCGGCCTGACGGCCGCGTTTCGCGCGGATACTTCATTCAGAAGCAGTAATTTTCTCTCACGCTGCCACGCCGCGCGCCGACCAGCCCCAGAACCGCAGCAGCATGAACACCCCCGCCAGCGCCAGCCCCGCCGCTAGGCCAAGCCAGATGCCCGCCCCGCCAAATCCCAGCGTAAAGCCGAGCATGTAGCTCACCGGCACGCCGACGGCCCAATAGCTCAGCGCCGCGATCACCATCGGTACGCGGGTGTCCTGCACCCCGCGCAAGAGGCCCAGCGCCATCACCTGCGCCGCATCGACCAGCTGAAACAGCGCCGCCGCCGCCAGCAGCCCCCGCCCGATCTCGATCACGGCAGCGCGGTCGGGGTCATCCGGATCGAGAAACAGGCCGATCATCGGGTCCGGCACCGCCAGAAACAGCGTCATCGTCACCAATGCCACAGCGCCCGACAGCCCCAGCACCACCCGCGCCCCGTCGCGCAGCCCCTGCCCGTCGCCACGACCGTAAGCCTGACCCGCGCGCACCGTGGCGGCGTTCGACAGGCCGACATGCACCATGAACACCACCGATGTCACCTGCAGCGCGATGCCATGCGCCGCCAGCGGCAGCGTGCCCAACCAGCCCATCATCACCGAGGCGGCGGCGAACAGCCCGACCTCCGCGAGATTGGTGATGCCGATGGGCCAGCCCAGGCGAAAGACGCGTGTCAGCGCGTCCCAGTCAGGCCGCCAGAGGCGGGTGAAAAGCGCGTGTTCCGGGGCCACGAGGCGCACATAGAGCATGAGCGCCAGAAGCGAGCCGATATGCACCGCGAGCGAGGCAATGGCCGCGCCGCGCACGCCCAGTTCCGGAAAGCCCAGATTGCCGAAGATCAACAGGTAGTTGACCACGATATTCATCGCCACCGCCGCCAGCGTGATCCACAGCACCACCGCCGTGCGTTCCAGCGCCGCGAGATAGGATTTCAGCACCATCACCATCAGCGCGGGCAGGATGCCCCAGCCGGCAATGATCAGGTAGTCGGCCCCCAGCGCCGAGGTGGACGGGGCCTGTCCCAAGAGACCGAACACCGTCTCGGAGCCGAGCATCAGCGGCAATGTCACAAGACCAAAGAGCACCGACGCCCAGAGCCCCATGCGCGTGACGCGGCGCACCTGCGCGCCTTCGCCGCTCGCCTCGGCAGAGGCCACCATCGGCATCACCGCCCAGGCAAAGCCCGAGCCCATGATGAAGAGCACGAAAAACATCGTGCCGCCCAGCACCTCGGCGGCCAGCGCCTCGACCGAATACCAGCCGAGCATCAGCGCATCGGTCAGGGTGATGGCAAACTGCGCCACGTGGCTGCCGACCAGCGGCAGGCCAAGGCCCATCACGGCGCGGGCGTGCTGGCGATATGAAAGACGCGGTTGCATGGAATTGGCGTTAGCCGGGGCGGTCCGCGCGCGCAAGCCCCCTCAGAGCACCGCCAGCATCAGTTGCAGCGCCAGCGCCGCAATCACCACACCTGCCGCAAGCTCCAAGAGCGGCAGGGCGCGGGCAAGGCCGCCCCCCTGCCCCGCGCCAAACCGCGCCAGCGCCCCCTCGCGCAGCGTGACCGAGGCCAGCGCCACCGCGAGCGTCACACTCGCCGTGCCCAGCCCCATGGCAAAGGTGCCGAGGATGCCCGCCATCTCCAGCCCCATGCGCCATGTCAGGATCAACAGGAACAGCGCCCCGGTGCAGGGCCGGATCGCCACGGCGGCGATCAGCGCCAGCGCATCGCGCCAGCCGGTGACCGATGCCGCCTCCTCCGCCGTGGGGCCATGCTTGTGCCCGCAACTGGAACAGGTGCCGTCGTGGTCGTGACGCATCACGCGCGCGGCGCGCAGCCGCCGCAGACCGCGAAAGGCCAGCCATGCGCCCACGGCGGCGATGGCGCCGTAGCTGGCAGGGGCCATGATATCCTCGGCCAGCCCGGTCATGCGTTGCCGCGTCAGATCAAAGAGGAACACCCCCGCATAGACCAGCAGCACCGCAGAACCCGCCTGTGCCAGGCTCGAGGCGAGCGCCAGCGCCGACAGCCGCAGCGCGCCCACCCGCGCGGCCATGCCATAACCGCCGATCAGCAGCTTGCCATGCCCCGGCCCCGCCGCGTGGAAAAAGCCATAAGCGAAACACAGCGCCATCAGCCCGGTCAGCGCGCCCGGATCGCCCGCCCGCAGGCTGCGTAACAGTCGCGCCATCGCCTGCTGCGTCTCGGCCTGCCCGGCATTGGCCCAGGCCGATACCGCCCCGGCCCCGCCGAACCCCCAAAGCCAGATCACCAGCGCCAGCAGGCCCAGCGCCGAGAGGCTCAGGACGGGGCGGCGCATGACAGATACATCGCCTGCGAAAAGAGATTGCCCACCTCGACGCCCTCATATTGCTCTTCGGCGCTAAGCTCGCCCAGCATCTCGCGAAAGGCGCGTTGCGAGGCATCCAGATCCGGCTCGCGGATCGTGTAGCTGCATCCTTGCGGCAGGTTGATCGGGCCGGTCAGCGTGTGCTCCACATAATAGGTGGGATCATAGGCCTCGACCTTCAGGCCATCACCGGGCACCGGGTCGAAGCTGCGCTCATGCGTGGCGACGATGCGGCCCTCCTCCAGCGCGATGCCGGTGGGCACCGGATGATCGAGCGCGATCTTGTCACCGCCGTGATGCATGTAGAGATCCCCCTCGAACCCCTCGGGCCATTCCACCAGATCGAACCCCTTGAGCTGTGCCAGTTCATCCTCGGTCAGCACCCCGTCGCCATCGGGGTCGAGCCCCATGTCGCTGAGAATGAGCAATGAGAAGAAATCGTCATAGGTCCACGTCACCTCGACGCGGCTGAGATTGCCCTGATCGTCGCCGGTGAACTCCAACGCGACATCGACAAAGACATGCGGATGCGCGGCAAGATTGCCGACGGGCAGGCAGAGGCAAAGGGCAAGCGCGATGCAATGGGTCCGGATCATGGGCGCATGATTACGCAGGTCGCGGCATACGGGCAAGCGCGCAAGCCGCGCCCGCGCCCGCCATGCGCGAAAATCAGCGCGGCTTGCGATCTTCGGGATGCAGCGACTTGCCCAGGATGTGATCGCTCTTGTGCAGCACATGCTGCGCGGTCGAGACGATCAGCGGATCGGGCGCATGCGCCACTTTCGGATCCTTGCCCGGATAATCCAGCGAATGAAGGAAATGCAGCATGCAATTAAGCCGCGCGCGCTTCTTGTCGTTGGATTTGACCACGGTCCAGGGCGCATCGGCGGTGTCGGTGTAAAAGAACATCGCCTCCTTGGCCTCGGTGTAATCCTCCCACTTGTCGAGGCTGGCGCGGTCGATCGGGCTGAGCTTCCAGTGTTTCAGCGGATCGGTCTCGCGGCTGGCGAAGCGGGCGCGCTGTTCGCCCTGCGTGACCGAGAACCAGTATTTGCAAAGCCGGATGCCCGCGCGCACCAGCATGCGCTCCAACTCGGGCGTCTGGCGCATGAATTCGAGATATTCCCACGGCTCGCAAAAGCCCATCACCCGCTCGACCCCGGCGCGATTGTACCAAGAACGGTCATAGAGCACGATTTCACCGGCGGTGGGCAGATGCTCCACGTAGCGCTGGAAATACCACTGGCCCTTCTCCTGATCGGTCGGCTTGTTGAGCGCCACGACCCGCGCGGTGCGGGGGTTGAGATGCTCGGTGAACCGCTTGATCGTGCCGCCCTTGCCCGCAGCATCGCGCCCCTCGAAAAGCAGCACGAATTTCTCGCCCGCATCCTGCGCCCAAAGCTGCACCTTCAGCAGTTCCGCCTGCAACTTGGCCTTCTGCGCCTCATAGCTACGGCGGCTGAGCCTTGTCGCATAGGGATATTCGCCGTTCTCGAAGGCCAGCCGGAGCGCGGTCGCCTCTTGCTGGCGCGGCGGGGACGGGGTCGCTTGCGTGTCCGCCATATCGGTCGGCGCGATCTGAGTGTCCGTCATATGGCTATCCCTCGTCTGTTGGTTTTTTTGATGAGCGACAGCTTACCTCCACATGCGGAAAAGTGCCTTGATGCGTGTCAATCCAGCCTGTCGCGGCAGGAATCGGTACATGTGACGTAACGTCAATAAAATCGTATCAGAAGGCAAGTGTCTGAAATATATATAGTTTTGGATTGAATACGCAATTTTGAATTCAAAAACTACCCGAACGCATAGTCGCGGCATGATGTGATTTATGCCACAACGCGTGAAAATAGGGTACAAACAGAAACTGCCCGCCCTCCGGCACGGTTGCCACGATGGGCGAAAGCACCTTAAAAGCTGGGGATGTTGAGCATGTATGGAGCGCGTGAGTATGCCGCGTGAACATCTGGAACAGGCCGGGTTCGACATGGATGCATTTCGCAAACGCCTTGCTCATTACATGGCGCAGGAGGGCATGAACCCCGCAAAACTGTCAAAACGTGCAGGCCTGAATGCCCGTGCGGTGACAGATATTCAGCAAGGCCGCATCAAGAGCCCCCGCGTGCAAACGGTGATGGCCCTCGAAAACGCGCTCGGGCTCAGTCCGGGGGCTCTTCTTGGTTTTGGTCCGGCGACGGTGTCGGCGGAATTGCAAGAGCTTCTTCATGAGCTTGACGAAGCAACGCAGCAACAGCTGCTGGTGACGCTTCGATCGCTGCGGAAGACGTAAATCCATAGCACCGCAGCTTTGTGGCGAAAATAAGGCGCGCCGCCTCACCCATGGTGGCGTTGAACTCTGTCATGAATTGACCTTGTTCCATTGCAGGGGCACCTCACTTGCCTTGCAGGATCATTTGCGCACCGACGGATACCCCCTCTGAAACCGATACGTCATGGCGCAGGCACACTACCGTGCCAGAAATACCCGATTATGATCGCTTAAAAACATGAAACCGCATTAAAGTTATGCATTCCCATAGTGATTTATCACATAGATTTTCGGGTGGTCAATGCAAGCGACGAATTACCTTCGGTTGAGCAATATTTTGCCCAGTCAGGCGCGCATTAAGAAAAATCATGCCAATAAGTGTTATACCCCCTTGTGCACACCCTATGAGTGTACCACACTTTATGAAGAAGCTTGAAGGTCCGCCCTCATTTCGCAACAAAAGCTTGCATGATGTGTTTTATCACATATAATGAATTCATGGTTGAGATGGAGGATGTCAATGAGTTTTGAGTCCCTGAAAATGCCCGAGCGATTGTCGTTCTTCGAGCGCCTGGTGTCCTATCTCAAGCCTGCCCCGACACCTGCAGCGCACAAATGGGACGAGGCGCAACTGCCCGGCCTCGCGACCCGCCTGTTCCGCGAAAGCGAGCGCCGTCTTGACGCGGTGAGCTTGGACAGCCCGCAGGCGACCGCCCGCGAGATCGAGGTGCGCGGGGCGTTCACGAACCAGACTGTCCTGATCCTCGCCAAGCCGTCGCATAATGTCACCAACCTTCAAATCTGGCTTGAATCGATCTTTGGGCTCGACGTCACGGTGGTGCATGACCCGGCGTTTTTCTATGAGTGGCTGTTTCGGTTTTCGGGGCTGGCCGACCTTGTGGTGATCGACCGTGACAGCTTTACCGACGAACGGCCCGCCTTTGGCACCTTTCTCAGCGCCGCCGGGGACGCGTGCGACGACACGCCGGTGGTCGTGATGTCCGAGGATTTCGCTGCCAACGATTTCGCGCCGAACTGGCAGGACAAATGGGATATCACGCTCAAGGCCCCGGTCGCGCAGACCACGCTTTGGCTGGCCATCAAGACGGCCGCGGATCTGGCGCTCAACGGCAAGCCCCGCTGAACGCCGCACAGGATCGGTCTGTGCCAGTTCCCAGCTGACACGGACCGCGCAAGCAGCACCGGGATGCGGGTGCCCCAGATCCCTTCCAGGTGCTGCTTCCCTTTTCAGCACTGCTCCGAGGCCTCCCGCGCAAGGTCTTTGCAAAGACCTTGGCAACGCGGTTTGAAAACCGCGTTTCAAGCCGTTTGAAAAGGCGATTGTATATTTGACAAACCCGTGAGGTAAAGGCATGGTCGGATTCCATTTAAAGGAGATTCGAGAATGTCTGACAACACTGTCGTTCACATTGGCGAAAACTCACCCGAACACGTAGCGTTCAATCTCATGAAGGAGATCGCCAGCGTCGAAGGCAGGGAACTATATTCACACGGCTCAAATCCAGCAAACCGCAAATGGGTCTTAGATACGTATGCCGAATGCCTGAAGGCGGTGCGTGGATTTAGGAAGATTGATGGGTGACAAAGCGGTATAGCTGCTCTGCCGCCGCCTTCATGTCTGCGGCGGGCAACCCGCTTCTAGAAACCCATTCAGCAATCTTCATTTTGATTTCTGTTTCAGTCATAGGTACTATATTACCCCATAGTGCAAGGTAACTCAATACCTCACTTACCCTTATCGTCGTCCTTGGGCTTTTGCTTCACCAACTTTTTCAACTTCTTCTCAAACCGCTCTTCATCGTCGTCCGTCTCTAGCTGGCGGGCGGCTTCTTTGAACTTGTCGAGTTGACTCTTTTGTTTATCTGTAGCCAATATTTCCTCCATGTATCGCATGTACTTAGATGAACACGGCGTCGATAGTATGACGCGCCTAGATTTAGATAAAAAGCGTTATCTTAGCCTCACTGGCGTGATGATGACAAAAGATCATGCTCGGGATTTCTTAATTCCGGCCCTGAGCGCCATCAAAGCTGAATTCTTCAATGAAGACCCGGATGAACCTATCTGCTTGCATCGCAGCGATATCCGCCATGCAAAAGGGCCGTTTCACCCCCTCGCGGATGGCGACACTCGTTTGCGGTTTGATGAAAGAATTCTCGGCGTAATGCGCGATACGGAATATACAGTAATTACTGTATTTTTGGATAAACTTGGCATGGACAGTAAGGTTCATTGGGACCGGACGCATCCGTATCACTTTCTTATGGAGGTGCTAATGGAGAAGTATGCCCTCTGTTTGCGAAAAAGGGGCACCATTGGGGATATCATGCCAGAAGCAAGGGGGAAGCCGCAAGACGCGGCCCTCCAGAAAGAGTTTTCAAGGGTTCTCGAACACGGCACAAGATATGCGTCTTCTGACAGCATCCGTGAAAGAATACCCTCTAAAAACCTAAAATTCAGAACCAAAAAAGACAACATCGCAGGCTTGCAATTGTGCGATCTTCTCGCCCACCCAAGCCATTACGCGATCCGCTGGAATCTAAAACACCCCGTCCAGGTGGGGCAGTTCGCTGAGCGCGTTGTGAAGATACTAGTAGATGCAAAATACAATAGATCCGCGTATGGCAAAGTATGGGGTTGGGGCGCTAAATCTTTGCCATAAAACTAGAAGGGGGCGAAAACGCCCCCTCCGATGGATTATGTACCATCATATACCGACCGCTTACGCATCGGGCTATCGATTAGATAGTCCAAAATCCCGATTCTGTCAAGAGAATCAGCTACTTCTTGGTTAAGCTACTGATTAGGCTGAACATATGTCAGCCGCTTTCCGGCTGCCCCTGAAAGAGCAATGATGCCACGCTCAGCATCCTCAACGCCATTCGCCACGCGGTTATTATAACGGAACTCAAATTCCGCTGCATAGCGGTGCAGGTGCTTCTTGCTGCAATGCTGATAGACGCCCTTCATGCCGCGCTTGAAGATGCTGAAATAGCCCTCAATCGTGTTCGTATGAACGTCGCCGCGCACGTATTCCTTGGCGCGGTGGCTGACCCACTCATGCGCGCCAAACTCTTTGCCGACTGCGGTGTAGTGCTTCGCCTCATCGGTGTAGAGGTGTGCTTCCTTCGCCATGTTATCGCGCAGGATCGGGGCCAGCGTGTCCTTGCGCAGATCATCGACCACCATGGAGCGGGCGCGGCCCGTGTCACGGTCCACAAGGCTCAGCACCTTCATTTTCCAGCCAATGCCGCGCTTGGGGGATTGGCCCGGCTCTTTACCGATGAACGTCTCGTCAACCTCGACAATGCCGCCACCCGCGCCGAAATCAACAGATGTGTCGCTGCGCATTGCCTCACGGATACGGTGAGACATGAACCACGCGGACTTGTGCGTGATTTCCAGAACGCGGTGAAGCTGGTGGCTGCTGATGCCCTTCTTGCTGGATACCATCAGGTGAATGGCTTGCAGCCACTTGTGCATTTCGATGTGGCTATCTTCAAAGATCGTGCCCTTGCGCACCGTGAACTGCTTACGGCACTCGCGACACTTCCAGAGGCCATGACGCTCTTTGCCTTCGGGGTTCTTCTTGCTGGCCTTGGTGCGAACGCCAGTCAGGCGATAGGCGCTGTCCACCACTCCACAATGCGGGCAGACCGGGCCATTGGGCCAGATGATGCTTTCGACATGCGCAAAGGCTGCGGCTTCGTCGTGCATATACGGTTTGCTCAGAACAGACATGACAGGCTCCTAACTCTATGACCTAGAGATAGGATTCCCAGCTGGGTTTGTCAAGTATACAATCGCCTTTGAAAACGGCTTTGGCACACCGCTCAGAAGTCGAGGATACTGTCGAGGTTGTTGAGGATCGCGACCATCAGGACCACCCCACCGATAAAGAGCGCCATCCAGAACAGGTATTGCATCAGGAATGCCCCGGTTCCGAAACCCAGGGCCAAGAGCGGCAGGCTGAGCGGTTCGCGGCGAAAGAGACCGATCGCCCCGCACAGCGCGGCCCCTCCGGCCAGAACCGGAATGGTGAGGGTGATGATCGTGGCCACGGTCATTGCGGGGGTTTCGGGCACCGGTTGCTCGGTGCCCATCATGCTACGTATGGCCGATTTGCGAATTTCAGCGGCCATTTCGCCGATCTGCGCGGCCATATCGGGCTGTGGCTCGGCAAAGATCGACGACAGGCTGAGCGTCACCAAGGCGACTGCGATCAGCCCGGCGATGACGCCAGCCAGGCCCCAGACGGGGCGCGGGGATTCGATGGTGTGGGTCATTCGGGTTCCCTTGCGACAAGAAAGATCGCAAGCGGCATAACGCCCGAAAGCGGCGGTATTATGGAAACAAGCGGGCTAGGCTCAGTGGGTCCAGACCTGACGGCGGTTGGTGGCGAAATTATCACCATAGCCACCCGGGCGGATGTTCGTCTTGCGCTTGTGCGGTTCCTGCACCACGGCGTCGATGCCGTGTTCCTTGGCATATTGCAGCGCCGCCTCCTTGGTGGCAAAGCGCAGCCGCACCTGCGCCTGCGTGTCCTCATTCGAGGTCCAGCCCATCAGCGGATCGACCTCGCGCCTGGTCTCCGACACGAATTCCAGCACCCAGTGCTTGGACTTGGCGGTGCCGGACTGCATGGCATTACGTGCGGGTTTGTAGATGCGCGCGGGCATGAGCCTCTCCGTGATTGATCTGGTAAAGGTTATCCCAAATCGCAGGGGGTTGGGCAAGGGGCGAATGGCCGCGCGCCGGACTGTCGGTTGGTGCGGGTATTGGCCTTGAGCTGCAGTTGCCGCATCCCGCGCGAAACGCACCGAAGGTGCCGCGCGATCGCCGGGCCGTCCCGCGGCCTGGCGATTTGAGGGGTCGTACAACCTGTTGGGGTTACACGAATTTTGCTGGGATAAAGTACCTGCCACACACGTTGCATCGCCAGTCCCCGGCCCTGCGATCACGCAGCACCTTCTGGCGGGGTGCTATGACCGCTCCAGCCCCCTCATGCCGCCTCGCCATCGGTGAATTGCAGCCGCGCCAGCCGTGCGTAAAGCCCGTTTTCCGCCACCAGACTGTCATGCGTGCCCTGCGCCACAATCCGGCCCTGATCCATCACCACGATCCGGTCAGCCT
Source organism: Roseovarius sp. (assembly GCF_040219995.1). Classification (GTDB taxonomy): domain Bacteria; phylum Pseudomonadota; class Alphaproteobacteria; order Rhodobacterales; family Rhodobacteraceae; genus Roseovarius. The sequence goes on along the minus strand of NZ_JAVJUC010000013.1, from coordinate 65,714 downwards.
TTTTCACCGTGGCCAGACGGTGCGCGACGATGATCGTGGTGCGGGTCCGCGCCATCGCATCAACCGCCTGCTGCACCGCGCGTTCGCTCTCGGCATCGAGCGCCGATGTCGCCTCGTCGAGCAGCAGCACGGCGGCGTCGCGCAGGATCGCGCGGGCGATGGCGATGCGCTGTTTCTGCCCACCCGAGAGCATCACGCCGCGCTCTCCCACATAGGTGTCATAGCCCTCGGGCAGCTGCGCGATGAAGTCATGCGCATTGGCCGCGCGCGCCGCGGCCTCGATTTCGGCATCGCTCGCGTCAAGACGGCCAAAGCGGATGTTCTCGCGCGCCGAGGCGGCGAAGATCACCGGGTCCTGCGGCACGAGCGCGAGGTCGGCGCGAAACTCGTGCCGGGCCATATCCCAGAGCGCCACGCCGTCAAGCGTGATCCGGCCCTCATCGGGGTCATAGAATCGCTGGATCAGCTGAATGACCGAGGTCTTGCCCGCCCCCGACGGACCCACCAGCGCCACCGTCTCGCCGGGCTTGATGTTCAGGTTGAAATCATGAAGCGCCGGGGTCTCGGGACGCGCCGGATAGGCAAAGCGCACCGCATCGAACTCGATCCCGCCGCGCGCGGGGCGCGGCACCGCCACCGGTGCGGCCGGGTCCTTGACCGGGTCATCGGCTTGCAGCAACTCGACCAGCCGCTCGGTAGCACCAGCCGCGCGCTGCAACTCGCCCCAAATTTCCGACAGCGCCGCCACGGCCCCCGCCACCATCACCGAATAGATCACGAACTGCACCAGGCTGCCGGGCGTCATCTCGCCCGCCCGCACATCGCGCGCGCCGATCCACAGCACCCCCACGATGCCGGTGAATACAAGGAAAATCACGATCACCGTCATCAGCGCGCGGGTGTTCACCCGGCGGCGCGCGGCATCATGGCTGCGCTCGGTCACATCGGCAAAGCGCGCCCGGCTCTCGCCCTCATGGGTAAAGGCCTGCACCGTCTGCACCGACAACAGCGCCTCGGAGGCATTGCCGGAACTGTTGGCGATCCAGTCCTGATTCTCTCGGCTGAGCACGCGCATCTTGCGGCCCAGAAAGAGGATCGGAAATATCACCAGCGGCACGATCAGCAGCACAAGACCGGTCAGCTTGGCAGAGGTCAGCAGCATCAGGGCCATGCCGCCGATGAACAACAGCAGGTTGCGCAGCGCGATCGAGATCGACGAGCCGATGACCGAGAGGATCAGAGTGGTGTCGGTGGTGATCCGGCTCAGCACCTCGCCGGTCATCAGCCGCTCGAAGAACGCGGGGCTCATGCCGATCACCCGGTCGAACACGGCCTTGCGGATATCGGCCACCACGCGTTCGCCCAGACGGGTCACCAGCAGGTAGCGCGCCCCGGTGCCAAGCGCCAGCAGCGCCGCGATAAAGAGCGCGCCGCCGAAATACTGATCGAGCAGCGCACCGTCCTCGGTGCCGAAATTGTCCACCACCCGGCGCACCGCCATCGGCAGCACCAGCGCCACCGCCGCTGTCAGCACCAGCGCCGCAATCGCCGCGCCCAGAAGCGCACGATAGGGCCGCAGGAACGGCCATAATTCGGCCAGCGCCCCTACCCGCTTCGATCTCTCGCGATCCAGTTGATCGGCCCCGTTTTCGGCCTTTCGCACCATCGGTTCTTTTCCCTCGTCGTTTCGCACAGGGTCTTGGCGGGCGCACGCGCCGAGGTCAAGGGGCAGTTCAGCCGCAGGGGGAAAGGAATGGAGCAGGCGACGGGTATCGAACCCGTATCATCAGCTTGGAAGGCTGAGGTCTTACCATTACACAACGCCCGCTCAACGGCCCCGTTGTTAGTGGAGCATGAGGCGAGGGTCAAGACGCCAAGCGGCGCTCAGTAGTTCTGCGCCTTGCGAATGCGGGTCATCCGCCCCTCTTCGGTGATCGCACCGCCAAGCGTGGTGACGCCCTTTGCCTGCAAGAGGTCCAGCATGCGCACGAAGACCTCGGCCGTGGCCACCGTGTCGCCCATGGCGGTATGGCGCGCCTCGGGCGGGATGGTGATGCCGAACCGGTCGCAGAGCGCGTCGAGCGTGTGCTGACCGGTGTGATCGAACAGCCCCGCCGACATCAGCACGGTACAGAGCACCGGATTGTCGAACCGCCGCCCGATGACCTGCTCCTTGAGCCGCAGAAAGGCCAGATCGAACGGCGCGTTATGCGCGACCAGCACTGCACCCTGACAGAAATCGTGAAACCTCTGCCCGGCCTCGGAAATACCCGGCGCACTCTCGACCATCGCATCGGTGATGTGATGCACGCGGGTCGAGGCGGGCGGGATGGCGCGGCCCGGGTTGACCAATGTGTCAAAGGTCTCGCCGCGCAGGATGCGGCCGTTGACGATGCGCAGACCGGCAATCTGCACGATCTCATCCCCGCCACGCGGCGAGAGGCCGGTGGTCTCGGTATCAAAGACGACAAAGCTGAGATCCGACAAGGGCCTGTCGGCCAGATCGCCGCCGGGCGTGTCGGGCAGGTTGAAATCGTAGAATTCGGGGCGCGCGTCGCCCGGGGCAAGAGGCGGGGCGGCCGAGGCCAGCGGCAGGACGATCCGGTGGCCGGCAGCATGCGTTTCGGCCCAGATGTCGGTCTGATGCGCGGCCAGCGCATCGCGCCCGGAATAAGCACCATACGCCTCCGAGAGCGGCGCACCCAGCCAGCCGGTCAATTGCCCGTCGGTCACCGCCTCGCCCTGCCAGCCGAGGATCAGCCGGGTCTCGCCCCCCTCCACTTCCGCCGAGAGGGCCAGCGCCTCGCGCGTGCCGTCCTCGGTCAGGTGGCATGAGAGCAGCGCCAAAAGCGTGGTCACGGCAAAGCCGTCGCAGGCCAGCATCGCCTCGCTGCGGGTGATTCTGACATCCGCGTCTGAGTGGGCGCGCACCCCGTCAAACACATGGCTCACCGCAACCGGCGACATCGGCCAGCGGCGCGATTTGATCGCGGCGTGGCGCGCGCTGAAATCATCGAGACAAGAGAACAGCCGCGCGACCTCATCCTCAATCCCCTGCCGCATCTGCGCGCGGTCCTCGGGGGCAAGATCGTCCACCGATTGCAGAACTTCCAACAGCGCGCCGATGGTGCCCGCGGGGCGGCGCACCCCCTCCATCAGCGCGGTGAAAAGGTGATCATGCGCGGCATGGGCGCTCAGATCCTCGGTCGCGTCACGGAAGATCAGGACATGGCCCGACAGTTCCTCATCCGACAGGATCGGGCTGACCCGGCCCAAGAGGAACCGTTGGCCATCGGCAGAGGCGGCAAGGAAGGTCTCGGCAGTAACCTCGCCGCGCACGCGGGCCTTTTGCATCCGCGACAGCGCGTCCATCACCGGCTCTGGCCGCAGGAAGGCCGAGAGCGGGCGGTCAAGGCCGATCTCGCCCAAGAGGTCCTGCGCCATGCGGTTGTAGAGCATCACGCGATTGTCTGGCGTGGCCACCACCGCGCCCTCGCCCAGATCCCGAAACAGCGCCTCAAAAAGCGCCTTTTCGCGGGCGATGCGGGCAGTCTCACGCTCCACCGCGCGTTGCCGCGCGGCGCGCGCCTCCGAGAGCGCGGCGTTGATCGCGTTGGCGGCGGGGGCCAGCGTGCTGAGATGCTTGGCCTGGCCCTCGTCGATCTGCAAATCCACATCGGCACGGGCGCGGGTTGTGAGGTCCGAAGCGAGCGCAAGGATCGGCTTGGCGACGTTTTCATCGAACAAGAGCCCGATCCAGGCCGCCAGCCCCAGCAAGCCAAGCCCCCCGATCAGCCCCGCGATCACATAGCCATCGGGCGGCCCGCCCGCGCGGGAATAGCCGAAAACCAGCGCCCCGGCGATCAGCACAGCCCCACCCAACCCGAGGGCGGCAAAGAAGAGCGCAAAGCGCAGCCGCAGGCCAAGCCGCTTGGTCAGACGCTCAATCATGCCCCCTCCTCCGCCAGCAATGCGTTGATCTGCGCGGTCAGATCCGCAGCCGCGAAAGGCTTGGTCATGAAGGCATCGGCCCCCACCGCCATGCCCTTGCGCCGCTCCACCTCACCGCCGCCTGCGGTGATCATCAGCACCTTGATGCCCTTGAGGGCGGCATCCCGGCGGATCAATTGGCAAATCTCGTAGCCCGAACGCTCCGGCAGCATCACGTCGAGCACCACCAGATCGGGGCGCGCCTCGGCCAGCGCCTCGAGCGCGGCATTGCCCGAGGCCACCCGGCGCAGGGCATAGCCCGCCCGCCCGATCAGATGGGTGAGCGCCAGCGCGATATTGTCCTCGTCCTCGACGAGCAGAACGGTTTTTTGCGACATTGCGGGCCTCCTCTCCCGGTCATGTCCGGGGCACTCACGTCTGGCAGAGCGCCTCGCTCAGCGGATCGTCCTCGGCCATGCTCCTCCACGTGGCCTCGGACGGGTCAGCGAGCGCCGCGCCACTCACATCGGCGCGCGCGCCCTCTGCGCAGTTCACAAGTTGCGGGCGTTTTGCGGGCGGTGTCCAGCGCGCAAAGAAATAGAGATCGGCCAGCAGGATACCGGGGGCATCAGGGTTGGTCTGCACGCTCTCGCGATCGAGCGCCATGATCCGCGTGGTTTGCGGGATGACATAGGTCCAGGGCTTCCAGAACCGCGTTTCCTCGACCGTGACCAGAACCTCCACCCCCTCGGGCAGCCCGTCGGTGGTGCGCCCCGCCCAGCTATATTCCGACCAAATCGCATAGCCCAGCATGGCGATCCCGGCCATCACCGGGGTGATCCATTTGGGCAGGCGTCCGCCACTCAGATGCCCCGCGATCAGCGCGAGACCGGCAGCGACCGCGCCTGCGGCGAATGTGGCGATGAGTTCAAAGAACATGGGTTATCCTCTTGCCCCGCGCGACTGTCCGATGGCCGATTGCATTGTCTTGACCACCATGAAGGCATCGCGCAGGTGATTGCGCTCCAAATCCGACAGATCGGACGGGTTCATGAAATTATCCGGGGTCTTGCCGCCCGCGATCTGCGCCGCCTGATGGCGCAGCCGCGTCTCGGCGATCAGGTCATAGGCATCGAGCAGATCATGCGCGCCGCTTTCCGAGATCACGCCGCCCGCGCGCGCGCCCTCGATCCGGTCGCGGGTGCCCGCCTCTTCCAAGGAACCCAGCAGCGCATAAATCCGCCCCAGATCGACCACCGGCACGACGCCGGAATGCTTGAGGTCGATGGTGTTCTTGTGCTCGCCCGAGCGGATCAGCGCAAACCCCCGCAAGAGGCCCAGCGGCACGGTATGCTTGAGCGCGTTCGAGATCATATGCGCCACGAAGATCGAATTTTTCCTGGCCTGCGCCAGCACCTCGGCCTGAAGGTTCTCAAAGAGCGCCGCCTCGCCCGCGATGGCGCGCAGGTCGAACATGACCGAGGCCAGCATCTGCGCCTCGTTGTCGGGCTGCGCGATCCAGCCCGCGAAATACTCGCGCCACACGCCACGCGGCTGCCGCCAGCGCGGATTGGTCGCCATCATGTCGCCGGGGCAGTAGAAGAACCCGCAGGTATCGAGCCCGTCGCTCACGAACTTGGCGAGATCGGCGAAATAGGCGTCATGCGCGTCGGGGTCGAAGGCATCATCGAGGATCAGGCAATTGTCCTGATCGCTGACCCCGGTCTGCTCGCGCCGCCCCTGAGAGCCGCAGGCGGCCCAGAGATAGGGCACCGGCGGCGGGCCCAACCGCGCCTCGGCCAGCCGCAGCAGCCGCCGGGTGATCGCATCGGTGATATCGGTGATCCGTCGGGTGATCGAGGCGGGCTTGACCCCCGCCTGCACCAGTTGCGCCAATAGGCCCGGCACACGCTCCATCACATGCGCCATGTCATCGGGCGTTTCGGCATGGGTGATATCGGCGACCATGTGGCTCGCCGTGGCGGCCTGTTGGCGGAAGAGGTCGGTCTTGCCGATCATCCCCACCACGCGGCCACCCTGCGCCACCGGCAGGTGATTGACCTTCAACTCTGACAGCAGCATCAGCGCGTCGAGGCCCAGACGGTTCGGCGCGATCGTCACCGGGTCGGGCGTCATCACCTGGGCCACCTTGATCTGCCCGTCCAGCCCCTCGGCCAGCACCTTGTTGGTCAGGTCATGGGCGGTGATGATGCCGGTCAACTGCCCGCTTTCCATCACCACGACCGAAGAAATCACGTGATCGCGCATCAGCCGCGCGACATCGGTGATCGTCGCCTCCGGCCCGCAGGTGACGGGATGTTTCGCCATCAGGTCCGAGACCTGAAGCGCGGTGAGGCCGGTCGCATAGGGGCCGGTGTCGGCAGGATCGGTGGGCCGCGCGCGGGCGAACCAGCGGGCGATGTCGTCGCATTCCTCCATCAGCGCCAGGAACTCCGACCCGGGGATGAGGATGAGGCGCGCAGACTCTGACGCGCGGGCGGTCAGTTGCGCGGTGCCATCGCGAAGCAAGCCGCGTTCGCCCATGATATCGCCGGGGCCGCGATGCGACACCAGGTCATTAGCCCCGGTCTGAATGTCGAACGCGCCCGAAACGATCACGTAAAGCCCCTTGAGCGGCGCGCCCTTGGCAAAGAGCGTCTCGCCCTGCGCCAGATCCACGGTCGTCAGACCGGGGGCAAGCCGCGCGCGCATCGCATCGGTCAGCGCGTCAAAGGGCGGCTGCGCGCAGAGCGTGTCGATCAGGGCGGGGTCGGTCTCGGGCATCGCCGGGCCTTTCTTGGGGTGTTCGGGATCAATAACCTAAAAGCGCCCTGCGTGGCCGTAAATATCGGCGGGCGAAAGAGACAGGGGCGGCATTGTGCGCCGCCCCTGCCCGGTTTGCTTAGTGATCGGCCGCAGCCGCCGCCGCACCCTTGGGCACGCGGACGCTTTCGACCAAGTCCTCGATCTCTTGCGGGATCGGGGCCGTCATCTTCGACACGGTGAAGGCCACCGCGAAGTTGATCATCGCACCCACAGCCCCGAAGGAGGTCGACTTGATCGTGCCAAGCAGCGGATCGGCGTCGGTGAAGCTGTTGGTGTCAGGGATGAACAGCCAGCCCTTGTGCAGGAAGATGTAGATCAGCGTCACCGCGAGACCCGAGATCATGCCCGCCACGGCGCCCTTGTTGTTCACCTTGGTAAAGATGCCCATCATCAGCGCCGGGAAGATCGAAGCCGCCGCCAGACCAAAGGCCAGCGCCACGGTTTGCGCGGCAAAGCCCGGAGGGTTGAGACCCAGATAGGTGGCCACCACGATCGCCGCCGCCATCGCGACACGTGCCGACAGCAACTCGCCCTTTTCCGAGATCCGCGGATTGAGCTGACCCTTGATCAGGTCGTGGCTCACCGCCGAGGAGATCGCGAGCAGAAGACCGGCAGCGGTCGACAGCGCGGCAGCAAGACCACCGGCAGCGACCAGACCGATCACCCAGCCCGGAAGGTTGGCGATCTCGGGGTTGGCCAGAACAAGGATGTCGCGGTTGAAGTTGGTCAGCTCGTTGCCTTCCCAGCCATTCGCGGCCGCCTTTTCCTGCATCTCGGCATTGGCGTCGTTGTAGTACTGGATACGCCCGTCGCCGTTCTTGTCTTCCCAGCCCAGAAGACCGGTTTTCTGCCAGGTGGCCATCCAGTCATACTTGGGGTCGGTTTCGATATCCTCGACGGAAACCGCCTGCGCATCGGTGCCGTTGGGCCACATCAGCTCGGTGATGTTGAGCCGTGCCATTGCACCCACAGCCGGGGCCGTGAGGTAAAGCAGCGCGATGAACACGAGCGCCCAGCCCGCCGACCAGCGCGCATCGGCCACGCGGGGAACGGTGAAGAAGCGCATGATGACGTGCGGCAGACCGGCGGTGCCGATCATCAGCGACAGCGTGAACAGCACCATGTTGAACGTATCGCCATGATGGGCGGTATATTCGTTGAAGCCCAGTTCCCGCACGATCTGGTCAAGCTTGGCAAGAAGCGGCTCGCCGCTCGCGACGTGATCGCCGAAAAGACCCAGTGCGGGGATCGGGTTGCCCGTCAGTTGCAGCGAGATGAAGATCGCCGGAATGGTGTAGGCCATGATCAACACGACATATTGCGCCACCTGCGTGTAGGTCACGCCCTTCATGCCGCCGAACACCGCGTAGGCAAAGACCACACAGGCCCCGATCAGCAGACCGGCGGTGTTGGAGATCTCCAGAAAGCGGCCAAAGGCCACGCCGACGCCGGTCATCTGACCGATCACATAGGTCAGCGACGCAACGATCAGACAGACCACCGCCACCATGCGTGCGGTCGGGCTATAGAACCGGTCGCCGATGAACTCGGAGACGGTGAACTTGCCGAACTTGCGCAGGTAGGGTGCCAGCAGCAGCGCCAGCAGCACGTAACCACCGGTCCAGCCCATCAGGAAGGTCGAGTTGTCATAGCCGGTAAAGGCGATGAGGCCCGCCATCGAGATGAACGAGGCAGCCGACATCCAGTCGGCGGCGGTCGCCATGCCGTTGGTCACGGGGTGAACCCCCCGGCCCGCCGCGTAGAATTCAGAGGTCGATCCGGCGCGTGCCCAGATCGCGATGCCGATGTAGAGCGCGAAGGATGCGCCCACGAACAGCAGGTTGAGTGTAAACTGATCCATTGTCCCCGGCTCCCTTATTCTTCACCGACGCCGTGTTCGGCATCGAGTTTGTTCATCCGCCAGGCGTAGAAGAAGATCAGCGCCAGAAAGACCAGGATCGAGCCTTGCTGTGCGAACCAGAACCCAAGGTCGGTGCCGCCCACGGCGATCCCCGACAACATGGGGCGCAACAGAATGCCGAACCCGAACGAGACCAGAGCCCAGATCACCAGGCTCCAGAGAATGATGCGCACATTGGTTTTCCAATATGCCTTTGCGGCTTCCTTATCGGACAAAGCGTGTCCTCCCTTTTGTCAAAGGTTTCCTCCTGCCCGGGCCGGGACCATCCCGGCGCGGGCCTTCCCTTACGCGGTCGCCTGCTTGACGATCGTGTTCAGCTCTTGCGCCACGGTGCCGATCTCGGCCATGGCATCGACGCGGACCAGCACGCCCCGCGCGTCGTAATAGTCGATCAGCGGCGCGGTCTGCGCGTGATAGGCGCGCAGGCGGCTCTCCACCGTTTCGGCATTGTCATCGGCGCGGCGGGTCATTTCGGTGCCGCCGCACTTGTCGCAGACACCCTCCACGGCAGGGGCCTTGAACGTGTCGTGATAGCCCTCGCCGCAGCCCGCGCAGGTGAACCGCCCGGAAATCCGTGTCACCATCGCGGCGTCGTCCACCTCGAGGCTGATCGCCGCCCGAATGCCCGCGCCCAGATCGGCCATCAGCCCATCCAGCGCCTCGGCCTGCACCGTGGTGCGCGGAAAGCCGTCGAGAATGACGCCTTGCGCGCAGTCCGGCTCCGCCAGCCGGTCACGCAGGATCGCGATGACGATCTCGTCGGACACCAGATCGCCCGCCTCCATCACCGCCTTGGCCTGTTGGCCCGCCTCGGTGCCCGCCGTGACGGCGGCGCGCAGCAGGTCGCCGGTCGAGAGTTGCACAAGCCCGAATGCGTCTTCCAGCATCCGCGCCTGCGTGCCCTTGCCCGCCCCCGGCGGCCCGAGCAGGACCAGATTGGCGGCGGTTTGCGCTGTCTTGGTTCCGTCCATTGTCACAGCCCCCCTCATGCGCCGGCGCGGTTGGTGATGAGATCATCCACCACCGAGGGATCGGCCAGTGTCGAGGTGTCGCCAAGGCTGTCGAAATCGTTCTCGGCGATCTTGCGCAGGATACGGCGCATGATCTTGCCCGAGCGTGTCTTGGGCAGGCCCGGCGCCCATTGGATGACATCCGGCTTGGCGATCGGGCCGATCTCCTGACGCACCCAGTTGGCAAGCTGCGTGCGCAGCTCGTCCGTGGCCTCGATCCCGTCCATCAGGGTGACATAGCAATAGATGCCCTGCCCCTTGATATCATGCGGATAACCGACCACGGCAGCCTCGCTGACGGTCGAATGCGCAACCAGCGCGGATTCGACTTCGGCAGTGCCCATGCGGTGGCCCGAGACGTTGATCACGTCATCGACCCGCCCGGTGATCCAGTAATCGCCATCCGCGTCGCGGCGGCAGCCGTCGCCCGAGAAATAGTAGCCCTTGAACATCTCGAAATAGGTCGAGACGAACCGCTTGTGATCGCCCCAGACGGTGCGCATCTGACCGGGCCAGCTGTCCTTGATCGCCAGCACGCCCTCGGTTGCGCCCTCCAACTCGTTGCCCTGATCGTCGAGCACCACAGGCTCGACCCCAAAGAACGGCTTGGTCGCCGAGCCGGGCTTGGGGTTGGGTGTCACGCCGGGCAGCGGGGTGATCAGGATACCGCCGGTTTCCGTCTGCCACCACGTGTCCACGATGGGGCAACGGCCCTTGCCCACGTTCTCGTTATACCAGTTCCAGGCCTCAGGGTTGATCGGCTCACCGACCGACCCCAGCAGGCGCAGGCTGCTGAGGTCCGACCCCTCAACCGGCGCGGTGCCCTTGCCCATCAGCGCGCGGATGGCGGTGGGGGCGGTGTAGAACTGCGTGACCTTGTGGCGCTCGCAGACCTGCCAGAACCGGCCCGCATCGGGGTAGGTCGGCACGCCCTCGAACATCACGGTTGTCGCGCCATTGGCCAGCGGCCCGTAGACGATATAGCTGTGCCCGGTGACCCAGCCCACATCGGCGGTGCACCAGTAGATATCGCCCTCGTGATAATCGAAAATATACTCATGCGTCATCGACGCATAGGTCAGATAGCCGCCGGTTGTATGCACCACACCCTTGGGCATGCCGGTGGAGCCGGAGGTGTAGAGAATGAACAGCGGGTCTTCGGCGTTCATTTCCTCAGGGGCGCACTCGGCACTGACCTTCTCGGCCTCTTCATGCCACCAGAAATCAAGGCCCGCGCGCCACGCCACCTGATCGCCGGTGCGCTGCACCACGAGGCATTTCACATCATCCGTGTCATGCAGCAGCGCCTGATTGACGTTGTCCTTGAGCTTGGTCTTGCGCCCGCCGCGCGGCGCGTGATCGGCGGTGATGACAACCTTGGCGTCACACCCATTGATCCGCGCGCCCAGCGAATCGGGCGAAAAGCCTGCGAAAACGATGGAGTGAATGGCACCGATCCGGGCACAGGCCAGCATCGCATAGGCGGCCTCGGGGATCATCGGCAGGTAGATCACCACGCGGTCGCCCTTCTCGACACCCAGAGACTTGAGGACATTGGCCATCTTGCCGACCTGCGCGTGCAACTCAGCATAGGTGATATGCAGCGCCTCGTCGGTCGGCTCGTCCGGTTCCCAGATGATCGCGGTCTGATCGCCGCGTGTCGCCAGATGCCGGTCGACGCAATTGGCCGCAACGTTCAGCGTGCCATCCTCGAACCACTTGATCGACACGTCGTCATAGGCGAACGAGGTGTTCTTTACCTTGGTGTAGGGCTTGATCCAATCGAGCCGCTTGCCGTGCTCGCCCCAGAACCCCTGCGGATCCTGAATTGACTGCGCGTACATGCGGGCATACTCATCCGCGTCGATGTGATGACCGCGCGCACTCGCACCTGCAGCATTAATGACATCATCCATGGCTATAATTCCTCCATCCCTGACACCATATGACAGCCGGTCATGCGGTGTTGTGCTCCATGGAATACTATACCCAGAAATGCGTAAAAAATTAACAGTTCAGCCATAAACATGACAAATTGTGTGAAAATCTCTAACTTTTTCTCTGAATTTTTTGTAAATTCCTTTACTATTTGACTTTCCCTGAGGTTTTTCGCACCCGGCGTCGCAATTTATGCGCGTGACGTCCGTTGCGCTGCCGCATTACGGCAACAAAAGCCCGCCACCCGCGCGACTGCGGCACTCTGCCGCAAGGCGTTGAAGTGACGTGGCGTCACAACGCCAACCAACGATTCGCGCCGCAGGGCACCGGGCAGAGGATTGGGCTTGCACCCGCCGCGAGACACGCCATCTTTGGCACAAAGGAGACCCGCGATGCCCTATGCCCATTCCGACAGCTCCGAAGCGGTCCTTGCCCACCCCGCGCCGGACGTGAAAACCAGGCAAAAGCTGGAAGGCGGCAAACGCTTTACCATGGCGACCACGTTCGAACCCGCAGGCGACCAGCCCACCGCCATCGCGGAGCTGAGCGAGGGCGTGCGCGAGGGCGAGCGCGATCAGGTGCTCTTGGGCGCGACCGGCACCGGCAAGACCTTCACCATGGCCAAGATCATCGAGGAGACCCAGCGCCCCGCGATCATCCTCGCCCCCAACAAGACGCTGGCGGCCCAGCTCTACGGCGAGTTCAAGGGATTTTTCCCCGACAATGCGGTGGAATACTTCGTCAGCTACTACGACTATTACCAGCCCGAGGCCTATGTGCCGCGCTCGGACACCTATATCGAGAAGGAATCCCAGATCAACGAACAGATCGACCGGATGCGCCACTCGGCCACCCGCGCCCTTCTGGAACGCGACGACGTGATCATCGTGGCCTCGGTGTCGTGCATCTACGGCATCGGTTCGGTCGAGACCTACGGCGCGATGACGCAAGACCTGAAAACCGGCGAGAGCTATGACCAGCGCAAGATCATGGCCGATCTGGTGGCGCAGCAATACAAGCGCAACGATCAGGCCTTCCAGCGCGGCAGCTTTCGGGTACGCGGCGACAGCCTCGAAATCTTTCCCGCCCACCTCGAGGATCGCGCCTGGCGGCTCAGCTTCTTTGGCGAGGAGTTGGAGAGCATCACCGAATTCGACCCGCTCACCGGCGAAAAGACCGACACGTTCGACCAGATCCGCGTCTACGCCAACAGCCACTACGTGACCCCCAAGCCGACGATGCAGCAGGCCATCATCGGCATCAAGAAAGAGCTGCGCACCCGCCTCGACCAGCTGGTCGGCGACGGTAAGCTCCTGGAGGCGCAGCGGCTGGAACAGCGCACCCAGTTCGATCTGGAGATGCTGGAGGCCACCGGGGTGTGCAACGGCATCGAGAACTATTCACGCTACCTCACCGGCCGCGCCCCCGGCGAGCCGCCCCCCACCCTCTTTGAATTCATCCCGGACAGCGCCATCGTCTTCGCCGACGAGAGCCACGTCTCGGTCCCGCAGATCGGCGGCATGTATAAAGGCGACTACCGGCGCAAGTTCACCCTGGCCGAACACGGCTTTCGCCTGCCCTCCTGCATGGACAACCGCCCCCTCAAGTTCGAGGAATGGGACGCGATGCGCCCGCAATCGGTCTTCGTCTCCGCCACCCCCGCCAAATGGGAGATCGAGCAGACCGGCGGCGTCTTTACCGAACAGGTGATCCGCCCCACCGGGCTCTTGGATCCGCAGGTCGAGATCCGCCCCGTCGAGACACAGGTCGATGACCTGCTCGACGAGGTGCGCCGGGTCAGCGAGGCAGGCTATCGCACGCTCTGCACCACGCTGACCAAGCGCATGGCCGAGGACCTGACCGAATACCTGCACGAACAGGGCATCCGCGTGCGCTACATGCATTCCGACATCGACACGATCGAGCGCATCGAGATCCTGCGCGACCTGCGCCTTGGCGCCTTCGACGTGCTCATTGGCATCAACCTCCTGCGCGAGGGGCTGGATATCCCCGAATGCGGGCTGGTGGCCATTCTGGACGCCGACAAGGAGGGCTTTCTGCGCTCGGAAACCTCGCTCATTCAGACCATCGGCCGCGCCGCGCGCAACGCCGACGGGCGCGTAATCATGTATGCCGACCGCATCACCGGCTCGATGCAGCGCGCGATGGACGAAACCGACCGCCGCCGCGCCAAGCAGATCGCCTATAACGAGGAACACGGCATCACCCCCGCCACGATCCGCAAGAATGTCGATGACATCCTGCAGGGGCTCTACAAGGGCGACGTGGACATGAACCGCGTCACCGCCAAGGTCGACAAGCCGATGGCCGGGGCCAACCTGCAAGCGGTGCTGGAAGGGCTGCGCACCGACATGCGCAAGGCCGCCGAGAATTTGGAATTCGAAGAGGCCGCCCGCCTGCGCGACGAGGTCAAGCGGCTGGAAGCGGTGGATCTGGCCGTGGCGGACGATCCTCTGGCGCGGCAGCAGGCCGTTGAGAAGGCAAGCGACGCCGCCGTCGGCTCGCGCGGGCGGTCAACGGCGGGGAGGCCGGGGCAGCGCGGGGGGAATGTGAAGCGGCGGGGGCGGTGAGTCATGGATAGCTTCGAAGGACTTATAAGACTTCTTCTAGAACAAGACGGTTATTGGACCCGACAATCCCACAAGGTGAATTTATCCAAAGAAGAGAAAGTTCAAATTGGTAAACCAAGTATTCCTAGGCCAGAGATAGACGTTATTGGCTATAAGCAATCCTCGAACTCGATCATTGCAATGGAAGTCAAGTCTTACCTGGATTCGCCCGGAGTGCCTTGCTCATCACTTCAAGAAACCCACTTAATTCCAACAGGGAAATACAAACTGTTTACGTGTGAAAATTACAGAAGAATTGTTTTTTCAAGACTTAAGATTGATTTAATCGAAAGAGGATTGGCTGATCAACGTACTGAGATCAAACTCGGACTAGCTGCCGGACGAGTGATGAAAGACCGCCAAATAGCCTTGGAACAAATCTGCAGTGACAAAGGATGGGTCGTTTGGACCCCTAGAACTATTGCCAAGAAAACTAGGGCATTATCGAAGTTGGGTTATGAAAACGACTCTTATGTTGTTACCGCCAAACTCCTTGCACGTAATAAGGAATAAGGTGCTCTCGGGCAGATGCCGCCCCGCCATGTCCTGCGTCGTCGCGATTCTGGCTGGCATCGCTACTCACCCCTTAACCTCCCCTTAACCAACCGTCCCGCATCCTCACGTCATGCAAAACCGCAACTCTCCCCTCACGCCCGAGGTCTGGCTGCATGACCTCTTCACCTCGAAGGCTGTCCAACAAGGCACCGTGATCCGGCGCAAGGCGCGTGACATTGAGCGCTTCGCGGGGATGGACCTGTTCCTGCGTGAAATCCACCGGCGCGGCTATCAGGCGATTGAAAACTCCAGCCAGATCATCATCTTCTGCAACCGCGCGCCGGTGCGCTGGCTCACGCCGCCCCCGATTTCTTCAAAAGAAATCGGACCGAAATCTTTTCAAGATTTCGGCGCACGGCAGTCCCAGTAAACCTCACGCCAGCCGTCGCCTGCGCCCGAGCCGCGCGGCCCCCCACGCGCCAAGGAACGCGCCCAGACCATCGGCCAGCAGATCCGCCCATTCGGCGCTGCGCCCCGTGAAAGGCTGCACGATCTCGATCATGCCGCCATAGGCCAGAACAACAAGCGCCACCGCGCGCCAATGCCGGGGATAGGCAAAGGCCAGCGGCGCGGCCAGCGCGCCAAAGGCCAGAAAATGCGCCAGCTTGTCCAAACCGGGAACACCTCCCTGGACTGACGACGGGGTCAGGGTCAGCACGGCGATGATCAGGGCAAGGGCAAGCGTCAGGTACCGGGTCATGCCAGCGCCATACGCCGACCATCCGCCCCGATCAAGCGATGATCAGAAGTCGAACAGATCTTCGAGGAAGCCACCCCGCTTCTTGCGCGGTTTGCCGCCGGAATAGCCACGATCATCACCGCGCGGCGGCGGGGTCGCCTCCGACGCCGACCGGTCGATGATCTTGTCAAGCTCGCCCCGGTCCAGCCAGACCCCCCTGCATTGCGGGCAATAGTCGATTTCCACCCCGGCACGTTCGGCGATCACAAGCGCGGTTCCATCGATCGGGCATTGCATGGGCGGTCTCCTGTCGGCTGTTGAATCCTCGGGGTTCAGGTGGGGTCGCGCGCGCGCCACCGCAAGGGCGCGCGCGATCTGCCGCAGCTCAGCGGATCACATGCACCGCGCAGGTCGCATGACGCACCACCTTGGCCGCGGTGGAGCCCAGCAGCAGGTCCTGCATGCCCGGACGATGGCTCGCGATCACGATGCAATCGGGCCCCTGCGCCTCGGCCCAGTCGAGAATGGTGCGCCCCGAATGCCCCTCGACCACGAAGGAGTCGGCCTTGGGCAGGGCAGCGGCCATCGCCGACAGCTCCGCCTCGATCGCCTTGCGCGCCTCGGACTGGTAGCCCGACGGCAGGTAGGAAATGGCATAGCTCGGCACCTGCTCGATCACATGCAGCAGGCTGATCTTGCCGCTGTCACCCGCGAGCAGCTTTGCCGCCGCGAGGGCCCCTGCCCCGTCGCGCTCGTTGTCGAATGAAACCGGAACCAGAACATGCTTATACATCGGATTTCCTTTCGCGTTGTCGATGGGCCATAGTCGCGCAGACCGCGCCCGCGCGCCTTGATCCAGATCACCACGCATGCAACACTCACAGCAACCCCGTGCGGCTCAGTCGATCCATTCCCCGTCCCAGCCCTCGGGGCGCCAGCCGGGATCGTCCAGCCAGACACTGGCCGGAAGGCGGTGATCCGCATCGCCATGCACGGCAAGGCGGCGGGCCTCGGTCAACTGCCTGATTTCCCCGGTCAGGACATCGTTGTCGATCCAGAACTTCACCAGCATCACGAACCGGTCGGGCGCGTCCGGATCGCGCGGCGACGTCGCCGCAGCGGGCGGAATCGACGGTCCGCTCGGGGCCGAGTTCAGGTGCCTCACCTCGGCAGATGCCTCGATATGGGGCGCGTCACACGGGCTCCAACGCCCGATATTCACATATTTCGTGCCATAGGTTTTCTTGTTCAACTGCTCCACGGTGATCTCGCGGCGAAGCACCGAGGGCGGTCCGGCTTTAGCCTTGGGCTTGAACGGCCATCCCGCCGCCTCGAAGAGATCCACCGTGTGGGAGACCATCGCCTGCATCTCGTTCCAGGTCATCGTTTCCATCGGATAGATCAGATAGGAGTCGACGATCACGGGCCCTTCGAATGAGATTTGCATTTGCCGCCCCGCAGGCAGGGTCAACGGACAGCCCGGTGCGTCATAGGTCAGCACCAACTCCGACGGATCCTCAGGATAACGCTCGGAGGCGCGCGCCACAGGAAGCAACAGGCTGCTGTCTGGCGCGTCCGAGCGACGCGCCTGCGACCACATAAGCGAGGAGTCATTCCGCGCCAGCATGTCTGGCAATGGCTCAAGAATCCGCAATTTGGCGTGCAAGGGCAGGCGCGTGTCGGGGGTGGTATCGGCCATGAAAACTCTCCAGATCAACAGGGCAGCCGCACAGACGGCTATGGAAATCAGAACACCTCCGCGCCGGGTCATGGCAGCCCCTCTATCGTCATCATGCGGTCCATCAGTCTGCCGTAATACTTCACACGATCCCGAGCCTTCGCGATATCCAGATCCCCGAGCGGCACAAGATCGTGACGGGTGCAATCATAGGACACCGGAATGCTGGTCTGATCGCCCGGCACCCAGCTTTCCGCCGTCGCGAGGTCCTCGAACGTCTCCTTGTGCCGCTCGTAAACCGGCTGCACCACGTCCACCTGTTCGTGCTCAGCGAGCAGATCTGCCCCGGCCCGCAGGTTGCCCGCGTCGATCTCTCCCAGCGCAGTCATTATATTTCGATCGACATCAATTTCACCGTTTTCCACGCACTCCTTCAGCTTTTCATAGCCGCAGGTCTGCATGAACTTGTTAGGGGGGTAGACGCTTTCGAAAATGGTGAGGTTGGCATCTCAAAGAGCATCTCTATAAAACGCTCGTGCATCTGTCGCGCCGACAATCTTAACATGAAAATACTCACCACCCGTGACCTGCACACAACTCAAGATAGCGCCGCGCCGGCCCCAGGGCAACGCGAATGTGGGCCGCGGCAGGGCGGTAGAACCACAGGCTGCGGCGATGATGCCCGCCCTGCGCACCCGTTGGGCGCACGCCCCGCCGCCCCACACAAGGGCACTGTTTCCTCACGTAATAGTTAGGTTCAATTACAATCGAATTATGCGACGCTCCGCCTCGGGTGACCTTTGCGTCCAATGACCGACATGGAGAATGAACATTATGAAACGCCAGCTTTTCGCCGCCGCCGCGACCTTTGCCGCCAGCCTCACGATCGCCCCGCTCGCGCATGCGGCCTGTGCCGTCGACGTGACCGACCCGTTCGAGCTTGACGCCGCCGCGATCGACGAAATCTACACCTGCCTCAAGGATGAGATGGCCGAGAAATACGCCAAGGAAGGCAACGAGGTGGCCGCCGCCTATCGCGACTGGACCGTGACCTCGACCCGCCCCGCCGTTGCGGGCGCGCATGGCAATCGCCTGTTGCAGACCTTCGCCAATGACACCGCTGCCGAGCAATACCTGAAATTCGCCGAAGAGGGCGTGGACATGCCCGCAGGCTCGGTCCTCGCCAAGGAAAGCATCTCGATCAGCGCCAAGCAGAAAGAGGCCCGCACCGGCCCGCTCTTCATCATGACCAAGGGCGAAGAGGGCAGCGCCCCCGACACCGCCAACTGGGTCTATGCGGGCGTGCAGCCCAACGGCAAGCCGATGAAATTCAAGCAGAGCTTCTGCCACGACTGCCACGTCTCCTGGGAGGCGCAGGACATGCTCGCCTACCCGCTCGAAGAGGTCCGCGTCTCGAACTGAGGCATTCCACTCACGGCAACCGCCCGGTCCCCTGCGAGGGGGGCCGGGTTTTTCTTTGCAAATCCCGGATAGCTGCGCCATTAAACCAAAATGACACCACAGTTGCGCGCGCTTTTCGTTCACCTTCTGACAGCCACCGGCGCGGTTTTCGCGATGCTTGCCATGCTCGCCGCGATCGACCGCGAGTGGGAGCTGATGTTCCTGTGGCTGGTCGTGGCCTTTGCCGTTGACGGCATCGACGGGCCGCTGGCGCGCAAATATCACGTGCAAAAATACGCCCCCGAATTCGATGGCGTGCTGCTCGACCTGATCATCGACTACCTGACCTATGTCTTCATTCCCGCCTTCGCGCTCTTCAGTTCAGATCTGCTGCCGGGCTGGACGGGGTGGGTGGCGATCATCGTGATCACCTATGCCAGCGCGATGTATTTCGCCGACACGCGGATGAAGACCACGGACAACTCTTTTCAGGGCTTTCCCGGCTGCTGGAACATGATGGTGATCGTGATGTTCGCGATCAAACCGCCGTTCTGGATTATCCTCGCGCTTGTGGTGATCCTGTCGGTCGCGATTTTCCTGCCGCTCAAGTTCGTGCACCCGGTGCGCACGCAGCGCTGGCGCTGGCTGACCCTGCCGATGGCGCTGGCCTGGACGTTCTTCGCGGGCTGGGCCGCCTGGGTGCATTTCGACCCGCAAAGCTGGGCGCATTGGGGGCTGGTCGTCACCAGCGTCTACCTGGTCTTTGCAGGCATCATTCAGCAACTCATCCCCGAGACCGGGGCCACCAGAGACGACTAACGCCGCAGCGGATCATCGCGACGGCCCCGATTTGCTGGCAGGTTCGGCTTACTCGCCGGTATCCGCCGGGCTCGCGTTGAGCAGCCCGTAGCGTTCGGCACCCAGATCGTCGAAGAGGTCGATCTGCGTCTCAAGAAAGTCGATATGGCCTTCCTCGTCGGCGATCAGCGCCTCGAAAAGGTTCTTCGAGACATAGTCGCTCACGCTGTCGCAATGGTCGCGCGCCTCGATATAGAGGGTGCGCGCGTCATGCTCTGCTGCGAGGTCCGACTCGAGCGTTTCGCGCAGGGTCTGACCGATGCGCAGCGGGTCGAGTTTCTGCAGGTTCGGATGCCCGCCGAGAAAGATGATCCGCTCGATCAGCTTGTCGGCGTGGTGCATCTCCTCGATGCTTTCCTCGCGCGACTTGGCGGCGATGCGGCCATAGCCCCAGTCCTCCTGCAGGCGGTAATGCAGCCAGTACTGGCTGACGGCGGTCAGTTCACTCCTGAGCGCCTGATTGAGATAGTCGATTACCTTGGCGTCGCCCTTCATATGCGTCTCCCTGTGTGGTGGCGCGGCGAAGTCCGCGCAATTGCATAGGTATACCAAGGCTATCTGCCTTGCGCATGGTGTCAACAAAGAGCGGCAGACACCCGCCGCAATCGGCGCGCTTGCCCAGCGCGCGGTAAATCTTGCCGGGGGTAATCAGCGTGTCGGGGTCCGACGCGCGCATCCAGTCCATGGCGCGGTGAATGTCACCATCGGTGATGGCCATGCAGTGACAGATCATCATCGGGGGGTGCTCCTGTGCCTCAATGTCGTGTCGTGTTTGCCGGGTCAGGAAACCCCTGCTTGCGCTGGTGCAATACAGCACGATGCAGGGTCAGGCCAAGCCGATGCGCGGCATCGGCCAGCGGCATGATGCCGCGCGGTGCGACCAGCAGGCTCGCCAGCATCAGCGCCTCTTCCCGCTCGCCCAGCGCCGCCTCTTCGACGAACCGGGCAAAGGCCGCCTCGTCCAGCCCCACGCATTGGCACTGCGGCGCGTGGCAACGCAGCGGGCGGCGGATATGCGGGCCCAGCACATCGGTCAGGTCCTGCAACGCCTCGAAACTGGCGCAGGCCGTCGCCTCGGACATATGCGCGCGCAGCAGGCCAAGGGCTGCCGCGGCACCGCCGCGGTTCCAGTGGCGCAGACAGGCGATGACCATGCCGGGCAGGCCTGTCATGTCGTCCATCTGCGCCACCGGCGCGTCGGGAGTGATGGTGCGGGCGTGCTTCATTTCGTGAGGATCAGCTTGCCCGCGCGGGTGATGCGCAGCGTGTAGACCTGCCCATCCAGGACGATGAGCGCGGTATTGGCCCCCTCGGTCAGGGCGCGGGCGTCGTGACAGGCGGCCTCGGCCACCAGATCGGGTTCGGTTCTGGTTTGCGCGCGGATCATGCCCCCGCCCTCGCACGTTCGGTCATCGGATTTGCCATGCCGGTTATTCCCTTTGGTTAATGTTACGCCGGGCTGGCCTCGGGTCTGGACTGGCTTGGCCTCTCAATTCTGATCATTCTTGTAGGGAATGTCAATTCTGATATTTTCAGTCAGAATTAAAAAGATAAATTCCCGCTGGCCTGATACAGGGTTCACGCGTTATCGTTTTCGTGTACCCCTCGGGGTTCGAGCAGCGATAACGGGCCGAATCCGCAGATGACGCTTCAAACGATCAAGCAGATGCCGCTCAGCCTTCCAGCGGCCCCCAAATCCGAAGTGCGCACGCAGTTCGGCGGGCTGTGCTATCGGATGCGGGACGGCGAGCCGGATATCTTGCTGGTGACCAGCCGCGGATCGGGGCGCTGGATCATTCCCAAGGGCTGGCCGATGCCGGGCCGCACCCCCACCGCGATGGTTCTGCAAGAAGCCTGGGAAGAGGCAGGCGTGCGCGGCACCGCGCATGGCATGGCCCTCGGCCTCTATTCCTACACCAAGGAGGTGGAGTCGGATCGCGGCCTGCCCTGCCTGGTGATGATCTATCCGGTGCTGGTCAAATCTCTGGCCAATGACTTCCCCGAGGCCGGACAGCGCCGCAGCAAGTGGATGCGCCGCAAGAAGGCCGCCAAGAAGGTGGAAGAGTCCGAACTGGCACATATCATCCGCAGCTTCGACCCCCGCAAGCTGGGGCTCTGAACCACGCCGAACAGGCTTGATCTTACCCCGGCGCGACGTAATTATGCGTGGATGATCAAACGGATCGGAACATGATTCACTTCACCCTCAAATGCGAGGCCGACCATCACTTTGACAGTTGGTTTCAATCGGCCGCGGCCTTCGACAAGCTGCTCGGCGCCGGCATGGTAAGCTGCGCCGTCTGCGGCTCGACCCATGTCGAAAAGGCACTGATGGCCCCGCGCCTGCAATCCGGCGGGTCCGCTCCGAGCACCCCCGCCGAACCAGATGTCACCCCGCGCGAGAAGGCATTGGCCGCGCTGCGCCAAAAGGTCGAGGACACCGCCGATTACGTCGGCGTGCACTTCGCCCGCGAGGCGCGCGACATGCATGACGGCCTCACGCCTGAGCGCAGCATCTACGGCGAGGCCAAACCCGAAGAGGCGCGCAAGCTGATCGAAGACGGCGTGCCGGTGGCCCCCCTGCCCTTCGTGCCGCGCCGCAAGTCGAACTGACCCAGAGGAGCCTGCCAGCATGCATATCGTCATCACAGGTGCCAATCGCGGCATCGGCCATGCCATGGCAGACCGCTACCGCGCCGCCGGGCATCAGGTCACCGGCACCGCGCGCGTGCCCGTGGACGATCTGCTGGCCCTCGACGTGACCGACCCGGTGTCCTGCGCGACCCTCGCCGAACATCTGGCCGACAGCCCGGTCGATCTGCTGATCTGCAACGCGGGCATCTATCCCGACAAGGGCCAGCCGCTCGATACCGGCTATCCAGCCGCGATGTGGGCCGAGGCCTTCGCCACCAACGTCACCGGCGTGTTCCTCAGCATCCAGAGCCTGCTGCCCAACCTGCGCGCCGCGCAGGGTGCCAAGATCGCCATCATCTCCAGCCAGATGGCCAGCCACACCCGCGCGCCCGGCGGCAGCTATATCTACCGCGCCTCCAAGGCCGCGGCCCTCAATCTCGGGCGCAACCTCGCCACCGATCTGGCCCCCGAGGGGATCGCCATGGGCATCTATCACCCCGGCTGGGTGCGTACCGACATGGGCGGCGACGCGGCCGAGATTTCGGTGGATCAGGCGGCTGACGGGCTGCTTGAGCGCTTCGCCGCGCTCGACATGGCGACGACAGGCTGTTTCCAGACATGGGACGGGCACGACCACGCCTATTGACCGCGAGGCTTGCCCGTCTGCCGCCTTTACAATTCTATTTCGCCATCCGGCGCGGGCGCGTCCTGCAATTCCTGCGGGGTCTTGCGGCGGATGATGATATCGCCGTTGGGCAGCACTTCGGGCGCGTGATAGGCGCTCAGATCGCCCACCTGATCCATCAGATCACTCAGCGCCGGGCCCATCTCCTCGACGAACTGGCGCAGCGCCGGTTCCATCTCTTCGGCGCGGTCCTGAAACTCTTCCAGCGCCGGTCCCATCTCGCGGCGGATGCCTTCCCAGAACAGACGCGCCCCCTCTTCCATGAGCGAGCGCCCCTCCTCCTCGGTCTCCTGCGCGAGCGCGGGACCGGAAAGGGCAAGGGCGAGAACAAGGATCAGTGGCCGACATTTCATGAACTTCATATAACATCTCCCGGTGACGATTTTAAGATCACAACTCGATATCCAGTGTAAGCGGAAAATGATCCGACGCGGTCAGCAGCGCATCGCGCATCAGCGGCGTGCCCCAGCAGTCCGGGTCGTCGAACGGATGCCAGATACGCCAGACCGGACGCCGCGCCATCAGGTCTGGCGAAATCAGGATATAGTCCAGCAGCGCCTGCATATAGCGTTTCTGATCGCGCAGGTAGAACCGCGAGGTGCTATGCCCTGCCCCGATCCTCTGCGTCAGCGCCGCGCGCGCGTGCGGATCATAGAGGCTCAGCGCCGCGTCACTCCCCTCGCCCGCGATGATCTCGACCGAGGAGCGGCCGAAGAGATGCTCGTATTCATCGAGCCCCGGACCGTCGTTGAGATCGCCCATCACCATCAGCGCATCGCCCGCCGCCAGATGCGCCTCGACCCGCTGCCGCAGCCAGACCGCCTGCGCCAGTTGCTTGCGACGGTTGGCGATACCGATGCGCATCGCCTCGTCGCGGCTCTTGGCCCCGTGCGGCGCCTTGGATTTGAGATGGGTGCCAATGAGCCGCAACACGCGCCCCGACGCCATGCTCACCGCCACCTCCAGCGGCGGCTTGGAAAAGCTGACCCGGTCGGCACGGTCGTCGATATCGAGGTCGATCCGGAACTGCCCGTCAAAGCGCGGCACGTCATCCTCCTGCGGGTCGTGCGCGGCGCTCATCACGTCCGGATCATAAAGCAGCGCGATCTCCTGCTGCGTATCGTTGGCAAAACCGATCAGCGCCCGCCGCGCCCGCAGCCCGGCCCAGCCTGCAAACGTCTCCAGCGCCGTCACGGTGCTGCGCCGCCCGTTATGATCCGGGGCCTCGATCACCATCACCGCATCGGCATCGAGCGTCGAGAACACCACCCGCAGCGCGGCCAGCTGATCGGCCCGCGTCACGTCGTGGCGCGCCGACCACTCCCCGTCATCCAGCATCCGCCCGGCATCGTCAAAGAGCGCGTTGAACCATTCGACGTTATAGGTGGCGATCCGCATCAGCCCGCGCCTCGCTGATCTCTTCCCAGGCGCGATTGATATCCACGAGCCGCTTCTCAGCCAGCTTCACCGCCTCTTTCGGCACGCCGCGCGCCTGCATCCGGTCGGGATGGCAATCGCGCACCATCTGCCGCCAGACCTTGCGGATCTCGCTCAGCGGCATGTCCGCCGTCACCCCCAGAACCGACCACGGATCGGGATGCTCACCTTCGACAAAGCGCGACCGCAACCGGCGAAAGCGCGCCTCCTCCAGCCCGAAAATATCGGCCACGCGCGCAAGAAACGCATCTTCCTTGGGGTGATAGATCCCGTCGGCCAGCGCGATGTGAAACAGCCCCTCCAGCAGGTCGCTCAGCGTATCAGGGGCCTCCTGAAACATCCGCGCGATGCGGCGCGCATAATCCTCGTATCCCGCCACGTCCTGCCGCGCGAGATTGAAGACCCGCGCCGCATTGTCCTCTTCCTCCTGCGCGATCTGGAACACCTCGCGAAACGCCGTCACCTCGTCGCGCGTCACAAGGCCATCGGCCTTGGCCATCTTCGCCGAGAGCGCGATCACCGCAATGGTAAAGGCCACGCTGCGCTCGGGCGGGCTGCGCAGGCGGTCGAAAACAGCCGTCAGGCTCTCGCCATTGGCCAGCGCCTGCAACGCCTCGGATATGCGGGTCCAGATCGACATGGCCCGGAGCCTACCGCCAATCGCGCGGTCTGTCAGCGCAAACCGTCACAGCCGCTTGTGCAAAAGCACCAGATCCATCCAGCGCCCGAATTTTCGCCCCACCTCGGGCAGGTGGGCACCTTGGGTGAAACCGATGGCGCGGTGAAAGGCGATCGCCCCTGCGTTTTCGCTGCTCACTCCGGCGATCAGCACATGTATCCCTTGAGCTTGGGCCTGATCCCCCAGCCGCGCCATCAGCGCGCGGCCCACGCCCCGCCCGCGCGCATCGCCTGCGAGGATCACGCTATGCTCGGCGGTATGGGCGTAACCCGGCCCGGCGCGAAACGGGCCATATGTGGCAAAGCCGAGGAGTTGGCCCGCGGTCTCGGCCACCAAAAACGCACCACCCCGCGCCGCTATGTCATCCGCCAGCCCCTCCGCCGTCTTTTCCACCGTGGTGAAGGTCACGGCGGTGTCGCGAATGAGCGGGTTCCATATGTCGAGGATCGCGGGAGTATCCCCCACCTCCGCCCGGCGGATGATCATTCCAGCACCCTCACCCCATGCGGCGTGGAGATCTCGGCGCGCAGGCCCGGTGCGCCCGGCTCCAACACCACGCGCGGATCTCTCAGATCGCTCAACTCCGCGCGCAACGCGCCCGCCTCGGGATGCGCCACGACCAGCCGCTCCAGCCGCGCCCCCGAAGAGGCCAGCCGCGCCGACGGATGCCCGCCTGCCTGCCACTCGATCAGCGCCGGAAAGCGGTTGTCGAAGGGCAGCACGCCATCCCCCGGCACCGCCATCCGCCAGCGCAAATCGCCGCGCGCCAGATCAACCGCCGCGCCCGCTTGGCGATGACGCGCGATCGCGGCCTCCAGATCATCGACGGCACAGATCCAGTTCGACAGGCGCGGCGCACCATGGAACCGGTCCAGATCGAACCAGCGCGGCCACTCCGGCGCGGGTGCCTCGGGATCGACCGCGATCACCTCCAGATAAAGACCATCCGCCAGCCCCATCAGCAGGTTATGCGTGCCGAAATGCGCGTGCTGTCCGCCCGGCTGCAAGGCCAGCCCCAACGTCTCCTCGACCAAGGCGCGGCCTTCGCCCAGGTTTTCTGCCGCCACTGCCAGATGATCCAGCCGCATGCCCTGTCCTTCATCTTGCTGCAAATATCCCGGGGGAGTCGCGCGTCGGCGCGACGGGGGCAGCGCCCCCTAATCCACCACATCCACGGCGCGCGCGCCACCATATTGATAATAGGCGGCACAGGCCCCTTCGGAACTGACCATCAGCGCGCCCAACGGCATCTCCGGCGTGCAGCCGCGGCCGAATTGCGGGCAGGCCACCGGCTTGATCCGCCCGGTCATCACCGCCCCGCAGGCACAGCCCTCGGGTTCCGGCACATTGCGGCTTTCTGCGCCGTAACCCACGCCGAATTTCGCTTCCGCGTCATAGGCGGCATATTCGGCGCGGATGCGCAGCCCGCTCGCGTCGATCTCGCCCAAGCCCCGCCATTCGAACGAGGGGCGCGGCTCGTAGACCTCGGCGATGGCGGCGATGCTCACCGGGTTGCCATGCTCGGGCACCACGCGGGCATATTGGTTTTCCACCTCCGCCCGCCCGTCGCGAATCTGTTCCAGCACCATCAGCACCGATTGCAGCAGGTCGAGCGGCTCGAACCCCGCAACCACGATGGGCTTGCCATAGTCTTGGGCGATGAAATCATAGGGGTGGATGCCGATCACCATCGACACATGGCCGGGTCCGACAAAGCCGTCGAGCCGCATATAGGGATCGTCCAGCAACACCTTGATCGGCGGCGGCACGGTGATGTGGTTGCAAAAGACGGTGAAATTGCCAAGCCCCTCGGCCGCCGCCGCCTGTATCGACAGCGCGGTCGAGGGTGTCGTCGTCTCGAACCCCAGACCAAAGAACACCACCTCGCGCGCCGGGTTGCGACGCGCGATTTCCAACGCATCCAGCGGCGAATAGACCATGCGGATATCCGCGCCATCGGCCTTGGCCTGCAACAGGCTCTTGCGGCTGCCCGGCACCCGCATCGCATCGCCGAAGGTGGTAAAGATCACCTCCGGCCGCTCGGCCAGTTCGACGCATTCATCGACCCGCGCCATCGGCAGCACGCAGACCGGGCAGCCGGGACCGTGGATGAAATCCAGCCCCGCAGGCGTCAGCTTGTCCAGCCCGTAGCGAAAGATCGCATGGGTATGCCCGCCGCAGACCTCCATGATCCGCACCGGGTTTTCCGCCGTGGCACCAATTTCATCGGTCACGGCGGCAATCCGTTCCAGAACCGCGCGCGCGGCCTTGGGATCGCGGAATTCGTCAGCGTATTTCATCGCTGCCCCTCCAGTGCCGCATCCCCCGCCGCCATCGCCTCCAGCGCCTCCTGGGCCTCGCCCAGACCGCGCAGCGCCTCAAGCGTCTTGGCCGCCTCCTCCTCGTCGATCAGCGCCATGGCAAAGCCGACATGAATGAGCGCCCATTTGCCCAACAGCCCCTCGGCGGGGCCTTGTGCGATACAGGCCACGTTGACCTCGCGGCGCACGCCCGACACCTCGGCCATCGCCATCATCCGGGCGCTATCGGTTATCGCGACGATCTGGCCGGGAATACCCAGACACATGGCTCACTCCTCCTCTGCTTGGCTTTGCCTGTCCGGCGCCGTGATGCCGTACCGTTCGATCTTGGCGCGCAGGCCGACGCGGCTCAGGCCCAGCTCCTCCGCCGCGCGGCTCTTGTTCCATTTCAGCC
This sequence comes from Roseovarius sp., assembly GCF_040219995.1. GTDB lineage: Bacteria > Pseudomonadota > Alphaproteobacteria > Rhodobacterales > Rhodobacteraceae > Roseovarius. The sequence continues at coordinate 38,138 of NZ_JAVJUC010000013.1, read as the reverse complement.
GGGTCAGCGTCTCGCGCAGGATGCGCGCCTCGACCTCCTCGACCCGCTCCTTGAGCGTGCCATGCCCGGTCAGCACGGCCTCGAGCGCACAATCGCGCCGCGCCCCCGGGGCCGCCTGCAGGATGTGCCGCGAGATCAGTTCCGGCCCCAGCAGGCTGTCCTGCGAAAAGATCAGCATCCGGATCACCTCGTTCTCCAACTCGCGCAGGTTGCCGGGCCAGTCGTGATTTTCCAGAAACCGGATCGCATCATCCGACAGACCATGCACCGGCTTGCCATGGGCCGCGGCCGCGTCAAACAGCAGGGTCTGCGCCAACAGGCCCAGATCCCCCCGCCGGTCGCGCAGCGGCGGCACCTCAAGCACCGTCCGCGCCAGCGCAAAGTAGAGATCAGCGCGAAACCGGCCCTCGGCCACCTCGCTGCGCAGATCACGATCCGCCCCGGTCAGCAGCCGCAGATCGACACGGCTCATCTCGTGCCCGCCGAGCGGGCGAAACACGCCCTCGCGCGCCACCCGCAACAGCGCCAGCTGCATGCGCGGGCTCAGCCCCGCCAGACCGTTGAGGAACAGCGTTCCCCGATCCGCCTTTTGCACCAGCCCGACCTTGCCGGTCTGCAGGCCGGGAATGGCCCCGCGCCGCGCCCCGAACAGCTCGATTTCAAGGATGTCGTCATCGACCCCGGTACAGTCGATCTCGTGAAATCCCCGGTCAGAGCGCAACGATGCATAATGCATCGCCCGCGCCAGCGCCGCCTTGCCGGTGCCCGCCTCTCCGGTCAGCAATACCGGCACGTCGAAACTCGCATATTGCCGGGCCTGCGCGATCACCGCGTTCAGCGGTGAGTTGGGCGCGCGCAGCACGGTCTCGAAACCCAGACCCTCGCGCAGCGCCCGGCGCTGATCCTCCAGCTTGCTCTCGACGCTGCGCGCAAGATAGCGCATTTCCAGCGACATCCGCGCATGATCGCGGTTGAGCCGAAACAGATCCGTCGCGTTCTTGGCGGTCATCAGCAGATGATCGGGGTGCCACGGCTTGGTCAGGAACTGATAGATCCCGGCCTCGTTGATCGCCGCGATCATGTCGCCGGTCTCGGTGAACCCGGTGATGATGATCCGCACCACCTCGGGCCAGCGATCCCGCACCTCGGTCAGGAACACCACCCCGGTACGCCCCGGCATCCGCTGATCGCAAAAGATCACCTGAACGTCATGCTCTTCCATCAGCCGCGCGGCCTCGTCGGCATCCGACGCGGTCAGGCAGTCGAACTCATCCTCCAGCGCCATGCGCATGGCATTGAGCGAATGCGCCTCGTCATCGACCAGCAGAAGGGTGGGCAGCGCGGCCATGTCCTACTCCGCCGCAGTCCGGGCGGATTTGCGCAGCAGCGCGCCCTCCAGCCAGTTCAGCCAGCTTTGCATCCCCTCGCCGGTGCGCGCCGAGACGCGGATCACCTCCAGCCCCGGATTGACGCGGCGCAGATTGGCCTCGTAAAGGTCCAGATCGACATCGCAATAGGGTGCCAGATCGACCTTGTTCAAGAGTGCCAGCCGTGAGGCGGTGAACATGTCGGGATATTTCAGCGGCTTGTCCTCGCCCTCGGTCACGCTCAGGATCGCCACCTTGCAATCCTCGCCCAGATCGAACGCGGCCGGACAGACCAGATTGCCGACATTCTCGATGAACAATAGCGAGGCGGGCGCGATCTCCAGATGTTCCATCGCGTGTCCCACCATATGCCCGTCCAGATGACAGCCCTTGCCGGTATTGACCTGCACCGCCTGCGCGCCGGTGGCGCGGATGCGGTCGGCATCGTTGGCAGTCTGCTGATCGCCCTCGATCACCGCCAGCGGCTGCGCGCCCAGCGCCTCGATGGTCCGGCACAAGAGCGTGGTCTTGCCCGATCCCGGGGACGACACGAGGTTGATCGCAAAGGCCCCAAGTGCTGCCAGCCGCGCGCGGTTGGCAGCGGCGTAGCGGTCGTTCTTCGACAGGATATCGGTCTCGATCTCGATCAGCCGCTCCTGGCTCATCCCCGCCACCTCGACGCCCGCCGGGCCATGCCCGAAATGCAGGTCGCCATGTGCATGATCATGGTCGTGATGATGATGGTGGGAGTGGTCGTGATCCTGACCCTCGACCGTTCCCGTTCCGCAGCCACACACATTGCACATCAGATCACCTCCATATCCTTGATCCGCATTTCATCTCCCGCGACCGGCATCAGCCGCCCGCCGCCGCAATCCGGACAGGGCGACAGCCGCTCGGCGATCTCGACTTCGGCCACGCAGTCGTAGCACATGGCGCGCCCGGCCAGGTCGATCATCTCCAGCGTTGCGCCCTCGGCCACACTGCCCCGCATCACCACGTCAAAGGCAAACTCCAGCGCCGGTTTCTCGACGCAGGCAAAGCGCCCGATTTCCACCCGCAGCACCTTGACCCGCGTAAACTCATGCGCGCGTGCCTGATCCTCGATCACCCGGCGGATGCCCTCGACCAGCGACATCTCATGCATGCGTGCCCCCTTTCAGCGTGACCGGCGTGCAGGGATCGAGCAGATCGACCAGCAGCCCGGCCTCACAATGCTTGGACCGTGGCAGGCTGGCAAGCGCACACTCCATGATCCCGCCGGGGGCAAGCAGATGATCGGTCGGCGTCACCCGGCGCAGCCGCATCACATGCCCCTCCCAGACCTCGGCCTGCACGGCATAAAGGCCGCGCGCGGCAGGCACCACCGCCGCGCCCTCGCCGATCAGGCGCGGCGCAGGCAGATCGCCCCGCTCCGCCGCCTCCAGATCAAGCGCGCGCGCCACCACCCGCCACAGCGGCCCACGCCCATGGCCCGCCTCGACATGCCGCATCACCGGATGCGCCAGATGCCGCGCGGCAACCGAATTTTCCTGCGCCGTCTCGGCCAGAACGCTCTCGGGCGACACCTCGGGCAAGGCCAGGCAGACCCCGTCCTGCGGCCCGAACCGCGCCACCACAGCCCGCAGCAGCGGCGCGATGCCGGCATTCCCCTGCAGATAGGTCTCGAACGCGCCCGCCTCCTGCGGAAACGGCCCGCCCAGCACCCCGCCGCGCGGGTCGGCACAGGCCGCAAGACCCAGCCGCGCAGGCCAGATAACGCCCAGTTTCAACGCATGGTCGCGCGCGATCTCGACCGCCAGCGCGCGCATGTCCCCGACCGGCAGACCCAGTGCAAGGCGCAGCGCCACCGATTGCGCCACCCGGCACAGGTTGAAGAGGCGCGGCAGCAACTCCGCCACCTCCTCGACGCCGCGCCCCTCGACCAGACGCGCCAGCGGCAGGGGGGGGGCCGCCACCACCCGCATGCCGCTCACAGTCCGGTCAAGCGTGCCCATCCGATCAGCCCTCGCCCGCCAGCCCGCCCGAAATCACCTGTCGGCGGGTAGGGTCCACGGGCAGGGTCTCGGGTGGCTCATTCGCGGCAATCTCCGCCTCGCGTGCCGCGCGGATATCGGCGGCGCGGTCGGTTTCGGCCCGATGCTCGTCCTGAAACAGCGCCACCATCACCGCCTCGGCCACCTCGACCGCCTGCGCCTGCGTGCGGAAATCTGCCATCGGCGAGAACAGCGAACAGGCCTTGTAGCCACCCACCATCTCGCGGGTGTTGTGGATGAACTCATAGTCCCCCGAGGCAAAGCCGATGACCTCCTTTGCCCCCGGCACAAGGGCCGACCAATCCTCGCCCTCGGCGGGCAGCTGCACAAGGTTCATGAACCACGGGCTGATCAGCACGCCCAGGGGCCGCCCCTCATGCAATTGAAACCCCACCGCCTGCACATGCAGCATCTTGTTGACCATCGGCAGATCGCGCATCCTGCCGTGCCAGACTTCGGTGAAATCGGTGACCAGCGCATGGGTCTTCGCCCCGATCATCGCCGCCTCGGCCATCGCCCCGCTGCCGGGGTCCTCGCCCACCAGAAACTGTTCCTTGGGCGCATCGCAATTGGGGCATTTCCAGTCCTCTGGCAGCGCTATGAAGGGCGTGCCGGCGTCGATCTGCCGTGTATCGTCGCCCTCGGCCGGGTCATAGGGCGTCCAGCAGATCTTGCATTCCATGATCGCCTGCGGGCTGATCTTGTCATTGGCTCCCAGATACGAGCCCTCGAACCCGCTCATCGGATCGCCTCCAGCACTTCGAGGATACGCTCGCCACTATCCACCAGATCCTCGGAGGCCGCCAGCGCCACCTCGGGCATCTCCGTCACCTCGAACGTGTCGAGGATCAGCACATCCATCGAATTGTAGAACCGCACCCGCCAGACATGGCGAAGCGCGGTCGCGGTGATCCGGCAATTGCCATAGCCGCGCGACAGGATATCAACCGATCCCTGCCCCAGCTGTGCCTCCAGCCACTCCAGATCCGCCTCGGTATGCGGCAGAAGCGTCAGGTTGATCACATGCACCTCGGTCCCCGCTGCGAACTGCGCCGACTTGTCCTGCAACTCGACCAGCAGCGGCGGCGCGTTCACCACCTGCGGCCCCTTCGGCACCTGCTGCCCGGCCCGGCGCGGCGCAAAGGCCCGGGTCAGCGCCTGATCCGGCACCGGCCCCACCTCAATGGCATCGACGCCCGCGCCCTTCAGCCCCCAGACCCCGGCAAACACGCTTTCCTGAACGGCAATCGCCGGGATGTCGTGGATCTTCACCGCCACCTCGCCCGCGCACATCGTCTCGGCGATCAGCGCGCGATTGGCCGGGTCCAGCCCGGACAGATCGAACCGCCGGTTGCCCCCACCCCGACCGCAGGCATCCGCGGCAAGCGCGATCTCGCGCAAAAGATCAAGCGCCGGGGTCAGGTGATCGTCCACCTCGACCTCGGGCAGATGCGGGGAATAGGCCCGCATGTCCTGCGGCATCGGCAGATATTCGAGCGCCTCGCCCTCCTCGCCCAACGGCTGCGATCCGGGCCCGTACCCCGTCGGCGGCAGATGAAAATTGCTGACCATGTGCTGTCTCCTCAGGCGGCTTGGCTGCGGGTCAGGATCTGCGTGATCCGGGCCATGTATTCGTCCCAGTCGCGCACCTTGGGGATCGCCCCGATCACCTCGCCCGCGCGGTAAAAGATCAGGCTCGGCGTCTTGAACACCTTGGTCGCCTCGCGCAGCTCGGTCTCGATGGCATCGCCCACCACGGCACAATCGAAGCGGCCCTGAAAGGCCATCCGCAACTCGGGCAGGATCACCGCCACATCGGCGCTCTCCAGATTGCGCGCCGGGTCGCCGGGCACAAAGAGCACATGCACCCCCTCGGGCGTGGTGAACGCGGCCAGACCCTCGGCGCTGTCCAGATAGGGCCAGCCCAGTTCGGTGCTCAGCCGGTCGATCAACGGATGTGTCATGTGCGTTCCCTCTTTCATGCGGTGGTCTTGCCCGCAGCGCGGGCGGCGTGCAGATGCGGCGGCAGGGTGGGCGCGCGCGCCTCCAGATCGGCAAAGGCATCGCCCATCCCGCCCCCCGCCATGATGGATTTGAGCGCGCGCACGGCGGCGGCGATCTTGTGCGCCTCGGCCTCGTCCAGAACCTCGCGCGCCGCGCCCAGGTGGGTCAGCACCCAGGTGCCGGGCGCCACCGCACCGGTCAGCGTCAGGTCAATCAACGCCTCATCCTCGCCATCCGTGGCGCGCGCGGCGATCCCGTCGACCGAGATGACGCGCATGGGAATGCCCACGCACATCGCTCAGCCCTCACCGGGAAAAAACCGCGCGTCGCCGACGCGACAGGCGGTATCGGCACTCGGGCGGCCGGTCTCATAGGCATCCTGCCGGATCGACGGGTCAGCCAGCAGCGTGGCGTCGCTCATGCCGGGGCGCATCTCGACACCCCAGTCGCGCAGCCGCGCCAGCGCCACCTCGATGGCAGGGTCGATCTGCGCGGCCACGACATCGCGCAGGCCACCGCCGTAATCCTCCAGCTCCTCGGGCTGACAGCCGATCAGCAACAGGCGCTCGGGGCAGTAGCCCATCAATTGCGCCGTGGCGATCACGTCCTGAAACCCGGTCTGATGCAGGCTCATCTTTTTCGCGCCCATGAAGGCGGGCACGGCTTCGTCCTCGACGATTTTCATCGTGCCGGGGGGCAGGCCGTAATCGACCGCATCGAACACGATCAGCCGGTCGGCGCCCTCCATGAACGGCAGCAGGTATAACCCCTGCGTGCCGCCATCCAGCACCGTGACCCCGGCCCCGAACGACCAGCGTGCCGCCAGCCGCTCGACACAGCGCACGCCAAACCCCTCATCCGCCCAGAGCACGTTTCCAATGCCCAGTATCAGCACGCTTGGCTGCATGTCTCCTCCTCCATGCGCGATTGCGATCCTCGCCCCGAGACTGACCGCCCGGCATGCCGATGGACACCAAAAACCGGCCTGCGCACAGGGATAAAAAATCAATTCAAAACAGATGTTTACACGGCACTCCTGCACCAATCAAGGCAATTAATGGAATCTTAATATCCATCATTCAGGTATATTGGAAACAAACCATCCAAAAGGAAAAGGCGGGTCGCATACCCGCCTTTCCACCTCTTGTTCGAACGGATGCCCTGCGATCAGTCGGGCCGGTCGTCCTTGAATGTCCGCGTGCCGGAAATCATCGTCGAGACGATGGATTGACGGCTCATGATATCCTCGCGGATGGCCACGTAGATATGGATGATCATGAAGATCACGATCCACCACATCCCAAGGTGATGATAGGTATGCACGATATGCGGGTTGTTGCCGAACAGCGTGAACACCCAGCCGAACATGGCGTACAGACCGCTTTCCTTGCCCAGCCCCTCGGAATAGAGCGCAAGGCCGGTCACGATCATGAAGGACCCCCCCAGCGTGATGAAACAGAACATCGCCAGTTGCGCCAGCGGGTTATGGCCCACGTATTTCTTGGGCTCGCGTTCCAGAAACAGATACCAGCGCAATTCAAAGAACACCTCGCGCCACCACGCCCCGCGCCATAGCGGCACAAAGAACAATTGCCGGGCATGGTGATTGCCGAAGATCGCCCAGTAGATCCGCCCCAGAAACCCGATGGCAAGGATCCAGCCCGCCGCGAAATGCGCGAACCGGATATAGCCAAAGACGAACTGATGCGTTGCCTCGGCGATCTGCATCGAGGGCGGCGGCGCGCCGATGAAATATCCCGTCACGCACAGCACGAGGATCGCGAGCGCATTGATCCAGTGCCAGAGCCGCACCGGCACCTCGTAAACATAGACGCTCGTCTGCCGCGCCACGGTGGCTAGATCGCCCTCGTCGGCGTCATGCAACCCGCTATCGCTGCTGCTCATGACATGGCCTCCCTCAATCCCTGCGGCGTGTGGCGCGCCAGACCGCCAGCCCGCCCAGAACCACCGCCAGCAGGATCAGCCCCGGCGCATGCACCGGTGCGGCCAGCCAATGCAGCAGCCCCTCTTGCGGCAGCGCCGCATCGTGCCCGCCATGCGCCAAGGCAGCACCCGTGCCCGCCAGATAGATCGTGATTGCGTGTTTCATGGTCTCTTCCTCCCTTGGATCAGCGCACCTTGACCGTGGTCAATGCGTCGCCCTCTTCCGACATCACATGCGTGGAACAGGCCAGACACGGATCGAAACTGTGCAGCGTGCGCAGGATCTCGACCGGCTCTTCGGGCCGTTCCATCGGCGTGTTCATCAGCGACGCCTCGAACGCCCCGATATTGCCTGCGGTGTCGCGCGGGCTGCCGTTCCATGTCGTCGGCACCACGCATTGGTAATTCTCGATGCGTCCGTCCTTGATCTTGATCCAATGCCCCAGCGCGCCGCGCGGGGCCTCGGTCATGCCCACGCCCTTGGCCTCCTTGGGCCATGTCGAGGGGTCCCATTTGGCGATATTGGCGGTGCTCTCATCGCCGTTCTTGATGTTCTGCACCAGCTTGTCGAAGAAATGCTTTTGCAGCCGCCCGCAATATTCCGATTCCAGCGCCCGCGCAGCGGTGCGCCCGAGGGTCGAGAAAATCGCATCGAACGGCACATCGAGCGCGCGCAACAGGCCATCCACCTGATTGCGGATATCCTCGTGCCCCTGCGCATAGCCCACGACATAGCGCGCCAGCGGCCCCACCTCCATCGCATGACCGCGCCAGCGCGGTGCCTTGATCCAGCTGTATTTCGCCGCCTCGTCGATCTGCTCGATATTGGTGCGCGTGCCCTTGGCATTGGGGCCAAGCTCGTAATTGGCCTCGGTTTCTCCATCCCAGGGGTGCAGCCCCTTGCCCGCCTCGCCATATCGATACCAGCTGTGATCGACAAATTCCTGTATCTGCTCGGGGTCGCGCACATCGACCTCATGCACCTCGTTGAGGTTGCCGTTGATGATCGCGCCCCTCGGCAGATGCAGGTTGGCGGGCGAGAAGTCATTGGGGTTCTCGGGAAAATCCCCATAGGCCATGACCGATTTGCCCGACAGCCCGCCACCATGCAGCCATTGCTTGTAGAACCCACCAATGGCGATCACATCCGGCAGATAAACGTTGCGGTTGAACTCGTCACACAGATCAATGATGGAACTGACCATGTTCAGCCGCTCCATGTTGATTGCGCCCACCGCCCCTGTGGAATGCACGTTGATCGGGCAGGGCACGCCCCCCACCAGCCAGTTGGGATGCGGGTTCTTGCCGCCAAAGATGGTGTGAATCTTGACGATCTCCTTCTGCAGATCCAGTGCCTCGAGGTAATGCGTCGTGGCCATCAGATCCGCCTCGGGCGGCAACAGATAGGCGGGATTGTCCCAATAGCCGTTCTTGAACAGCCCCAGCTGCCCGCTTTCCACGAATTTCTTGAGCCGGTTCTGCACATCGCGGAAATAGCCGGGCGAGGACAGCGGATGCGACGGGCTCACCGCCTGCTGCAACTCGCTCGTCGCCTTGGGATCGGCGCGCAGCGCGTTGATCGGATTCACCCAATCCAGCGCATGCAGGTGATAGAAATGCACGACATGATCGTGAATTTCCAGGTTCAGCTGCATGATGTTGCGAATGGAATTGGCGTTGTCGGGGATCGTGATGCCCAGCGCGTCCTCCACCGCCCGCACGCTCGTCAGCGCATGCGTGCCGGTGCAGACGCCACAGATGCGCTCGGTAAAGGCCCAGGCGTCGCGCGGATCGCGGCCCTTGAGGATCACCTCGAGCCCGCGCCACATGGTGCCCGTAGAGACCGCGTTGCGAATGACACCCTGATCATCCACATTCACTTCGCAGCGCATATGCCCTTCGATCCGCGTCACCGGGTCCACCACGATGCGGCGGCCCGTATTGTCGAGGTCAAAGCCGTTCGGCGTCACAGTCATGGGCTTCAAGCCTCCTCTTTGCTGGGTTGTTTGGTGACTTGGGTCTGTGTTTTCTTCTGCGCCGCCTTCAGCGCCGATATGGCGGCGTGAACGGCCACACCGGCCCCCACCACGCCAGCGGCAGCCATGCCGACCTTGTCGGCATTGGCCTCGACCCCGAACTGCGTCAGATCCGTCACCCGGTCATAGAAACTGCCCTGATCCCAGAACCCGTCCTCGGAACAGCCGATACAGCCATGACCCGACTGAATCGGAAAACTCACCCCCTCGTTCCAGCGCACGGTGGAGCAGGCGTTATAGGTCGTCGGCCCCTTGCACCCCATCTTGTAGAGGCAATAGCCCTTGCGCGCGTTCTCGTCGTCCCATTGCTCGACGAACTGGCCCGCGTCGAAATGCGGCCGACGATAGCACTTGTCATGGATACGCTGACCGTAAAACATCGTCGGCCGCCCCTGCCGGTCCAGCTCCGGCAGACGGTCAAAGGTGAGCATGTAGGTGATCACCCCGGTCATCACCTCCGCAATCGGCGGGCAGCCCGGCACCTTGATGATCGGCTTGTCGGTGATGACCTTGTGCACCGGCGTCGCCTGCGTCGGATTGGGCTTGGCGGCCTGCACACAGCCATAGGACGCGCACGCCCCCCAACTGATGATCGCCTTGGCATCCTTGGCGGCATAGCGCAGCTTCTCGACAAACGGCTTGCCGCCCGAGATGCAGAACATGCCATCCTCGTTGAGCGGCGGATTGCCCTCGACCGCAAGGATGTAGTTGCCCTTGTACTTCTCGATCGTGTCCCGCATCGCCGCTTCGGCCTGATGCCCGGCGGCGGCCATCAACGTGTCGTCATAGTCGAGACTGATCATCGACAGCACCACATCCTTGGCCAAAGGGTGGGCCGAACGTATGAAACTCTCCGAACAGCAGGTGCATTCCAGCCCGTGCACCCAGATCACCGGGGTGCGCGGCTTGGTCTCCATCGCATGCGCGATGCGCGGCACCATCGCCGGGCTCAGCCCCAATGCGGCCGCCGTAAGCGAGCAGTATTTCATGAAACTGCGCCGGGTGATCCCCTGCCTGCGCATCACATCATAAAAGGTTTCGATCTGGCTCAAGGCTGGTCCTCCCTCGGTCTTCCCCTCGGGATGCACGCGTATACATCCCCCTGAGTGTCATCAAACCAAGCGCTGTCGTGCCTGTCCAAGAAAAGACGACCTCACCGCCCCTATTGGTAATGATATATAAATCAGATGGTTAAGGCGACTTTGGCCAAACCGTCCCCCGGCTCCACCGGCCATCTGCTGACCGGCTGACCACGCCTGCCGGTCAGCGGCTTACCGCCCGCGCCGCCGCCACAACCGCCTGCCCCAGCGCCAGACCACCATCATTGGCAGGCACAAGGCGATGGATCAGCACCGGCAGATCGCCCAGCGCCGCGACAGTCATCTCCAGCAACAGTGCATTCTGGAAACACCCGCCCGAAAGCGCCACCGCCGCCGTCTCGCCGCTCTCGACCAGCGCCCGCGCGCGGGCGGCAAACCCTCGCGCCAACCCGGCATGAAACCGCGCCGCCATCAGCTCGGGCGCGACCCCCGCCGCGCGGTCCCGCGCCCAGGCCTGCCACAGCGGTTCCGCCTCGATCACCCCGTCGACGCCCCCCAGAGGATAGGCCCCGACATCGCCCGGCACCGCCCGGGCCTCCAGCGTCATCGCCGCCTCACCCTCATAGGATTGCGCCGCCTCGAACCCCAGCACGGCGGCAAAGGCATCGAAGAGCCGCCCCGCCGACGACGTCAGCGGCGCATTCACCCCCGCCCGCACCGCCTGCCGCAGCAGGCCAAGCGGGTGCGCACCGAAGATCTCATCGGCCACGTGCCCCAGCCCCGCCGCATCAAGCTGCGCCAGCGCGTTGCGCCACGGCTCGCGGCTCGCCATGTCGCCGCCCGGCATCGCCACCGGGCTCAGCCATCCGCGCCGCTCAAAGCCACAGTAATCCCCCAGCAACACCTCACCGCCCCAGATCGTGCCATCGGCCCCCAGCCCCAAACCATCCAACACGATCCCCGCCACACGCCCGCCCGAAAGCGGCCAGCCATTCTCGGCCATGCAGGCGGCCAAATGCGCGTGGTGATGCTGCACCTCTTCCACCGGCAGGCCACAGGCATGGGCATGCTGCGTCGCGCGGTATCCGGGATGCGGATCGCAGGCCACGATCTCCGGGTGATGATCGAAGAGCGCCCCGTAATCCGCATCCGCCGCCAGAAACGCATCATGGGTCAGCGCCTCGTCCAACTCGCCCAGATGATGCCCCAGCAGCGCCTGACCGTTCTTCACCAGGCAAATCGCCGCCTTCATCTGCCCGCCATAGGCCACGACCTGCGGCGCATCCTCAAAACCTTCAGGCAGGGGCAGCGTACCCGGCACCCGGCCCCGCGCGCGGCGCAGCACCATCGGCGGATGCGCGCGCTCCACGCTGTCATCCAGCCGCCGGGCGATGTCGCGATCATGCATCAGAAAGGCATCCGCGAAGCCGCCCAGTTTCTCGCGTGCCTCCGCGTTGCCGATCACCTGCGGCTCACCGGACAGATTGCCGCTCGTCATTACCAGCGGCCCGCCGAAGGCATCGATCAGCAGGTGATGCAGCGGGGTATAGGGCAGCATCCACCCCAGCACCGCTTGCCCCGGCGCCACTGCCTCGGGCAGCGCGTCCCCCGCCTTGCGCAGCAGCACGATCGGGGCCGCCGGATCGCGCAGCAGCGCCGCTTCCTCCTCCGACACGGCGCAATACGCGCGGATCATCTCCAGCGTGCCCATCAGCGCAAAGGGCTTGGTCGGACGCCGCTTGCGCGCCCGCAAGAGCGCCACCGCCGCAGGCGCGCGCGCGTCACAAGCAAGGTGGAAACCGCCCAATCCCTTTACCGACAGAATACCGACGCTTTGCAGACACGATACAGCCCCCGCAATCGGGTCCCCGTCCTTCGGCTCCAACCAGATACGCGGGCCGCAGTCAGGGCAGGCCACGGGCTGCGCGTGAAAGCGCCGGTCGCCGGGATTTTCGTACTCGGCCCGACAGGCATCGCATATCGGAAACGCCGCCATCGTGGTCCGCGCCCGGTCATAGGGCAAGCCCTGCAGAATGGTGAATCGCGGCCCGCAATGGGTGCAATTGGTGAAGGCATAGCCCTGCCTGCGCCCCGGCGCGTTGATCTCCGCCACGCAATCCGGGCAAGTCGCCGCATCCGGCGTCACCCGCGTCTCGGCCCCCGCCGCCCCGCTCGCCGCGATCTCGAACGCGGCACCAGAATCGATCTCAACCTCTTGATATTCAATGGAATCAATCCGCGCCAAAAGCGGCGCACGGTCACGGATCGCCGCCACGAACACCGCCAATCCCGGCCCCGCCGCCTCGATCAGCACCCCCTCGGCATCGTTCAGGACACGGCCCCGCAGCCCCATCTCGCGCGCCAGTTGCCAGATGAAGGGACGAAACCCCACCCCCTGCACCTGCCCCCGCACCCGGATGCGCCAGCCCTCAGCCATCGCCCTGCTCTTCATCTTGCCTCAAATATTCCGGGGGAGTCGCCGATACGGCGACGGGGGCAGAGCCCCCAAAATTTCCCATCAATGCACCGTGCAGACCATGCAAGGATCGAAACTGCGCACGATATGCTGCACCGCAAGCGGCGTATCCTCCCCCGGCTGCACCTCCGCCCCGACCAGCGCCGCCTCGAGCGGCCCCGGCACGCCCCCCGCGTCGCGCGGGCTGAAATTCCACGTCGTCGGCGCGATGATCTGCCAGGAGGCAATGCGCCCGTTCTCGATCATGCACCAGTGGCCCAAGGCACCGCGCGCGGCCTCCACCAGGCCCTCGCCCGCCCCGTCCCGTGGCGGCGACCATTCGGCCATGAACCGTTCGGCAGGGTCGATCGCGGCCAACATCTCCTCCATCACCACCTGCGTACGCGCGATTTCCAGCAGCCGCCCGACAATGCGCGCCCGCACGCCGCCCTCGCGGGCCAGCGCCCGCGCCAGGGCGTGCCCATCCACCACCTGCCGCGCCAAGGCACCGGTCTCATAGCCCAACCCGTCCAGGCGCGGGGCCTTGCACCAGCTATATCCCGGATCGCGCATCGCCTCGTCGGGCAGGGTCTGCCCGGCCTCGGGATGCGCCGCCTCGCCCAGCATCCAGGCATGGCTCAGATCCTCGCGGATCAGCGCAGGATCGAACAGCCCCGCCGCACCTCCGGTCCAGATGCCGCGCGCAAAGACAGGACCAGTCGCTGTCGGATAGGCCCCGTAGGACAGATACCGCCCGGCGCCGCACCCCATGCGCGCCAGATCGAGATCGTCGGCAATTTCCAGAAACAACCCGACATCGCCCGTTTGCCACGCTTCCATAGCCGCGATGCCGTCGAGCGCGATGAAGTCCTCCAGCGGCGCACCGAACATCTCCGCCTCCAGATACGCACGAAAGGCGCGCAAACTGGCCTGCATCCGCAGCTTGTCGCGCAGGCTTGGCGCGCGTGTCACGCCACCGGGTTGAATGGCCATCGTATGCGGCCACTTGCCGCCCAAGAGGCCCACGATATGCAACAGCCGCGCCCGCGCCTCCATTGCGGCATGCAGGGCAGAGCCCTTCATCGCCGTAAACCGTGCCACGGTGCGGTCATGCCAGTCATGCCCCGCATAGTCCGGCCGCGCGAAATCAGGCATGAAGAACAGGTTGAAATGCGTCATGTGATCGGCCTGATTTTCAACCGCATGCAAGAGTGCCGCGACCTTCTCGCCCTCGGGTGCCGGCACCACCCCCGCCGCCTGCGCCAGCGCCCGGGCCGCCGCCGCCGACTGGCTGATCGAGCAAATCCCGCAAATGCGCGGCGTGATGGTCAGGGCATCCATCGCCCCCTTGCCCAATAGCATCCGCTCGAACCCGCGAAAGAGCGGCGAATTGACGTAAGCCGCGCGCACACGCCCCGCCTCCACGTCGAGACGGATTTCCAGATCGCCCTCGACGCGATTGAACGGCCCGACCAGAAGCTGCGCCTCGCTCATGGTTTGGGTTTCTTGAGGCTGGGGGGCACGGTGATCCGGTCGGCCACGGCATTGCGCGCGATGCGCGGCGGCGTTGCTGCTTTCGACAGGCTTGCCAGTGCCATGAACCACGCCTTTGGCATGTCCGACGGCAGCCCGACCGGGATGCCCGCAAATTTCGGCGTTTCGGCAAAGCCGTGGCCGGGCTCCTCGAATTCGGGCGCAGTACAGTTGATACAGGGGTACCCCGCGCGCGTGCAACTGCCCTCGCCGTTCCAGCCGCGGATATTGCAATCCCCGACCGCCTGCGTGCCCACGCAACCCAGATGTTCCATCATGCAGCCCATCTCCGACAGATGCGTGGCGCTCGCCTTGTATTCATAGAACTCGTTCTTGGGGCAGGCGTGATGCACCAGATGATCGGCATAGAACCTTGGCCGCGCATAACCGTCCAGCATGTCTTCGCGCAGCTCACCGGCAGCCAGCATCAATAACGTCTCCGTCACCCAGTCGGGATGCGTGGGGCAGCCTGCCACATTGATCACCGGCATGCCTGCACGCGACCGGAAACCGGCGGGCAGCGCCCCGCCGGGATGCGCCCCGTCATATTGCACACCCACCGCATCGGCGGGGTTCTCTCCGGCCGAGGTCACGCCGCCATAGGTGGCGCAGGTGCCCACCGCCACCACATGCGCGGCCCTTGGTGCCAGATCACGCAACCAGTCGAGCATCGAACGCCCCGTGCCCGCCAGCATGTGATAGCGCCCGGTACCATTCGGCCCACGCAGGATCGAACCTTCGACACAGAGAATATCCAGCGACCGCCGCCCCGCGCGAATGTCTTCCAACATCGCTCGCACCGGCGCACCCGTGGCCTCGCTCAGCGTCGGATGCCAGAGAAACTCCAGCCCTGCGCCATCCAACAGCGCCAGCACATTGGGGTCCTCGGCACAGAGCAGCGACATTGTGCAGCCGCCGCAGCCCCCCGATTGCAGCCACAGGATGTTCATGCGCGTTCTCCCGCAGGCAGGCGCAACCGGAAACAGGCGCCGGGATCAGCCCCCTCGACCAGTTCCAGCGTGCCGCCATGTTCCTCGACGATCTTGTGCGAGATCGACAGGCCCAGCCCCGTGCCCTTGCCCACCTCCTTGGTGGTGAAGAACGGATCGAAAATCGCCTGCGCCTGCGCCGAGGGGATGCCCGGGCCGGTATCGCAGATATCCAGCACCGCGAACGCGCCTTCATAGCGCATATCCAGCCGCAGCGCAGGGTCCTCGACGCCGTCCATCGCATCAAAGGCGTTCTGTACGAGGTTCATCAAGACCTGCTGGATATGGCCCGGCCGCCCCCGCACCCGGCAGGGTTCCTCACCGGTGAAGCTGATGCGCATCTCGGATTTACTGCCCCGCTCGATCCAGTTGACGGCGACGCGTGCGGTCTCTGCCAGATCGAAATCCGACATCTCTCCCGCGCCATCCGCCGAAAGACGGCGCAAGTCCTCGACAATGTCGCGCACCCGTTCGGCCCCGTCGCGCGCCCCCTGCACCACCTGGGCCAGGTTCTTGAGATTGCGATCCAGCTTCAACTCTTCGCGCAGCGCCACCAGGTCCTCGCGGCTTGCCCCCGCCTGCACCCGCTCGAAATAGGTCTCGAACCGCGCCAGGTATTTCTCCAGCGTGTGGGTGTTGGCGTATACAAAGCTGATCGGGTTGTTCAACTCATGCGCCACCCCAGCCAGCAAACGGCCCAGTGAGGCCATCTTTTCGTTGCGCACCAACTGCCCCTGCGTCTGCTTGAGCGCCTCGTGGCTGCGCTCCAGTTCGGCATAGGCGCGCTTGAGCGCCCCCAATGGCCGCCCGGTCAGCACCACGCCGGTGCTCTTGCGGCGGCGGTCCAGCTGCGGCGCGATGCTGAATTCCACCGGCTCCAGCCCGTCGGGCGTAACCAGATCAGCGCTCCGCGTGTGGGTGCGGCGCAGCGCGACGGTTTCGGACATCGCCTCGCCCAGCCCGCCGGTATCGGCCTCAGCGACGAAATCGCGCAAGGGTCGACCGGCAAGATCCGCGACCTCGATTCCCACGAGATTGCAGAACGACGCGCTCGCATCGGCGATGGTGCCATGCTTGTCGGCGACGACCAGATAGTCGCTGATCGAGACCATGATCGAGGACAGAAAATGCCGCAGATTGGTCAGTTCTGCATTACGGCTTTCAAGCTGCTCCTGGTAATCGACCAGTTCGGCATAGGTGCGGTCCATCGCCCGAAGCACATCCGCCCAGGTCTGATCCCCCAGATCGCCGTTGATGTCGCCGATGCTCATGACTGCCGCTTACCCTGTCGCCCGGGCACCATCGCCCGGTCCCTTGGGCAGAATCCTACGGGCAATGCCCGCGAAAAGAAAGAGCGCCGCAGCCACGCGAAAATGCTGCAGCGCAGCGAACCCGCCGTGAGGCACTGCCGAACAAATAGGCAAGTCGCGTCAAAGCCGCCCAAATAATTGGCTAAGCTCTGCATAAAATGCACCGTCAAGCGCCAATCATTGGCGCAGCCGCATCTTGCAATGTTGGATGACGCTGCCTGAGAGGGCGAAAATACCGACCAGCGGCCCCGGTCCGGGCAGACTAGAAACCGCTGGACGGCAACAACACACAAGATGCTGCCGCGCAAGCCTAGCAGTGGGAATTTGGCTTGGAAAGCCACCCCTTGCCGCCCGCGCAGCCCTGACATGGGAGTTTCCGAGAGATGACAACCAAGACCATGCTGGCGAGCCTCGCCACGACAACCGCACTTTTGAGCGCCCCCGCTTGGGCACAGGACTGCCCCGTAAAAGTGGGTGTCCTGCATTCGCTGTCGGGCACGATGGCGATTTCTGAAACCACGCTCAAGGACACAGTCCTGATGCTGGTCGAACAACAGAACGCCAAGGGCGGCCTTCTGGGCTGCGAGATCGAGGCTGTGGTGGTCGATCCCGCCTCCGACTGGCCGCTCTTTGCGGAAAAAGCGCGCGAATTGCTGACCGTGAGCGAGGTCGACGTGATCTTCGGCTCCTGGACATCCGTGAGCCGCAAATCGGCGCTGCCGGTGCTGGAGGAACTCAACGGGCTGATGTTCTACCCTGTGCAATACGAGGGCGAGGAAAGCTCGAAGAACGTCTTCTACACCGGTGCCGCGCCCAATCAGCAGGCGATCCCGGCGGTGGATTACTTCCTCGAAGAGCTTGGCGTCGAGAGCTTCGCGCTCCTGGGCACCGATTATGTCTATCCCCGCACCACCAACAACATCCTCGATTCCTACCTGAAATCCAAGGGCATCGCGGATGAGGACATCTTCGTCAACTACACCCCCTTCGGCCATTCCGACTGGGCCACCATCGTCTCGGACGTGGTGGCGCTCGGGGCCTCGGGCAAGCAGGTGGGCGTGATCTCAACCATCAACGGCGATGCCAATGTGGGCTTCTACAAGGAATTGGCCGCACAAGGCGTGGACGCTGCCGATATCCCCGTCGTCGCCTTCTCGGTGGGCGAGGAAGAACTTTCGGGCCTCGATACAGCGCCGCTCGTCGGCCATCTCGCGGCGTGGAATTACTTCCAATCCGCAGATACCGAGATCAACGCCGAGTTCGTCGAGGCATGGAAGGCCTATGCCGGCGAAGAGCGCGTCACCAACGACCCGATGGAGGCGCATTACATCGGCTTCAACATGTGGGTGAATGCCGTGACCGAGGCGGGCACCACCGATGTGGACGCGGTGCGCGCGGCGATGTGGGGGCAGGAATATCCCAACCTCACCGGCGGCACGGCGGTGATGAACGCCAATCACCACCTCTCCAAGCCGGTGCTGATCGGCGAGATCCGCGATGATGGTCAGTTCGACATCATCAGCCAGACCGCGGAAGTGCCCGGCGATGCCTGGACCGACCACTTGCCCGAGAGCGCGCCGCTCAAGAGCGACTGGAAGGATCTCGGCTGCGGCATGTACAATACTGAGACTGGCACCTGCGTGCAGATGACCTCGAACTACTGAGGCAACAGGGCCGCGCGGGACCTCCCCGCGCGGTTCCTCACACCGAATTCCCCGCTCAGGACCGGACAGACCATGCGTTTCACCGCCCTCCTTGCCCGCGCCGTGGCGCTGCTGATGATCCTCGCCTGCGCCATGGTCCTGCGCCCCGGCGTGGCGACGGCGCAGGATGCGCTTCAACCGCTCCTGCAAGAGCACCAGGCCGATCTCGCCAAGCCATCGCGCCAGACCATCGGCCCGGTGATCGCTGACCTTCTGGCCTCGGATCACCCCGGAATGGCCGATTTCCTGCGCAAATGGGAGGCACGTGAGGTTTATCTGCGCCCTGAGGACGGGCTCTTCTTCTACGCCGAGGAGGCGGGCGACACCCTGCGCCTCATCGACATCGACAGCGGCGCGGCGGTGGCCGAAGTGGGCAGCCGCGAGGTGGACCAAATCCGTCCCAATGCTGGCGTGCGCCGCGAACTCGCCGCAGCCCTCGTGCCATTCGAATTGAACGCCGCCGACCCCGCCCGCCGCGCAGAGGCACTGGAGGCGATCACACGCAGCGCAGATGAAAGCCAGATCGCGCCCTTGCGCGACAGCATCGAGGGCGAGACCGACCCCGCCCTGAAGACCCGCAAGGAGCGCCTGCTCACCCTGCTCGTCGCACAGTTCGGGGCCACGAAATCCGAGCGTCTCGACGCCATTGCCGGGCTTGGCGGCGATACAAGCATTGAGGCGCGCAGCGTTCTCAACCAACTCACCGCCACCCGCGACGGCGTGGCCGAAACCCTGCCGGACGATATCAACCTCGCCCGCGTGCTGGAGGTCGGCACCGATCTCACCGAGGCCGAGGCCCATGACCGCCTGGTCGAAGCCGACCTCGCCCCGCCGCGCCAGACCGCAACGGATCTGCGCGACGTGCTGGCACAGCATATCGTGGACGGCACCGTCGGCGGCGTGCCGCTGCACCAGCTTGATACCACCGCCGCCCGCGCCCGTGCCTACGAGGCGCTTGAACAGGCGGGCACCGTGCCGCCCCGCGCCGCCCCCGACGAAGTGGCGCAGGCCGTTGCCGCCCATGTCTTCTACGCCGAATACCTGCAACCCGACCCGCAGATCACGCAGGCCGCCGAGGACGCGCTCACCGCCACCTCGCGCACCCTCGGCCTCTACCAGACCGCCGATCTTGTGCTTGACGGGCTGTCGCTCGCCTCAATCTTCTTTCTCGCGGCCATCGGCCTCGCCATCACCTTCGGCGTGATGGGCGTGATCAACATGGCGCATGGCGAGTTCATCATGATGGGGGCCTATACCGGCTATGTGGTGCAGCTTTTCATCCCCGATTACACCGTCAGCCTGCTCATCGCCCTGCCGCTCGCCTTTGCCGTCACCTTCGGCGCGGGCGTCGCGATGGAGCGGCTGGTGATCCGCCATCTCTATACAAGGCCGCTGGAGACGCTTCTGGCCACTTTCGGCATCTCCATCGCCCTGCAACAACTGGCCAAGAACATTTTCGGCACGCAGGCGCGGCCCCTCACCGCCCCCGACTGGCTAGGCGGCGCGATCACCCTCAACGACATCGTCAGCATCTCGACCATCCGCGTGGCGATCTTCGTCCTCGCCCTCATCTTCCTCGCGCTGCTGCTCTACATTCTCAAACGCACCCGTCTGGGGCTGGAGGTGCGGGCGGTCACGCAAAACCCAGGCATGGCCGCCTCGATGGGGATCAATCCCGACCGTATCAACATGCTGACCTTCGGCCTCGGCTCCGGCATCGCAGGGATCGCGGGGGTGGCCATCGGGCTCTATGCGCAGGTCACCTCCGAGATGGGGGCCAATTACATCGTGCAAAGCTTCATGACCGTGGTGGTGGGCGGCGTCGGCAATGTCTGGGGCACGCTCGCGGGAGCCTCGCTGATCGGCTTTCTGCAAAAGGGGATCGAGTGGTTCAACCCCTCCAACACGCTGGCGGCGCAGACCTACATGGTGCTCTTCGTGATCCTCTTCATCCAGTTCCGCCCCAAGGGCATCGTCGCCCTCAAGGGCCGCGCGGCGGGGGACTGAGCCATGAGCAAACCTGACATCACCCCGCGCCGCAGCTTTCTGGCCGAAAACCCCTCGGTGATGTGGTTCCTGGGCTGTCTCGGCCTCTTCACCCTCGGCGTCACCGTGCTGGCCGAAGGGTTCGGGGTGGCGCTCCTCTCGACCTCGATGGTCAAGATTCTCGGCATGACGCTCTGCCTGTGCCTCATTGCCGTGGCGATGGACGTGGTCTGGGGCTATTGCGGCATTCTCAGCCTCGGACATTTCGCCTTTTTCGGCCTCGGCGGCTACGCCATCGGCATGTGGCTAATGTATGCCCGCACCGAGAGCATCGTGGTGGAGTCGCTCGCAAACGCCCCCATCCCGCCCACGCAGGAAGAAATCAACGACGCCATCGCCACCCAGATTTTCGGCGTGGTGGGTTCCAACGAGTTGCCGCTGATCTGGGCCTTCGCCGACAGCCTTTTCATGCAGCTTCTATTCGTGGTGCTGGTGCCGGGGCTGCTGGCGCTGGTCTTCGGCTGGCTCGCCTTCCGCAGCCGCGTGACCGGCGTCTATCTCTCGATCCTGACGCAGGCGATGACGCTGGCTCTGTCGCTCTACCTCTTCCAGAATGACACCGGGCTGCGTGGAAACAATGGCCTCTCGGGCCTGCAGAACATCCCCGGCCTGCTGCACCTGCCGCAATCCACTATCGCGCTATGGTTCTTCTGGGCCTCCGCCGCCGCTCTCGGCCTGGGCTATCTCTTCTTCGCCTGGCTCATATCGGGCAAGTTCGGTTCGGTCATTCGCGGCATCCGCGACAATGAAAACCGCGTGCGCTTTCTCGGCTACCATGTCGAAAGCTACAAGCTGGTGATCTTCACGCTCACCGCCGTTGTCTCGGGCCTTGCAGGCGCGCTCTATTACCCGCAGGCGGGTATCATCAACCCGGCCGAAATCGCCCCGATCGCGTCCATTTACCTCGCCGTCTGGGTCGCCATCGGCGGGCGCGGGAGACTTTACGGCGCGGTGATCGGGGCGGCGGTCGTCTCGCTCGCGTCAAGCTGGTTCACCGGCGGCGGCGCGCCCGATATCGACCTCGGCTTCTACACGATCAACTGGACCGACTGGTGGCTGGTGCTTCTGGGTCTCGGCTTCGTCGCCGTCACGCTGTTCTTCCCGCGCGGCATCGGCGGGCTCTTCGACATGCTGGTGAGGAAATCATGAGCACCCTTCTCGAAGTCTCCGGCGTCTCCGTCAGCTTCGACGGCTTCCGCGCCATCAACAACCTCTCGATCCAGATCGCCGAGCCGGAATTGCGCGCCGTGATCGGCCCCAACGGCGCGGGCTAGTCAACCTTCATGGATATCGTCACCGGCAAGACGCGGCCCGACGAGGGCCGGGTGATCTGGGGCGAGAAAAACATCTCGCTCCTGGGGAAGAGCGAAAGCGCCATCGCGCGGGCGGGCATTGGCCGCAAGTTTCAGAAACCCACCGTATTCGAGGAACAGACCGTGCGCGAAAACCTCTCCATGGCGCTCAAGAACAAGCGCGGGCCATTTGACGTGCTGCTCTATCGTCGTTCGTCAAAGGGGGCCGCACGCATCGCGGAATTGGCCCAGGAAATCGGCCTCGCAGACGACCTGCCCCGCCGCGCGGGAGACCTCAGCCACGGGCAAAAACAATGGCTGGAGATCGGCATGTTGCTGGCGCAGGACCCGCGCCTTTTGCTGGTGGATGAGCCCGCCGCCGGGATGACCCCCGCCGAGCGCGAGCACACCACCGACATCCTCAAACGCGCGGCGCAGACCCGCGCCGTGGTGGTGATCGAGCATGACATGGAATTCGTGCGCCGCCTTGGCTGCAAGGTAACGGTGCTGCACGAAGGGTCGGTGCTGGCCGAAGGCAGCCTCGATCACGTTACGAAGAACAAAGAGGTGATCGATGTCTATCTCGGGAGATAAGCGATGCTGAGCGTGGACGGCCTCACCCTGCATTACGGCGCCTCGCAGATTCTGCACGGCGTCAGCCTCACCGCCCGCCCCGGTGCGGTGACGGCGGTGATGGGCACCAATGGCGTCGGCAAGACCAGCCTGTTGAAGGCCATCGCCGGGCGGCATCCTTACTCAGGTGGGAGGATCAGTCTCGACGGGCGCGAATTGCCCCTCCTCTCCGCCGCGCTGGCCGCGCAATCGGGCATCGCCTACGTCCCGCAGGGGCGCGAGATCTTCCCGCTGCTCACCGTCACCGAGAACCTGCAAACCGGCTTTGCCTGCCTGCCCAAATCCGATCACACCATCCCGCCCCGCATCTACGACCTCTTCCCGGTGCTGGCACAGATGCGCGACCGGCGCGGCGGTGACCTCTCGGGCGGGCAGCAGCAGCAGCTCGCCATTGCCCGCGCCCTCATCGCCCGCCCCCGGGTACTGTTGCTCGATGAGCCGACCGAGGGCATCCAGCCCAATATCATCAAGCAGATCGGCGCGGTGATCGGTCTTTTGCGCGACGAAGGCGAGATCGCCATCGTGCTGGTCGAGCAGTTCTTCGATTTCGCCTATGATCTGGCCGACGATCTGGTCGTGCTCAATCGCGGCGAGGTGCGGCTGTCCGAGCCTGCGGCGACCGTGGAGCGCGAGCGGCTCTTGCGCGAAGTGTCCATCTAATGGGCGGCTTGCCTGCTATTTGGGCATTTGAGAGCGCAGGCGCACGCAGCGCGCACGTGGCGATGTCCCGCAACTGGCAGTCCCGCGCAACGGCGGTAGCCTCAGGCTGAACGTAGCAAGAGACCCCGCATGCCCGCCTGCCCCGCCCCCTCCCCGTCTCAGGAACGCAGCTTTGGTGCCGCGCATGTGACGTTGTTGCCGGGGCCAAATGGCGGGCGGCTGGATCGGTTGCACCAGCAGGGATCGGCCAAGGCATTTCTGCATCCCGGGCCCTCCGGCCCCGAAATCGTATTGCTCAACACCTCCGGCGGGCTGACCGGTGGAGACCGCCTGTCCTACCGGCTTGATCTGGCGGCGGGGTGTCGCGCCACCGGCACCACTCAGACCGCCGAGCGCGCCTATCGCAGCACCGGCGCGGCAGCGCGGGTCACCGTGCATCACCGAGTCGCGTCCGGCGCGCATCTCGACTGGCTGCCGCAGGAGACGATCCTTTTCGACGGCAGCAACTTGGATCGCGAAACCACCATCGACCTCGCGCAGGATGCCTCCTGCCTGATACTGGAAGCGGTCGTCCTTGGCCGCGCCGCCATGGGCGAGACCGTCACGCGCACCACCCTGCGCGACACCCGCCGCATCACCCGCGAGGGCAGGCCTGTGCTGGTGGAACCGCTTCATCTCACCACCGATGCCCTGACCGCTGGCCCCGCCATCCTGAACGGCGCCCGCGCCTTCGCCACGCTGGCGCTGGTGGCGCGGGGGGCCGAGGATGCCGCACCCCGTATGCAGGATCTGCTTGATGAGCCGGGCGTCACAGGGGGTGCCTCGGGCTTTGACGGCAAGCTGGTGATCCGCCTGATGGCCGGTGACGGCTGGCCCTTGCGCCGTCAGATCATGCGGCTGGTCAGTGTGCTGCGCCCCGGCCCCCTGCCCCGCGTCTGGCAGAATTAGGAGACACGCGATGAACCTCACCCCCCGCGAAAAGGACAAGCTCTTGATCAGCCTCGCCGCCATGGTGGCGCGCGGCAGGCTCGCCCGCGGTGTTCGGCTCAACCACCCCGAGGCGGTGGCGCTGATCACCGATTTCGTGGTCGAGGGCGCGCGAGAGGGCCGCTCAGTGGCCGACCTGATGGAGGCGGGCGCACATGTCATCACGTCTGACCAATGCATGGAGGGCATCGCGCAGATGCTCCATTCCGTGCAGGTCGAGGCGACATTCCCAGACGGCACCAAGCTGGTGACCGTCCATAACCCACTACGCTGAAAGGATATTTCCAATGCGCTACATCCTCGCCGTTTTGCTGCTGACACCGTCGCTGGCCTTTGCGCACCTCGATCCTGCGGCGCATGGCTCTTTTGCTGCCGGGGCGACGCATCCGCTCTTCGGGGCTGATCATGTGCTTGCCATGCTGGCTGTCGGGCTATGGGCCGCAGTGCTTTCAGGGCGCGCGATCTGGCTGTTGCCGGTGGGTTTCGTCGCGGCGATGGCGGTTGGATTTGGCGGCGCGCTGCTCGGGCTGACCCTTCCGGCGGTGGAGCCGCTGATCCTTGCCTCGGTGCTGATCCTGGGGCTGCTGGTGGCTCTCGCCGTGCGGCTGCCCGCGATTTGGGCTGTCGGTATCGTGTCGGTATTCGGTCTGTTTCACGGCGGTGCCCACGGGGCCGAAATCGGGGCGGCAACGGCCTTGGACTATTTCGCGGGGTTTGCCGTCGCGACGATGGGTCTGCATCTTGCGGGCCTTGCTCTGGGGGTGCTTGTCATGCGGCTTGGCTCGCAAAGCGTGGTGCGCGGGGGCGGTGGGCTGGTCGCGGCGCTCGGCGCGTGGCTTGTGGCCGCAGGGTGAGGCATAGATCATGATCCCCGGAGAACTCTTTCCCGCCGATGGCGAGATCATCCTGAACGAAGGCGCGGAGGTCACCGTGCTGGAGGTCGCCAATACCGGCGACCGGCCGGTGCAGGTGGGCAGCCATTACCATTTCGCCGAGGCCAATGCCGGGCTGTCCTTTGACCGCGCCGCTGCACGCGGGCACCGGC
Source organism: Roseovarius sp. (assembly GCF_040219995.1). Lineage (GTDB taxonomy): Bacteria > Pseudomonadota > Alphaproteobacteria > Rhodobacterales > Rhodobacteraceae > Roseovarius. The sequence goes on along the minus strand of NZ_JAVJUC010000013.1, from coordinate 13,058 downwards.
TGGACATTCCCGCCGGCACCGCCGTCCGCTTCGAGCCGGGGCAGAGACGCGAGGTGCGGCTCATCCCCTATGGCGGCGCGCGGCGGGTGTTCGGCTTCAATCAGCAGGTGATGGGGGAGTTGTGATGCGCGGGATCAGTCCCAAGTGCCCCTTGCGCGGAATCGAAGCGCGAAGCGCCGCCGGGCAGCGCCCGACCGCCCCGTCGCACCAGAGGTGCGCCGACAACACTGGCACGCCTTCGGCGTGGCGGGCGGGCGCTTTTGCAACCTCGAGCAACCGCGCGGCCGTTGCAGTATTTGACCGCCATAAAGCGCATTCCACAGAGGTTGCAGCGCGCCCCCGCGGTCGGGCCCTGCCCGGCGGCGCGCCTTTGGCCAAGGGAGGTCTTTAATGCCCCACAACATCCCCCGCGCCGACTATGCCGCCATGTACGGCCCCACCACGGGCGACCGGCTGCGGCTTGGCGATACCGATCTGATCATCGAGGTGGAGCGCGACCTGACCACCTATGGCGAAGAGGTGAAATTCGGCGGCGGCAAGGTCATTCGCGACGGTATGGGCCAGAGCCAGATCCCCCGCGCGGGCGGGGCGGTGGATACCGTCATCACCAACGCGCTGATCGTCGATCATCAGGGCATCACCAAGGCCGATGTCGGCCTGCGCGATGGCCTCATTGCCGCCATCGGCAAGGCGGGCAACCCCGATACCCAATCCGGCGTCGATATCGTCATCGGACCCGGCACCGAGGTGATCGCCGGAGAGGGCCGCATCCTCACCCCCGGCGGCTTTGACGCGCATATCCATTTCATCTGTCCGCAGCAGATCGACGACGCGCTGCATTCCGGCATCACCACCATGCTGGGCGGCGGCACCGGCCCCGCGCATGGCACACTCGCCACCACCTGCACGCCGGGGGCGTGGCATATCGGGCGCATGCTGCAATCGCTGGATGCCTTTCCGATGAACGTGGGGCTTTCCTGCAAGGGCAATGCAAGCCAGCCCGAGGCACTGGTCGAAATGGTCCGCGCCGGGGCCTGCGCGATGAAGCTGCACGAGGACTGGGGCACCACGCCGGGGGCAATTGATTGCTGCCTGAGTGTCGCCGACGACATGGACGTGCAGGTGATGATCCACACCGACACGCTGAACGAGAGCGGCTTTGTCGAGAACACCCTCGCCGCCATGAAGGGCCGCACGATCCACGCCTTTCACACCGAGGGGGCGGGCGGCGGCCATGCCCCCGACATCATGAAGGTCGTGGGCTTTGAGCATGTCCTGCCCTCCTCGACCAACCCCACCATGCCCTACACCGTCAACACGATCGAGGAACATCTCGACATGCTGATGGTCTGTCACCACCTCGACAAGGCAATCCCCGAGGACGTGGCCTTTGCCGAGAGCCGTATCAGGCGCGAGACCATCGCCGCCGAGGATATCCTGCACGACATGGGCGCGTTTTCCGTCATGGCCTCGGACAGTCAGGCGATGGGGCGCGTGGGCGAGGTGATCATCCGCACCTGGCAGACGGCCTCCAAGATGCGCAAGCAGCGCGGGCGGCTGGCGGAAGAGGCCGGCGACAACGACAATGCCCGCGTCAAACGCTATATCGCGAAATACACCATAAACCCCGCCATCGTGCACGGGATGAGCGCCCATATCGGCAGTGTCACCCCCGGCAAGCGGGCCGATCTGGTGCTGTGGAACCCGGCGTTTTTCGGCGCGAAACCCGAGATGGTGCTGATGGGCGGCAGCATCGTGCTGGCGCAGATGGGCGACCCCAATGCCTCGATCCCGACGCCGCAGCCGGTCTATTCGCGGCCGATGTTCGGCGCCTACGGGCGGTCGCTCGAACGGTCCTCGGTGCTCTTCGTCAGCGCGGCGGCGCAGGCGGACGGGATCGGGGCGGCACTGGGGCTGGCCAAGGAGACGCTGGCGGTCGCAGGCACCCGCGCTATCACCAAGCGCGACATGATCCACAACAGCCTCACGCCCGAGGTCGAGGTCGATCCCGAAACCTACGAGGTGCGGGCGGATGGCGAATTGCTGACCTGCGAGCCAGCCTCGGAGTTGCCGCTGGCGCAACGCTATTTCCTGTTCTGAAGGGCCTGCCATGACCGATTTGCCGATCGCCCGCCAGTTACTCCCTAAAGCGCCCAAGACCGTCGCCGATACGGTCGTGCTCGACTATGACGCGCGGCTGATGCGGCGCAAGCGGCTGGTGGGCAAGGCCGGACTGACCTTTCTGGTCGATCTGGCGGAGGTGACCAATCTGGACGATCACTGGGGCTTCGCGCTTGACGATGGTCGGGCGGTGGCGGTGGAGGCAGCGCCGGAGGATCTCATTGAAATACGCGGTGATCTGGCGCGGCTGGCCTGGCATATCGGCAACCGGCACACGCCCTGCCAAATGGGCGCGGATCATCTGCGCATCCGCCGGGATCATGTGATCGAGGCGATGCTGGCGCATCTGGGCGCGGATATGACGCCGGTGACTGGCGCGTTTCGCCCCGAAGGCGGCGCCTATGGCAAGGGGCGCACGATGGGGCATGATCACGGGGGGCATGATCATGCGGGCCACGATCATGGCCATAGCCATCACCACGCCTGATGCTCACGGCCGCGCATCTCACGCTCACCCAATGGCTCTCTCCGGCCTTTCCGACCGGGGCCTTCGCCTATTCGCACGGGCTGGAGCATGAGATCGCGACGGGGGTTGTGAGGGACGCGGACACCCTCGCGGCATGGCTGGAGAATATCCTGCGCTATGGTGCGGGCTGGCAGGATGCGGTGCTGCTCAGTCAAGCGCTGGAGGGCGGGTGCGAGGCGCTTGACGATCTGGCCCGCGCGCTCGCGCCCTGCGCCGAGCGGCTGCAAGAGGGGTTGGAACAGGGTGCCGCGTTCGCCCGCACCGTCAATGGCCTCACCGGGCGCGCGCTGCCGCCCCGGATGCTGCCGGTGGCGGTGGGGGAGGCTGCTGCGCCGCTCGATCTGGCCCGCGAGGACGTGATCGCGCTCTACCTGCAAGGCTTTGCCGGGAACCTAGTCACCATCGGTATCCGCCACGTGCCGCTTGGTCAGACCGAGGGGCAGGCCATCCTCTCGGGCCTTGCGCCGCTGATTCACGATCTGGCACATCGCGCCGCCTGCGCGCCGCTCGACACGCTTGGCACATGCGCCCTTGCGGGCGACCTCGCGGCGCTGCAACATGAGGGGATGGATGTGAGGATTTTCAGGACATGAGCGGCACCCGTATGAACGGCCCGCTGCGGGTGGGCATTGGTGGCCCGGTCGGTGCCGGCAAGACCACGCTGACCGAGGGGTTGGCGCGGGCGCTGGCGCATCGCTGTTCGATGGCGGTGATCACCAACGACATCTATACGCGTGAGGATGCCGAGGCGCTGGTGCGCGCGCAGGTTCTGCCCGCCGACCGTATTCGCGGGGTGGAAACCGGGGGCTGTCCGCATACCGCGATCCGCGAGGATGCCTCGATCAATCTGGCCGCCGTGACCGACCTTAACACCGCCTTTCCCGATCTCGACCTGGTGCTGATCGAGTCGGGCGGTGACAACCTCGCCGCCACCTTCAGCCCGGAACTGGCGGATCTGACGATCTACGTGATCGACACCGCCGCCGGTCAGGATATCCCGCGCAAACGCGGGCCGGGGCTGACGAAATCCGATCTTCTGGTGGTCAACAAGACCGATCTTGCGCCGCATGTGGGCGTCGATCTGGTGCAGCTTGAGGCCGATACGGCGAGCGCGCGCGGATCGCGGCCCTATGTGCTGGCGCAGTTGCGCAATGGCGCAGGCCTTGATCAGGTGATCCGCTTCATCGAGGACGAAGGCGGCGTTCCGCTCGCCCCCTGATTTCGGCCCGCGCATTCTCGGACTTGTATTTACTTGCTGATCCGCCCATCATATTCATAAATTCGAATTTTAAGGGAGGATACCATGACATTCACCAGACGTCAGATGCTCGCGACCATGGGTGCGGGCGCGATTTGCGGGCTGCCGCGAGCGGGCTACGCCGCGACCGAAACCACCCTTGGGCAGGCGACGATCACCACGCTCAGCGACGGGCATCTGGTGCTGCCGCGCGATTTCCTGCTCGGTGATCTCGACCCGGCCAAGGCCGCGCCGGTGCTGGCTGAATTCGGCATCACCGGCGACACGATCGAGCCGCCCTGCAACCTCACCCTCTACCGCGACGGCACGCACACGGTGCTGTTCGACGCGGGCTCCGGGCATGCCTTCATGCCAAGTGCCGGGGAATTGCTCGACGCGTTCGACGCCGTGGACCTGACGCCGGATGACGTGACCCATGTCATTTTCACCCACGCCCATCCCGATCACCTCTGGGGCGTGCTTGACGATTTCGACGATCCTGTCTTTGCCAACGCCGCCCACATGATCGGACAGGCCGAATGGGACTACTGGACCGACCCCTCCACTGTGGACAGCATCGGCACCGCGCGCGCGAGCTTTGCCGTGGGCGCGGCACGCCGCCTGGCCGCGATAGAGGACCGGATCGAATTCATTACCGGCGGGCAAGAGGTGCTGCCCGGCATCATGGCGCATTATACGCCCGGCCACACGCCCGGCCATATGGCGTTTGAGCTGCGTCAGGGGTCAGAGGCCGTGATGGTGGTGGGCGATGCCATCGGCAACGGGCATCTTGCCCTTGCGCGCCCCGATTGGGCCAGCGGCTCTGATCAGGATGCCGATCAAGGGATCGCCACGCGCACCCGACTGCTCGACCAATTGGCCACCGACAAGATGGCGATGGTGGGCTTTCACCTGCCCGAAGGCGGGCTCGGCCGGGTGGAGCGGAGCGGCGACGCCTATCGCTTCGTGACGGAGGTGTGAGCCGATGCGCCCCCTCCTCATAGCCGCCCTTTTCGCCGCCGCCCCCGCACTCGCCAGCGAGGATATCGCCGATCAGTACCCCGGCTCGCTGCTCTATTCCAAACCGGTGGAGTTCATCCCCGGCGTCTGGTCCGCGATCGGGGCCACCGCGCCGCCGACCTATGAAAACGCGGGCCATAACAACAACCTCAGCTTCATCGTCACCGGCGCGGGCGTCGTGGTGATCAATGGCGGCGCCTCCTACGGGCTCGCCGAAGCGCTGCATGGCGAGATCAAGGCGATCACCGATCAGCCCGTGACCCATGTGTTCAACGAGAACGGTCAGGGCCATGCCATGCTGGGCAATTCCTATTGGGTAGCCCAAGGCGTGCCAGTGATCGCGCATGAGGACGCGCTGCACGAGATCGAGGAATATGGCGGAACGGACCTTGAGACCGCCCGCCGCGTCACCAAGGAGCGCGCCGAGGGCACCGAGGTGGTGCCGCCGACCGAGACCTTTTCGGACGACTACACGCTCGACATGGGCGATTTCCGCATCGAGGCGCGGCATCTGGGCCCCGCGCACAGCCCCGGCGATATCGTGATCTGGCTGCCCGAACAAAGCCTCGTGATTTCCGGGGACATGGCGTTTCACGAGCGCATGCTACCGATCTTTCCCGAGACGATCACCCGCGACTGGCTGGAGACATGGGATACCGAATTCGAGGCACTGGGCGCCACCTACGTGATCCCCGGTCATGGCCACCCGACCAACATGGATCAGGTGCGCCGTTATACCAAGGGGTACCTCGAATACCTGCGCGCACGCATCGGCGAGCATATCGACGCGGGCGGCGACCTTGCCGACGCCTATTACGTCGATCAGTCCCCCTACCGCCATCTCGACACGTTCGAGGAACTGGCCACCAAGAACGCGGGCCGGGTCTACGAGCAGATGGAGTGGGAGTGAGCGCACGCTGAGCGCACACCCTGCCGGGCTGACCTGACCCTTCCGGGTCAGCTCAGCACGCCATCGGCCCCCAGCACGCTCCGGCCGCGCAGGTAGGGGTGCAGCACCTCGGGCAGGCGCACAGACCCGTCCGCCTGCTGGCCGTTTTCGAGCACCGCGATCAGCGCGCGCCCGACGGCCAACCCCGAGCCATTCAGCGTATGCACGAATTCCGGCTTGCCGCCGCCTGCGGGCTTGAACCGCGCGTTCATCCGCCGGGCCTGAAAATCGCCGCAGACCGAGACCGAGGAAATCTCGCGATACATGTCCTGTCCGGGCAGCCAGACCTCGATGTCATGGGTGCGCCGCGCACCAAAGCCCATGTCGCCGGTGCACAGCACGACGGTGCGATAAGGCAGGCCAAGGCGTTCCAGAATACCCTCGGCGCATCCGGTCATCCGGTCCAACTCGTCGCGGCTGGCCTCGGGATGGGTGATCGACACCATCTCGACCTTTTCGAACTGATGCTGGCGCAGCATGCCTGCGGTATCGCGCCCCGCCGATCCCGCCTCGGAGCGGAAGCATTGCGTATGCGCCACCATCCGGCGCGGCAGGCTGGTCTCGTCCACCGTCTCGCCATGCACGAGGTTGGTCAGCGTCACCTCGGCGGTCGGCACCAGCCACCAGCCATTGGTGGTCTGATAGCTGTCCTCGCCGAATTTCGGCAGTTGCCCGGTGCCGCGCATCATCTCGTCGCGCACCAGCACCGGCGTCCATGTCTCGGTCAGGCTGTTCTCCTCGACATGCGTGTCGATCATGAACTGTGCGAGCGCGCGGTGAATGCGCGCCACCGATCCCGAGAGCACGACAAAGCGGCTGCCCGAGAGCTTGGCCGCGCTTTCGAAATCCATGCCGGGTTTGACGCCCTCGATCTCGTAATGCTCGCGCGCCGTGAAGTCGAGCACCGGCGGCGTGCCCCAGCGGCGCAACTCGACATTGTCGGCCTCGTCCGCGCCATCGGGCACATCGTCCTGCGGCAGGTTGGGCATCCCCATCAGCATCTCGGTCAGTTGCGCGTCAAGGTCCTTGGCCTCAGCCTGCATCGCCGCCACCTCGGCCTTCTTCTCGCCCACGAGCACGCGCAGCCGGGCAAACTCGGCCTCGTCGCCGCGCGCCTTGGCGGCGCCCACTTCCTTGGAGGCGCGGTTCTGATCGGCCTGCGCGGTCTCGGCCGCAAGGATCTTGGCGCGCCGCGCCTCGTCCAGGGCCAGAACGGGGCCTGACGCGTTCTGCGCACCCCGCCGCGCCATGGCGGCGTCAAATGCTGCGGGGTTCTCACGGATCGCGCGGATATCGTGCATCGGTCTGTCCTCGAACTGCCTGAGTCGTTAGAGCGCGTGATAAACCGGTTTTGCGGCCATGTGTAGGGCGGGTTGACGCGACAGGGCGGTGCGTTGTGGGTTTGAGTGTCGCCGCAGGATGAAAAGTGCCATGCGGCACCGCCCGATATGGTCAGGTCGTCGGCACCAGAGCCGCGTTGCGGCCCAACATCAGATGCGTTGTCATGGCACCGATCCACATCGCAGTGACCGCAACCCAGGCCGTCAGCGCAAAGATCGCGCCGCCCGACATGCCCGCGCCCACGGCGCAGCCCCCGGCCAGCATCGAGCCAAAGCCCATGAGGGCCGCGCCCAGCAGGTAGCGTTCCATCGGCGTGTCGGGGCCGAAGCGTTCGATCTTCCATTCGCGGGTGGCGAGCGCCATCGCCGCCGCGCCCGCGAACACCCCCGGCACAAGACCCACGCCGAAACTCAGCGGCAGCGAGGTGCTGTTGACCAGCCCCATCAGCGTGTCGGTCGAGGGGCCGGTGAAGGTGACCGAGGAAATCGGGATCACCTCGAAGGAGGTCTGCGCGATCATGTAGGTCACCAGCCAGCCAAGCCCGACGGCAAGCCCGACAGCCATTCCGGCAATCGCATGGCTCAGCCGCACGTTCCGCGCCAGAGCCAGTGCAAAGCCTGCGATGAGAACCAGCGCGGCGATGCAAGCCGCGACCAGAGGGCTCATGCCAAGCTGCGACAGGATGCTGCGCGCCTCGCCGCCCGGCACCAGCCAGAGCGTTGCAAGCCCCTCGCGCGCGGGCGACAGCGCCCCGCGCAGTGCCGATTGCGCCACGATGGTCAGCACCAGCCCCGTGACCAGCGCGCGCAGGTTGCCGGTGGCCGAAAGGACCAGCAAACGGCTCGCGCAGCCGCGCGCGAGGATCATGCCTGCGCCGAAGATCAGCCCGCCGATGATCGCGCCCGACATGCTGCCGGTGGCCGCCAGTGGCCGCGCCTCGCTTACGTCAAGAACACCCGTCGCGATGGCCCCCTGCACCGCCAGAACCCCGGCGGAAAACGCGATGATCCAGATCGACAGGCGGGGGCCCAGCCCGCGCTCGGCCACTTCGATGGTCGCGGCCCGCAGGCAAAACCGAGAATGCTGCGCCGCCGCACCGAAGATCACGCCAACGAGCGCGCCCGCCATGGCAAGAACGGCCCCGTCGCCGTAGGTGTCGATGAGTGTTTCCAGCATGGCAGGGTTCCATCGTGACGTTATGCTGTCAGCATACACATTCACGGGCGCGCATGTCTTGACTTGGGTCAATCAGGGGGTCAACCGGGCCGCGCGGATGCGGCCCGGTCAGGCTGATCATTCCAGCGCGTCCTGCACGATCTCATCCAGAAACGCCTGCACCTTCTGCATCTCCCCCTCTGGGTAGGTGCGATAGCCCACCATCACCTCGCCCTCACGCTCGGCCACAAAGACGCCGTAGGGGCAATGCGCGATGTTCATCGGGTTGGCCTCCATCACCTCGCGCGAGAGGGTGGCGGAGCAAAAGAGAAAGATATCCGCCTCTTCGAATATCTTGACGTCGCTGCCCACATCCGCGCCGGTGCGGTTGAGCATCTCGCCCACATGGCTGGTGAGGTCGATCACCAGCCCCCGGTCTAGGATGGCACTTTCGACCGCGAATGTCGCATCGCCGAAGGTGCCGTTGAACGGGTAGGTCACCGCCTCCTGCGCCATAGCGGGCAGCGCCATGAGGCCGAAAACTCCGGCCAGGATTGTCCGTTTCATTGCCTTTACTCCTTTGTCAGACAGGCGTTCGCGCGCCGATCAATCGAACATGTCCGTGGTGATGCCCGCATACCAACCGACCGATTCCTCGTAGGTGGCCTTGCGGGTCGCCGCATCTTCGCCGGTCTGCGAGATGAAGCCGTCGACCTTGGCGATCTTTTCCTCGGTCGCCTCGTAGGTGGCCCCCACCTTGACGCCGTCATCCTCGGCGATCAGCGACCAGCAGGTATTGGTGAACTTCGCCGGGAACACCTTGGACCCGGTCAGCGCGCCGCGCACCGCCATGGCGCAGACCTTGGCCTGCGAATTGGCGGCAAAGCCGGATTTCGGCATGTCGCCCTGCGCGGCGGCATCGCCCAGCACATGCACATCCGGGTCCATCTTTGACGACATGTCGGCGGCATTCACCGGGGCCCAGTTGCCCTCGGTCACGCCCGCCATGTCGGCGATGCGGCCTGCCTTTTGCGCCGGGATCACGTTGCAGACATCCACGTTCTCGACAATGCCATCGATGTCGATGGTCATCGCCTCGGTGTCGACGCTCACATTCTCGCCGCCGAAATCGGGGCCGATGCGCTCTACCATGCCGCCGTAATGGCGTTGCCAGCCTTCCTCGAACAGTGCCTGCTTGGAGAATTTCGGCTTGGGATCGGCGATGAGGATCTTGGCGGTCGGGTTCATCTGGCTCAGCACATGCGCCACCATCGAGATCCGCTCATAGGGGCCGGGGGGGCAGCGATAGGGGTTGGGCGGGGCCACCATGGCAAAGCGTCCACCCTCGGGCATCGCCATGATCTGCGCCTTCAAGAGCTCGCTCTGCGATCCGGCCTTGTAGGCGTGGGGCATCTTGTTTTGTGCGGCCACCGACCAGCCAGGCACGGCATCCTCGACGAAGTCGATGCCGGGGCTGAGGATCAGCTTGTCATAAGGCAGCACCGCGCCACCAGCGAGGCTGACGGTCTTGGCATCGCGGTCCACGTCCACCGCCCAGTCATGCACCACGTTGATCCCGTATTTCGCGGCCAGCGTGCCGTAGGTGTGGCTGATATCCTCCAGATCGGTGAAGCCGCCGATGTAGAGGTTGGAGAAATAGCAGGTGAAATAGCTGCGCGACGGCTCGACCAGCGTGACATCGATCGCGCCCTTGCTGTCCTTGGCGAGATAGCGCGCGGCGGTGGCCCCGCCCGATCCGCCGCCGATCACGACAACGCGCGGCTTGCCAGAGCCCTGTGCCAACACCGCAGGCGCCGAGAGCGTGGCAGCCGCAGCCGTTCCCACGGCAATGAATTTGCGTCGGTTGAAAGTCATGGTGTCTCCTCCCAGAAACGGACCGCGTTTAGTCGAGGTCCTTGAAATAGGCCGCCAGCGCTGCGATCTCCTCGTTCGACAGGCGTCCGGCCATCATCTGCATCACCGGATGGGGACGCAGTTTATCCTTGTAAGCGTGCATTGCGATCACGAAATCCTCTTCCGGCCAGCGGGTGATCGATGGGATACCCTCGGCACTGCCATCGGCCTGATGACAGCTTACACATTCGCTGCTGAGGTATTCGCCGTATTCCGGGTCGCCTTGAATGGCGAGAATATCGGGATCGACCGAATGATCGGTGCCGATGGCCGTCGGCGCGGCCTCGGGGATGTTCGCGGGATTGTCCGAAAAGGTCCGCAGATAGGCCAAAAGGTCAGCGCGCGCCTGTTCGTCCTTCATGCCGCGATAGCTCATCCGCGTCTTGGAGACGAGCGCGCGCGGGTTCTCGATATAGGCGTCGAGCGTTTCCAGCGTCCAGGTCAGGCCATCGACGCCCGCCCGCTCCATCGAGGCGGAATAGGCGTAGCCCTCATGCGCCGCCGCGCGCCGCCCGAAAATACCATTGAGATGGGGGCCGATCCGGTCTTCGGCCCCCTTGCCCACCTGATGACAGCCCTTGCAGGCGTTGAAGGCCTGCGCGCCTTTTTCGGCGTCGCCGATAAGCTCTGCCCGCGCGCCGCCCGCCGCCAAAAGCGCGGCAAACGTCAGCGCGGGCAGGAGCGGGCGCACCTTGTTATTCTCCGAAGGTCGAGAGATAGGCGGTGATCGCCGCAATATCCTCGTCCGATCTGAGCCCGGCAAAGGCCATGCGCGTTCCCTTCATGAAGCCGCGCGGATCAGCCAGGAACGCGGCGAGGCTTTCATTGTCCCAGACAAGCCCGTCACCAGCCATGCCTTCGAGGGCCGAGGAATACTTGAACCCGTCCACGGCACCGGCAGCACGGCCCATCACACCGTTGAGTTGGGGGCCCACACGATTTTTGGCACCCTCGCCCACCTGATGGCAAGCCTTACATTTGCGGAACACCTTTTCCCCGGCGGCGACAAGCTCCGGGTCCGGCGCGGATGCGGGTTCCGGTGCGGCCTCGGTGGCGGCCATCTCGACCGGCTCTGCCTCGGCGGCGGGCGCCGCGGCCTCGGTCTCGGCGCCTTCCTCATCCGGGGTCACGTCGAGCACGGCGGCGCGCATGGTGATCTCGACGTTTTCCTTGCAGTTCTCCATGCAGGGCTCGCCATGCCAGATCGCGTATTCCGTCTCGGCCCGGTTATCGACGATAAAGCCGTCGGCATTGGGCATCTCGAACTCGGCGAAATTCTCGTGGCTGAGGGTGAAGTCATCCTCAACCAGATTGTTGGAGTAGAGAATATAGGCGGTGATCGCATAGACATCATCGGGCGTCAGGCTCTGTGCGTTGCCGAAGGGCATGGAGCGGTTGACGTAGTCCCACACCGTCGACAGGTGCGGCCAGTAAGATCCAACAGTCTTGAGCGGGTCCTTGCGGTCGAGCGTGCCCTGCCCGCCCGCCAGCTTGGGCCAGTTGCCGATACCCTCGGCAAAGTCACCGTGGCAGACGGCGCAATGTTCGGCAAAGACCTCGTCACCTGTCCACACGTCGCCCGACCCTTCCGGCAGGCCGCGCCCGTCGGGCATGATCTTGACGTCCCAGGCTGCGATCTCTTCGGGCAGCGCCTCGCGCCCCAGCCCGTATTCGCCGGACCAGACGGCGGTGGCGGTGGCGCTGACGGTGATGCCCGCGACCAGCGTGAATTTAAGAAACTTCGACATTCTCTGCCTCCCCGTTGGGCCGCACCCACCATGTCTGAATACAGTTGTTGTGATAGATCGAGTTTTCGCCGCGTACCTCGCGCAGCTGCGCCTTGGTGGGCTGGATATAGCCGGTGTCATCCATCGCGCGGCTTTGCAGCAGCATCTCCTCGCCGTCCCACTCGGTGTCGAGGTAGAAGCGGGTGAGCGCCTTAGCCTCGCCTTCCTTGGCGAGCCGTGCGGTTTCCCAGGTCTTGCCGCCATCCTTGGAGACATCGACGCGGGTAATCGCGCCGTGCCCGGACCATGCCAGCCCGGTGATCACCAGCGGCCCCTTGCCATGCGTGATCGGCGACTGCGGGCTGGGCGAGGTGACGACCGATTTCGCATCCATCACCCAGGTCCATTTGCGGCTGGTGCCATCGGCCAGCGTATCGGTGTATTTGCTGGTCTCCTCGCGGCTTTCCACGGGGCCGTCGGTCACCTCGATACGGCGGATCCACTTGACCCACATGTTGCCTTCCCAGCCGGGCACGACAAGGCGCACGGGGTATCCGTGTTCCTTGCGCAGCGCCTCGCCATTGGCCTTGAACGCCACCAGACAATCGCCAAGCGCCTTGCCCATCGGGATCGAGCGGCCGTTCGAGGACGCATCCGCCCCTTCGACATAGACCCACTTGTCCTGCAACTCGCCCGCCACGTCGAGCCCGGCCTCTTCCAGCAGGGTGCGCAGCGGCACGCCGGTGTATTCCATGTTGTGGATCATGCCATGGGTGAACTGCGCGCCGTTGAGTTGCGCGCCCGCCCATTCCATGCCCGTGTTGGCCGCGCATTCGCAGAAATAGACGTGGTTCTCACGCGGGAAGCGTTCGAGATCGGCATAGGTGAAGACCAGCGGCCGATCCACCAGCCCGTTGATCATCAGGCGGTAATCTTCCTTCTTGAGGTCAATCGCGCCGGAATGGTGCCGCTCGAAGGCGCAGCCCTGCGGCGTGATCGTCCCGTCAAGCGCGTGGATCGGCGTGAAGTTGATCGAGGAAATCGTATCGGCGGTCAGCCATTCGACAT
>NZ_JAVJUC010000012.1:0-136034 GCF_040219995.1 Roseovarius sp. | reverse complement strand
AACTGACGTTGGATCGCCACACCGCGGCACGACGATGCGCGGCTTGCGTCAACGGAAGCTGCAGGCCATTCTCACCAGAATGCCTCTGCGTCGTGAAAGACTGGCCTCACTGCGCCTTGGCGCGGGCCGGGTCCCATGCGGCGAGGACGTTGGAATTGTCGTCGCCATCGTATTCGTAGAGTTTTTCCTCGGTCACGCCGGGGATCTTGCCGAAATCCTCGGCCGTCTTGCGCGGGAACCATGAGGTGCGGATCCGGCCGGGGAATAACTCTCCGAGGATGCGCGAGGTTGCCAGCGAGCATTGCGCCGAGGGCACCGGGCCGTTGGCCTTCACAAGCTGGATCGCGCGTTCGGCCAGTTCCGGGGACACGTCGAGGCGCTGGATCTGGACGTGGTAGGTCTTGCGCGCGTGATAGCGGGTATAGACGTCCTCGACCGGCGGGGTGATGCCGAAGAGCACATCGTTGCGTTCCGGGATGGTGTCGTGCTTGAAACTGCCGGCGGGGTCGAAGATCACCCGCTGCGAGCCGTTGATCATCAGCGAGGTATGCGCACCCCCGCCGGAATTGTTGTTGATCATCGTATAGACCGTCAGGCGCGGCGGGCCGTCATGCCGATAGGCGGCGCGTGCCACCGCATCATCCGGCGCCCAGACCGATTCTGTTGCACAGCCAGCAAGAAACACCATGGCGCCAAGCGCCAGTACCAATGACCGCATCACATCTCTCCCGCGCGCGCGTCCGGGGCGGCTGGATCAGCCGTTGACCACCGCGATGAAGAGCAGGAGCCCGACGATCACGACCGCCGACCAGGTCACGGCCTTGATGAAGCCCTCGAATGTCTTCTCCTGAACGTCGGTATTCATCTCACCATGCTTGTGCTCGGCCATGTCGCGTGTTCCCTTGTTCGCTGAACCCATGTTTCGGCTCGTCATTACTGCATTTGCCACAGCCTGTCACGCCCCAAGCTGTCGCAGATTTCAGCCCTGTTCGAGATCCTGCGCGAGGCGAAAGCCGATGCGGGTGGGGGCCTCGGCCGGGGCCTTTTTGGGCAGGGCGCGCAGCATCACGTTGAGTTGGCTGACATGCTGCACCAACTGCGTGCGCATGCCCATCTGATCCTGCCCGTAAAAGGTGATGATGTCGGGATCGAAATAGCCCATCCCCTCGATCCGGATCACGCCCGCATCGCCCCCGGCGAATCCCATGGCGACCTCGTGTTCCTCGTCCAGCGTCTTCTCGAAGTTCTGGATATAGAGGATCAGCCGCTCATAGGCCCATTGTGCGGCGCTCTTGCCGTCCATCGGCTTTTGCGACAGCGACTTGGCGGCGGTTTCGATACAGGGCTGGTCGGGGTCGGAATGCACCTCATGGGCGCGCGGCATTGCGGCGGCTTCGGCATGTTCGGCGCTGGTGTCGATCTCGTTACCCATCGGGGCTTTCTCCCGGTTACTCGTCCTTGATCTGCCAGAGCCATGCCTCATCGGCGCGGCGCCAGCGTGTGACTTCGCCAGCGTGGAGCAAATGGTTGAGATGCGCAACGGCCTCGACCAGCGCGAGGCCATAGGTGCCGCGGTCGATGCGACGCTTGAAGAGGAGCGGAAAGCAGTCGGCGGCGGTGTGCGGTTCTTTGAGAAACTCGCGCAGCCGGTCGAGGGCGGCGTGGTGATTGCCGCTGAGTTGCGCCATGCGCAGGGGCAGGCCGGTGAAGGGCAGCTTGTGGCCCGGCAGGACCAGATGATCGTCGCGGGCATGCGCCGCCAGCCGGTCGCAGGCGGCCAGCCAGTCGGACAGCGGATCGGCCAGCGGTTCGGTCGGGTAGACGCCAATATTGGGGCTGATGCCGGGCAGGATTTGATCGCCCGCAATCACCAATGCGTCATCGCGGGACCATAGCGTGACATGTTCGGGCGCGTGCCCGCCGCCCATCCGCACATCCCAGTCACGCCCGCCCGCGCGGATCACGTCGCCCTCTTGCAGCCTTGTATAGCCCACCGGGATGGGGGCGCAGATATCGGCGAAATTATAGGGGCGTTCGTGCTTGCGGTGCTCGTAGATCTCCGGGTCCATCCCGCCCGCGCGGGAAAAGGCGAGCGCCTGCGGCGTGGGGCGCTCCTCGACATCGAGGATCAGCAGACGCGCCAGCAGCCAACTTGTGCGCGAGGCCCAGAGACCCGCGCCGAAGCGTTCCATGAACCAGCCCGCCATGCCGATATGGTCGGGGTGGTGGTGGGTCAGAATCACGCGGGAGACGGGCTTGCCCTGCAATGGGCCAGCCAGAATATCCTCCCACAGCGCGACGCTGCGTTTGGAGTGGATGCCGGTGTCGATCAGCGTCCAGCTGTCGCCCTCATCGAGCGCGTAGACATTGACGTGATCGAGCACCATCGGCAGCGGCAGGCGCAGCCAGAGCATGCCGGGCGCGACCTCGGTCGCCGCGCCCTGGGCAGGCGGCTCTGCCCATGGATGGCGGATATGCGCGCCGCCATCCATCACGCTGCGAAATCCTCAGGCGTGAGGGCATAGAGATCATTGGCCCCTGCCGTGGCATGCGCCAGATGCCCGGCATGCTCGGGCAAGAGCCGGGTGATGTAGAACCGCGCCAGCCGCGTGCGCGCGCCATCGCCGCCTTCGGCTTGTGCCGCCTTGAGGTGGAAATGCGCGCCGAGGATGCGGGCGAAGCCGCGCAAGAAAGGGATCGCCCCGGCAAAGCGGTGGGTCATGTCATCCTGTGCCAGCATCCAGTCGGTGGCTTCGCGCAGGCTCTCGGTCGCCTGCCAGACGGATTCGGCCAGTTCGGGCAGAGCGCCACGCGCCGCCTCTGCCGCCGCCTGCATTTCGTCGATCAGCGCAAAGGCGGCCTCGCCCCCGTCCATCAGCTTGCGGCCCACCAGATCCATCGCCTGAATGCCGTTGGTGCCCTCATAGATCGCGGTGACGCGGACATCGCGCAGGTATTGCGCCGCCCCGGTTTCCTCGATGTAGCCCATGCCGCCATGCAGTTGAACGCCGGTATTGGCGACATTGATGCCAGTCTCGGTGCCGCAGACCTTGGCGATCGGGGTCAGGAGTGCGGCGCGCGCGGCCCAGTGTTTCGCGCCCGTCGCCGTCTCCATGTCGATGGCCTGCGCACAGGCGAGGGCGATGGCGCGGGCGGCGAAGATCTCGGATTTCATGCCGGCCAGCATGCGGCGCACATTGGCGTGGCCGATAATCGTGTCGGGGTTGTCCTTGTCTGGGGTATGCCCCTGCTTGCGATCCTGCGCATAGGCGAGCGCGTGCTGAAACGCCCCCTCGGCCACTCCGATGCCCTGACCGCCGACGCCGAGGCGGGCATTGTTCATCATGGTGAACATCGCGCGCATGCCCTGATGCGCCTCGCCCACCAGCCAGCCGGTGGCGCCGTCATATTGCATCACCGCCGTAGGGCTGCCATGCAGGCCCATCTTGTGCTCGAGGCTGACGACACCGAGGTTGTTGCGCGCGCCGGGGTTGCCCTGCGCATCGGGGATGAATTTCGGCACCAGAAAGAGGCTGATCCCCTTGGTGCCGGGCACCCCATCGGGCAGCCGCGCGAGCACGAGGTGGCAGACATTCTCGGTGAAATCGTTGTCGCCCCAGGAGATGTAGATCTTTTGCCCGTTGATCGCATAGGTGCCGTCGCCATTGTCCTCCGCCTTGGTGCGCAGCGCGCCCACGTCCGAGCCCGCCTGCGGCTCGGTCAGGTTCATGGTGCCGGCCCATTCACCGCTGACCAGCTTGGGCAGGTAGAGCGCCTTCAAAGCGTCTGAGGCGTGATGCTCCAGCGCCTCGATCTGGCCCTGCGTCATCAGCGGGGCGAGTTGCAGCGACAGACAGGCCGCCGACATCATCTCGTTGACGGCGGTGGTCAGGGTCATCGGCAGCCCCATGCCGCCATGATCGGGCTGCGCGCTGATCGAGACCCAGCCGCCTGTCGCAATCGCGCGGTAGCCGTCGGCAAAGCCCGGTGGCGTGCGCACGACGCCGTTTTCCAGCCGCGCGGGGTGCAGGTCGCCTGCGCGTTGCAGGGGGTAAAGCACCTCTTCGCACATGCGCCCGGCCTCGGTGAGGATGGCGGCGGTCATGTCGGGGGTCGCCTCGGCGAACCGCTCGGTCGCGGTCACCTGATGAAGGCCGATGACGTGATCGAAGAGGAACTGATACTCCGAGACCGGCGCGCGATAGGGCATGTCCATCCATCCTTTGCTGTTTCTGGCGCGGCTTGGCATCCGTTCTGAACGGCTGTAATCAGCCCGGCGCAGGGCTTAGAGTAGCCGAAGGTGCCAGAACGACAACCAAAACGCGGCGTCAGGTCAGGGGACGTATATGCCAAATGCAACCGAAGTATTGCAAGCCGGGGCGGCGGAATATGGGCGCGCTGCCGAGATTTGGCGTGCCGGTGGCCTCGTGGCGTTTCCGACCGAGACGGTTTACGGCCTCGGTGCGGATGCGCGCGACGGTCTGGCGGTGGCGCGGATTTTCGAGGCCAAGGGGCGGCCACGCTTCAACCCGTTGATCGTCCATGTCGAGAGCGCGGCGCGCGCGCAGGACTACGTGGAATGGTCGGACGCCGCCGAGATCGTGGCGAGCGCGTTCTGGCCGGGGCCGCTGACGCTGGTCCTGCCGCTGCGCGAGGGGGCGGGGCTGTCGCCGCTGGTCACCGCCGATCTGCCGACGCTGGCCATACGGGTGCCCGCGCATCCGGTGGCACGCGCGCTGTTGGCCGAATTTGGCGGGCCCGTGGCGGCCCCCTCGGCCAACCCGTCGGGCCGGATCAGCCCCACCGAGGCGGACCATGTGATCGCGGGCCTTGGCGGGCGGATCGAGGCGGTGGTCGATGGCGGGGTATGCCCGGTTGGCGTGGAATCGACCATCCTGGGGCTGGCGGGCGACCCGGTGCTGCTGCGCCCCGGCGGCGTGCCGGTTGAGGCGCTGGAGGCAGCACTTGGCCAGCCCATCGCCCGGCGGGCCGAAGGCGAGGCGCTGAGCGCGCCGGGGCAGATGCGGTCACATTATGCGCCGGGGGCAAAGGTGCGGCTTGAGGCCGAGGCGACGCGCCCGGGCGAGGTGATGCTGGGTTTTGGTCCGGTCGAGGCCGATCTCAACCTGTCGCGCGCGGGCGATCTGACCGAGGCCGCCGCCAATCTCTTTCACCACCTGCATGCGCTCGATGCCATGGGCGCCGAGGGCATCGCCGTCTCGCCGATCCCCGAGACCGGGCTGGGCCGCGCGATCAACGACCGGCTGCGGCGCGCGGCGGCACCAAAAGAGTAGGGGGCGCTGCCCCCGCCGCGCCTGCGGCGCGACTCCCCCGGAATATTTATGGCAAGATGAAGCCGTCAGCCGAAGAGGGCGAGACCGCCATAGAGCGTGAGCCCGCCCAGCACGATGGCGACGATCACGTTGCGCAGGAAATAGCCCGCGGCGAGGGTGACGAGGGCGGCGGCCATGCGCGGGGCATCAAGGCTGCCGCCCGTCGCGGCGGGCCAGACCACGAGCGGCGCGACAAGACCGGGCAGGACCGCCACGGCCGTGTAGCGCAGGTGGCGCAGCAGCCAGGGTGGCAGGGGACGGTTGCCCACTAGCCCGGTGAAGACGAAGCGCAGCCCGAAACTGCCCAGCCCAAGCGCGATGATCACGAACCAGAGGTCTGCGGTGTCGATGCTCATTGGCGGGCCGCCTTGCGCTGTTCGATCCAGAGTTCTGCCTGCGCGCCGGTCATCATGCCCGCGACCCCGGCGACCAGCAGCCCGAGATTATAGGGCAGGAAGGCAAAGACGAGGGCCGTGACGACCGAGATCAGTGCCGCCAAAACATGGGCCGGGGTGCGCAGCATCGGGCCGATCATCGCAAGGAACGTGATCGGCAGCGCGAAATCGAGCGCCAGCCCCTGCGGGATTGAGGTGCCGACCAGCGCGCCGATCAGGGTGAACAGATACCAGAGCGGGCAAATCGGCGTCACCACCCCGAAGAAATAGGCCAGCCGCTGCCGGATGCTCCAGCCCGGGTTTTGCTCGAATGCGACGATGGCGCAGGCATAGCTCTGATCCACCGTGAAATAGGCGGCAATCGCGCGCTGGCCGAGCGTGGCCTCGCCGATCCACGGGGTGAGCGAGGCCGAATACATCGCCATGCGCAGGTTGACCGCGAGCGCCGAGACGAGCGCGATCAGCGTGGGCGCGCCGTCGCCCAGCAGTTGCAGCGCGGTGAACTGTGCCGCCCCGGCGATGACCAGAACGGAAAAGCTCATGGTTTCCAGAACGTTGAGCCCGGCCTCGGTCGCCACCACGCCAAAGAGCAGCGAGAAGGGCACGATCACGAGGATGAAGGGGGCACCGTCGCGCACGCCTTGCCAATAGATCGATTTGGTGGTTTGAGTTGGCACCGTCCGCCCCCGAGTTGCCGCCTGTCCAGACACCGCCTATCCAATGCAAGGAGGAGATGCAATTGGCCCAGAGCGATGACCTTTCCGGTTACCTGATCGCGCCGGACCCCGCCGCGCCGCGGCTCACGCGGGTGGTGGAGGGGGTGGATCACGAGGGCAAGCCGTCTCGCATCTCGGTGGTGGAGGAACGCCCGCTGACGATCTTTCTCAACGGGCAGGAGATCGTGACGGCGATGACCATCGGCGATTACCCCGAATATCTGGCGCTCGGGTTTCTGCGCAATCAGGGGATGCTGGCGACAGGCGAGGTGGTGCGCGGCGTCGATTACGACGAGGATCTCGAGACGGTCGTGGTGCGCACCGACGGGCAGACCACTTACGAGGAAAAGCTGAAGAAGAAGACCCGCACGAGCGGCTGTGCCGTGGGCACCGTCTTTGGCGACATGATGGAGGGGCTGGAGGGCGTGCGCCTGCCGGAGGTGGAGGTGAAGACCTCGGACCTCTATGCGCTCGCCTCCAAGATCAACCGCACCCCGTCGCTGTATCTTGAGGCCGGGGCGATCCATGGCACGGTGCTGTGTCAGGGGGCACGACCGCTGGTCTATATGGAAGATGTCGGTCGGCACAACGCGGTGGACAAGATCGCGGGCTGGATGCTCAGCGAGGGGGTGGGCGCAGGCGACAAGACGCTTTACACCACCGGGCGGCTGACCTCGGAGATGGTGATCAAGACCGCGATGATGGGCATTCCGGTGCTGGCCTCGCGCTCCGGGTTTACCGCTTGGGGGGTGGAGATCGCGCGTCAGGTGGGGCTGACGCTGATCGGCCGGATGCGCGGTCGGCGGTTCGTCTGCCTTGCGGGTGAGGAGCGGGTGCTGCGCGATGCGGACCCGGCGAGCGTGGCCGAAGAAAGCCCCAAGCATCGCCGCAAGAGTGCCGAAGGATGAGCGCGCCGCTCGGAGTGATTCTCGCCGGGGGGCAGGCGACGCGGATGGGTGGCGGCGACAAGGGGCTGCTGGCGCTGGGCGATGACGTGATCCTCGACCATGTGCTGGCAAGGCTGAGCCCGCAGGTGGGCGCGGTCGCGCTCAATGCCAATGGCGCCCCGGACCGGTTTGCGGGGTTCGGCCTGCCGGTGCTGCCCGATCCGATTGCAGACTATCCCGGGCCGCTGGCGGGCGTTCTCGCAGGGCTCGACTGGGCGGCGGGCGAGGGGGCGGAGGCGATCGTGACGGTGGCCGCCGACACGCCGTTTTTCCCGCGTGATCTGGTGGCGACGTTGCAAGGCGCAGCGGCGGGCATGACGCATCCGCTGGTTCTCGCCGCCACGCCGCGCGGCGCGGAAGAGACCAAATCCATGAGTCGGGGCGGGCAGGTGCGCCACCCCACATTCGGCCTCTGGCCGGTGGCCTTGCGCGACGACCTGCGCGCCGCGCTGGAGGACGGGCTGCGCAAGGTCGTGCTCTGGACCGACCGGCATGGCGGTCGCGAGGCGCTCTTTGAGGACGGGGATGCGTTCTTCAACGTCAACACACCCGAGGATCTGGCCGAGGCGCAACGGAGGGCTGCGGCATGAGATTATACGGCGTGACCGGCTGGAAGAATGCCGGCAAGACCGGGCTGATGGAGCGGCTGGTGGCGGAGATCACCGGGCGCGGCTTCAGCGTCTCGACCGTCAAGCATGCGCATCATACTTTCGACGTGGATCATCCGGGCAAGGACAGCCATCGGCACAGGGTGGCGGGGGCGCGCGAGGTGCTGCTTGCCTCGCGCAACCGTTTTGCCCTGATGCACGAGTTGCGCGAGGCGGCGGAGCCGACGCTGGAGGTGCTCTTGCAGAAGCTGAGCCCGGTCGATCTGGTGCTGATCGAAGGCTACAAGCGCGACCGCCACCCCAAGATCGAGGTGTTCCGTGCCGAGACGGGCCATGCGCTGATCGCGCCCGATGATCCGACGATCCGCGCGGTGGCGAGCGATGTGGCGCTCGATCTGGACAGACCGGTGTTTGATCTGAATGATACGGTGGGGATCGCGGATTTCATATTGGCAGAGGTGGCGCTTTGACGGGATTCGATACAGTTGCAATGCTGGATTGGTCGGGCGGCAACGATACCGGGCCAACCCCCTGCCGGGATGCGATCTGGTTGGGGATCACCCGCGACGGATCGGACGAGGCCCCGCGCTACCTGCGCAACCGGGCAGAGGCCGAGGCGGCGCTTGCGCGTCTGATCGAGGAAGAGGGCGCGGCGGGGCGCAGGTTGTTGATCGGGGTGGATTTTCCGTTCGGCTTTCCGGCGGGGTTCGCGCAGGAACTGACCGGGGCCGATACGCCCTTTGCGGTCTGGGACTGGCTGGAAACGGTGATCGAGGACGCGCCCGACGGCAATAACCGCTTTGACGTGGCGGGCGAGATCAACGGACGGTTCCCCGGTGTGGGGCCGTTCTGGTTCAACGGGCTGCGGCGCGAGATCGCCGATCTTCCGCGCAAGGATACGCGCGCGAGGCACGGCATGCCCGAGCGGCGCGTGGCCGATGCGCAGGCACCGGGCAGCTTTACCTGCTGGCAGATGGGCGGTGCCGGGGCCGTGGGCGGGCAGGTGCTGACCGGGTTGCCGGTGCTCAACCGGTTGCGGCGCATGTTCTACGGGCAGGTGGCGGTGTGGCCGTTCGAGGTGCTGGACAAGCCCGTGGCGGTTGTCGAAATCTGGCCGGGGCTGATCAATGCCGCCGTGAAGCGCGCCGAGGCCGAGGGCGGCATTCGCGACGCCCATCAGGTGCGGTTGCTGGCGCGTGCGCTGGCGCGGATACCCCACAACCGGCTTGCCGAGATGCTGGCGGTGGATGCGCCCGAGGAAGGCTGGATCCTTGGTTTGGGGCATGAAGAGGAATTGATGGCCGCCTGCGAGGAAAGGCTGACGCCGCCGCCCCTGCGGGACGATTGTTTCGCGCTGCCCGCGGGCGTGGACTGGACGCCGGTGGAGGATGCGCTCGACCTGCTGCGCGAGCGGATGCGCGCGGTGGTGGGGCAGGAGGTTTCGCTGCTTGGTGACGCCGCCGGGCGGGTATTGGCCGCGCCGGTGACGGCGCGGCGGGCAAATCCGCCGCAGGCAAATACGGCGGTGGATGGGTATGGGTTTGCCCATGCGTCATTGACCGAGGGCGATCAGGTCTTGTCGCTGATCGAGGGCCGCGCGGCGGCGGGGGTGCCGTATCCGGGTGCGGTGCCGCCGGGGCACGCGGTGCGGGTGCTGACCGGCTCGGCCCTGCCCGATGGCGTGGATACCGTGATCCTGCAAGAGGATGTGACGCTGGGCGAGGGGCGTATCGCGTTTCGCGCAGGTGTGAGGCCCGGGGCCAATACAAGGCGCGCGGGCGAGGATGTGGAGGCGGGCGCGACCGTGCTGGAGGCGGGCCGGGTGCTGACGCCTGCCGATCTGGCACTGTGTGCGGCCGTGGGGCTGGACGATCTGCCGGTCTTCGCGCGGTTGCGCGTGGCAGTGATCTCGACCGGGGATGAGCTGGTCGAGCCGGGAGAGGCGGCGCGCGCGGGGCAGATTTACGACGCCAACCGGCCCATGTTGAGCGCGTTGGTACAGCAGATGGGCTATGATCTGGTCGATCTTGGCCGGGTGGCCGATGACCGCGCGGCATTGCGCGACGCGCTTGACCGAGGCGCGAAGGAGGCGGATGTGATCCTGACCTCGGGCGGTGCATCCTCGGGTGATGAGGATCATGTCTCGGCGCTCCTGAACGAGGCGGGGATGATGGCGGAATGGCGCATCGCGCTCAAGCCGGGGCGGCCTCTGGCATTGGGGATGTGGGGCGGCGCGCCAGTCTTTGGCCTGCCGGGCAACCCGGTGGCGGCCCTCGTGTGCACGCTGATCTTTGCGCGGCCTGCGATGGCGGTGTTGTCGGGCGCAGGCTGGCATGTGCCGCAGGGGTTCGATGTGCCCGCCGGGTTCGAGAAGCACAAGAAGCCGGGGCGGCGGGAATACCTGCGCGCGCGCATCCGGGATGGTCGCGCCGAGGTGTTCAAATCCGAAGGCTCGGGGCGGATCAGCGGGCTGAGCTGGGCCGAGGGGCTGGTGGAACTGCAGGATGGGCCTGCGGAAATCCGGCCCGGCGACGCGGTGCGCTATATCCCGTTCGGCAGTTTTCTGGGGGGCTGACCGGGTCGGGGGCGCTGCCCCCGTCGCGCGAAGGCGCGACTCCCCCGGAATATTTTTTGCAAGATGAAGCAGGGATCAGGGTTTTGGTGTCGCGACATGCACCTGCGTGCCCCATGCGCCGCAATTCTCAGACAATCCGGCGGGCAGGGGGGCGTCGGTGAACATCTGGTCGACATCGCGCAGCGAGCCGATGCGCACCGGCGCGCTGCGCTGGAACTTGGAGTGATCGGCCACGAGGAACACCTCGCGCGAGCGGTTGAGAAGGGTCTGGCCGACCACCACCTCCTGAATGTCGAAATCGAGCATGTCGCCATCTTCATCCATCGCGGAACAGCCCAGAATCGCATAGTCGAACTTGAAATTCTCGATGGTGCGCGCGGTCAGGTTGCCGACAAGGCCGTTGTCCGAACGCCGCAGCGCGCCGCCCGCGACGACGATCTCGCAATCAGTATTGGCGAGCAGTATCTGCGCCACGTTCATGTTGTTAGTCACCACCATCAGGTTGCGGTGATCCATCAATTCGCGGGCCACCGCCTCGGTCGTGGTGCCGATATCGAGAAAGAGCGACGCGTCATCCGGGATAGCAGAGGCGCAGGCGCGGGCGATGGCCTGTTTGGCGGGCTCGTTCAGGCGGCGGCGCTCTTCATAAAGGATGTTCGAGACGCCCGAGGGCAGGATCGCGCCGCCGTGGACGCGCTCCAGCTTGCCGGCATTGGCCAGTTCGGTGAGGTCGCGGCGTATGGTCTGGACGGTGACGTCGAAGCGTTCGGCAAGACCCTCGACCGTGACCTTGCCCTCGGCGCGGGCAATCTCGAGGATATCGGGCTGGCGGAAGGTTTGCGACATGGCGGGCCTTGATCGTGGTTCGGTTCGATTATGTTCGTTTTGCTGCCGTGCGCAAGCCTCTCCTTCGCTGCGCCGCGGCACGGATCGTCGAATCGGGCGCTTTCAGGCGCGGTTTACCCTGGGTCAGCTCACATCAGGCATGTGATTATGAATGGAAAATCTGCCGGGTAAGAAATTTCACCAATAAAATCAGAGGGTGCACATTAAAAAGAAAATAAACGAACATTATTTCTTGACGATACGCGGTGGAAAGTGCTTCGTTTCCGCTCACACCTTTGGAGGAGGGGCGCGTGGAGAGCCGCGAGGACAACATCGTCGATCTGTTCGTCATCGGCGGCGGCATCAACGGCTGCGGCATCGCGCGGGATGCGGCGGGGCGCGGTCTTTCGGTCGAACTGGCCGAGATGAACGATCTCGCCTCGGCGACCTCCTCTGCCTCGACCAAGCTGTTTCACGGCGGGTTGCGCTATCTGGAATATTTCGAGATCCGGCTGGTGCGCGAGGCGCTGATCGAGCGTGAGACGCTGCTGCGCGCGATGCCGCATATCAGCTGGCCGATGCGGTTCGTGCTGCCCTATCACCGCGACATGCGGTTCGAGGCGGAAACGCCGACCTCGCGCATTCTGAGCCTCGTGATGCCCTGGATGAAGGGGCGGCGGCCCGCTTGGCTGATCCGGCTGGGGCTGTTTCTTTATGACCATCTGGGCGGGCGCAAGATCCTGCCCGCGACCCGCACGCTGGACCTGAGTGATGCCCCCGAGGGCAAGCCGCTGAAAGACAAGTTCGCGCAGGCCTTTGAGTATTCCGATTGCTGGATCGAGGACAGCCGTCTTGTCGTGCTTAACGCTCGCGATGCCGAGGCGCGCGGTGCGCGCATCCGGGTGCGCACCAAGGTGCGGACCGCCGAGCGCAAGGGCGATCTGTGGGCGGTGACGCTGGAGGATCAGGAGACCGGTGCGACGGACGTGGTGCAGGCGCGCGCGCTGGTCAATGCGGGCGGTCCCTGGGTCAAGGACGTGATCTCCAACACGCTGCGGCTCAACTCCTCGGAGGGGGTGCGGCTGGTGCGGGGCAGCCATATCGTGACCCGCAAGCTCTATGATCACGACAAGTGCTATTTCTTTCAGGGCGGCGACGGGCGGATCATCTTTGCGATTCCCTACGAGGGCGAGTTTACCCTGATCGGGACCACCGATGCCGAGCATACGGATGCGGATGTAACCCCCGAATGCACGCCGGACGAGGCCGAGTATCTATGCAATTTCGCGAGCCAGTATTTCGAGCGCCCGGTGACGCGGGACGACATCGTCTGGAGCTATTCGGGCGTGCGGCCGCTTTATGATGATGGGGCGAAATCGGCCACGGCGGCGACGCGCGATTATGTGCTGTCGCTGAGCGAAGGGCAGGGCGCGCCGCTGCTTAATGTGTTCGGCGGCAAGATCACCACCTATCGCAAGCTGGCCGAGGCGGCGCTGGCCAAGATCACGCCGTTTTTCTCCAAGGCAGGACAGGACTGGACGGCGGGTGTGGCCCTGCCCGGCGGGGATTTCGCCGTTGACGGGTTCGACCGGCTGGTGAAGGATTTGCAGGCGGCCTATCCGTTCCTTGGCCCGGACTGGGCGCGGCGTCTGGTGCGCGCCTATGGCACGGAGGCGCGGGAGATTTTGGGGGCTGCGCAATCGGCAAGCGACCTGGGCCCCGATTTCGGCGCGACGCTGACCGGGGCCGAGGTGCGCTGGCAGATGCGCCGGGAATATGCGCGCGAGGCGGCGGATGTGGTCTGGCGGCGCACGCGGCTGGGGCTGAAGATGAGCAAGACGCAGATCGCGGCGCTGGACGAATGGATGCGGCAGGAGCGGGGCGCAAGCGATGCGGCCCCGCGGGCCGCCGAGGGATGAGCGGGGACACTAGGGAATGACGCTGACATTGGAGGGGGTGTCGAAACGGGTGAACGGGCGGATGCATATCCATCCGACCGATCTGACGCTTGAGGCGGGCACGATGAACGTGCTGCTCGGGCCGACGCTCTCTGGCAAGACCTCGATCATGCGGCTGATGGCGGGGCTCGATGCGCCGACCACGGGCCGGATCCTGTGGCAGGGGCAGGACGTGACCGGCATGCGCGTGCAGGATCGCAAGGTGGCGATGGTCTATCAGCAATTCATCAATTACCCGTCGATGACCGTCTATGACAACATCGCCTCGCCGATGAAGCTGATGGGCAAATCCAGGGCCGAGATCGACGCGGCGGTGCGCAAGACCGCCGATCTGATGCAATTGTCGCCGATGCTGGACCGCAAGCCGCTGGAACTGTCGGGCGGGCAGCAGCAGCGGTGTGCGCTGGCGCGGGCGCTGGTCAAGGATGCCGGTCTGGTGCTGCTGGATGAGCCGCTGGCCAATCTCGACTACAAGCTGCGCGAGGAGTTGCGCGCCGAGATCCCCAAGATCTTCGAGGAGGCGGGCAGC
Source organism: Roseovarius sp. (assembly GCF_040219995.1). Classification (GTDB taxonomy): domain Bacteria; phylum Pseudomonadota; class Alphaproteobacteria; order Rhodobacterales; family Rhodobacteraceae; genus Roseovarius. The sequence goes on along the minus strand of NZ_JAVJUC010000012.1, from coordinate 122,148 downwards.
ATCTTTGTCTATGCCACGACCGAGCCGGAAGAGGCGCTGCTTCTGGGCGGTAACACCGCCACGCTGTGGGAGGGGCGCGTCACGCAGTTTGGCCCCACGCCGCTGGTCTATCGTCAGCCACAGGACGCCACCACCGCGCGTGTCTTCAGTGATCCGCCGATGAATTTCCTGCCGGTGACCAAATCCGGCGCGCGGATCAGTTTCGGCGACGGGCAGAGTGCACCCGCGATCGGCGGCATGGCGACCCTCGCGGATGGCGACTATATCGCCGGGTTTCGGCCCAATCATCTGGAGCTTGAGGCGCATGGCGAGGTCATGGCCTTTGATACCACGCTAAGCGTGACCGAGATCACCTGGTCCGAGACCTTTGTGCATCTCGATCATCATGGCGAGCGCTGGGTCGGGCTGGTCCACGGGGTGCGCAACCTGGAGCCGGGCCGCGATCTGCGGGTCTACCTCGATCCCGCGCATGTTTACGTGTTCGAGACGGATGGCGCGCTGGTGGCCCCGGCGCCCTATGCGCAGGCCGCCTGAGGGGGAGAGAATGGCAAAGATCACGCTCGACAATCTGGCGCATAGCTACCTGCCCAATCCCGGCGGCGAGGACGATTATGCGCTCAAGGAACTCAATCACGTCTGGGGCGATGGCGAGGCCTATGCGCTCTTGGGCGCGTCGGGCTGTGGCAAGTCCACACTGCTGAATATCATCTCGGGACTATTGCATCCGTCGCGGGGGCGCATCCTGTTCAACGATCAGGACGTGACCGGTCAGGTCACGGCAGAGCGCAATATCGCGCAGGTGTTCCAGTTTCCGGTGGTCTACGACACCATGACGGTGCGCGACAACCTGGCCTTTCCTCTGCGCAATCGCGGGGCGAAACCGGCCTATGTGGCCGAGCGGGTGCAGACCATCGCCAAGATGATCGGGATGGAGGCGGAACTGGGCCGCAAGGCGCGCGGGCTGACGGCGGATGCCAAGCAGAAGATCAGCCTTGGCCGGGGCATGGTGCGCGAGGACGTGAACGCGCTGTTGTTCGATGAGCCGCTGACGGTGATCGACCCGCATATGAAATGGGAACTCAGGACGCAGCTCAAGGCGCTGCATCACGAGTTCGGGCACACGATGATCTATGTCACCCACGACCAGACCGAGGCGCTGACCTTCGCCGACAAGGTGGTGGTGATGCATGACGGGCGCGTGGTGCAGGTGGGCACGCCCGAGGAATTGTTCGAGCGGCCCGAGCATACCTTTGTGGGCTATTTCATCGGGTCACCGGGGATGAACCTGCTCGACGCGCGGGTCGAGGGGGCGACGGCCATCGTTGGCGGCACGGAAATTCCGCTCGGCGCCGATTACGGGCGGCCCGAGGGCCGTGTGCAGATCGGGGTGCGGCCGGAATTTGTGGGCATAAGCGAGGGAGCGGATGGGCTTGCCGTGCGCCTGAAGCGGGTCGAGGATGTCGGCCGCCACAAGATCATCCGGTGTGATTTTGAAGGGCAGGCGGTCAATGCCATCGCCCCCGAAGGCGCGGAGGTGCCCGCCGACCTGAGCCGCGTGGTGTTCGAGCCCGGGGCGGTGAATGTCTATTCCGACGACTGGCGCGTGGCCCCCAAGTCCAGAACAGAGGAGGCCGCGTGATGGACAAGACGGTCAATCAGAAGGCGTGGTTCCTTGTGCTGCCGGTCCTCATTCTGGTGGCGTTCTCTGCCGTCATCCCGCTGATGACGGTGGTCAATTATTCCATTCAGGATGCCTTTGCCGGGGAGTTCTACCCGCTCGATGACAAGCTGATGTGGTTCCGTGAACTGCTCGAGGATGACCGGATGTGGAACGCCCTGCGGCGGCAGGCGATCTTTTCCGCGACCATCCTCGCCATCGAGGTTCCGCTGGGTGTCTTTGTCGCGCTGCACATGCCCAAGCGGGGCGTCTGGGCGTCGTTGTGTCTTGTGCTGATGTCGCTGCCGCTGCTTATCCCGTGGAACGTGGTGGGCACGATCTGGCAGATCTTCGGCCGTGTCGATATCGGGCTTCTGGGCTATACGCTGGATGCGATCGGGATCGACTACAACTATACGCAGGATGCGCTGGATGCCTGGGTGACGCTCATTGTGATGGATGTCTGGCACTGGACCTCGCTGGTCGCGCTTCTGGCCTATGCCGGGTTGCAATCCATCCCCGACGCCTATTATCAGGCCGCCAAGATCGATCAGGCGAGCCGTTGGGCAGTGTTCCGCTACATCGAACTGCCCAAGATGATGGGCGTGCTGATGATCGCCATTCTCCTGCGCTTCATGGACAGTTTCATGATCTATACCGAGCCGTTCGTGGTCACCGGGGGCGGGCCAGGCAACGCCACCACCTTCCTGTCGATTGATCTGGTGAAGATGGCGCTGGGACAGTTCGACCTCGGCCCGGCGGCGGCCTTCTCGATCATGTATTTCCTCGTGATCCTGTTGATTTCATGGGTGTTCTACACCGTCATGGTCAATCTCGACAAACGGGAGGGCAAGTGATGGTTTGCGTATTCAGGGGGATGGTTATCCTCGGGCTCGACCCGAGGATCTGCGGGGCAAGAGATCCTCTGGTCAAGCCAGAGGATGACAGGGCGAGGGAGGGCTTGAGCCGATGAGCACTGCAACCAAACCGCGCGCCCGCCGCCTGCCCCGGATCAACTGGGTGATGCTGCTGTATCTCTTGTTCCTGATGCTGCCGATCTACTGGCTCATCAACATGAGCCTCAAGACCAATGACGAGATCCTCGGCACCTTCTCGCTCTGGCCGCAGAATCTGACCTTCCAGAACTACGTGACGATCCTGACGGATTCGAGCTGGTACATGGGCTATGTCAATTCGATCATCTACGTGACGATGAACACGCTCTTGTCGGTCGCGGTGGCGCTGCCGGCGGCCTATGCGTTCAGCCGGTATAATTTCCTCGGCGACAAGCACCTGTTCTTCTGGCTGCTGACCAATCGCATGGCCCCGCCCGCCGTTTTTGCGCTACCGTTCTTTCAGCTTTATTCGTCGGTCGGCCTCTTCGACACGCATATCGCGGTGGCGCTGGCGCATACGCTCTTCAACGTGCCGCTGGCGGTGTGGATCCTCGAGGGCTTCATGCGCGGCGTGCCCAAGGAAATCGACGAGACCGCCTATATCGACGGCTATTCCTTTCCGCGCTTCTTCGTGAAGATCTTCATGCCGCTGATTGCAAGCGGCGTGGGCGTGGCCGCGTTCTTCTGCTTCATGTTCTCATGGGTGGAACTGCTGCTCTCGCGCACGCTGACCAGTGTGGACGCCAAGCCGATTGCCGCGACGATGACGCGGACGGTATCGGCCTCGGGCCTCGACTGGGGCGTGCTCGCGGCGGCGGGGGTGCTGACCATCGTGCCGGGGGCACTCGTGATCTATTTCGTGCGGAATTACATTGCCAAGGGCTTTGCCTTGGGGAGGGTGTGATGGAGGCCTTTGAACAGAGACTTTGGGATCAATGGGGTCAAGAGTTCATTCGAAAGACGACTGAATATGAAATAGGTCATGAGTTCGAGATATCCGATGTGTTTCCCGAAGAGTGGAACGTTCAGATTGTTGCTGGCGACAGAAACAACCTTGGAAAAGCGGTTAAGGCTGCTTTCCTAGACCAACGTTACCGACAGTGGCTGCAACATATCGAGCCACCATGGCTGCGCGGTGATAACCACAATATGTATCGGAGGCGTTGAAATGGCATGGATGGCATGGACATGGCCCACGGCGGTCTTCTTCATGGTGATCGCGGGGCTGCTGATCACCTTCACAATCCTCGCCCTCAAATTCCCCGAGACCCCGCGGGTGGGGATACTCCGGATCGAGACGACGCGCGGCGATCGTCTCTTCATCACGCTTCTGGGCTCGGCCTTTATAAATCTGGCCTGGCTCGGACTTGTCGGCGCGAATCAACCCTATGCGCTGATCGTCTGCCTGATCTATGCTGCGGCGGTGTTCCGCTGGGTCTAGACAGGCATCAACCACTTCAAGAGTTCTGATAGGGAGGAAAATCAATGAACTTGCGAATGAAGACAACCACCGCGCTGGTGACGCTGGGCCTGATGGCCGGGCCCGCCTTCGCGGATATGGAGGCCGCCAAGGCCTTCCTTGACGAGGAGATCGGTGATCTCTCGTCGCTCAGCCGCGCCGAGCAGGAAGCCGAGATGCAATGGTTCATCGACGCGGCCGAGCCGTTTCAGGGCATGGAGATCAAGGTGGTGTCGGAGACCATCGACACCCATAGCTACGAATCCAAGGTGCTGGCTCCGGCCTTTACCGCGATCACCGGCATTCAGATCACCCATGACCTGATTGGCGAAGGGGACGTGGTCGAGAAGCTGCAGACGCAGATGCAGTCGGGTGAGAACATCTATGACGGCTATGTCAACGACAGTGACCTCATCGGCACCCATTGGCGCTATCAGCAGGTGCGCAACCTGACCGACTGGATGGCGGGCGAGGGCGCGGATGTGACCAGCCCGACGCTTGATATCGACGACTTCATCGGGCTGTCGTTCACCACCGGCCCGGATGGCAAGGTCTACCAGTTGCCGACCCAGCAATTCGCGAACCTCTACTGGTTCCGTTATGACTGGTTCAACGACGAGAAGAACCAGGCCGATTTCAAGGAGGCCTATGGCTATGACCTCGGCGTGCCGGTCAACTGGTCGGCCTATGAGGATATCGCCGAGTTCTTCACCGGGCGCGACCTGAGCCATATGGGTGTCGAGACCGAAGTCTTTGGCAACATGGATTACGGCAAGAAGGACCCCTCGCTTGGCTGGCGCTACACCGATGCGTGGATGTCGATGGCCGGGATGGGAGACGTGGGCGAGCCCAACGGCCTGCCGGTCGATGAATGGGGCATCCGTGTCAACGAGCAGAGCCAGCCCACCGGCTCCTGCGTGGCGCGGGGCGGGGCGACGAACAGCCCGGCGGCGGTCTATGCCGTGACCAAGGCGATCGAGTGGCTTGAGAAGTATTCGCCCCCGGCGGCGGCTGGCATGACCTTCTCCGAGGCGGGCCCGATCCCCGCGCAGGGCAATGTCGCGCAGCAGATGTTCTGGTACACGGCCTTTACCGCAGCCTCGGTCAAGCCCGACCTGCCGGTGATGAACGAGGACGGCACGCCGAAATGGCGCATGGCCCCCTCGCCGCATGGTGTCTATTGGCAAGAGGGCATGAAGGTGGGCTATCAGGATGCAGGCAGCTGGACCCTGATGAAATCCACGCCTGTGGACCGCGCCAAGGCGGCATGGCTCTATGCGCAGTTCGTCACCTCCAAGACGGTGGATGTGAAGAAGGCCCATACCGGCCTGACCTTCATCCGCGAGTCGACGATCCAGCACGAGAGCTTTACCGAGCGCGCCGACAAGCTGGGCGGTCTGGTGGAATTCTACCGCTCGCCCGCCCGCGTGCAGTGGTCGCCCACGGGCACCAACGTGCCGGATTACCCCAAGCTGGCGCAGCTCTGGTGGCAGAATATCGGCGACGCCATGTCGGGGGCCAAGACCCCGAAAGAGGCGCTCGACGGGTTGTGCCAGGATCAGGAGCGGGTGCTCCAGCGTCTGGAACGTGCGGGCATTCAGGGCGATATCGGGCCCAAGCTCAACGAAGAGCGTGACCCCGAATATTGGCTGAGCCAGCCCGGTGCCCCCAAGGCGGCGCTGGAGAACGAGGACGAAGAGCCTGTGACCATCGCCTATGATGAGCTGATCAAGTCCTGGCAGTAAAGACATGCACCGGGGCGCGTTCGGCGCGCCCCGGTGGCCGATTGACACGTCATCATCCGGCGTGACCTTGGGGATACCTTGTCCGTCATCATCCGGCTTGACCGGATGATCTCTTGCATCGGAGATCCTCGGGTCACGCCCGAGGATGACAGGCACTAATACGGGAACCGACCCATGACCCATATCCTCGCCATCGACCAGGGCACCACGTCAAGCCGCGCGATCCTGTTTGACGCGCAGATGCGGATCAGGGCCGTGGCACAGGAAGAGTTCGAGCAGCATTTCCCGCAATCTGGCTGGGTGGAGCATGAGGCGACGGATCTGTGGTCAACGACGGCGGGCACCTGCCGCGCGGTGATCGAGAAAGCGGGGCTGAATATCGCCGATGTGGCGGCCATCGGAATCACCAATCAGCGCGAGACCACGGTGGTCTGGGACCGCTATACCGGGCAGGCCATTCACCGCGCCATCGTCTGGCAGGACCGGCGCACCGCCGAGTATTGCGCGCAGCTGCGCGAGTCGGGGCACGAGCCGATGGTGACCGAGCGCACGGGGTTGTTGCTCGATCCGTATTTCTCGGGCACGAAACTGCGCTGGATACTGGAAAACGTCGAGGGCGCGCGCGAGAAGGCGGCGGCGGGAGATCTGCTCTTTGGCACGGTGGATTCGTTCCTGATCTGGAAGCTGACCGGCGGCCGCGTCCATGCCACAGACGCCACCAATGCCGCGCGCACGCTGCTTTACGATATCCGCAAGGGACGCTGGAGCGAGACAATCTGCGATCTGCTCGGCATCCCCATGCAGATGCTGCCGGAGGTGCGCGACAGCGCCGGTGATTACGGCCATGCGCGCGCCGATCTCTTCGGTCGCGAAATCCCCATTCGCGGCGTCGCGGGCGATCAGCAGGCGGCGACTGTCGGGCAGGCGTGTTTCCAACCGGGCATGCTGAAATCGACCTATGGCACAGGGTGTTTCGCGCTGTTGAATACCGGGACCACGCCCGTGGTGTCCAAGAACCGGCTGCTGACGACAATCGCCTATCAGTTGGACGGTCAGCCGACCTATGCGCTGGAAGGCTCGATCTTCGTCGCGGGCGCGGTGGTGCAATGGCTGCGCGACGGGCTCAAGATGATCCGCCAGGCAAGCGAGACGCAGCCCTTGGCGGAAAAGGCCGATCCCAATCAGAACGTGGTGCTTGTGCCTGCTTTCACCGGCCTCGGCGCGCCCTATTGGCGGCCCGAGTGCCGGGGCGCGATCTTTGGCCTGACGCGCAATTCGCGGCCCGAGGAATTCGCGCGGGCGGCGCTTGAAAGCGTGGGCTTCCAGACCCGTGATCTCTTGCAGGCGATGCGCGACGACTGGGCCGGGCATGGGGCGGATGCGGTGCTCCGTGTAGACGGCGGCATGAGCGCCAGCGATTGGGCGATGCAATTCCTGTCGGATATCATCGACGCGCCGGTGGACCGGCCCGAGGTTCTGGAGACAACGGCGCTTGGCGCGGCATGGCTGGCGGGGATGCAGATCGGGCTTTATCCCGGTCAGGCCGAGTTCGCCGAGACTTGGGCGCTGGAGCGGCAATTCCTGCCGCAGATGGCGGCGGCGGAGCGCAAGGCGAAAACCGACGCCTGGAGACGCGCGGTCGAGGCGACGCTGGCCTTTTGATCCGGCGCCCCGTTGTGCAGCCCTGACACTGCGCCTAAAGTCGTGGGACACCGCGCTCAGGAGTGCCCATGTCAGACCCGATTTCCGTCATCGTGCCCGCCCGCAACGAGGCGCAGACCATTGCGCGCGTGGTCAGGGTGCTGCGCGACATGGCCGGGATCGCCGAGGTCGTGGTGATCGACAATGCCTCCACCGATGCCACCGCCGCCGAGGCTTTGGGTGCGGGTGCGCAGGTGGTGACCGAGAAGCGCCCCGGCATGGGCCACGCGGTGCGCACCGGCATCGGGGCCGCGCGGCACGATTGGGTGATGAAGGTCGATGCCGATCTCGACAAGTTCGACACGGCGCTGTTTTCCCGCATGGTCGAGGCGCGCGCGCCCGGCGTGGGGCTGATCAAGGGGGCGTGGAACGACCCCAAGGACAACATGCCGATGACCCGGCTGCTGGTACGCCCGGCGCTGGCGGGCATGTTTCCCGGGCTGGGGCATCTGCGCGCGCCCAACACCGGCATTTACCTCTTTGACAAGTCGCGCATCGCGCATGGCGAATTGGTCGGCGACTACGCGGTGGACATCGACGTGATGCTGCGGGTGCATGCGGCGGGCACCGAGGTGGCCGAGGTCGATATCGGGCGGATCGTCCATGATGCGCGCGATGTGAGCCATTACAACGGCATGGCCGAGCAGATCATGGGGTTCTTCCTGTCGCGCCAGCCGCTCGATCTGCTGGGCGAGGTGGTGGTGCTGGCCGAGCGGCCCGAGACGGTCATCCGCACGGCCCTTGGCCACGCGGCGCGCAAGCTCATGTCGGGCGCGCGGGTGACCTTTGCCTTGGGCGAGGGGGCGAGCGTGGATGTTCTGTCGGAGGCGGTCGCGCCTTTTCCCACGGCGCGGATCGTGACGCTGGACGAACTGTCCGGGGTGGCCCCGGCGGTGCACACGGCGCGGCTGACGGTGATTGCCGAGGAGGGGGCGGCCCTGACGGCGGCCCGGTCATTCGCGGCGCGCCATGCCACGGCTTTGCCGGTGGCGCTCTGGTGGATGCCGGGCGAGGGGGAGCGCCTTGGCGATGTTTCCGTCGACGTCGCGGAGGGGGCGCAGATCAAGCGCGCGGCCTTGGAACGGCTGAACCTGCGGGATGAGGTTACCCCGCGCGAGGTGTTCCGCGTGGTGAGTGATGTAGCGTAGTAGCCGTCATCCTCGGGTTACGCCCGAGGATGACATTGTGCCCTGACTCACGCGCCTTTGAAATTCACCTCGCCCTCATGCTCCATCGCACGTGCGCGTGCGGGGGCCACGCTCGGGCAATCCTCGCGGGCGCGGCGTGAGCGCAGACGTCCGTATTGGCCCAGCCCTATTGCCAGCAGGATGATCGCGCCGCCGGGCAGCAGGCCGGGGCCGGGGTCCTCGCCCAAAAGCACCATGGCGATCAGGATCGCGGCCAGCGGCGAGAAGGAGGTGGCCAGCGACACATCGCCCGAGCGCGCGTATTTCAGCCCGAGCGCCCAGGCGAACTGTCCGCCGATCACCACGATCAGCGCGTAGATCCAGACATATTCCCAGACCAGCGGGTGAAACACGTCCTGGAAGTGATCCGGGCCGAACAGGTAGATCGCGAGGAAAAAGTAAAAGATGGTACCCACCACGGTGCGGTAGATCGCGTAGATCCCCAGCGGAATGCCGCGCAGCCCGGTGCGCGCCACCAGCGTCGAGGCGATGTAGGAAAGGGTTGCCAGCAGTGCGCCGATCTCGCCGCTGCCCAACTCGAACGCGCCGCCGCCATTGAGCCACAGCATCAGGACCGCACCGCACAGCGCCACCAGACCGGCGACGAAGGCCCAGGGCTCGAATTCCTCACGCAGGAACAGCCAGGTCGCGAGCAAAAAGAGCGGCGGTTCGATCCGGCCCATCAGGACCACATTGGTCACGGTGGTCTTCTCCAGCGCATAAAAGAACAACCCCGGCGTCAGCGCCGAGGACAAAAAGGCCGAGAGCGTCAGAATCATCCAGTGCTTGCGCGTCAGCTTGCGCAGGTTCTCCATCGTCCATTCACGCCAGAACATGAAGCTCATCGGCACCAGCGACATCAGCGAGCCGACGAAGAGCAGGTTGCAATAGGTGATGACATTGCGCCCCATCATCTGGTTCTGCATGCCGATCTCGGCCAGCAGCGACACGATGGAATTGCCTGCGGCAAAGATGAAGACCGCCAGCCAGGCGAGACCCGCCCCCATCAGGACGCGGGAATTGTCGGGCATGGTCTGGGCGGAACTCTGGCTCATCACGGGTATCCTGACGCAAAAAGACTGGCTGGCTTCAGCGTGCGCCTAATCAGGGTATTCCGCAAGCCACGGGGCCACACGCGGGTTCACGTTGCGGAAAGCGGCGCGTAATATTGTTACCGGGGCGCGCTCTCCTCTCACGGTTGCGTGCGCCGCTGTGAGGGCGCGCGTGATTGCTCTTGTAAAACGCGTGGGTCAGGGCAAGGTTGACCCCGGTGCCGCCCGCGCCGGAACCAGAGAGATGCCACGCCGATGACCCCGCCCAAAGAGACACCGACCACCGATTTCGTCACGATCTTTGACGAGACCTACGATCAGCCCGATTGCCGGGCCTATTTCCGGATGATGGATGCGCTGGGTTATCGCAATCAGAATCACGCGGTGGCGGCGTTCCGCGCTGGGCTGGATGAATTGATGCGCCTGCGTGCTCTGGACGCGCCGAGGGTGTTCGATTTCGCAAGCAGTTACGGGATCGTCAGCCTGCTGATGGGCCATGACGTGACATTGCAGGACGTGCTGCGCCGCTACCGCGCGCCGGAGTTTGAGGCTGCCACGCCGCAGGAGGTGATGGACCGGGATCGCGCGTGGCTGGCAGAGCGGCGCAGACGCGACGGGACGATTCGTTTTGCCGGGCTCGACGTGATGCCCAATGCGGTGGCCTATGGCGCGCAGGTGGGGCTGTTTGATGCTGCATTCGCCGAGGATCTGGAGACCGATGATCCGTCAGACGCACTCGCGCTTGAGTTGTCGCAAGCGGACCTGATCGTCGAATGCGGTTCGGTCGCGCAGCTCATGCCGCGTGCGCTCGACCGGATGCTGGCAGCCTGCGGGCCGCGCAAGCCGTGGCTGATGACCTCGCCCATTCGCGGCAATGAGCGCGCGGCGGCGGCCGAGGTTCTGCACGCGCATGGCATGGTGCAGGAGGTTCTGCCGCTGCCGCCCTTCGTGCATCGCCGCTTCGAGAGCGCCGAAGAGCAGGCGCGCGCCATCGAAAATGCGCAGGCGGCAGGGCATGACACCGAGGGCGTCGAGACGACCGGGCATTTCCACGCGCAGGTGCTGCTCGCGCGGCCAGAGGGGGACCGCACCGATCCCGCGACATGGCGGCTGCCGCTGAGCGTGACCCCGTTGCCGGATGCGTTCTAGAGAGTTGCCGTGCCCTGCCGCTCTGGTCTATGCTCCGGGCGTTGATCCAGGTTGATTTGAATGACCCGTCAGATGAGACAGCTGAACACATGCCCGATGCGTTTTCCCGTGCGACTGTCGGGCCGGTCTGGCCCGCGCCCCGAGATGCGGGGCTGAACTGATGCGCGGTCAGGGTCTCTTGCTGCTGATCGCGGCTATGGGGCTGGGCTATGGCGGCGGTCAACTGGCGCTGACCCTTGTCGGTCAGCGCGTGGCTCCGTCGGCGCCGGTGCAGATCGGTGCCGCCCTCGCAGCGGTCGAGAATGCAGCAAGCGATCCGATGCCCGAGGACTGGCCTGCGGTCTTTGATCCCTACGTGCCGGACCCGCCAAAGGCGCAAACCCCGTCCAAGAAGATCGAGAGCTATCGCCTGATCGGGCTGGTGGCGGATGGCGCGGCGGGCTGGGCGATCCTGTCGGCCTCGGATGGTGACCAGATCGTGCGCAAGGGGGACCGGCTGATCGGCGGCGAGACGGTGCTGGAAATCGAGGGCGAGGGCGTGCGTCTCGAACGCGACGGCGCGCCCGTGCTGATCGCCTTTGAAGAGACCCGCGAAGAGATGTTCAACCGCCTCGTCGAAAACGGCGCGGTGGAATCCGAGACCGAACTGCCCGCAAGCACCTTTGCCGGGCGCGATATGCGCCGGGTTCTCGGGCGGGCGGGCAGTATCCGGATGGTCGCGCCCAATGGCGGGCGCGGTGATCTGGTGCCGGAAATCCTGTGGGTGCGCGAGGGGCAGCTTTATGACCTGATCGGGCTGCAACGCGGTGATGTCGTGCTTCGGGTCAACGGGTATTCTGTGTCCGATCCCGAGACCTTGGAGAACGCGCGCGCGATTCTTGCCGAGGCGGATGAATTCGCGGTCGAGATTCTCCGGGCGGGGCAAAGGCGGACGATTACGGTCCGGATTACCGGGCGTGGATAGAATGCGGCGCGCTGTCGCGGCTCTTGACGTGCAACAATTATGCCCTAACCCCTTGTATCGAAAAAAATTGGATTGTTCTCGATACCTATCCAATCGGGTAAGCAGACGATTTTTCAAGGCCTTACGTCAGTCGGCTGAAGGTAAAGAATGGGGCCAAAGACTATTACGGGCCGATCACGATAATGTTATCGTTGTTATAGAAGGAGTTATATGCTGTCATATGGCCACCAGTTGCAGGTATTTTTCTGGGGTACTCGTTAAATGGTAACGCGACTGGGACGAAGAAAAATCAGACGCCACGTGCGAAAGCACGAAAACAGGGGGCTATTGCTCTTACCAATTATAAAAAAATCTGCGGGTCACTGATCCGCGCGGGCCACACATTACTCATTCTTCCGGCCTGTTCTCCAAACTCTCGGGCATGTTGCTCGAACCTCTCATAGATCGGCCTTTCGGGTCGGTTTGTCCTCGGGATCCTTGATCCTTCTCACTCGTGGCATGCGTGGCGCGAGGGCGGTGGCGGTATGTGTGGCGCCATCAAATACATAGTTCATAAGCTTTATCTGCTGGAGGACAAAGCATGAAACGAAGAGACGCATTGAAGCTCGGCTTCGGTGCCGCTGGTGCAACGGCCGTTGCATCACAGGCAGGCGCGGTCGAGATCGAACAGTGGCCGGACAGCGCCGCAGAGGGACTGACCCAGGACGGGCTGGTTTTCCCGGATACGTTCCAACCCAGTATCGTCACGGAACCAAGCCCCCCCGTGGAGCCGTTTACGGCCCCGCTCAACATCATTCCGGTTGCGCAGCCGATCGACCCCAACACCTACGATCCGCCGATCGAGCCCGCGCGCCATCAGCGGTTCGACGATTTCCCGCCGCAGAAGCATTACGAAGAAGTGATGACGGAGTTCCGGTGGAAGTATCATTGGCAGCCCCCCTATGGCGACGGCACTGAAAACGTCGTTGGCCGCGACGGTGACCCGGATGTGGGGTCCTGGCACTGGGGTTTCAACGGTATCACCCCGGGCGAGACCTATCACGCCTATTACGGCGAGCCGGTCTTCCTGCGCCGCAACAACCTGCTGCCGCCGGTCGGAGCGGGCAATGTGCAGTTCGCGCTGCCGTCGCCGACGGTCCACCTGCACAACGCGCATACCGCGTCTGAATCGGACGGTATCCCGCAGGACTTCTTCAACCCCGGTGAATTCTGGGATCATCACTACGCCAACTTCCCGGCCGGATCGCCGAATGGCTGGAGCCCGTTCAACACCGAGATCATGAATACCCTTTGGTATCACGATCACCGGCTCGATTTCACGGCGACCAACGTCTATGCGGGCTTCTCGGGCTTCTACCTGCTGTTCGATGAGCGGGATTCCAACAACGAAGAGGATCGCAACCCGCGTGCGTTCCGTCTGCCCTCTGGCAAATATGACATCCCGCTGATCCTGCATGACGTGCAGTTCACCGCGGATGGTCAGGCACGGTGGGATTTCTTCCTGCCCGACGGCGATCAGCCCAACCCTGAACTGCGCCCCGCGCCGGTCGAGGTCGGCAACTCGCAAGGGACGCCGGACGCGTTCGACTCGAACCGCCTGCAATACACCACGCAGGGCATGACCGGCGATCACATCACGGTCAACCGGATCATCACCCCCTATCTCGATGTGGATCGGCGCAAGTATCGCTTCCGCTTCCTCAACGGTGGTCCGTCGCGGCTCTATCGTCCGCGCTTGTACGTTGTGCCTGCGAATGGCGGTGCGCCGTATTTCGATGACTGGATCATCCTGTCGAATGACGGCAACCTGCTGGAGTCCCCTCTGGTCGAGCCTTCTTTCAACCTCTGGGTGGCCAATCGTTTCGACGTGATCGTTGACTTCTCGAAGTACAAGGATGGCGACAAGATCCAAGTTCTGAACGACCTTGAGATCCGAGACGATGGTGCAGGTCCGACCGGCTACACGCTGGACGTGGAAAACATGATGCCTGTCCTCGAGTTCCGTGCCAAGGGTGCCAAGGTGCGTGATCCGTCGCGTATCCCTGCGCGTATGCGCAAGTTGCCCCAGATCCGCATGTCCGAAGTGCGCCGCAAGCGTCTGTTCGTCTTCGACTATGACAACGGGCTGTGGACGGTGAACGGGCGCCTGATGGATCCCAACCGCGTGGATGCCAAGATCGAGCAGGGTTCTGCCGAGATCTGGACCTTCCGCAACGAGGGCAACGCCTGGGCACACCCCGTGCACACCCACTTCGAAGAGTTCCAGATCCTTGAGGTTAACGGACGTCCGCCGAGCGCGGTCGAAACCTCCCGCAAGGACGTGGTCTCGCTTGGACCGGGTGACGAGGTGACTTTCTTCAGCCGCTGGCGCGATTTCTTGGGTAAGCACGTGATGCACTGCCACAACGTCGTCCACGAAGACCATGCCATGATGATCCGCTGGGACATCGTCGAGCCGGGTCAGGGTGACTGAGCACGCCGTACAGGAATTCTCTGAAAGACGAGAGGAAAAGACATGACTAACAGACGTCAATTCATGGCGAGCCTGCCTGTCGCGGCGGCTGCGGGGGCAACGGCGGGGTTCTACACCACGCCCGGCAACTCGCAGGAACGTGCGGCAGCAGCAGCCTCTGAGGCCCGTGCCCGGTTGCGAGACGCAGCGGCAGGGGTCAACCCCAACGACACGCCAATTCTGTGCAATCCGATCGACAGTGGCGGTGTCATCGACCAGAGCGCCCGGGATTCATTCCCGAACGTGATGATGGTCAATCAGGACGGTCTCGGGATGGCCTTCTACGAGGGCTTTGTCGAGAACAAGGTCGTGATGATGCACTTCATGAGCCTTAGGGACGAGCAGCACCTGCCGATCACCCGCCATATGGCGAAGGTCGTGCAGGAACTGGGCGACAAGGTCGGGCGGGACGTGTTCGTGTATTCGATCACCCGCGACCCCGAGCATGACACGCCCAGCCGGATGGCGGCCTATGCGCGCGAATTGAACGCGCCCGAAGGCTGGCATTTCCTGACCGGGACACCGCAACACTGTGCCGATCTGGCCTTCCGTATGTATCGCATGAGCCATGCGACACTGCCCGGCAAGCGCAAGGTCGATGTGGTCTTTTACGGCAACGGCAAGGCGGGTCTGTGGGGGACGTTCCCCTTTGACATCCGTCCTGACGACGCCGCCGAACGGGTGACCTGGGTCATGCCGCGACCCGCGCACGAACCGGGGCAAACGCTCCGCCGTGCCGGACCGCGTGTCTTCGACCAGACCGACCCGCGCAACCATAATCGCGAGGTCTGACCGGACCTATGGCCCCGGGCAACCGGGAGACCAGCACAGTATTTGAAACGGAGACACTGAAATGTTTCGTAAATCCTTAAGATTGGCCGCGGTGGTGGCAGGGCCTGTCATCGGCCTGTGGGCGGGGCCTGCCCTTGCACAGCCCGTCAACCTCAACCAGTTCTGCCTGAAAGGCGGCCATGGTGCCGGCGAACAGCAACCTTGGGTGCCTTTCGAGACCCGCACCACGAGTCCGGATGGCTCGACAACCTTCCTGACGACGGCAGGCGGAGAGGCTCTGTTGCCCGAGGGCGACCCCTTCTCGCCGAACCCGCCGAACATGCTGCCGACGATCTACGAGAACGCCAAGACGTGCCGGGGCAACGATATCCCGCACACCTTGCCGTCGACGCCGGAAAACCCCTACAACCTGCATGACACACCGGTGACTCGCACGATCGACAAGACCTCGCCGACCGATGATCTCGACTGGATCATGGATCGGATCGAGGCGATTTCGGAGCCATATAAGATCTGCCGGAGCTTCCGTGGCTATGAGTTCTGCTATGAATATCCGCGCCGGGTGAACCCCGGTGATCTGCGCCGCCTGGCAGGGCACGCGGTGGATATCATCGAGGGCAACGATCTGCGCGGCCGCTTCCGGGATCGTGAATACGAGGGCTTCCCGCTCTTGCACTATCTCGGCGGGCTCAAGACCAAGTCGGTCGATCCCGAGACCAAGTCGGTCACTATGACACAGATCTGGTATGACACGCATATCGAGGGCGACACCGCCTATGTCGACCCGACCGTCGTCAACGATGAGGAATGGACGATCAAGTATATCATCAAGATCCTCAACCGCGGTCACGAGGATTTTGCACCCTACACGATGTTCTTCGACGATCCCAGGGAGTTGAATTTCACTGAGGAGGGCGGGCCCGATCTGACCCAGGGTGGTACCGTGTTGCCGCGCCTGCCCAATATCGGCATGGACCAGACCTTCTTTCCGATGGAAGAGGGGCTGGAATACACGCTCAACATGAAGATGCCGCCGGCACGCTTCTGGAACCTCAGCTATCACTGGGGCTGGCGTAACCACCCGCCGCGCGTTCAGGTCACGGAAAACGTGCTTGTGCCGCTTGCCAATGGCATGCCACGTAATGCCGCCGAAATCGCGGTGTTCGGTGAAAACCCGCGTGCCAGCGAGGAGGCCAAGCTCAACGCGATTGGCATGATCGGCGACACGGCTCCGGCCAAGCGCATGTGGCGGATGTTCCGCGAGATGGCTGACCTCAATACCGGGCGTGGCTACCGTCGTCACTTCTTTGGTCTCAACGGCTCGACCATTCAGGCGCAGATGGAGCTGGTCCGCCAGGCCTTCTACGACTGGCAGAACCGCAAGCTGCTTCCGACCGGCTACGAGATGGCCGAGGATGCGGACATGACCGTGCTGTTTCTCAACAACACCATGTATGGCCAGCTCAAGGGTCATGACGGTGATGCCGAGGTGCGGATGAAAGACACGGTTTGGGACAACCGCGGTGATGTGGTCAACGTTCAGCTTCTGAATGGCGATTACTACCCGCATGCCTATGTCCTTGTGGACTTCGGCGGTCTGCGCGGGTGGGAAAACACCTTCCACAACACGCTGCCGGTCGGGGGCGCTGGTCCGCTCTTCACCTTCGGGCGCAACTACTTCTGGATCCACGTCGCCGGTCAGGGCCCGATCCCGGTGCCGCCTGCGACCCGTCCGGAAGAGGCCTCGCCGACACCCGTCAGCCAGCTTGGCTGGAACCCGGGCCGCTATGCGGGTCTTGGTCACCGGTTCGCCTGGGGTGGCATGCAGCAGGAGATGTCCGACTACGTCAACACCGATGGCGTCGGCGAACATAATGTCGAAGTGACCTTCACCTACGAGCCCTCGCGCCGTCTGCGGATGTATCAGTTCGATGCGCTGCACCACGACGTGGCGGTGTGGTCGGTCCACTAAAGACCTGAAAACCCGGTTCCGGCGGCGCATATGCCGCCGGGGCCATTCTTCATTCGAGACATTACTCGCTCATTCGGAGACTCGACATGACGCTCTTCAAACCCGTTTCCCGTCCCGCCCGCTTCGGCTTGGCGGCGGTTTCCTTTTTTGCCCTTGCTGCGCCTGCGGTTGCCGATCATTCAGGCCATGATCATGCCGCGCATGATCACGCCGCGCAGGACAGCACGGGCCATGATCACGGGGCCGGTCACGCCAAACAGGATGATCATTCCGGCCATGACGCGCATGCAGACCACGGCGAACACGCCGGTCATGACATGCCGCAGGGCGAGGATCACGCCGCGACGGACCATCGCATGCCCGAACATCTGGGCATGGACGACGCGAACACCTTCGAGGCGGCGATGCGCCCCGACGGGTTTCAGTACAAGCGCAGCGCGAACGATTACGTGATGCCCGCCGTCACCCTGCGCAATCAGCAGGCGCAGAAGGTGAATTTCGCCGAGTTGATGGACTATGACGGGCCGGTGGTGCTGAATTTCATCTTCACCAGCTGCGCCACGATCTGCCCGGTGATGAGCGCGACCTTTGGCCAGACCCAAGAGGATCTGGTGGCGATCGACGACAGCTACATGATGGTGTCGATCTCGATCGACCCGGAATACGACACGCCGCGCCGCCTGCGCGAGTATGCGGAGTTGCACGCCGCGCGCGACAACTGGGTCATGCTGACCGGGCAGTTCGACGATATCTTCACCGTCGTGCGGGCCTTTGATGCGGTCTACAAGGGCGAGAACAAGATGTATCACCGCCCCCTCACCTTCCTGCGGCAGGGCAAGGATACCCCGTGGCTCCGGCTCGAAGGTCTGCTCGGGTCCGAGGAACTGGCCGAGGAATATGCGGCCCTGCTGCGCCCCGAGGTGAACTGATGCACCGACTGTCGATGAAGGAGGCGCTGCGGGCTGCGGCGCTGTCGTTTGGTCTGGTCGCAGCCCCGGTTCTGGCCGGGGCAGGGCAGGCGGGTGACGCAGATCTCGGGCGCGCGCTCTACTGGGAGGGGATCGGGGCAGATGGCCAGCCGATCACCGGTGTCACCCAGGGCGATGTGAAGGTGACGGGCGCGCAGTTTTCCTGCGTCAACTGCCACCGCCCGAGCGGTTTCGGCACCTCGGAGGGCGGCAACTACGTGCCGCCGATCATCGGCTCGGTGCTGTTCGAGACCAAGACGCCGAACCGCAACCGCATGTTCAAGGATCTCTATCAGGAAGTGCAGCCGCCCGGTTTCTGGGCCCGCGTCCGGCAGCCACGGATGCGGCCCGCCTATGACGACGCGCTTCTGGCACGGGCACTGCGCGACGGGGTCGATGCAGGCGGCCACGAGCTTGACCCGATCATGCCGCGCTATGATCTGAACGCGGCGGATGTGGCGAACCTCTCGGCCTATCTCAAGACCCTCTCGGACGAGATCGACCCCGGCGTGACCGCGCGCGATATCCATTTCGCCACGATCATCGGCCCTGATGCCGACCCCGCCGAGGCGGACGCCATGCTGCGGACGATGGAGTTGTTCTTCGAATGGCTGAACAAGGACACCGAGGGCGACACCAACAATCCGACCTTCTCGCCGAATTACCGTTCGAACTTCATCTCGGCCTATCGCTACTGGCAGTTGCATGTCTGGCGTCTGGAAGGCCCGCCCGAGACATGGCGCGCGCAGCTTGAGGTGAAATACGCCGA
This sequence comes from Roseovarius sp., assembly GCF_040219995.1. Classification (GTDB taxonomy): domain Bacteria; phylum Pseudomonadota; class Alphaproteobacteria; order Rhodobacterales; family Rhodobacteraceae; genus Roseovarius. The sequence continues at coordinate 103,325 of NZ_JAVJUC010000012.1, read as the reverse complement.
ACAGCCGGTGTTCGCCACGATCAGCGGGCTGGTCGAAGGGCCATGGGACGAGATCGGCAGTTTCTGCGACGACACTCGTCTGCCCTGCATCTTCCCGAATGCGGAACTTCCCACGCCGGGTGAAGGACGGTATGGCTATTCGGTCTATTTCAATCGCGGTCTGGTGCTCGAGGCCGAGGCGCTTGGCCTGCATCTCGGCGATCAGGATGTGCCGCCCGCGCGCGTCGTGCAGCTTCATGGCACCGGCCCGCAAGGCACCCGCCCCGCCCGCGCCTTTGAAGAGACGATGGCGATGGTGCTCGAGGATACCGCGATCGACACGGTCACCTATGAGGACGAGGCCGGGCTGCGTGCGGCACTGGCCGCGCATGGCGATGCCGAGACCCTTGTGATCTGGCCACAGGATGCCGAAGAACTGGTTGCCGTTCTGGCCGACGCCCCGCCCGCTGCGGCGCGGATTTTCCTGCCCTCGGCCACGCAGACAAGCGCGGTCAAGGCGTTCTCGCCCGACATGATCGCGCGCACCCGGCTGGTCTGGCCTTATGACGCGCCCGACTCCTACCACCCGCGCAAGTTCCGGATTCGGGGCTGGATGCATTCGCGGCGGCTGGATGTCACCCATCCGCGCATCCAGTTGCAAACCTATTATGCACTGACGATGGCCGAGTTCGGATTGATGCACGTAATCAATGATTTTTATCGTGATTACATGATAGAGATCATTGAACATGAAGCCGAGAACGAGTTAAACCCCGGGACCCATCCCGAGCTTGCCTTGGGGCCGGGTCAGAGATTTGCCTCGAAGGGCGCGTTCATTGCCGAATTGGCACCCGACAAGCGCGTCGGTTATCGCGTCGTCAGCGAGTGGATCGTACCCTAGGTTTTGAGTAATGGGCCTTGTGGTACGTAGCGGGCGGTGGGGTAACCTGCCGCCCGCGTCTTTTCAAAGCCAAAGCCAGACTATCCCGGCGGCTCCCGCGAGATACGCTCCGAACGGGATTTCCGTGCTGCTCTCGGCGCGGTTACCTTGCACCGCGCTCAGTCCGGTCAACCCAAGGGCACCAAGCGACGCAACAAGGGCGACCATCGGCAACGCCGCCCAGCCCAGCCCGGCCCCGATCCCGGCCATCAGCTTGACATCGCCAAGCCCCAGCCCCTCGCGCCGACGCACCAGCTGATAGGCAAGGCGGATGGCAAGGAAGGCCCCCGCCCCGATGCCCGCCCCGATCAGCGCATCGTCAAGCCCGCGCGCCGGATCGGTCCACGCCATGGCCCCGCCGGTCAGGACCAGCAGACCGGTCAGCGCATCCGGCAGGCGAAAATCCGAAAGATCACACAGCACAAGACCGAAGAGGCACCACAGCCAGAGCGCGCCAAGCACCATGTCGGCGGGCGTCGCCGCGATCCAGACCGCGAGGATGGCAAGGCCCATCCCGATGATTTCAGCGTAGAACAGGCGGCGGGGGATCGCCGCACCGCATCCCCGACATCGCCCCGACAGCGTGAGCCATGACACAACCGGCACCAGATCGCGCCAGGCGATCTGCATCCCGCATCCGCGACAGCGTGATGGCGCATTGACGATGCTTTCGCCGCGCGGCAGCCGGTCCGCCCATGCCGCAAGAAATGACCCGACGGCGGCACCGCTCAGGATCAGGAAAAAGGCGAGCGGCGCGGTGTCAGGCATTGCAGGTCCGGGCTGTGAAAAAGGGATAGGAGGCCAAGGCTTCGATTGTCACGGGCCTGTCCATGCTCTATGATTCTGAGCGTAGTCTACACGCTTTTACGGACAGATTTTACCATGCAAATCAATATGTCACGCCCCCGGTCCCGATCGCGCCGCGCCGCGCATGGCGAGGCTGGATTTTCCTTGCTGGAATTGATGGTTGTGGTGGTGATCATGTCGATCCTTGCCCTTGTGGTGATGCCGCGCATCATCGACCGCCCCGATCAGGCGCGGGTGGCGCGGGTGCAGTCCGACCTGTCGGTGCTGTCGGGGGCAGTGAAGCTCTATAAACTGGACAATTTCCGCTATCCCACGACCGAGCAGGGCCTGCGGTCCCTGGTCGAGGCGCCGGGCACCGAGCCGGTGCCGCAGAACTATGCGCAGAACGGGTACATCGACCGGCTGCCCAAGGACCCCTGGGGCAATGAGTATCAATATCTGCAACCCGGGGTGCATGGGGAATTCGACATCTTCACCCTCGGCGCGGATGGCGTATCCGGTGGCGAGGGCGTGGATGCGGATATCGGGTCATGGGACGAATAGCACAGGGCGGCGAGGCGGGATTCACCTTGCTCGAAATGGTTGTGGTGGTCGCCGTGATCGCCACCCTCTCGATCAGCGCGACCTTCGCGGTCAGCACCCGCGACAGCGCCGAGGCGGATGTGACCCGCTTTGCCGCCGCCTATGTGCGGCTGCGCGACCGGGCCATTCTAGGGCAGTCGCAGCAAGGGATCGCCATTGTGCCCGAGGGCTGGCAGACGCTTGCGCCCGCGCCGCCGGATGCGGAGGTCGAGGGGTGGCAAGCCGTTGGCACTGTGCAGAAATTTGGCGGCGAGGTGCGGTTCGAGGGCGCAAATGGCCCGATCTTCCCGCGTGAGTTGCCACGCGACCCTGTGCCCGATCTGCTGTTCCTGCCCGACGGGCAGGTGACCCCGTTCGAGGTCACGTTCATCGCCAACGAACGCGTGAACCGGTGCCGGTCCACCGGCTTTGCCGGTCTCGATTGCGAGGGGATATGAGCGCACGCGGCACCGCCACACGGGGGGTGACCCTGCTGGAACTGGTGATCGCGGTCTTCGTGCTTGCCATCGGCACCATCGCCGCACTGCGCAGCGCCGATCACGCCGGCCGCGCGCTCGGCGGCGAGGCGGCGCGCGTGATGGCGATGCAGGTCGCGCTCAACCGGGCCGAGGAATACCGTCTTCTGGGCGCGCGCGAGGCGGTGAACCTGTCGCGGCAGGTGCGCTACGGCCCGTTCGACTGGTCGCTCGATATCTCAGAAGAGGTGACGCGCGCCGGGTTCACTGAGGCCACGATCGTTGCGCGCACCGACGGCCAACCCGGCGGGCGCATCGCGGTGATTGCCAAAACCGAGGTGATCCCATGAGCCGCCCCGCGACCGACCGTGGCCTGACGCTGCTGGAATTGGTGGCGGTGATGGCGATTTTCGCGCTCGTCGCGGTGATGGGTTTGCAGGCGCTCAGCGGCATGATGCGGGGCCGCGATCGGCTGACCGCCGCGGATGAAGAGGCCGCGGCGCTGGCCCGCGGTCTCACGCTCTTGCGGGCCGATCTCAAATCCGCCTCGGGGGCCTCGTTCTGGCCGCCGGACACGCCCGACCCGCAGCCGCCGCTGCTGGACCAGAGCGCCGAAGATGGCTGGATTGCGCTCACCACGTCGGGGCGCGCGGTGCTGCCCGAGGCGCTGTTGGCCGGGCAGGAGCGGGTGATCTGGCGGCATGACCGGCAGGGGGATCGGTTGCTTCGGCAGGTCTGGCCGGTGTTGCGGCCTGCCTCCGCACAGGCGCTTGCACCCGAGACCGAGATTTTCGACCGGATCGCCGGGTTTCAGGTCCGCTCCTATGCCGGGCCGGAGGAGGGGTGGATCGACGGCTGGGGTCAGCCCGAACCGCTGGCGCGCACTGAATTGCCCAAGGCGGTGGAGGTGCGCATCGACTCCGAACGCTATGGCCCGCTGCGCGTGATGGTGGCTTGGCCATGAGGAGGGGGGCCATGAGGCGGGATCGCGGCATCGCGCTATTGAATGCGCTGATCATGGTCGCCGCGATTTCGGCGGTGGCGGCGGGGCTGATGCTGCGCGCCGAGACGAGCCGCGTCCGGGTCGAGGATCTGCAGATCAGCCAGCAGGCGGCGCTGCATCTCGATGCCGCCGAGTTTCTCATCGACCCGGTGCTGCGTGCCGATTGGGAGCGCGACCAGAACCTTGATCATCTGCAGGAGGCCTGGGCGCGCGAACGGTTCGACGCCGAGATTGATCGGGGCCTGCTGCGCGGCGCGATCAGCGATCTTCAGGGGAGGTTCAACGTCAACAGCCTGAGCGCGCCGTCGGATCTGGCGGCGGCGCAGTCGTTCGAGCGGTTGTTGCGCACGCTTGGCCTGCCGGTTGATCTGGGGCCCGAGATTGCAGGCTATGTGCAGACGCGCGGTCCGGTACGCGTGGCGGATTACGCGTCGCGCGATGTGCCGGTGCGCCCGCGCCGCGAACCGATGGACCGGATCGAGGAGTTGCGCCTCGTGCGCGGCATGACCGAGGCGCATTATGCGCGTCTTTTGCCGCATGTCTCGGCCCTGCCACCGGGCACCGGCCTCAACGTCAACACCGCCTCTGCGGAAGTGCTGGGCGCGGTTTTGCCCACGGCCAACCCGGCGGGGATCGCGCGGTTCGTCGCAGAGCGGGCCCGGTTGCCGTTCGAGTCGCGCAGCGATTTCACCACCCGCGCGGAAAATCTGATTCACCCGCAGGCTATCGCGCAGGCGCAGGTGCCCGATGGCGGGTTCTCGGTCACGAGCAACTGGTTCGAGGTGCGCTTTGAGCTAACGCTTGACGGGCGCGCCCAAAGCCGCATTCTGACGGTCGAACGCTCGGGCCTGACCGGGGCCACGAAAATCGAACATCGCCGGACGGCCCAACCATGAGCTTTTTGAAACCGCGAAAATCCCGCGATGCAGCCGCACCCCTGCCGGTTCATGAGCTTGAGACGGGCGGGGCGTTTCCGGCTCGGCCATTCGTTGCCGTGGTGCCGGGCGAGGCGGTGCCGCTGATCCCGCTTGATCTGCCGGAGGCGCTCAAGGGCGCGGCGCGCGAACGGGTGGCACGTCGGCAATTGCGCGACGCCTACGGAGGCAGCGAAACCGGGCTCGATGCGCGCCCCGCGCGGCTTGGCCCGTCGTCCGAGATGTGGCAGCGGATGCTGGTTGCCCAGGCGACGATGCGCGAGGATTGGGCGCGGGCCATTGCCCCGGCGGGCGCGCTCTGCCGCGCGATCCTGCCCGATTATCTCGCCCTGCCCGCCGCGCCGGACCTGTGGGTGATCGAGGCGGGTGGCGCGCGCATGCGCGCACGCCTTGGGCTGGAAGACGGGTTTTCCGCCGAACCTGATCTGGCCCTTGCCCTGTTGCAGGAGGCGTTCGAGACAGCGCCGCCCCGCGCGGTTCTGTGGCAGGGCGGCGCGGCACCCGAGATCGAGGCATGGCTTGCCGCACGGTCACTGCCGGTCTGCCATGACGCGGCTGAATTGGCGGAACAGGGCGTCGAGCCCCCCTTCCGCTTCATCCATGGCGAACTGGCGCTCGATCTGGCGCGTGATCCGGGCGCGGAACGGGCCGAAATGCATCGCAGCCTGCGGCGGCTTCGCCTGCCGGTCGCGCTGGCCGTGCTGGGGTTTGCCGGATGGATCGGCGCGATCCTGATGGATATGACGGCGCTGCGCGGCCAGAGCCTTGCCTACCGCCAGAATGCCGAGCGCATCCTGCGCGATGTGATGATCCCCACCGGCCCTATTCTCGACATCCGCACGCAGGTCACGCAGGTGATCGACCGCGCGCGCGGCGCCGAGGCGGAGGCCGAGACCGAGGCGCGCCCGCTCGACGTGCTGCGGCAGGCGGGCATGGTGCAGGGCGACCATGACCTGACTGTCACGCGGGTGAGCTATCAGCCGGGGGCGGGCTTGGTGATGGATGTGCAGATCGCCGATTTCGCGGCGCTCGATGCGCTGGTGACGGCGCTCAATGCGGCGGGAACCGAGGCCCGCGTGGCGCAATCGGTGACACGCGAGGACGCAGGCGTCGAGGCCGTGCTTGCCATGGCCGTGACCCAGGGGGGGCCGCGCAGATGAGCGGGATGATGGATCGTCTGGTCGGGTTTCTTCTGGGGCTGAGCCGTCGGGAGCGGTGGCTTCTTGCTGTGCTCACGTTGATCGTGCTGCCCGTGGGCCTGATCTACGGCGTGGCTCTGCCGCTGACCGAGCAGCGCGCGGCAGCGCGTGCGGCAGTGGCCGAGGCGCGCGCGACCGAACTTTGGGTGGCCGATCAGGCGGTGACATATGCCACGCTCCGGCGCGATGCGGGGGAGGGGCGCGCAACGGCCCGCGCAACCGATCCCATCGGTATCAGTGGCATCGAGGCCAGCCTGCGCGAGGCCGATCTGCGCACTGCGGCGAGCGAATTGGCGAATAGCGCGGATGGCGGGATTACCCTGCGTTTCGACGAGGTGCGCTTTACCGTTCTCGCCGAATGGCTCGGCGCGCAGGCCGATACCTGGGGATACGAGTTGGCCGGGTTCACCTTCGAGCGGGGCAAGCGCGAGGATGTGGTGGCCGCCGATCTGCGCTTGGTGCCGATCCGATGATGCGGTTTGTGCTGATCCTTCTGGGGCTGCTCACCGGTCTGGGCCTCGCGGTTCTGAGCGAGGGACGGATGAGCCATCTGCGCCTTGTGGCACCGCAACTCGCGCCTGTCTGGACAGCCCCGATCGACGGGGGCGCCACGCTCTGGCAGGGGCAGGCGCAGGGGTTGAGCCTCGGTGTCTTGCCGGGACCAACAGATCTGCGTTGGCGCTTTGACCGGGTGGAGCGGGCGGGGATCGTCTGGTCCATCCGGCTGAACGGCGCAGGTGTGGATGCGCGCGGAGAGATGCGCCTGCCGTGGTCGCGCGACCGCGTTGCCCTGCGCGACGTGTCCGGTGATCTGGGGCTGGCTGATCTGCCTGCGATTATCGGCGGGGCGGTGCAAACCGGGCTTTTGCGGGTCGAGGGCCTGCGCGCCGAAATCGGCTTGCCAGAGCGTCAGCTGCTGTCGCTCGCGGCGCAGATCGAGATGACAGGCGGACGGTTCGGCCCGGTGGAGATCGGCTCCGGCGAGGCGATCTTGACGAGCGATCAGGCGGGTGGCTGGCGCATGCCGTTCTCGGTCGAGGGCGCAATGCTACGGGCCGAGGGCAGGTTCGAGGGCGCATTGGGCCGGCCCGGCGCACGGCTTGAACTGCAGGTCACAGAGACCAACGGGTTATCGCAAGAGGCGCGGCGCGTGCTGGATCGTGTGGCCGAACCCAAGGAGGGCGGATGGCGTTTGACGCGCGATATCGACAGTCTGGGCGCTTGGCCGGTGTTCTGACCGGTCACTTTCGGCGCCGGCCTTACCCGCCCAACTGCGCGATTTCCTTGCGAATGTCGCTGCGACGGCTGGCCATTGCGCCAAGCGGGTCCATGTCGGCATCAAGCGCTAGCATCTCCTTGAGCGCGGCATCGGCGGCGCGCAGTTTTGCGACCGTGTCGCGCCCGGCCGTGCCCGCGCGCATGTCTCCAAGCGCGCTTTCATGCAGCGCCGTGCCCTGCAACGAAAGGGCCGCCGCGCGTTCGCTGCCCTGCCGCCCCGAGGCAAGCGCAGCTGCGACCTGTGCTGCCTCGTCAAACCGGCCTGCGCGCAGCAGTGCATGGGCATATTCCAGCCGCAGCCGGGGCTCCAATGGTCCGGCATTCGGTATGAGCGCCGCATAGCTTTTGATGGCGCTGTCGTAATTGCCTGCCTCAAGCGCCTTGCGCGCGGTGCTGTACTTGCGCTGAAATTCCGTGCCTTTGCTGACCACACCGGGTTCACAGGCCGCAAGCGGAACTGAAAATACAATTGCAATCAATAGTTTAGTTGAGAGATTCATTTACATGACCAGTTCTTCACGTTTTGTAAAACCCTATCATGCGGGCGATACGGCGGGCCACGAAAAATCCCGGCCAGAGCCAAAAAATACACCTTTGAGACATTCCTGCGCCGCGCGAGGATTACGATAGAAACGTCGGGTCAAATCGGCTACTGTTAGGGGACAAGCGTTCGGCCCTCGAAGCAGAGCGGATCGAGGCAGGCAGATAAAACGGGCAGGCGATATCACCCGGTGATATTCCTGAATTATAACAATGAGATTTTCTGGATTACTCGCGTTCGTGACAGTTCTCTGGATGGCATGTCCATTGCCGTCTCACGCGCAGATGTCGCTGGATTTGCGCGATGCGAGCCTGCGGGATTTCGTGCAGATCGTGGCACAATCGACAGGCCGTAATTTCATCCTTGATGATCGGGTGCAGGGCAGCGTGACGGTTGTCGCGCCGAACCAGGTATCGCCCTCGGCGATCTACGAGATTTTCCTCAATGTGCTCGAACTCAACCGCCTGACGATCGTCGAAGGCGACATGACCGACCGTATCGTGCCCATCGACGTCGCGCGCGAACTGGCACCCGGTGACGCGCGCTCACGTTTGGGCGGGGATTTCGAGACCCGGGTGATCGTCGTGCGCAACAGCCCGGTTGAGGAGATTGCCGAGGTGATCCGCCCGCTGCTGCCCGGTGAGGCGGTGCTCTCGGTGGTGCCGGAGTCGGGGCTGATGATCCTGTCGGACCGTCGCGAGAATTTTCAGCGTATCTCCAACCTTGTCGACCGGCTTGACACGCCAAGCCGGAATTCAATCGAGACGATCCCGCTGCGCAATGGCAAGGCGGCTGAAATGCTGGGCGTTATCAACGCGTTGTCGATCACTCCTCAAGGCTCCAGCCTGTCGGCTGATCCGCGCTCGAACGCGCTTATCGTGTCGGGCACACCGGAATTCCGGGACCGTGTGCGCAATGTCGTGGCCGAGTTGGACAAGCCGCAGCGCAGCGTCTCGACCGAGGTGGTGCGCCTCAACTATGCCGATGCCGAGGATCTCGCGGATGTCATCCGCCAGAGTTTTGGCGGGCAGGCGGCCTCTGCCGGGGGCGACGGTACAGCGGCCCCGACCACCAGCAACGGGATCACCATCGTCGCGGAGCGCCAGCAGAATGCGCTGATCATCACCGCCCCGCCGGAACGGCTCCGATCCATCGTGGCCGCGATCCGGGGTCTTGATCAACGACCCGACCAGGTGCTGATCGAGGCGGTGATCTTCGAGCTTTCAGTCGAGAGTTTTTCCGATCTTTCGTTTCAGTTCGGTGGCGTGATCGAGGATGCCACGGTGGGCGGGGTCGAGTTCTCGTTGCAGGGCCGACCGACCCTAACCAGCCTTGTGACGACGGTTCTCAGCGGGGCCGAGCCAACGGGTGGCGGCACCGGTGGCAGCATCGCCGCCTTCGACCAGAGCGGCATCGGCGGATTTCTTGCCGCGCTCGCCTCCGAGACCTCGACCAAGCTGCTCTCGACACCGTCGATCCTGACGCTGAATAATCGCGAGGCAGAGATCATCGTGGCGCAGAACGTGCCCTTTGTGACCGGCAGCTTTTCGACCGTGGGTGACAGCGCCGTGCCGAACCAGCCGTTCCAGACCATCCAGCGCCAGGATGTTGGCCTGACACTGACCGTCACGCCGCAGATCACGCGGGATAACACCGTTCGGCTGGAGTTGCGGCAGGAGGTCTCGAACCTGACCAATTCCGCCTCTGCCGCCGGCAGCGAGATCACCGCCAAGCGCGAGCTTTCGACCAATGTGCTGGTCCGTGACGGCAATGTGATCATGCTGGGCGGCCTGCTCGAGAACGGGTCAGGCTCGGTCAATCAGCGGGTGCCGGGGCTGAGCGAGCTGCCGCTGCTTGGCCGGCTGTTCAAAGGGCGCTCGGTGTCGCAAAACCAGCGGATCCTGCTGATCATGCTGCGGCCGCGCATCCTGTCGACCGACGAAGAGGCCCGCGCGCTGAGCCGAAAGCTGGCCCGTGAGGCCAAGCAGGCGAGCGACTATATTGCGCCTGCTGACGATGGCACCTACCCGCGTGTCCCGGATTCCAGCTTTCCTTTCGACGGGGCCAATCTTGATCAGCCGTTCGATGCGGATTTCATTGACCGAGCCGCGCGCGAGCGGCGCTTTCCGCCCCTGCCGTCACGGCTGAGTTTTTCGGATCGCTGACATGACCACGCCGCTTCTGCCCTTCACGATGGCCCGCGATGCGCAGGTATTGGTCGAAGGCGGGCGGCTTCTGGCGGGGCCGAATGCCACCGCGCTCGGCCTGCGCGAGGCGCGGCGGCGCGCGGGCGGGCCGCTCACGCTGGAGCGGGTCGAGAGCGAGACATTCGACGCGCGACTGGCGGCGCTTTATCAGGATGGCAGTGGCACCGAGAGCGACGAGGATGGCTTTACCTTCGACCTTGAAGAAGGGTCGGGCGGCGGGCGTGGCCCGCGCGACCTGCTGGAAGATGGCGAAGAGGCCCCGGTCATTCAACTGGTGAACCAGCTTTTGCGCCGGGCCGTCCGTTCGGGGGCGTCGGACCTGCATGTCGAGCCGCATGAAAACGGCCTGCGCGCCCGGATGCGGGTCGATGGCATGCTGCAATCGGTGCTCGACCGCAAGGACCTGCCGGTGCGCCGGGTCGTCTCGCGGCTCAAGGTCATGGCAGGACTTGATATTTCCGAAACCCGCCTGCCGCAGGACGGCCATATCGCGCTGCGCCTCGGCGGGCGGGCCATCGACGTGCGGGTTTCGACCCTGCCGGGCAATTATGGCGAGCGGGTGGTGATGCGGGTGCTCGACCGGTCGGCGGGTCTCATGCCGCTCGAACAGCTTGGCCTGCGCCCCGATCAGGAGGCGGTGCTGCACCGCATGGCGGAACGGCCCAACGGCATCATCCTCGCCACCGGGCCCACCGGCTCGGGCAAGACGACGACGCTTTATTCGCTGTTGCAACTGGCCAATGACGAGATCCGCAACATCCTCACCACCGAGGACCCGATCGAGTATGACCTGCCCGGCATCAGCCAGAGCCAGATCAATGCCGAGATCGGGATGACCTTTGCCGCCGGGCTGCGCGCGGCCTTGCGGCAAGACCCCGACATCATCCTCGTGGGCGAGATCCGCGACCACGAGACGGCAAGCGTGGCAGCACAGGCCTCGCTCACCGGGCATCTGGTGTTCTCGTCCCTGCACGCCAACGGGTCGGTGGGCGCGGTGGTGCGCCTGCGCGATCTGGGGCTTGACGATTTCCTCATCGCCTCGACCCTGCGCGGGGTGATCGCGCAGCGGCTGTTGCGCAAGCTCTGCACCTCCTGCCGCGCGCCTGTGGCTCCGGATGAGGGTGCGGTGCGGCATTTTCAGATGGCCGGGGTCGACCTGCCCGCGCAACATTACGAGGCGCGCGGCTGCGACCTGTGTAACAGCACCGGCTATGCGGGGCGGGTGGGGGTGTTCGAAATCCTTGACGTCTCCGAGGAGTTGCGTGCCGCGATTGATGCAGGATCGTCCGAGACCGAGATGAAACGCGTCGCCGTGGCCCCCGATCAGACACTCTTTGGCCAGTCGCTCTATCAGGTGGCCGCAGGCAAGACGAGCCTTGCCGAGGCGCTGCGCGTGGTGGGCGACGCGCTGTGAGGGCGTTCAGCTACACCGCCTTTACCGCGCAAGGGGCCAAGAAACGCGGCACGCTGGTGGCCGAGAGCGAGGCACAGGCCGCCGACATCCTGCGCGGGCAGGGCCTCTTTGCCGAAGACATCACCGCCAAGCGGCAGGGCGGGGGGATCACGCTGACGCGCTCGCGGCGCACAAGGCTCAATGCCGATATGCGCGCGGTCTTCACCCGGCAGATGGCGGTGCTCTTGTCGTCCGATCTCTCCGCCGAAATGGCGCTCGAGACGATCCGCTCCTCGGGCACCTCGCCGGTGATCGAGGCGGCGGCGGCCGAGGCCAAGGCGGCGCTGATGGACGGGCAGCCGCTCTCGACCTCGCTCGACATGGCGAATGCGGGCTTTCCACGGTTTTTCATCGCGGCGGTGCGCGCGGGCGAGACCTCGGGCGATGTGGCGGCGGTTTTCGAAGGGCTGGCGGATTACCTCGAAAGCGTAGGCACGGACCGGGCGCAACTGGCCACGGCGTTGATCTATCCCGCTTTCGTGGCCGCGGTCTCGCTGCTGGTCTGCGGCATTCTGATGGTCAATGTCGCCCCCGAGATTGCCGCGATGTTCGCTGTGACAGGGCGCGAATTGCCGCCCCTCACCCAATTCGTCATGGGGGTGAGCGATTGGGTGCAGGCCCATTGGATCGCGCTTGGCGTCGGCGTGTCGGGTGGTATATTCGGCCTGATCCTTGCGCTGCGCATCCCTTCGGTGCGCGACCGCTGGCACGGCATGGCGCTGCGCCTGCCGGTGATCGGGCGGCTCTTGCGACTGTCAGCGGCGGCGCAATATCTGCGTACGCTGGCGCTGGTGATTTCCAGCCGTCAGACGGTGGTCGATGCCGTCACCTCGGCAAGCGACGTGCTGGTGATCCGCCGGTTTCGCGATGAGGCGCTCGATCTCGCAGAGGCCGTGCGCTCGGGCGAGAGCCTGAGCCAGGGGCTGGTGCGGATGAGCCTTATTCCCCCCGTCTGCCGTCAACTCGTCGATGCAGGTGAGAAATCCGCGCGGCTTGGGCGGATGACGGAACGCGCGGCGGTGCTGGTCGAGACATGGCTGACGAATGAGCGCAAGCGCGTGTCGGCGCTGATCGACCCGCTCCTGATGATGGTGGTGGGCGGGCTTGTGCTGGTGATCGTGCTGGCGATTCTGCTGCCGATCTTCGATCTGCAATCCGCCGTCGGTTAACCGACGCGGTAAGGCAGCACCCCGCGCTCGTCCGGGGTGACCTGAAGCCGCCGTTCCAAGGGGGGCACCGAGCGTTGGTGACATTCCGTGCGCTCGCAGATGCGGCAGGAAATCCCGATTGGCTCGAAGGCGCGGGCATTGGTCACGTCGAGATCGTCGCCATAGACCAGATCGCCCGCATGCTTGACCTCGCACCCGAGCGCGATGGCGAAGCGGCGCACCGGTGCCCCGAAACTGCCCCCCGGCTTGCTGACATCGCAGGCAAGGCTGATATAGCGCACCCCGTCCGGTGTCTCGGCCAGTTGCCGCAGGAAACGGCCCGGCGTCTCGAACGCGCGATGCACGTTCCACAAGGGGCAGGCCCCGCCGAAGCGCGCAAATTGCAGGCGCGTGGCGGAATGACGCTTGGTGATCGTGCCCGCCTGATCGACCCGGACAAAGAAGAACGGAATGCCCTTTGCCCCGGGGCGTTGCAGGGTCGAGAGGCGATGACAGACCTGTTCGACCGACGCGCCGAACCGCATGGCGAGGATTTCGAGATCGTGGCGCACTTCTTGGGCGGCGGCCAGAAACCGACCGTAGGGCATGAGCGCCGCCCCGGCGAAATAATTGGCAAGGCCGATCTTGGCGATGGACCGCGCGCCGTCGGACTGAAACCGCGCGAAATCGAGCGTTGCCTCCAGCAATTGATCCTGCGTCAGGAGTGCGAGTTGCAGCAAAAGCTGAAAGCGCCGGGTCTCGGGCGCGGCGCGGGTCGAAAGCGTCAGCAGCCCGGTGGACCGGTCGTAATGGCGCAGGGTGGGCGTATCCGCCTCGGTCACGGTGACGCCGATTTCCTTGAGGCGGCGCAGCGCCACTGTCTCGGTCTCGGCGCGCGCGCCACCCTCGGCAAAGCGTTCGGCGGCATGATCCACCGCGTCGATATAGTTGTCGCAGTAGTGAAAGAAATCGCGCACCTCGTCCCAGGCGCTGGTCTGGCCGCGCGCATCCTCGCGGCCCAATGCCTCGTCAAGCGAGGCCAGCCGTTCATGGGTCTGGCGATAGGCGCTATGGAGTTCGAGAAAGGCGCGCGCCAGCGCCGGGGCATTCGAGGCGGTGAGCCGCAGATCGGCCAAGGGGGGCGGATCGCCGAAGACCGGATCGGCCAGCGCCTCACGCATGTCGCTGACCAGGCGTTCGGCGTCGCCGGTGCTGAGCTCGGTGACGTCAAAGCCGAATTCCTGCGCCAGCGCCAGAACCACCGTGGTGGACACCGGGCGGTTGTTGTTCTCCATCTGGTTGAGATAGGGCAGGGACACGCCCAACTTGGCCGCGAAATCCTTTTGCGTGAGATTGAGCCGCTGCCGCGTCTCGCGCAACTTGGCCCCGGCATAGAGTTTTTGAGTGGCCATGAATGCCCCGATTTTTGCAGATTAGCTATGGCGTAGAGTAGATTTGCAAAGTCATTTGGGCAAGCAAAACGCACTGAAGCATGAACTTTTCCAATCAAGCACAAAATGTTCGATTATGTAAATTAATCTCAGTAAAATTCCGGATAAATCATGATTTTGAGATATAAATGAAAAGTCACACGCCGATCTTCGGCCCCAGACACATCAGCGGTTCACTGGATTTCTCGACCTCGTAAAGCTCTGACATGGCGGTTTCACCTGAGAAGCGGGCGATCAACCCGCTGCCCGTGCGCTCAAAGCTCCAGCATTGTGGATCGGGCCGATTCTCGTAGATGAAACAGATCAGATCGTCCTCTTCGTACCAGTACCCGTCCTGACATTCACCATCCAGAAACGACCAGCGCACGCGGCGATTATCCAGATATTCCTCGCCGCCATAGGCCTCTCCGCCTGCGCCGTAGTAAAACGTGTGGCCGCGCGTATAGGCGTCGAATTCTTCGGCACTCATCTGCGCATGGGCCGGGGCGCCGAGGACGGCAAGGAGGATCAGGGCTCGCATGCCGTCAGCTTGCCAGATCGCGCGGCGCCTCGCCAGAGGGAACCTGCCTGCCCCAACCAGCCGCGCCCGTCCCGATGGCGGTGATGGTGTCGGGTCGTACCGGGCGGTTATTGGCAGCGTGGGGGGCATACCCTTGGCTCGGTTGTCATGCGCTTATGGTCTGGCATGTTAGCCCTACATTTACGGTGCGCAGAGGCTACGACCGCCGGGATTTCGTGTTATTCGGACGGCGGAACGCATCTGGCGGGGTAAATGTCGTTTTTGATCCCGCAGGGCACACCGACGGGCGTTAGATGTCGCGCAAGGCAAAGCGAGGATGACCGCATGGCACTGGATGAGCGCAAAGGCGTCTGGAAATCGGGCAAGGGCAAGGGGCGGCGCACGCCCAAGGGCCGCCAGCTTGATGATCAGGCATGGGACGAGGTGCGCGCGTTGCTGGGCGACGGGCCACGGCGGCGCGACTTGCTGATCGAGTACCTGCATCTCATTCAGGATGAATATGGCCATCTCTCGGCCGCGCATCTGCGCGCATTGGCCGAGGAATTGCGCATCGCGCAGGCCGAGGTTTACGAGGTCGCGACCTTCTACGCGCATTTTGACGTGGTGAAAGAAGGCGAGACGCCGCCGCCCGCGCTGACCATCCGGGTCTGCGATTCGCTGTCTTGTGAAATGGCCGGAGCACAGGCGCTCAAGGCGGCGCTGGAGGACGGCACGGACCTGGCTGAGGTGCGCGTGCTGCGCGCGCCTTGCATGGGCCGCTGCGATACCGCGCCGGTGCTGGAACTGGGGCATCACCACATCGACCACGCCACGCCCGAAAAGGTGCAGGCGGCGATTGCGGCGGGCGACACCCATGCACATGTCCCGCAATATCAAGACTTTGCGGCCTATACCTCATCCGGTGGGTACACCAAGCTTGCCGAACTGCGTGCAAACGGCGATTTCGAGACGGTGCAGCAAACCCTGCTTGATTCGGGGTTGCGCGGTCTTGGCGGGGCTGGCTTTCCGTCGGGCAAGAAATGGGGCTTCGTGCGCGCCGAGAAAGGGCCGCGCTATCTGGCCGTGAACGGCGACGAGGGCGAGCCGGGCACCTTCAAGGACCGCTATTACCTCGAGCGTGAACCCCATGTCTTTCTCGAGGGCATGCTGATCGCCGCATGGGCCGTGGAGGCCGAGCGCTGCTTTATCTACATGCGCGACGAATACCCCGCCGTGCTGGAGATTTTGCGTCGCGAGATCAAGGCGCTGGAGGATGCGGACATCGTCGCGCCGGGATATATCGAACTGCGTCGCGGCGCAGGCGCCTATATCTGCGGCGAGGAATCGGCGATGATCGAATCGATCGAGGGCAAGCGCGGGCTGCCGCGTCACCGTCCGCCTTTCGTCGCACAGGTCGGCGTCTACAACCGCCCCACGCTCGTCAACAACGTGGAAACGCTCCATTGGGTGACGCGGGTGCTGCGCGAGGGCGGCGAGGTCCTGTCGAGCGTGGAAAAGAACGGGCGCAAGGGGCTTCGCTCCTACTCGGTTTCGGGGCGGGTTAAGAACCCCGGCGTGCATCTGCTGCCGGCCGGCTCGACCATCACCGACATCATCGAGGCGGCGGGTGGCATGCTCGACGGTCATACACTGAAGGCTTATCAGCCGGGCGGGCCGTCCTCGGGTCTGCTGCCTGCCTCGATGGGTGACGTGCCACTGGATTTCGACACGTTGCAGCCGCATGGCACCTTTATCGGCTCGGCCGCCGTGGTGGTCCTGTCGGATCACGACCGCGCCCGCGATGCGGCGCTCAACATGCTGCGGTTCTTTGAGGATGAAAGCTGTGGGCAATGCACGCCCTGCCGGGTGGGCTGTGAAAAGGCGGTCAAGCTGATGCAGGCCGACACCTGGGATCAGCCGCTGCTGGCAGAGCTGTGCACGGCAATGGCCGATGCGTCGATCTGTGGTCTCGGTCAGGCCGCGCCGAACCCGATTCGCCTGACGATGAAGCACTTCGCCGACGAAATCGGAGGCAGGCGCAGTCTTCCATAACCTGCCGATCCGCATTAGGTCAGGGGTGACACGCGGATCGGAGGGCGCATGGCGTTTTTCTCGAAACTCAAGGAACGGCTGTTCAAATCCTCGTCCAAGCTGGACGAGGGGCTGGAGGCCATTGTCGAAGATGGCGGCGAGCCGGAGACCCCGCCCCGCCCTGAGCCAGAGCCGGAGACCCCGCCGCTCCCAGAGCCGGAGCCCCGGCCCGACCCCGAGCCGGAGACACCGCCGCGGCCCGACCCCGAGCCGCAGCCGGAGCCGCCCGTCATCCCGCCGCAGCCGAATGAGACCCCGCCGCCGACCCCGGTCGAGCAGCCGGTCGAGCGACCGCAGGAGGTACCGCAGCCGCCCCCCGAGGCCATCGCCACCCCCGCGCCCATGGAAATCCCCGATGATCTGCCCGCCGCTGCCCCGCGCGCGGGCTTTCTCGGTCGGCTTCTGGGGCGCGGCGAAGAGCGGGTCGTCACCCGCCGCGCACTTGACGATGACATGCTCGAAAGCCTCGAAGAGCTGCTGATCACCGCCGACATGGGTGTCGAGACCGCGCTGCGCGTGACCGCCAACATGGCCGAGGGGCGGATGGGCAAGCGGCTGTCTGCTCGGGAAATCAAGGAGTTGCTGGCGCATGAGATCGCCCGGATCATGGAGCCGGTGGCCCGCCCGATGCCGATCTACGCCAAGCGTCCGCAGGTGGTGCTGGTGGTCGGCGTGAACGGGTCGGGCAAGACCACGACCATCGGCAAGCTTGCCAGCCAGTTCAAGGCTGCCGGAAAATCCGTGGTGATCGCGGCAGGCGACACGTTCCGCGCCGCCGCAGTCGAGCAATTGCAGATCTGGGGCGACCGCGCGGGCGTGCCGGTGCTGACAGCACCCGAGGGATCAGACCCGGCGAGCCTGGCCTTTGACGCCATGACCAAGGCCGAGGCCGAGGGCGCAGACCTTTTGATGATCGACACGGCGGGCCGCTTGCAGAACCGCGCCGACCTGATGGAAGAGCTGTCCAAGATCGTGCGCGTGATCCGCAAGAAGGACCCCGACGCGCCGCACAACACGCTGTTGGTGCTCGATGCCACGACCGGGCAGAATGCGCTCAGCCAGGTGGAGATTTTCCAGAAACTCGCCGATGTCTCGGGGCTGGTGATGACCAAGCTCGACGGCACCGCACGGGGCGGTGTCTTGGTGGCGCTTGCAGACAAGTTCGGACTGCCGATCCATGCCATCGGGGTGGGTGAACAGATCGACGATCTGGCGCCTTTTGATCCCGAGGAATTCGCCGCTGCACTGACGGGGCTTGATGCGCAATGACGCTCACAGCGGTCGCGTGCCCCGCTATTTTGGCTCCAAAAGGCGCAGCACATACAGCACCACCAGAACGATCCCGGTCGCCATGGCCGCGAGCGGCATCTGCCCCGAGCCGCAGGCCAGCCCGATTGCGCCTGCCAGCCACATCGAGGCACCCGTGGTGATGTTGTGGACCTCGCCGCCCGAGGAAAAGATGATCCCGGCGGCCAGAAAGGCGACGCCGGCGGTCACCGCCTCGATCAGGCGCAGCGGATCGACCCGCATCGCATCCTGGGCCCCGAACGGCAGGGCGGCGAGTTGCTGGCTGACCAGAATGAAGAGGCAGGCCGCCATCGACACCAGCATATGCGTGCGCAGGCCTGCCGGTTTGCGTTTGCTTTCACGTTCGGCCCCAATCACCGCCCCGAGGGCGAGAGCCGCGACCAGACGGGTGGCGGCAACGATCGGCGGCACGGCTCCGAACGTACCTGAAAGCTCGTTGGTGATGGTCTCTATCACATGTTGGTCCATGCCGCCTTTCCTTCGTGATGTCAGCCACCCTAGCACGACCTGTCGCGATGATGCGAGGCGGGTCGCATGAGCGACTGGCTGATCTCCATGGAGGGCACCGAGGCAGGCCGTCACCTTGCCATGGTGCTGGCGCTGGCCGCTGCCTTCCTGCATGCGGTCTTTGGCGCGTTGCAGAAGGGGCGGCATGACCCGTGGCTCAGCCGGGGGGCGATCGACCTCAGTTACTGCCTCATGGCCGCGCCCTTCGCGCTGCTCATAGTGCCCTGGCCCGAGGCGCATATGTGGCCGATCTTTGCGGGCGCGGTGGTCATCCACATCGGCTACAAGATCCTGCAGGCGATGGCCTATACCAAGGGCGCTTATACGGTCGTCTATCCGGTCGTGCGCGGCACCGGGCCGCTGTTTACCGTGATCGGGGCCTGGCTGATTTTCGGCGAGCTGTTCACGCCGCTGCAATGGGCGGGTGTGGCGGTGCTGCTCTGTGGCATCTACGGGCTTGCGGTCTACAACCTGCGCACGCTGACGCTCGACCGCGAGACCATGCCGCTGGCGCTTGGCCTTGCGGTGGCGACGGGGCTGTTCGTGGCGCTCTACACCACCTATGACGCCTACGGCATCCGCGCGGCGGCCGATCCCTTTACCTTTCTGGCGTGGTTCTTTTTCCTCGACGGGATGAGCATCCTGCCGATTGCCGGGCTGCGCTGGCGCAACATGGTGGCGCGGCCCGCGATTGGCCCGCTGGCGCTGCGCGGTGTGTCGGGCGGGTTGGTGGCGTTCTTCTCGTTCGGGTCGATCATGCTGGCCACGCGGCTCGACAAGGTGGGCGAGGCGGCGGTGCTGCGCGAGACCTCGACGGTCTTTGCCGCCCTCATCGGCTGGCTGGTGCTCAAGGAAACCGTGGGGCCGCGACGGATTGCGCTCATGGGGTTGATTGCCACCGGGGCGGTCATAGTTGAATTTGGCGGATGAACGCGCGACAAGCGGGCAAAACAACAGGCAAGGCGAGAGCGATGATCGAGAAAACCCCACCCAAATGGGCCAAGCCGGTTCTGGAGTTCGGACCCCTGCTGGTATTCTTCGCCGCCTATCTGTGGCTCAAGGACCGTGTGTTCACGATCGGCGGGATCGACTATGACGGCTTTATCGTCGTCACCGCCGGGTTCATCCCGATCTTTCTGGTCTCGATGGCGCTGCTTTGGAAACTCACGGGCCACCTGTCGCGGATGCAGATCGTCACCGCCGTGCTGATCGTCGTCTTCGGCGGGCTCAGCGTGTGGTTCAACGATCCGCGCTTTTTCAAGATGAAGCCGACGATGATCTATCTGCTGTTCGGCGGGGTTCTGGGCATCGGCCTACTGCGCGGGCAATCCTGGCTACAGGTGGTGATGGAGGGGGTCATGCCGCTGACCGATCAGGGCTGGATGATCCTGACGCGGCGGTTGATGCTGTTCTTCTTCGGTCTTGCGGTGTTGAACGAGGCGATCTGGCGCACGCAGACCGAGGAAATCTGGGTCTATTTCAAGACCTTCGGCCTGACGGCGGCGATCTTTGTGTTCTTCATGACGCAAGGCAGCCTGTTTCGCGATCACGGCACCGATGAAGACGACAAGGAGGCGTGAGAACGGTCGCCTGAAGCGGATCTTGAAGTGTGCCGCGCATCGCGCGGGTGCGTCAATCCAATCGCCGCTCCATGCCAAAGACGCCTCGCTGCCTCACGTTTTCGCCGTCGGATCGCGTCGCTTGTCAGCATGGAGCGCGCGGCCCCGTTGCACGCCGTCGCGTGACCCGACCGTATCCAGCCAGCGGGCGAAATGCGGCTTGTCGTCGAGCGTCTGCTGCTGCCCTTCCCAGAGCGAACACCACCCCCAGAGCGCCATGTCGGCGATGGAATAGAAATCGCCCGCCACATATTCGGTCTCGGCCAGCCGCCGATCCAGCACGCCATAAAGCCGTGCCACCTCATCGCGGTAGCGGTCCTTGGCGTAGGGTATGTCGTCCTTGGCGAATTTCAGGAAATGATGCGCCTGTCCGGCCATCGGCCCGACGCCGCCCATCTGCCACATGAGCCACTCCTCGACCGCGATGCGCTCGCGTGCCGTCTTGCCGCAGAACCGCCCGGTCTTGCGCGCGAGATATTGCAGGATTGCGCCGGATTCGAAGATGTTGACCGGCCCGCCGTCCGGCCCGTCGGGATCGGTGATAGCCGGAATGCGGTTATTGGGCGAAACCGCTAGAAATTCGGGGGCGTGCTGTTCGCCCGCACCGATATTGATCAGCCGACACCGATAGGGCAGCCCCATCTCCTCAAGCGCGATGGAGACTTTCCAGCCGTTCGGTGTGGGCCAGTAATAAAGGTTGATCGGGGCCTGCATTATGTCCTCCTGCCGTGTCTTTCAGCGGCTCAGGATGACAGTTTTCGCCCCGATGGCAAGGGCAGGCGGAACTCCGGCAACGGCAGAAGACGCGACCAGCGCGGCGCGGGATGTTCGGGCAGGGCGGCGCGCAATTGCGCGAACGGGAGCGTGTCGGCCTCGCGCAAGAGCCTGCGATACATCGGGAACACGCCGGGGCGGGTATAGGGCGACCAATGACAGATGCGCGCCGTGGGATCACCAACCTCGAACCCGGCGCGGCGCAGCACGCTCAGCGTCTCGGGGTGGTCCATTTGCAGGTTGAGCACCTTGGGCCCGCCCGGCAGGGCCAGCCCGAGACTGCGGTCGCCGCGCGCGGGCGCGGGGATCAGGCATTCAAGCAGGAAATCGTAGAAATCGTTCTCGCGGCTGGTGACATTGATCACCTCGGCGCTGCGCCCCGCGGGCGTGACGAGCGCCTCGGCGGCGCGGCCCGCGAACTCCGCCCCTGCCAGCAGGATCAGCCGTCCGAATGCCCCCTCGGGCAGGTGCGGCAATGCACAGAGCAGAACGCGGGCGCCCAGTGAATGGGCAACCGCGTGGACCGGACGGTGGGGCGCATGCGTGCGGATCAGGCCGACAAGCTGCGCCAGCCGTTTGCCCGCGCGGGCGGCCTCGGCATAGGCCTGCCAGAGCGTGCCGCGCGCATTCCAGCCGAACCCGATGCCAAGCCCTTCATCTGCCCGGTCTTCGCCGAACCCCAGACCGCGCGGCCAGCTGACCACCTTGAAACACTCGCGCTGCGGTGATGCCGAGAGAATGTGCCGGTGCGGGCATTCGCGGGCATGGCCGGGCGCGTATTTGTAGCCATGCAGCATGAGGATGACGGGGCCGTCCCCCGCCAACAGGTCCGGCAGATACTGACCGAGCGCACCCGGCTGATCATGCAGATCGGGGCCATCTCTACCGGCATTGACATGAATGAGCGGCATATCCCTGACCCCACTATATCTTGTGGATGGGATGTAGGCGCGACATACGAAGCGACGGTGACGTTTCCGTTAAACCTGCGTGACAGTGTTGACGAAACCCGCCCGGAGGAGTAACCGGCGCGCGTGGCGATTTGTTACCGGATTGCGGGCCACGTTAAACACATCCGCTAAAGAGGTCAGGAGAAAGCCCCCTTTCGCTTGACCGCGTCGGGGCTTTTTTTATGGGCGACTGCGCCCGGAGGACGAGATATGAGCGACACTTGGCAGAAACGCACCAAGCTGGTGCATGGCGGCACGCGGCGCAGCCAGTATAACGAGGTGAGCGAGGCGATCTTTCTCACGCAGGGCTTTGTCTACGAGAGCGCCGAGGCGGCCGAGGCGCGGTTCATCAAGGCCGGTGACGACGAGTTCATCTATGCCCGCTACGGCAACCCGACCGTCGCGATGTTCGAGGATCGCATCGCCGGTCTTGAAGGCACCGAGGACGGCTTTGCCACGGCAAGCGGCATGGCGGCGGTCTCCGGCGCGCTGACGTCGATGCTGCGGGCGGGCGATCACGTGGTCTCGGCGCGGGCGCTCTTCGGCTCGTGTCTCTATGTGCTGGAAGAGGTGCTGACGCGCTTTGGCGTCGAGGTCACCTTCGTGGATGGCACCGATCTCGAGCAATGGCGCGCGGCGATTCGCCCCGACACCAAGGCGGTCTTCTTCGAGACGATTTCCAACCCGACGCTCGATGTGGTGGATATCCGCGCCGTGGCCGATCTGGCCCATGCGTCAGGCGCATTGGTCCTCGTCGACAACGTCTTTGCCACGCCGGTCTTTTCCCGCGCGGTCGAGCAGGGCGCGGATGTGGTGATCTATTCCGCGACCAAGCATATCGACGGGCAGGGACGCGCGCTTGGCGGCGTGATCCTCGGCACGCGCGAGTTCATTCGCGGCACGGTGGAACCTTACATGAAACATACCGGCGGTTCGATGTCGCCCTTTACCGCCTGGATCATGCTCAAGGGGTTGGAGACGATTGATCTGCGGGTGCGTGCGCAGGCCGAGACCGCGTTGCAGATCGCCAATGCGCTGCACGGCGATGCGCGTCTGGCGCGGGTGATCTACCCGGGCCATCCCAGCCACGCGCAGCACGAACTTGTGACCGCGCAGATGGGGCAGGGCGGCACCGTTCTGGCGCTTGATCTTGCGGGCGGGCAAGGGGCCGCGTTCCGCTTTCTCAATGCGCTAGAGATCGTGCTGATCTCGAACAACCTGGGCGATGCCAAATCCATCGCGACCCATCCTGCCACCACGACCCACCAACGCCTGCCGGTCGAAACCCGGGCGCAGCTTGGGATTACGCCCGGTCTGGTACGGCTGAGCGTGGGGCTGGAGGATGCGACCGACCTGATCGAAGATCTCACCCGCGCGCTCGACGCGAGCGGATAAAGCGAAATCAACGGGATAAGAATGATCCGCCGTGCCGCTTTTGTCGTAAATCCTACGATAATAGCAATTCCCGTGCCAATGCCTTATGTAAGGGATTGGCGGCGCGGAGAGGGAGCCTTTGCCATGAACATGCATCCGTCCGAGATGAACCCAACGCCTGACCGTGACGCGGCGAAAGCGGCGCTCGATGTGCTGCGCGATTGGGCCCGCACGGCAAGCCCCGAAGAGGTGGCCGATCTCGATCCCGCGATCGCGCGGCTGCTGCCCGAGGCTGAGATGTCGAACTACCCGGCCCTGTCGCGCACCTATCCCGACGGGTTCGAGGTGACGGATGCCTATCGCGCATCGCTGCCTGATCTTCAGAATGGCCCGGCCTCGCTGATCCGTGGCACCAAGCAGCAATTGCAGCATGTGGGGATTTCCAATTTCCGCCTGCCGATCCGCTTTCACAGCCGCGACAATGGCGATCTGACGCTGGAGACCTCGGTCACCGGCACCGTCAGCCTTGAGGCGGGTAAGAAGGGCATCAACATGTCCCGGATCATGCGCAGCTTTTACAAGCATGCGGAAAAGACCTTCAGCTTCGAGGTGATGGAGGCCGCACTCGCGGATTACATCACCGATCTCGACAGCCTCGATGCCCGGCTTCAGATGCGGATTTCCTACCCGATGAAGGTGCAATCGCTGCGCTCGGGCCTGGAGGGCTATCAGTATTACGACATAGCACTCGAACTGGTCGAACAGGACGGCGTCAAGCGCAAGTTCATGCATCTTGATTTCGTCTATTCCTCGACCTGCCCCTGCTCGCTGGAACTGAGCGAGCATGCCCGCGCCACGCGCGGGCAACTGGCGACACCGCATTCGCAGCGCTCGGTCGCACGCATTTCGGTGGAACTGATCGAGGGCGATTGCCTGTGGTTCGAGGATCTGATCGAACTGGCCCGCCGCGCCGTGCCCACGGAAACGCAGGTCATGGTCAAGCGCGAGGACGAACAGGCCTTTGCCGAGTTGAACGCGGCCAACGCGATTTTCGTCGAGGATGCCGCGCGTCTCTTTTGCGAGCAGCTTCTGGCAGACCCGCGCATCGGTGATTTCCGCGTGGTGGCCAGCCATCAGGAAAGCCTGCACAGCCATGACGCGGTCAGCGTGCTGACCGAAGGCGACACCTTTGACTCTCAGAGCCTCGATCCGCGTCTCTTCCAAACGCTGGTCCACGGTCGCTGACCGACGAAAGCTGTGCTGAATGCCCGGTTTTCGGGCGTTCAGGCCGCATTTTCGGCAGATATCTGCGCACAGGCGCTTTTGTGATTTGACCTTCGGGCGAATTGCTGCAACGCAGCATCGTGCGCGCGTTACACTCATGTCACCTGCCTGCGATACTGCGGGGACGCATCTCGATGAAAAGGATACCGACCATGCTTGCACCCGATCTGCCGCTCAAACTCTCCGCCGCCGGGATTCGGCTGACCGGCTACATGATCGAAAGCAATCTGCGTGTTGCGCAGGTCTTTGGCGAGGCCGCGTTGCAGGCAAGTTCGTTTTCCATGCCGACGAAATCGCGTTCGGTGGTTGCGAAATCCGCACCCAAACCGGCAGCCAAGCCGAAAGCGGTCAAGCCGGCCACCAAGGCCAAGGCCCCCGCGCCCAAGCCAGCGGCGAAAAAGCCCGAGGCCGCGCCGGTAACCGCAGCGCCGAAACCTGCCGCGCCGAAGACGGCTGCAGAGCCTGCCAAGGCCGCTGCCCCCGCCGCCCCTGCGAAAGCCGCACAACCGGCGCAGAAGCCTGCACCGAAAAAAGAAGCGCAACCCGCCCCGGCCAAGCCCGCACCGCAAAAAGCGGCACAACCGGCGGCAGCCAAGCCCGCACCGCAAAAGCCCGCCGCCGCAGCGCCCGCGGCCAAACCGGCGCCTGCGGCCAAACCCGCGCCCGAGACCAAGCCCGCGCCCGAGGCCAAAACGCCTGAAAAGACGGCGACACCGGCCCAGAACAAGCGCCCGCGCGCGCCCTCCAACCCGCCTGCGATGCCGGGTGCGTCCAAGAAAGTTGATGCGGAATAACAGGTTGCAGGCCGGGATGCGTCAGGCGCAACCCGGCCATTCCAATTTGGCGCTAGTCATGTCAACGGCGCTGACCTAACTTTGCCATAGGGAGGAAACGGATCACTTTGCATGTGAGGTTTCCAAATGGCGAATATCACCACCAACATCACCGCAGCGTCGCAAGATGGCGTCTGGAAGCGGTTCATCGCGGCGCTTGAGCGCGGTATCAACGCGCAGGCACGGGTGCAGTCCCGGCGTGACCAGATCGAGGCGCTCGAAGCGAAAAGCAATGCGGAACTCGACCGCATGGGCATTCGCCGCGACCAGATCGCGTATCACGTCTTCAAGGATCTGTTCTACGCCTGACCTTTGAAAGACACGCCTGTTCGGGCTCCGTCGGCTGCTGGCTGTCGGGGCCTTTGTCATGCTGCATTGCAGCAACACTTCGCTCATACCGGATACGCCGGCGCGCATTTCGCACCATGATGCGCTATGCTGACGGCAGGGAGGGGACCCGTTCGATCCAAGGAAAGGGGACCCAATGGCCGAGACCGACCTGACGACCCGATTTCTACCGCCGACATGGCGGCGTGATCTGGATCTTTTCATGGCAGAGCGCGCACCGGGCATGAATGCCTATATGCTGACCCGACAGCGCCTGCTGAGCGTGGCCCATATGCACAGCCTGAGCGATTCGGAACTGGCCGCGATGGGATTGTGCCGTGCCGATATCCCGGCATTCGTCTTTGAGGACCTGTTGCCGGACTGAGGTCGCACCACACGCGTCTCTATCGTGCTTGACAGTGTCGCGAAGCACCGCCAACTCTGCGCGTCATGTTTGATGTGCGACCCGTCGGATATCTGGTTGGCCTGATGGTCACCGCCATGGGCGCGACCATGGCGCTGCCGCTTCTCGTGGATATCGCCGAGGGGCGCGGACACTGGCCCGTTTTCGCCGAAAGCATGATCGTGACCTGCATGATCGGCGCGCTCGTGGCGCTTGCGTGCAAGAATTCCGTGGGCAAGGGGCTGACCATTCAGCAGGCGTTTCTGCTGACCACGCTGGTCTGGGTGATGTTGCCGCTCTTCGGCGCGCTGCCCTTCATGCTGGGCGAGACGGATCTGCATTTCATCGACGCGTTCTTCGAATCGATGTCGGGGGTCACGACCACCGGATCGACGGTAATCGCGGGGCTGGATGACCTGCCCAAGGGGCTTTTGCTGTGGCGCGGCATCCTGCAATGGCTGGGTGGCCTCGGGATCGTGATCGTGGCGCTGGTGTTCCTGCCCGAGATGCGCGTGGGCGGCATGCAGTTCTTTCGCTCCGAAGGGTTCGACACCTTCGGCAAGGCGCTGCCGCGCACCATCGACATCTCCAAGGGCGTGCTCAACGTCTATCTCGGCCTGACGCTGATCTGCACCCTGACCTATCTGGTGCTGGGGATGGGCGCGTTCGAGGCGACGGTGCATGCGCTGACCACCGTCTCCACCGGCGGGTTTTCCAGCAAGGACGCCTCCTTTGCGGCCTTCCCCGGTGCGCCGCAATATGCCTGCGTGGTCTTCATGATCCTGGCGACCTTGCCCTTCGTGCGGATGATGCAGGGCGTGCAGGGCCAGATCCGCCCGATCCTGCATGACACCCAGGTGCAGACCTATCTGCGCTGGATCTTCTACGCCGTGGCGCTTGTTCTGGCCTATGATTTCGCGGTCAACGGGCGCTTTGACGAAGACAGCCTGCGGCTGCGCCTGTTCAACGTGGTGTCGATCTTTTCCGGCACCGGTTACGGCGATGGCGATGTCACCGCCTGGGGCAATTTTCCCTTTGTCATCCTGATCGCCGTGGGCGCGATCGGCGGCTGCACCGGCTCCACTGGCTGTTCGATCAAGATTTTCCGCTACCAGCTCATGCTGCGCGCGCTTGGCCAGCAGGCACGGCGGATTTTCCATCCCTCCAGCGTCATGATCCTGCGCCATGAGGGGCGGCGCGTCGAGGACGAGGTGCTGCAATCGGTGATGCTGCTCTTTACCTGCTACATCCTGTCGCTCGGCTTTTTCTCGGTGGCGCTGGAGATGACGGGCCTGCCGCTGATGGAATCGGTCACCGCCGCCTGGACGGCGATTTTCAACGTCGGCCCGGCCTTCGGCGAAACCGTGGGCGCGACGGGATCGCTTGCGGCGTTTCCAGACGCGGCCAAGGCGCTGATGATCCTCGCGATGCTGATGGGCCGGTTGGAGGTTCTGGCGGTGATCGTCCTCTTGGTACCGGCCTTCTGGCGCAACTGAGGGTAGGTTTTGGTCTGGAGCGGACATTAATTGGTCCGTAGAAGGTGCCGCGTGAACGCAGGGCCGGGGACTGGCGATGCGACGGGTGTGGCGGGTACTTTATGCCAGCCAAGTCACTAAAACCCCAACACGTAGCGCAACCCCTCAAATCGCCAGGCCGCGGGACGGCCCGGCGATCGCGCGGCACCTTCGGTGCGTTTCGCGCGAGATGCGTCAACGGCAGCTCAAGGCCAAACCACCCCCTTCATCACACATCCGGCCTAATACACGTCCGCGCCGCCCTTGGTTGCAATATAGGTCGGGCATTCGGGGCGCGAGGTGTTGATGATC
This sequence comes from Roseovarius sp., assembly GCF_040219995.1. Classification (GTDB taxonomy): domain Bacteria; phylum Pseudomonadota; class Alphaproteobacteria; order Rhodobacterales; family Rhodobacteraceae; genus Roseovarius. Next base: position 75,552 of record NZ_JAVJUC010000012.1, on the reverse strand, counting down.
AAGAACCACACCACCTCTCCGGGGCGACCGGTACGCGAATATTCGCAGCCACTGGGATGGGTCCACCACTGGCCCGCATGGCTGGCGGGCGGCATGACCGTGCTGGTGCCGCCCTTGATCGCGGTGGTGTAGCCGTAACCATTCGCGGTCTGCGCGACCGCGCTCGTGGCAAGGCTGGTCAGGGCTACTGCGGTGGCCAACAGGGTTGTCTTCATGATCTCATACTCCGTTTTCTGACTGAGGCCGCACCTGCCAGACGAGTTTGGCGGCGCAGCGTGACCCCGATTGCACCTGCCTTGGGCGGCGCGTGCAGGTCGGGTTCGTGTCAGGAAAACGGCGTTTAGAGAAAATTATTCCCAACAGCTCACAAGTACGGTCATCGCACTTGCGTGGTCCGTCAGGGATTCGGGCGTGAGCGCGTCGATCTGAGAGGTCTTGCTCGGAGAGATCCCCCCGCGCGACAGCACGTCCTGCAAGGCCCCGTTGGTGGCGGCAAAGCTGACCCCGTCGGGCAGGCTGCGCCCGTCCAACTCATGCGGCAGCAGCATGCCGAGCACTGCGCCCCCGGTGTCGAGCACGGGCCCCCCCGCATCGCCATCGAGCGAGGCGAGCGCCAGCCGCTTGAGGTGGCTCTCGCCATGCAGCCCCTTGAGGTCAGAGACCTGCCCGAAGGTCACGGTGGGGGCCCCCAGCACACCGCCATAGGAATAGCCCGCGACCGCCACATCGGACATCAGGCGCGGTGCAAGTTCCTGAAAGGTCGCCACCCGCATCGGGGCAAGCGGGTCTTTCGGTTGCAGCACCGCCACCCCTAGGGCCTCGTCAATCAGCGTCGCAGTTGCCGTGTAGGTTTCGTCTATGGTGATCCGCCCGCATTGCTGTACCGCGTCCGCCGTGGTCAGAACCGCGCCGCCACTATCGACATAGAATCCCGAGCGGGTGAGGCGCGGCTTGCGCACTTCCAGCCCGGCGATCAGGTCGATGCGCTGCTCCGATTGCGCGCCCTCGGTCGGGTCGAGCGTGCCGGGCAACCATTCGAAACTGTCCTGCATCTTCTGGATCAGGCGATTGCGGCGCTCCTCGTCTCCGGCGGGCCAGATCAGGGTAAAGCCCTTGATCTCGCCGTCACGGTGCCAGACCTGCGTGTGGGATATCCGCAGCGCCCCCTCGCCAATCAGGGTGAAACTGTCGGCCTCAAGGCCGCGCGGCCCGGTTTCGGGCACGATTTCCAGCGTTTGCATGATGTCATAAAGCCCGGCCATGGTGTTGCTGTCGCCGCTCTGGCTGATCAGCAGGACGCGCGCATCAAGATCACCCGCCGGGGTGTAATGCGCAAACGGCGGCTCGTAGCGGTCGAACTCCACAACCTCGGTCGGCAGCGTCATTGCGATGCCCGCGCCGTTGTCGGCCACGCGTTCCAGGCCAAGCCCGTCGAAGACGGCGTTGTACTGCACGAGCAACTCAGCCCGTTGCCGCGTCGTCAGGATGCCGGTGGCGTCAAAGCCGTTCTCATCCTGCCAGCGCGCCATCGCCCCGCGCGTGCCTTGCCCGAAGGCCGCGTCGATGGCCCCGCCATAGACCCCGGCCCATTTGAGCGCGACCTGCAACTCCGCGCGCTCGTCGCGGCTCAGCAGGCTTTCGCTGGCACGCGCCTCGCGCGGGGTCTCGTCCACCGGCGCGGGGGCGGGCTCAGGTGCGGCGATGACGTCATCGGGCAACTCGTCGGGGGCCTGCGGCGACACAAGCGTCGGCTGCTCCAGCAGGTTCGCCCCGATCGGCCAGAACTGGCGCTGATAATCCGAGGTCTCGGCGATATAGCTGTCGCGCGCGATCACCCCCTCGCGGCGATAAACCTGCAGCACGCGCTCGGCCTCCTCGCGCCGGTACGGCCCGAGCGCGATCGCATACCAGCCCCGCCCCAGCGAGAACCCGTTCACATCCGATAGATCACCCGCATAGCCGCGCGCGCTCTGCTGGGCCTCGGCAAGGCTGGGCTGCGCCTCGATCTGCACCCAGACCAGCGGTTCGCCCGTGGTATCGGTAAGCGGCGCACCCTGCGCCTGCGCCAAGGTGGGGTTGAGCAGAACTGCGGCAATAAGTGCCAGAACGATACGCGCCATGAGATTCCCTTGGTCAAGACCGGTTATTCAATATCTAGGTGTCTCAGGGGGTTTTACCAAAACTGCCGGGCGATGCATCTGAAATATGCAGGCCCGCGCGATTGACCCTGCCGCGCGACACGCCTAGAGAAAGGCGGCAATTTCAGGGTGCCGATCCCGGGGGACCGCATGACGCAGGCCACAGACAAACCGCGCAGTTTCCAGGAGATCATCCTGCGGCTGCAAAGCTATTGGGCCGCGCAGGGCTGCGCTGTGATGCAGCCCTATGACATGGAGGTCGGCGCAGGCACCTTTCACCCCGCGACCACGCTGCGCTCTCTTGGCTCCAAACCCTGGGCTGCTGCCTATGTGCAGCCCTCGCGCCGCCCCACCGACGGGCGTTATGGCGAGAACCCCAACCGGCTCCAGCATTATTACCAGTATCAGGTACTAATCAAACCCTCGCCGCCCGACCTGCAAGACCTCTATCTCGGCTCGCTCCGCGCCATCGGCATCGACATGGCCCTGCATGACATCCGCTTTGTCGAGGATGACTGGGAAAGCCCGACGCTCGGCGCATGGGGCCTGGGGTGGGAGGTCTGGTGCGACGGCATGGAAGTCTCCCAGTTCACCTATTTCCAGCAGGTCGGCGGTCATGATTGCCACCCCGTCTCGGGCGAGCTGACCTATGGTCTGGAGCGGCTGGCGATGTACGTGCTGGGCATCGACCACGTGATGGACATGCCGTTCAACGACCCCGCAGCACCCATTCCGCTGACCTATGGCGATGTCTTCCGCCAGACCGAAGAGGAATACAGCCGCTGGAATTTCGATGTCGCCAACACCGAGGTCCTCCTGCGCCACTTCGAGGAGGCCGAGGCCGAATGCGAGGCGATCCTCGCCCAAGAGGCAACCGATCCCAAGACCGGCAAACGCATCGTCATGGCGCATCCCGCCTATGACCAGTGCATCAAGGCGTCGCATCTCTTCAACCTGCTCGATGCGCGCGGCGTGATTTCCGTGACCGAGCGGCAGGCCTATATCGGTCGGGTACGGGCACTGGCCAGAAAATGCGCCGATGCCTTCGTGCAGACAGAGGCCGGGGGGCAGGCAGCGTAATGGGCAAATTTCTCGCGGGGGCGATCTTGATATCCGCATTGGTGGCCGGGGCGGCCATGTATTACCTTCAGGTCTATCACTTCTACGAAGAGGTGGCGGCCACCGGCACCGACGATGTGCAACTGACCTCGCTCGTCACCGGCGCGCCCGAACCGGTGCTCTATGACGCGTTTCAGGCGATCGACGCCGATAGCAGCCCGATCCGCTACCGCGCCTGTTTCACCACCACGATGAGCCATCCGATGCTCACCGAGACCTACGAACTCTTCGAGCGCGCCGAGCCGCTCAATGCCCCTGGCTGGTTCGACTGTTTCGATGCGCAGGCCCTCGGGGCTGCGCTCGAAGACGGGCGCGCGCTGGCCTTTCTGGGCCAAAAAGACATTCAATACGGCATCGACCGGATCGTCGCCATCACCGAGGACGGCAAGGGCTTTGTCTGGCACCAGATCAACCGCTGCGGCGAGGTGGTGTTCGACGGCCAGCCCGCCCCCGAGGATTGCCCCGAACCGCCGCAAGGATATTGACGACCATGCCTGATCTGCTGATTGAACTCTTCTCCGAGGAAATCCCCGCGCGCATGCAGGCCAAAGCGGCCGACGACCTGCGCGCGCGCCTGACCGATGCACTGGTCGAGGCGGGGCTGACCTATGCGGGCGCGGCGGCCTTCTCCACGCCCCGGCGGCTGACGCTGACGGTGCAGGGGCTGCTTGCCACCAGCCCCACCACCCGCGAAGAGCGCAAGGGCCCCCGCGTCGATGCGCCGGAAAAGGCCATCGAGGGCTTTCTGCGCGGCGCGGGCGTGACCCGCGAGGATCTGGAGATCCGCGACGAGAAAAAGGGCCAGGTCTATTTCGCCACCATCACCCGGCCCGGACGCCCCGCCGCCGAAATCGTCGCCGAGGAGCTGGAAAAGCTCATCCGCAATTTCCCATGGCCCAAGTCGATGCGCTGGGGTGCTGGCTCCCTGCGCTGGGTGCGCCCCCTTCATTCCATCCTCTGCATCCTGACCGGTGACGACGGTGAGGCGCAGGTGGTCGAGATGGAGGTCGACGGCATCCGCGCAGGCAACACCACACGCGGCCACCGTTTCATGGCCCCCGATGCGTTTTCCGTGACCTCCTATGACGATTACGCCGCCCGCCTCAAGCGCGCGCATGTGGTGCTTGACGCGAGTGAGCGGGCCGAGGCGATCTGGCAGGAGGCGACAAATCAGGCCTTTGCCGCCGGCTGCGAGGTGGTCGAGGATCGCGGGCTCTTGTCAGAGGTCGCGGGGCTGGTGGAATGGCCCGTGGTGCTGATGGGCCGGATCGACGAAGATTTTCTCGATCTGCCGCCCGAGGTGTTGCAGACCTCGATGAAGGAACACCAGAAGTTCTTCAGCGTGCGCAACCCCAAGACAGGCCGCATCGAACGCTTCGTCACCGTCGCCAATGTCGAGACGGCGGACCACGGCGCGACCATTCTGGCGGGCAATCAGAAGGTGCTGGCGGCGCGCCTCAGTGACGCGAAATTCTTTTGGGAGAATGACCTGCGCACGGTGCGGGACAAGGGCCTCGAAGGCATGGCCGAAGGGCTGCGCGACGTCACCTTCCACAACAAGCTGGGATCGCAGGCGGATCGCGTCGAGCGCATCGCGGCGCTGGCGCGCGAGATCGCACCGCTGGTGGGCGCCAAGCCCGATCTCGCCGCCGAGGCCGCGCGCGTGGCCAAGGCCGATCTGCAATCCGAAATGGTCGGAGAATTCCCCGAATTGCAGGGGCTGATGGGCCGCTATTACGCGCAGGCCGCAGGCCATGATGACGGCGTGCCCGAGGCCTGCGAAGAACATTACAAACCGCTGGGGCCGGGCGACGCCGTGCCAAGCGCGCCCGTGTCGGTCGCCGTGGCGCTGGCCGACAAGATCGACACGCTGACCGGATTCTGGGCGATTGACGAGAAGCCCACCGGCTCCAAAGACCCCTACGCGCTGCGCCGCGCGGCGTTGGGGGTTATTCGATTGGTGTTGGGGAATGGGGTTCGGTTGGGGCTTGTGAAACTATTGTTTAACGGCATCCAGTCGTCACCCGGTCAGAGCTTCCATGAGCGCACCCCGGACACGCCCTCCGACGAAAGCGAACGCGCAGATCATAATCACATGAAGGTTGCAAGAAACCTCCTCGCCTTCCTCCACGACCGCCTCAAGGTCCATCTCAAGGACGAGGGCCTGCGCCATGACGTGATCGACGCCTGCCTGACGATGGAGGGCAATGACGATCTCACCCTGCTCGTCCACCGCGCCCGCGCGCTCGGGGACTTCCTCAAGACCGACGATGGCGAGAACCTGTTGCAGGGGTTCAAACGGGCCAACAACATCCTGACACAGGCCGAGGAAAAGGACGGCGTCGAATACTCCTTCGGCGCGGATGTGAAATTCGCCGAGACCGATGAGGAAAAGGCGCTCTTCGCAGCCCTCGACACGGCAGAGCCGCAGATCGGCCGTGCGCTGAAGGCAGAGGATTTCGCCGGGGCGATGCAGGCCATGGCCGCCCTGCGCCCGGCCGTCGATGCGTTTTTCGAGGCGGTGCAGGTCAATGTCGACAATCAGGTGCTGCGCCGCAACCGCCTCAACCTGCTCAGCCGTATCCGCACCAGCTGCCTGCAGGCCGCCGACCTTAGCCGCGTGGAGGGGTAGGGCGACCCATCGGCGGGGTTGGCGTTGTGCGGCTGTTCAGGTGCAGCCCCAACGCGCGGAATCAAGGTGCCGCAGGCACCGCCGCGCAGCGCCCGACCGCCCCCTCGGGCGGGCGCTTCTGCAACGTCGCAATACCGCGCAATCGTTGTAGTATATGGCTACCATAAAGCGCGCCCCGCGACCGTAGCAGCGCCCACCCGGCGGTCGGGCGCTGCGCGGCTCATCTCAACGCCCGCTCCAGCCCAAACCCCCGCCTCCCGTTGTCGCATCCCCGCCCTGTCACATATCCGTTATCCTTTCCCTTGCCTTGCACGCCGCGCGGCGTATGGTGCGGACAAAGGAAAGGTGCCGCAGTGCAGCAAGACGACCCCGATATCACCCTGATCACCCCCACGGCCCCGGTGCATACCCGCACCCACGGGGGGCGGGCGAAATGCCTGCAACGTCTGGTGCGGCTCGATCTGCCGGTGCCGCGCACCATCGCGCTGTCGTTTGAGGCGGTGCATGGCATCGCGGCGGGCGAGTTGCCCGACATGGCCGCCCTGCTCGCGCCCTTCGGCGAGGCGCCGCTGCTCTGCGTGCGCCCGTCCTCGGAAGATCCCGATTGGGGCGGGCCGGGCGCGGTGCTCAATATCGGCATCAACGATGCGCGATTCGTCGAACTGTCGGACAAGATCGGCAAGCGCGCGGCGGCCGAGATCTACCTGCGCTTCGTGCAATCCTACGCGGTCCACGTGGCGCGGCTCGACCCGGATATCTTCGACGACGTTTCCGAGGACGCCTGCATCGGGCTGGGCCAGGCTCTGCGCGCCTACGAGACCGAGACCGAAGAGGAGTTTCCGCAGGACCCGGCGGTGCAACTGACCGAGGTGCTGCGCTCCATGGCCCGCGCCTGGGAGGGGACGACCGCCCGCCTTCTGCGCCAGGCCAAGGGTGCCCCCGCCGATGCCGGCCTCGGCCTTGTGGTGCAGGAACTGGCGCTCGGCCTCGGCGAGGGCGAATGCGGCTCGGGCGTGATGCAGCTGGTCAACAGCCAGACCGGCGCGCGCCAGATCACCGGGCGCTATCTCAGCCAGAGCCAGGGCCGCGATGCGCTGCAGCGCGGCGCGGATGCGCTCTATCTCGAACGTGATCCGCGCGGCCCCTCGCTCGAGGAGCTGGCCCCCGATGCCTTTGCCCACGTCAAGGCCTATGCCGCGCTGATGCGGGAAAAGCTGCGCGAGGACATGCAGGCCGAATTCACCATCGAGAACGGCAAGGTCTGGCTGCTCGACGGGCTGCGCGTCGCGCGCAACGCCCGCGCGGCCGTGAGCATTGCCGTGGCGCTCGCCGAGGACGGCATCATCAGCCACGAAGAGGCGCTGATGCGGGTCGAGCCGCGCGCGCTCAACGAACTCCTGCACCGGCAGGTCGACCCGGAGGCCGAGCGGGACGTGCTGGCCCGTGGCATTGCCGCAAGCCCCGGTGCCGCCTCGGGCCGGGTGGTGTTTTCCGCCGCCGACGCGCAGGCGGCGCAGGCGCGCGGCGAGGCCTGCATCCTTGTGCGCCGCGAAACCAGCCCCGAGGATATTCGCGGCATGCATGCCGCCGCCGCCGTGCTGACCGAACGCGGCGGCATGACCAGCCACGCCGCGGTGATCGGGCGCGGCATCGGCCTGCCCTGTGTGGTGGGCGCCTCGGACATTCATTTCCAACCCCGGCGCAAGCAGTTGACCATGCCCGGCGGTCGCGTCGTCAAGGCGGGCGAGAGGATCACCATCGACGGCACCAACGGCCTTGTGCTGGCGGGCGAGGCGCCGCTGCTCGAGGCCGCGCGCGACGGCTCATTCCAGACCCTGATGAGCTGGGCCGACAACGTGCGTGACATCGCCGTGCGCGCCAATGCCGACACGCCCGCCGACGCCGAGGTGGCGCGCAATTTCAACGCCCGCGGCATCGGCCTGTGCCGCACCGAGCACATGTTCTTCGAGGCCGACCGCCTGACGGTGATGCGCGAGATGATCTTTGCCGATGCCAGCGAGGATCGCGCGGCCGTGCTGGAGCGGCTCTTGCCTATGCAGCGCGCCGATTTCACCGATCTTTTCCGCATCATGCAGGGGCAACCGGTCTGCATCCGTCTCTTCGATCCGCCCTTGCACGAATTCCTGCCCACCGACAGGGACGGCCATCTGCAACTGGCCGAGGCGCTCGATCTGCCGCTGTCGGACGTGACCCGCCGGGTCGAGGCGCTTGGCGAATACAACCCCATGCTGGGGATGCGCGGCGTCCGTCTCGGGATTACCGTGCCCGAGATCTATGACATGCAGGCGCGGGCGATCTTCGAGGCGACGCTCGAGTCGAGCAAGGACGGTGCGCCGGTGGTTCCCGAGATCATGATCCCGCTGGTCAGCGCCCGGCGCGAGGTCGAACTGGTCAAGACCCGGATCGACGCGGTCGCCGCCGCCGTGCGCAACGAGACGGGCCGCGATTTCGCCTATCGTCTCGGGGTCATGGTCGAGACCCCGCGCGCCGCGCTGCGGGCCGGAGAAATCGCACCGCTGGTGTCGTTCCTCAGCTTCGGCACCAATGACCTGACGCAGATGACCTATGGCCTGTCGCGCGACGATGCCGGGCGGTTCATGTCCAACTACGTGCAGCAGGGCGTCTATCCCGAAGACCCGTTCCACAGCCTCGATGTCGATGGCGTCGGAGAGCTTTTGCGCATCGGGGCAGAGCGCGGCCGCGCGGCCAATCCCGACGTGGTTTTGTCGATCTGCGGCGAACATGGCGGCAATCCCGAATCGATTGCGTTCTGCCGGGACGCGGGATTTACCTATGTGTCTTGCTCGCCGTTCCGGGTTCCGGTGGCGCGACTTGCTGCCGCACAGCTGACCGTGCGCGACAAGATCGGGTAGTCCGCCAGCCCTGCGGCGCAATATACACATCTGCGCAAGGCCTTTTTCAGCCATAAAACGACATGAGCGATTCCCCGCCGACCCCGAGGGTGGACGGATGGGCCCAATTTGTCTAAACGCCGCCGGATGACAAAAGGGCTTTCCCTGATGGCAAGGAGATCACGCATGAAACACGGGCTACTCATCGCCGCCCTCGCGGTGCTGGCCGGGCCGGTTGCAGCGGATACACCTGTGACCCGGCTGATGGAACAGGAAACGCGCGCGCTGCGCTCGATTTCCGGTGACCGTCTGGCAAGCTATATCACCCGTCCCGAGATTGGTATCGAATACTCGCGCGACTGGCTCGCGGGCCTAGATGTCGATGGCGGCAACGTGCAATCCGCCTGTCTGGCCGAGGCGCTCTATTTCGAGGCGCGCGGCGAAAGCGTGCGCGGGCAGTTCGCGGTCGCCGAGGTGATCCTGAACCGTGTCGACAGTGCCGCCTATCCCGACACCGTTTGCGGCGTGATTCATCAGGGCACGGGGCGCAAGTTCCAGTGCCAGTTCACCTATACCTGCGACGGACACGAAGAACATATCGCCAATCCGGCGGCCTTCGATCAGGTGAACAAGGTGGCCCGCCTCATGGTGCAGGGTGCGCCGCGCCGTCTGACCGACGGGGCCACGCATTACCACACCCGCGCGGTGAACCCTCGCTGGGCCCGCGTCTATCCTCGCACCACCACGATCGGTGTGCATCATTTCTATCGCAAACCCACGCAATTGTCCCGGAACTGACGGGGCAGGCGGGCAAAGGCCGGAATTCCTGGCCCTGTGCCGACAATCGCGGTTGACTCGGGCGCGCGCGTCGGTAAAAGGCAGGCTTCATGAGATATTCACGGGCGCGTATTGCGCCTGGCGCAGGAGATAACCAATGGCGAAGCCGACGACCATCAAGATCCGTCTGAACTCGACCGCGGGCACGGGCCATTTCTACGTGACCAAGAAGAATGCGCGCACCATGACCGAAAAGATGACCGTACGTAAGTACGATCCCGTGGTGCGCAAGCATGTCGAGTACAAGGAAGGCAAGATCAAGTAAGATCGCCTCCCAGACAAGACAGACAAGGCCGCGCCTCCCGGACGCGGCCTTTTTCTTTTGGGGCGTTCGGGCGGGCGGCGAGATTTCACAGCAAAGCCCGGTCCGATGTCAGATTTCAGTATCCGCCCCGTCTATCCCGCCGATCACGCGGCCATTTCCGAGTTGCTGCGGCAAAGCTACGCCGTGCAACTCGGCCAATTCTATTCCGAGGGGCTCTTGCGCAAGGCGCTGCCCATTCTCACCCTGACCGTGCCGCAAATCCTGTTCGGCGGGCGCTACTATGTCGTCGAAGACCAGGAGCGCGCGCTTGCCGTCGCAGGCTGGAGCGATATCAGCCCCTTTGGCCGCACCTGCCCGGCGGGGCACGCGCATCTGCGCCACCTTGCCTGTGCGCCTGACAGGCTGCGTCAGGGGCTGGGGCGGGCGCTTGTGCGGCGGGTGGTGTCGGCGGCCGGGCAATCGGGCGTGACGCGGCTGCACAGCCTGTGCCCGCTCAACGCCGTTGCATTCTGTCAGGCGACCGGGTTCGAGACCATGGGCGAGGTGGTCATGGGGCTGACGCCGGAACTGGCATTTCCCGCCGTTCACATGCAAAGACAGGTTGCCGGATACGAAAAGGGCCGGTCGTTCTGACCGGCCCCGTCGCGTGAGTGATGCGGCTGTCTATTCCTGTTGCCCCATGAACATCAGCAGGAACTGGAACATGTTCAGGAAACTGATGTAGAGGTTCAGCGCGCCGTCATAGGCGGCCTTGTCCAGCCAGTCCTGATCGCCCTGTGCGGCATGCGCCACATAGGTGTTCTTGATCTCCTGCGTGTAGAACGCGGTGAGGCCCGCAAAGATCAGGACACCGATCACCGAGATCGCGAACATCATCGCGGGCGACTGCAGGAAGATGTTAATGACCATCGCCACCAGCAGGCCGATCACGCCCATGATGAGGAAGCTGCCCCAGCCCGAGATGTCCTTCTTGGTGGTGTAGCCCCAGAGCGACAGACCGGCGAAGGAGATTGCCGTCACGACAAACGTCTGCGCGATCGAGAAGCTGGTGAACACCAGGAAGATCGAGCTGAGCGAGATGCCGATCAGCGCCGCGAAGGCAAAGAAGCCAAGCTGCACGCCTGCTGCAGGTGCCCGGCGCAGCAATGCGCCCCAGCCGAGAAAGATGAAGGCCAGCGGTGCCAGCATGACCACCCAGCGAAGCGGCGACAGATAGAGCGCGGCGCCAAGATCGGTGAGCATCTTGCCGTTGCCCATCTGTGCGGCGGCGGCCGATGGATCGGTCGTTACGGAGAGCCCCGCGATTGCCCACGCTGCGAGCGCGGTGATGAGCATGCCCACGGACATCGTGCCGTAGACCTTGTTCATGTGCGCGCGCAGGCCCGCGTCAATCTGGGCGGTGCGTGTGCCCGTCGCCGTCCGGATCGTGTTGAACTCAGCCATATATACCTCCGATATGTGAATGGCGGCCCCGTTATTGGGGCTTTGCCATTAATATCGGAGAGCGGTGCCCCGTTTTCAAGTTTTTCCGACAGTTTTTGACATGTTTCGCCCGGCACCGGGGCAGTGCCGGGCATTTTCGGGTCAGGGAAGGTCCCAGAATGGCCGCGTCGCCTCGCGCAGGGCCTCGCGACGGGTGATTCCGAGATCGGCAAGCGCGGTCTCGTCCAGGCGCAACAATGCACTCCGCTGACGATAGACATCGAGCATCAGACCAAGCGTGATACGCTGCGGCCGGGAGGCGCGCTGCAGGGCGGGGGCGTCGATGTGGAACGTCATGGCGTTTCCTTTCCTTCTGGTGATGATTTGATGGCTATTCATTTTTCATGTTGATCTTTTGCCCCATTTGCTTCAATTTTGGAAATGAATGTTTGTCAGTGATTACATCACGGAGATTGATGAATGAGAAATCTGGATATCACCACACTTCGCGCCCTTGTGGCGGTGACCGACCACGGCGGCGTGACGCGGGCGGCGGCGATGCTCAACCTCACGCAATCCGCCGTATCGATGCAGATCAAGCGGCTGGAGGAGATGTTGGGTCTCGCGCTCTTTGATCGCGGCAACCGGCGGGTGTCGCTCACCGCCTCGGGCGAGCAGCTGGTGCGCTATGCGCGCCGCATCCTTGCGCTGAATGACGAGGCGGTCGGCCGACTGACAGAAGATCTCTACGAGGGCGAACTGCGTCTCGGCGTGCCGCATGACATCGTCTATCCGGTGGTGCCGCGCGTGCTCAAGCAGTTCAACGCCGCCTATCCGCGCGTCAATGTGCATCTGCGCTCCTCGAGCACGGTCAAGCTGCGCGAGGAATTCACGCGCGGCGAGGTGGATCTGATCCTGACCACCGAAGAGGGTGTCGACGACGGCGGCGAGACGCTGACCGAAATGGCCCTGCGCTGGACCGGGGCACCGGGCGGCACATCGTGGAAACGCCGCCCGTTGCGGCTCGCCTTCTGCACCAACTGCATTTTCCGTCCCATCGTCCTGCGCAAGCTGGAGCAGGCAGGCATCGACTGGGAAATGGCCGTGCTCTCCGAGGATGATCGCGCGGTCGAGGCCCTCGTCAGTGCCGATCTCGCCGTCGGCGCCCTGCTCGAGGACAGCATCCCCCCGCATCAGGAGGCGATCGAGCCGGGCACCGCGCTCCCCGATCTCGGTGTGCAGAAGATCAACCTCTATGCCCGCGCGGGCGGCGATCCGTTGATCGACCCGCTGTCGGACATGTTGCGGCAGGGCTTCTTCGCGCAGCCTGCGCCGGTCAGCCTGCGGATGGCGTGACAACGACCTTCCCGGTCGAGCGGCGGCTGCGCAGCAATTCCAGCGCCTCTCCGACGCGGTCGAGCGGCAGCACGTGGCTGACATGCGGCTTGATGCGGCCCTGCTCATACCATGTGAACAGGGTGCGCAGGCTCTCGGTCACAACCTCGGGGCGGAACTTCAGATAGCCGCCCCAATAGAACCCGATCACGCTCAGGTTCTTGACCAGCAGGTGATTGGCCGGGATCTGTGGCACCTCGCCGCTGGCAAATCCGATGCTTAGAATCCGGCCCTCGGGATTGCAGGCGCGCATCGCCGCCCTGAACTGATCGCCGCCCACCGGATCATAGACCACATCGACACCGCCCAACGCCTTGCACACGGAACGGATATCCTCGGTGCTGGCGTCGATGAGGTGATCCGCCCCCGCCTTTCGCGCCACCTCCAGCTTGTCGGCCCCGCGCGCGCAGGCGATCACACGCGCCCCCATCAGCTTGCCGATCTCCACCGCCGTCAGGCCGACGCCGCCCGCTGCCCCCAGAACCAGAAGCGTCTCGCCCGGTTGCAGCCGGGCGCTGTGCTCCAACGCCACATGGCTTGTGCCATAGGCGATCTGGAAGGCCGCTGCGTCGGTGAACCCCATGGACTCGGGCAAGACAACGGCCCGTTCGGCTGGAAAACAGCCCTGTTCGGCCAATCCGCCCCGTCCCCCAAAGACGGCGACCCGGGCACCGACCGGTGGCCCTGACGTGTCCGGGCCAAGCGCCTCGACCACGCCCGCCACCTCCATGCCAAGGGTGAAAGGCGGCTCAGGCGTGTCCTGATACTCGCCCTTGATCATCAGCAGATCGGCAAAGTTGAGCCCGCAGGCGGCAATCGACAGGGACAGTTCGCCCACGCCCGGCGCGGGCGCTTCGATGTCGTGAATGGATGGGGCGGTGCCCGGGGCGGGGATATGGTAGGCGCGCATGGAAACCCTGCAGCTAAGATTGACCGGATGCTAGCGTGGTCAGGGACCGGACTTCAATTCGATTCGGCCCGTGGCGACTGCCATGCGGCGAGTTCACCGATCGGTAGGCCCTGCATAGCCTATCCGAAGGAGTAGTCGCCCGCTTAGATTGAGTGTCTTAAGTATATGGCACGTTATCGGCTAGCGATATTTCTTGTGTTTCAAGGCCAAGTTGCTAGTTTGCTGCATGCGCTGCTGGGATGCGTGGCGTGTGGTTGAGGACGGTAAGGTCGCCTTTGAGGCCCTAAATACAGTTAACAGTTAAGTGAGAGGAATATAGAATGGCGCACCCGGTAGATGTGCATGTAGGGAAACGCATTCGTCATCGTCGATGGCTTGTCGGGATGACACAACAACAATTGGCCGAAGCGGTCGGAATCAAATTTCAGCAGATTCAGAAATATGAAACCGGGGCAAACCGCGTCAGCGCGTCGCGGCTTTGGGATATCGCCGAAGCGCTGGATGTTGACATCAGCTTCTTCTTTGAAGGTCTTGGGAAAGAAGAGGAAATTGCAAAGCCGGGCAACCTACCGGTGGATATCATCGGTGACAAGGAAGCCTTGGATCTGGTGCGCTCCTACTATGCGATTCCGGAAAATCAACGCCGGCGTCTGTTCGACCTGGCACGCGTGCTGAGCGAGGTGGCTTGAGCCACCGCGCCCCGCGCGCTAAGCCTTCCCGCAAGTTTGATCGAGGGTGGGCATGACTAGTAAAGACCTCAGGCAAACCGCCCACGCGGTCGCTGATGCGGCGCGCGCGGCGGTTTTGCCGTATTTCCGCAGCGCTGGGCTGACGGCGGATAACAAGCTGTCTGACGGTGCGTTCGACCCCGTGACCGAAGGCGACCGTGCCACGGAGCGTGCGATGCGTGACGTGTTGGCACACATGCGGCCCGAGGATGCTATCCTGGGCGAGGAATATGGCGCGCAGGAGGGGACGAGCGGGCTGACATGGGTGCTCGACCCGATTGACGGAACGCGGGCCTTTCTGTCCGGAGCGCCGACATGGGGCGTGCTGATTGCGATCGCGGATGAAAACGGCCCCATTTATGGTATCATTGATCAGCCCTATATCGGTGAGCGCTTTGAGGGCGGCTTGGGACATGCAGCGCTAAGCGGGCCGCAGGGGTACCGAGATTTGCGCGTGATCGGTGATCGGCCCTTGTCCGAGTCCATCCTGTTCACGACCTTTCCCGAGGTTGGAGCCGAGGCCGAGGGTGCCGCCTTTGCCGAGGTGGCACGTCAGGTGAAGCTCACCCGATATGGCCTTGATTGTTATGCCTATTCCCTCGTCGCCGCTGGTCAGATCGACCTGGTGATCGAGGCGGGGCTGGCCGCCTACGATATTCAGGCCCCGATCGCGGTGATCGAGGCGGCGGGCGGGATTGTGACCGATTGGCAGGGTGGCCCCGTACATGCGGGCGGGCGCGCCGTGGCGGCCGGTGGGCAAGAGCAACATGCGGCGGCGCTTGAAGTGCTGTCACGGATCGTCTAACGACTGCCTGCGCGGTTCTGGCCCCTTTCCGCCGTGCATTTGCTTCCAGAGGGGGTAAGGAAGCACGCGTAAAGGGACGGTCTCATGAAAGAATACCTGATTCAGGACGCTGATCATCTGTTGACCATGGATGACGCACGCCAGGAGATGCAGGGCGCGGATATCCTGATGCGCGATGGCGTGATCGTGCAGGTCGGGCATGGGCTGGAAACGTCGGGCGAGGTGATCCGGGCCACCGGATGCGTGGTCACGCCCGGGCTTGTGAACACACACCATCATTTATTTCAGACACTTACCCGGGCCGTGCCGGGCGGACAGGATGCGCTCTTGTTCGGCTGGCTCCAGACGCTCTACCCGATCTGGGCGCGGTTCGGACCCGAGGAAATGCACGTCTCGACGATGGTCGGGTTGGCCGAGCTTGCACTTTCAGGGTGCTCCCTAAGTTCCGATCATCTCTACCTTTTTCCGAATGGCGCGCGGCTTGACGATACCATCGCGGCGGCGGTCGAAGTGGGGCTGCGGTTTCATCCCACGCGCGGCGCGATGAGCATCGGTGAGAGCGCCGGGGGCTTGCCACCGGATGCGCTGGTAGAAGATGAGAAATACATCATAAGTGATTGTATTCGCGTCATAGATCGCTTTCACGACCCAAGGGAGGGGTCGATGTGTCGGGTGGGTGTCGCTCCTTGCTCGCCGTTCTCGGTCAGCCGTGATTTGATGCGCGAATCTGCCAATCTTGCCCGCAATCAAGGGGTTATGATGCATACCCACCTGGCCGAGAATGCCGAAGACGTCGCCTATTCGCTGGAAAGGTTCGGCTGTCGACCCGGGCAATATGCCGAGGATCTGGGCTGGACCGGCCCGGATGTCTGGCATGCGCATTGCGTTAAACTGGACGGGCAAGAGATTGATTTGTTTTCAAGAACAATGACCGGCGTTGCGCATTGCCCGTGTTCCAACTGCCGCCTGGGTTCGGGGATCGCGCCGGTGCGCGAGATGCGGGACCGTGGTGTTCGGGTCGGGCTGGGCGTCGATGGCTCGGCCAGCAATGATTCGGGCAACCTGATGGGCGAGGCGCGGCAGGCGATGCTGTTGCAGCGGGTGTCACGCGGGGCGGACGCGATGAGCGCACGCGAGGCGCTGGAGATCGCGACGCGCGGCGGTGCGCAGGTTCTGGGGCGCGAGGATTGCGGCCAGATTTCCCCGGGAAAACGCGCAGATATCGCGATATGGGATGTCAGCGGCATCGAGAGTGCAGGCAGTTGGGATCCCGCCGCGCTGGTGCTGGCGGGGCCGCAGAAAGTGCGCGACCTCTTCGTCGAGGGCCGTCAGGTGGTACGCGACGGGCATCTGACCACGCTCGATATGCCACAGGTCATCGCGCAGCAGAATCGGCTGGCGTGGCGTCTGGCAGAGCGGGTGTAGCCTCAGCCGAAGATGCGCGGTTTCAGTTTCAGGATCGTCTCGCCCATCTCGGCGCTGATCCGGTGCGCGGCGGCCAGCGCCTCCTGATGCGCACCATAGCCGGTGGCGACGGCGGCCTCGATGGTGGCGCTCTGAACGAGGCTGGCGACGAGGTCTGGATGCTCGCGCGCATAGCCCTCGCCGAACTGGGCGTCGATGGCCTGAACCGCGTCGGCAAGATGGCGGGCGGGGGTGCTGTCGGTCATTGCAGGCTCCTGTCACTGTCCGGAGCAAGAGATAGGGCGGTGCTCCCGTTTGTCTGCCCGCGAACCGCTCAGAGCGCGCACCCGGCGACCCAGACCTGCGAAATCGCGCGGTCGTCGCCCATCATGATCGTCGGAAAGAGCGCCTCCCATATATCCTCCGCACGCCCCGCGCGCTGCGCGATGGCGGGGGTCGAACCGAGATCGAGCGCCACCAGGTCGGCCTCCATCCCCGGGGCGATATTTCCGATAAGTTGGCCCATATGCAGCGCCTGCGCCGACCCGGCGGTGCCAAGCCACAATAGCTGCGCCGGGTGCAGGGCCGTGCCGGTCAGCTGGCCGATTTCATAGGCCGCCGCCATGGTGCGCAGCATCGAAAAGGACGATCCCCCGCCGGTATCGGTGGCAAGACCCACACGCTGACCCTCGGCCACACGGGCGGCCATGTCGAACAGCCCCGATCCGATGAAGGTGTTCGAGGTGGGGCAATGGATCAGCGCCGCGCCCACCTCGCGCAGCCGATCCCGTTCGCGCGGGGTGAGGTGGATGGCATGGCCGTAGAGCCCGCGCGCGCGCAACAGCCCGTGCATCTCATAGGTGTGGAGATAATCGCGCGCCTGCGGGTAAAGGGATTGCACCCACTCGATCTCGTCGGTCTGCTCGCTCAGATGGGTCTGCATCAGGCAGTCGGGGTGCTCTGCCCAAAGGCTGCCCAGGGCCTCGAGTTGCTCAGGCGAGGATGTGGGCGAAAAGCGCGGGGTGATGGCGTAGGACAGGCGGTCCACCCCGTGCCAGCGCTCCAGCAGAGCGCGCGACTCGTCATGGGCCGATTGCGCCGTGTCGCACAGGCCGTCGGGCGCGTTGCGATCCATGCAGGTCTTGCCCGCCACCGCGCGCAGCCCGCGCGCCTGCGCCGCCTCGAAAAACGCCGTCACGCTGGCGGGGTGGATGGTGCAATAGCTGACGGTGGTGGTGGTGCCATGCGCCAGCGTCAGGTCGAGATAGCGCCCGGCGATCTCGGCGGCATAGGCGGGATCGGCAAAGCGCATCTCTTCGGGAAAGGTATAGGTATTCAGCCAGTCGATCAGGCGCTTGCCCCAGCTGGCGATCATTGCGGTCTGGGGGTAATGGACATGCGCATCGACAAAGCCCGCGGTGATCACATGCGCGCCCATGTCGCGATGCCGGGCCTGCGGATAGGCGGCGCGCAACTCGGCCGCAGGGCCGATGGCGGCGATATGACCCCCCTTGATCACCAGCGCCTCGTGCAGGCGGGCGGCGTTCGCCGGGTCGCCATCGAAGGGCGCGCGGTCAAAGGCCAGGATCTGGCCGGTGAGAAGGGTCTGGTCGGTCATGGTGCCTGTCTGGCCAAGGGCTGTGCAGCGCCACGATACGCGCGGCAGAAGCCGGGGTAAATCATCCCAATGTCATTGTTTTTCGCGCAGCGCTTGAGTACTCCTGCGCCAAGGCGGCGTGACGGGAGGGCGAGATGGCAGAGCAGGATCAGGAGACGGAGCACGAACGCGACGAGGACGGCTATCCGCTGAGCAAGCAGGTCGTCTCGCGCATCATGTATGCCGTTGATACCGATGACCGCGAGATGCTCTGGGCCGAGATGGAGCCGCTGCACCCCGCCGACATCGCCGACCTTCTGGAGCAGAGCAACGCCTATGACCGGCGGCGGCTGATCACGCTCTATGGCGGCGAATTCGACGGCGACATCCTGTCGGAACTCGACGAGTCGATTCGCGAAGAGGTGATCGGCCTCTTGCATCCCGAGGTTCTCGCCGAGGCGGTGCGCGAGCTTGATTCCGATGACGTGGTCGATCTGGTCGAGGACCTTGAGGATAAGCAGCAGGACGCGATCCTCGAATATCTCGAGGACAGTGACCGTCTGGCGGTGCAGCAATCACTGACCTATCCGGAATATTCCGCAGGCCGCTTGATGCAGCGCGAAGTGGTGATGGCGCCCGAGCATTGGAGCGTGGGCGACGTGATCGACTTCATGCGCAATGCAGAGGACCTGCCGGAGCAGTTCTATCACATCATTCTGGTCGATCCGCGCCTGCATCCGGTGGGCAACGTGACGCTGGGGCGGATCATGGCGGCGCGGCGCGACGTGGCGCTCAAGGACATGGTGGAAGAGACGTTTCACGTGATCTCCGTCACCCAGTACGAGGGCGACGTGGCCTATGCCTTCAACCAGTATCACCTGATTTCCGCGCCGGTCGTGGATGAAGAGGGGCGGCTTGTGGGCGTCATCACCATCGACGACGCGATGATCGTGCTCGATGAAGAACACGAAGAGGACATCATGCGCCTTGCCGGTGTCGGTGAGGGCGGGCTCAACGACAGCGTGATCGCCACCTCGAAACAAAGGGTGCCGTGGCTGGCAGTGAACCTCGCGACGGCGATTCTCGCCTCGCTGGTGATCGCGCAGTTCGAGGCGGCCATCGCGCAACTGGTGGCGCTGGCGGTGCTGATGCCGATCGTGGCCTCGATGGGGGGCAATGCCGCGACGCAGTCGCTGACCGTGGCGGTGCGGGCGCTCGCGACCAAGGATTTGACCGGCTCGAACGTCTGGCGCGTGCTGATGCGCGAGGTGCTGGTGGGGCTGATCAACGGTGTGATCTTCGCCGTCACGATGGGCATCGTGGGGGTGGTGTGGTTCGGCGGGCCCGAGCTTGGCTACGTGATCGCCGCCGCAATGGTCATCAATCTGGTCGTTGCGGGGTTTGCCGGGGCGGGCATTCCCGTGGTCATGGATCGGCTGGGGGTAGACCCGGCGCTGGGCTCGGGCACGTTCGTGACAACGGTGACGGATGTGGTCGGCTTCTTCGCCTTCCTGGGGCTGGCGGCGATGTTCCTGTTATGAGCGATTTGGCAGAGATCAAGCAGGCGGCGCGCAAGGCCGCCTTCGCCCGGCGGGCGGCGGCGCACCGGGCCGATACCGGGGCGGGCGCGGGCCTGCTCTCGGGCGTTCTGGCGGGCTATCGCGGCGTGCCCCTTGCGGGCTACATGCCGATCCGCTCCGAGATCGACCCCCTGCCGGCCATGGCCGAGGCGGCCGCGCATGGCCCTGTTGCCGTGCCGGTCATCGCGGGCGCGGACCTGCCGCTCGATTTCTCGCTGTGGGAGCCGGGCTGCGCGCTGCGCGAGGGGCCGTTCGGTGCGATGGTGCCCGAGGTCGACCGGTTCATCGAACCGGAAATCCTGATCGTGCCGCTGGTGGCGTTTGACCGCGCGGGCGGGCGGCTGGGCTATGGCGGCGGGTTCTATGACCGCACGCTGGAGCGGTTGCGCAGCCGCCGCCCGACCCTGGCGATCGGGTTCGCCTATGCCGCGCAGGAGGCCGAGGGCCTGCCGCTGGAGCCGACCGATCAGCCGCTCGACATGGTGGTGACAGAGGCCGAGGTGATCTCGTTCTGAGCAGGAGTGGGGCCGATGGCCGAACATGATTATACCGCCCGTGTCATCTGGACCGGCAATCGGGGCGAGGGGACGCGGCACTACAAGGGCTATGCCCGGACGTGGAACGTCGAGACACCGGGCAAGCCGGTGATTCACTGCTCGAACGATCCGCTCCTGGGCGGCGATCCGACGCTGCACAATCCCGAGGACATGCTGATCGCCGCGCTGTCGGCCTGTCACATGCTGTGGTTCCTGCATCTGGCGAGCGACGCGGGTATCGTGGTAACGGGCTACGAGGATGATCCGCTGGCGGTGGGTGAGACCGATGCTAAAGGTGCCAGCCGCTTCCTGCGCGCCACCCTGCGGCCCCGGATCACCGTGGCCCCGGGCAGCGATCTCAAACAGGCCGATGCGCTGCATGCGCGGGTGCATGACTATTGCTTTATCGCGCGCTCGGTGAACTTCCCGGTCGACTACAAGGCGCGGTATCGCATCGGGACTTGAGTATTTAGGGCAAGATGAAGCGCAGGGCGGCCTTGCATCCGCTTGCCCTTTGGCCCGCCTGCCCCTAACAGGGGTGCCATGAAAATACTGTTTCTCGGTGATGTGATGGGGCGCGCGGGGCGCGCGGCGGTGGCGGACAAACTGCCCGGCCTGCGCGCGGCGTGGAAACTCGATTTCGTGGTGGTCAATGGCGAGAACGCCTCGGGCGGGATGGGCCTCACCGGCGCGCATGCCAAGGGTCTGTTCGAGGCCGGGGCCGATTGCGTGACGCTGGGCGATCATGCCTTCGATCAAAAGGACATGTTGCAGGCGATCGAGCGCGACACCCGCATCCTCCGCCCGCTGAACTATTCCAAGGTAGCGCCGGGGCGCGGGCACCGTGTCTTCACCGACGGGCGCGGGCGCAAGATCCTCGTGACGCAGGTGCTGGGCAACGTCTTCATGCGCCGCGCTTTTGATGATCCGTTCTCGGCCATCGACGCCACGCTGCGCACCCATCCCCTGGGCGGCGCGGTGCAGGCGGCGCTGGTTGATGTGCATTGCGAGGCGACCAGTGAAAAGATGGCGATGGGGCATTTCTGCGATGGCCGCGCCAGCCTCGTGGTGGGCACCCACACCCATATTCCCACCGCCGACACCCAGATATTGCCCGGCGGCACCGGGTTTCAGGGCGATGCGGGCATGTGCGGCGATTACAATTCGGTCATCGGCATGGACAAGACCGAGCCGATGCGCCGCTTCGTGACCGGCATGGGCCGCGAACGCTTCACCCCCGCGATGGGGGCGGTCACGCTCTCGGGCGTCTATGTCGAGACCGACGACGCCACCGGCCGCGCCACGCGGATCGAGATGGTGCGGCAGGGCGGGCGGCTTCCGCAATCGGCCCCCTGAGATGGCGGACCGGCTGCGCCTGACGGCCATTCTGGTGGCGATGGGCGCGGGCTGGGGCCTGTCGGTGCCGCTGGGCAAGCTGGCGGTCAGCACCGGGCATCAGCCCTTCGGCCTGATCTTCTGGGAGAAGGTAATCGTGGTGACGGTCCTGGGCGCGGTGTGCCTCGCGCGGGGCCGGTGGCCGGTCTTCGGGCGCGCCACGCTGGGGCGTTACCTGATGGTCGCGGCGCTGGGCACGATCCTGCCGGGCTGGGCCTACTACTACTCCGCCCAGCACCTGCCGGCGGGGGTGCTGGCGATCCTGCTCTCGACGGTGCCGATGATGGCCTTTCCGGTGGCCCTTGCCCTGGGCAACGACACCTTTCGCCTGATCCGGCTCGGCGGGCTGGTTTGCGGCATGGCGGGCATCGTGCTGCTGATCGGGCCCGAGGCGAGCCTGCCGGACCCGGCGATGGCCGCCATCATCCCAGTCGCCCTCATAGCCCCGTTCTGCTATGCCTGCGAGGGCAACGCGATCGCGCGCTGGGGCACGGCAGGGCTCGACCCGATCCAACTCATTACCGGTGCCTCGCTGGTCGGGCTCGTGGTGATGCTGCCGGTGGCGGTGCTGTCGGGGCAGTGGATCGACCCGCGCCCGCCCTGGGGCGTGGCCGAGGGGGCGCTGGTGCTCTCTGCGCTGGCGCACGCGGTGGTCTATTCGGGCTATGTCTGGATGGTGGGGCGCGCGGGATCGGTGTTTGCCGCGCAGGTCTCGTATCTGGTGACCGGGTTCGGCGTGCTGTGGTCCGTCGCGCTGCTGGCCGAGGTCTATTCGGGCTATGTCTGGGCAGCCCTTGGCCTGATGATCCTCGGCCTTGCGCTGGTGCAGCCGCGCCCGCGCCTGCCGCCCGTCACCACCCCGTCAGCGCCATGAGACCGTGAACCGGCAGGCCGGGGCCCCGGTGGCGCAGCAGGCGGTTTCGATCACCTGCGACCGGCGATGGACAAGCCGCGCGAACAGCCGCTCAAAGCAAGCCGCGTGCCAGTGGCAGACCGGCGTGGCGCTCTCGCCCACCTGCGGAATCGGGTTGCTCTCAAGGGAGAACGTCACCGGGTCGCGGCCCGTCGCCGTCAACTGACCGCTGCCGCAAAATGTCCAGCCATGCGCGAGGATCGCACGCGTGAGAAGCGGCGCGGCGAGGGATGCTGGTAGCGCACGCAACAGGGTTTGCGCGGCGCGGGGGATGCGGTTGGCAAGGATGTAGTCGCCGGTGGCGGCACCTGCGGACCTCGCGATCCGGTCCGCAACGTCGGGATGGTCCCGGCGCAAGGCACGGTGCAGCGCGGCGACCGGGCGCTCGTCGATCATCGCCTCCGCACCGGGCAACGGATCAAAGCCGACAGGCGCAAAGAGCGCGTGGCGCGCCGCCTCGCCCACCATCCGATCCATCACCGGGGCGAGTTGCAGCACTGCGTTGGGGCCAATGCGCGCGGGCATGTGCCCGCCGTCAGGCATCCATCTGCTCGGTAGATCCACCGCAGGCGCGCACCTCGGCCCCGTTGGGCATCTTGAAGCCTTGGCTGCGCTCACCCGCGCGGTCCTTCATCTGGGCGCGCACCGCCTCGCGGCGCTCTGCCGCCCGCGCGGCGCGGTCGGCGCTGGCCTCCCAATCCTCCATCTGCGCCTCGGCGATGGTGCGGCTCTCGTCAAAGTCGAAACTGACTTTGTTCTTGGTCTGCGGGCCCCAATACCCGGCCTTGCCCAGATCATAGAAGGTGCGGGCGAACCCGGCCTTGAGAAACGCCTTGAGACAGCCCAGAAGGTAGCGCCGCCGATAGCCGGTGCCGCGCCAGGGATAGTGAAACAGCGCCTTGCGCATGTAGAAGCGGCGATAATTCTTCATCACCCCGTCAAGCAACTCGCCGCGCGTCATGGTGGCGGGTTTCATGATCGGCGTGACGAAATTGTATTTCGAGAAATCGAAGATCTCGACCTGATCGCGCAACTCCTGAAAGAGCGGCGTGAACGGCCACGGCGTATACATCGCCCAGTTGGCCAGATCAGGCTGCCAGTCCCAGGCCATCTGGAAGGTTTCCTCCAGCGTCTCGGGGGTCTCGTTATCAAGCCCGACGATGAACTGCGCCTCGGTAAAGATATCCGCCTCGCGCAGCAGGCGGATCGCCTCCTTGTTCTCCTCGACCTTGGTTTCCTTGTTGAACTGGTCGAGTTTCAGCTGCGCCGCCGCCTCGGTGCCGAGGCTGACATGCACCAGCCCCGCCTTGCGGTAGAATTTCAGCAGATCGCGGTCGCGGTAGATATCCGTGACGCGGGTGTTGATGCCCCATTGCACGCGGGCGGGCAGGTCGCGCTTGATCAGCTCCTCGCAGAACTGGACGAATTTCTTCTTGTTGATGGTCGGCTCCTCGTCGGCGAGGATGAAAAAGCCGACGCCGTGGTTGTTCACGAGGTTCTCGATCTCGTCGACGACCTTTTTCGGGTCGCGCACGCGGTAATCGCGCCAGAATTTCCATTGACTGCAGAACGAGCAGGTGAACGGGCAACCACGCGCCATGTTGGGGATGGCGACACGCTTGCCCAAGGGCACGTAGATGTATTTCTCCCATTCCAGCAGCGACCAGTCGGGATTGATCGAATCGAGGTCCTTGACCGTCGCCGCCGCCGGTGTGGCCTTGATCGTGTCGCCGTCGAGATAGGCCAGCCCCTTGATCGCGCCGCGCGCGGCGGGCCATTCGCCCTGATCCACCGCGCGGATCAGGTTCAGGAAAATCTCCTCGCCCTCGCCGCGCACGATGACATCGACCCAGGGCGCCTCGGACAGCACCTGCTTGTACATGAAGGTGGCATGCACGCCGCCCAGCACGCGCAGCGCGCCCGGCACTTCCTCCTGTGCGAGTTTGAGGATGTTCTCGGCCACGTAGATCGACGGGGTGATGGCGGTGACGCCGATCACGTCGGGCTGCAACTCGCGCAGGCGGGCGCGCAGGGTGTCGTCGTCGAGATGGTTGGTCATGGCGTCGATGAACTGCACATCATCATAACCCGCATCGCGCAGATGGCCCGCCAGATAGGCGACCCAGGCGGGCGGCCAGCTTCCCGCGATCTCGGCGCCGCCGGAATGATAGTTGGGGTGGATGAGCACGATACGCATGGTGTTGTCTCCCTCTCCTGTCAACTCAGGCTATCAGGGATAGTGTCCAGTTTAGTTGACATATATCAAACCGACGCAATACCGACGTGATACCGCCCCGCAGCCAGGCCGTGTGAGAGGGGCGTTGCCCTGCTGCGCGACAGCGGATAAAAGGCGGCAGATTTCCGAAGAGTCAGGAGAAGGCACCATGGCCGGCCATTCCAAATGGGCGAATATTCAACACCGCAAGGGGCGGCAGGATGCCGTGCGGGCGAAACTTTTCTCCAAGTTTTCCAAGGAGATCACCGTCGCCGCCAAGATGGGTGACCCCGACCCCGACAAGAACCCGCGCCTGCGCCTCGCGATCAAGGAGGCCAAGGCGCAGTCGATGCCCAAGGACAATATCGAGCGCGCCATCAAGAAGGCATCGGGCGGCGACGCCGAGGATTATGAAGAAATCCGGTACGAAGGGTACGGCCCCAACGGCGTGGCCGTGATCGTTGAGGCGATGACCGACAACCGCAACCGCACCGCATCGACCGTGCGCTCGACTTTTTCCAAGAATGGCGGCAACTTAGGCGAGACCGGCAGTGTCGGTTTCATGTTCGAACGCAAGGGCGAAATCACCTATCCCGCCGATGTGGGCGATGCCGACACGGTGATGATGGCCGCGATCGAGGCGGGTGCCGAGGATGTCGAGAGCGCCGAGGACGGCCATGTGATCTGGTGCGCCGATACGGACCTCAACGACGTGTCCAATGCCCTCGAGGCGGAACTCGGCGAAAGCACATCGACCAAACTGGTGTGGAAACCCACCACCACCACCGAAATGGACCTCGAGAACATGCAAAAGCTGATGAAGCTGATCGAGGCGCTCGAGGATGACGATGACGTGCAGCGCGTCACCACCAATTTCGAGGCCTCGGACGAGGTGATGGAGCAACTTTGACGGCTCCCGTCGTGGGTTGGATATTTTTTGGTAAGATGAAGCAAGGCCGCTCTCTTTGGGGGCGGCCTTTTGCGTCACTCCGGGGGTAGCAGGCCAATGCGCGCGGCGCGGCGCAACGCACGGGTGACAGGCTGAAGTGCCGTGCCCATCAGGCGCGAGGATTGCCAGTAAAGCGGGGTGTCGAGCGGCGTGTCGGGGATGAGCGCGCGCAACGTGCCGTGTGCGAGATCCTGTGCCACGAGCGGCTCGGGGTTCATACCCCAGCCAAGGCCGAGGCGCGCGGCAGTGGCAAAGCCCTCGGACGAAGGTAGCCGGTGACAGGGCGGCGTGAGCATGGCCCCTGTCGCTTGGATAATCCAGCGGTGTTGCAGCTGATCCCGGCTGTCGAATTGCAGCATCGGGGCGGTGGCGAGCGTCTCGGCGGTGACCCCCGCGCTGAAGTGTCGGGCGATGAAGGCGGGGCTCGCGGTAGCGATATAGCGCAGCCGTCCGAGGGGGGTGACGGCGCAGCCGGGCAGCGGAGCCGCGCGCGAGGTGAGCGCCCCCAGAACCTCGCCCCGGGTGAGGCGATCATGGGCGCTGTCCTGATCCTCGATCACCAGATCGAAGAGATGGCCCGTCAGTTGAGCAAGCGCGTCGGGCAGCCAGGTGGCGAGGCTGTCGGCGTTGATCGCGAGGCGCAGCCGGGTTTGCGGGGCCGGGGCCAACCCCGCGAGATCCCGGGTCAGGCGGGATTCGAGCAGTGCCACCTGATCGGCATGGGCGGCGAGGCGCTCTCCGGCTGCGGTTGCCGTGCAGGGGGTGGTGCGGTGGATCAGCTGCGCGCCGATGCGGGATTCAAGTGCCTTGAGCCGCTGCGAAACGGCCGATTGGGTAAGCCCGAGATGCCGCGCCGCGCCCTCGAAACTGCCGGTGTGCAGGATCGCGGAGAGGGTGGCGAGGTGGTCGGAGGGAACGGACATCAGATATACTTATGCTAGATAAAGATAATCAATTTGGATAATGCGGTGCCGCGCGATAGGCAATCCGTGGTGAGGACGGCGGCGTCGGGCTTGTGAGTATTTTTACCAAGAAGAAGGGGCAGGGGCATGCAGCCAGGGTTGGCGGGGTTCGCGCTTGGATTTTCGCTGATCCTCGCGATCGGGGCGCAGAATGCGTTTGTGCTGCGGCAGGGGCTGCGGCGCGAGCATGTGCTGGCGATGGTGCTGGTCTGTGCCTGTTCCGACGCGATGCTGGTGGCGGCGGGGGTCAGCGGTTTTGGCGTGCTGGCCGAACGGGTGCCGGGGCTGGAGCGGGTGATGCGCTATGGCGGGGCGGCGTTCCTGCTGGTTTACGGCGCGCGCAGTTTCCGGGCCGCCTGGCGCGGCGGGGCGGTGCTGGAGGCAGGCCAAGGCGCGGGCAGCCTGCGGCGCGCGGTGCTGACCTGTCTGGCGCTGACCTGGCTCAATCCGCATGTCTATCTCGATACGGTGGTGCTTCTGGGTTCGGTCTCGGCGCAATACGAGGACCGGCTGGGGTTCGGCATCGGCGCGGTCTGCGCGAGTTTCGTGTTCTTCTTCGCATTGGGCTATGGCGCGCGGTTGCTGGCCCCGTTTTTTCAGCGCCCTGTCAGCTGGCGGGTGCTGGACGCGGGCGTGGGGGCGGTGATGTGGGCGATCGCCGCGAGCCTGCTGATGGGGTGAGCCTGCACAGGGTCTGTGCGGGGCTGGGGGCTGAGCGGCGGGCGTGATCGTGCTATTCTGGACACAACGATGGAGGATGCGCGATGAGCTGGAACCCGACAGTTGAGCCCGTCTGCCCTGACGCGGGGCCCGACGCGATAGAGACCGTGATCGTGCCGCGCGCCCGCGATATTGGCGGGTTCGAGGTGCGCCGGGCGCTGCCCGCGCCGCGACGGCAGATGGTGGGGCCGTTCATCTTTTTCGACCAGATGGGCCCGGCGGAGTTTCTGACCGGGCAGGGCATCGACGTGCGCCCGCATCCGCATATCGGGCTGGGCACGGTGACCTATCTGTTCGACGGCGAGTTTCAGCATCGCGACAGTCTGGGGACCGATCAGATGATCCATCCCGGCGCGGTCAACTGGATGGTGGCGGGGCGCGGTGTGACCCATTCGGAGCGCACGAGCGACGCCACCCGGCGCGGTGAGAGCAAGCTCTTCGGTATCCAGACATGGGTGGCGCTGCCGGATGCCGAGGAGGAGCGAACTGCCAGTTTCGAGCATCATGGCAAGGACGCGCTGCCGGTGCTGGAGGCGGGCGGTGCGCAGGCGCGCCTGATCATGGGGCGCGCCTGGGGCGCGACAGCACCGGTCAGCACCTTTACCGACATATTCTATGCCGACGTGCGGCTTGAGCCGGGGGCGGGCCTGCCACTGCCGGAGGATCACGAGGATCGGGGCGTTTACGTGATCTCGGGTGCGGTCGAGGTGGCGGGGCAGATGTTCGAGGCCGGGCAGATGATGGTCTTTCGCCCCGGCGACCGGATCAGCCTGCGCGCAGGCGGGCAGGGCGCGCGGCTGATCGTGCTGGGCGGCGAGACGCTGAACGGGCCGCGTTATATCTGGTGGAATTTCGTAGCCTCCAGTCGCGAGAAGATCGAGGCGGCCAAGGCAGAATGGGCCGCCGGTGACTGGGCAGAGGGGCGGTTCAGGCTGCCGCCGGGAGATGACGCGGAGTTCATTCCGCTGCCCTGAGCTATGCGTAAAGTGGGACGTGGTGTTGTGTCTGACGCATGGGAAAGCAGGCCGGGCACGCTCGACAGATGGTGCGCGGCGTGAATTAATACATGCCATGAGCGCGAATGAGGGCATTTCGGCGGAGGCCGCCGCGCGTCCCGGATGGGGCGTGTTCTGGATGGTGGTGACGGGGATTCTCTTTGTGGGGGTCACGGCGCTGGTGAAGGTACTGGGCACGCGGGTGCCCGCCCCGCAGGCGGCGTTTCTGCGTTATGCGATGGGCCTGATTTTTCTGCTGCCACTGCTGACCACGCTGCGCGATCTGAGATTGGACAGGGGCACCTGGGGTCTGATCGGCGCACGTGGGGCGTTCCATACCTTGGGCGTCGGGCTTTGGTTCTATGCGATGGCGCGCATTCCGATCGCCGATGTGACGGCGATGAATTACCTGTCGCCGATCTATGTAACGCTCGGCGCGGCCCTTTTCCTTGGCGAGACGCTGGCGGCGCGCCGGGTGATGGCGGTGGTGGTGGCGCTATGTGGCGCGCTGATCATCCTGCGACCGGGATTTCGCGAAGTGGGCACCGGGCACCTGGCGATGCTGTTCACCGCAATCTTTTTTGGCGGCTCTTATTTGCTGGCCAAGATGATATCGGGCCGGGTCAGCGCGGGGGTGGTGGTGGCAATGCTGTCGATCACCGTGACGGCGGGTCTGGCACCCATGGCCTGGGCGGTCTGGGTGACGCCTACATGGTGGGAGTTGGGGGTGCTTTTCGGCGTGGCGTGCCTGGCCACGGGAGGGCATTACACGATGACGCTGGCGTTTCGCTCAGCCCCGTTGACGGTGACGCAGCCGGTGACTTTCCTGCAACTCGTGTGGGCCGTGCTGTTGGGTGCGCTGGTCTTTGGCGAGGGTGTGGACATGTTCGTGGTGCTGGGCGGCACGGTGATCGTCGGCTCGGTGAGCTTCATCTCGTGGCGCGAGGCGATGCTCAAGCGGCGGGTGACGCCGCCGGTGTCGGCCACCAAGGTCTAAGCGTGCAGATTTGGCGGCTTAGCCGAGCATGATGCCCACGACCACCATCATCAGGCCAAGCACCGACAGGAACAAGGCGCCGGTATTGAGCGGCATGACCCGTTGAATGGTGGCGCGCAGTTCGGTGTCGGATTGGCCTGCGCGGCGGGCTTTCCAGACGGTGAGGATGCACCAGACAAGCCCGACCAACCCGCCAAGCGATACAGCGGCTCCGAGCCAGATCAGGACTTCCATTGCGGGTTCTCTCCTTGGTCAGCGGATGATTGCGCCTGCGCGTAAGCGAAAGTGCTGCGTCCTGCAAGCCCCGCGCACAGATGCCGCTTGCATGGCGACCCGTGCGCCGCTAGTCATGCGCCCTGTCCAGAGCGGAGGCCCCAATGAACGATATGACGTCCGACAGCACCTATCGCGTGACCGCAGATGAGTTGCGCCAGTTCATCGAGCGGTTCGAGCGGCTGGAAGCCGAGAAGAAAGACCTCGCCGACCAGCAGAAAGAGGTCATGGCCGAGGCCAAGGCGCGCGGCTACGACACCAAGGTCATGCGCAAGGTGATCGCGCTGCGCAAACGCGACAAGGACGATATCGCCGAAGAAGAGGCTGTTCTGGAGATGTACAAGGAAGCGCTCGGCATGGCGTAATGCCGGAGCGGTGCATTGCCACCAACGACATTTGATCCTTGACCCGAAGGCTGTGGCTGGTCTTGTCCGCAGGCGTTTTTCCTGCCCTGGCACACCATCCCTGAGCCGCCGCGGCGGCGGTATGCAAGCCCGTTATCCTGTTGCGAACACGTGACCATTGCGCCATGCCAGAAGGCGTTGCGCCAGATGTCGAAACTCCGTCCTGCGCGCGTCTCGCGTGTTGGCCTGAACGGCGTGCCGAATCTCCATATGGTGGAATCGTTTGGTCGACGCTATCATCAAGAGATTAATTGTGCGCTTAAGGTGAGTTTACATTATGAACGTTGCGCTGAAGCAGGACCGACGCCCCGCCATTCTGACCACCATTCTGGGAGATCAGGAACTGGTGCTGCTTCAATTTAATGGCACCGACGCCATCAACCGGCTGTTCGAATACCGCGTCGAGGCGATTTCGCTCAAACCCGATCTGGACCTGCAATCGCTGATGGGCACGCATGCGCATATCGCCTTCAGCAATGCGCGGCACGGCCCGAAATATTACGATGGTATCGTGGTCGAGGCCGAAACCCTGGGTGTCGGCGATGGCGGGTTTCTCTATGCGATCACGCTCCGGCCATGGTTCTGGCTGGCCGATCAGCGCAGAAACCAGCGGATTTTTCACGACAAGACGGTGGTCGAGATCATCGAAGAGGTGTTCGGCGACTGGACCGCCGCGTCGCACCCCCTGTTCGAAAACCGCCTGACGCAGGATTACCCGGTCCTCGAATATACCGTTCAATACAACGAGACTGATTTCAATTTCGCCTGCCGCCAGATGGAGCGTTTCGGGATCACATATTGCTTCGATCATCGCGAAGGGGCGCATACGCTTGTCCTGATCGACGACCCGCTGAGCTTTTCGGTCATTGCTGGGGGCCGCCGCGACTACATCAACTCGATCTCGGACCACAATCACGACGACGAGCATTTCTGGGACTGGAAGTCGGGGCGCGGGTTGCGGACCGGAGCGGTCAAGCTGACTGATTTCAATTTCAAGAAACCCAAGGCCGCGATGGAAGTGGGTTCGATTGCGGACAAGGATCATCCACATTCCGTGATCGAGGCCTATAGTTATCCCGGCGATTATCTCGAGGCGGGTCTTGGCAATCGGCTTAGCAAGCTGCGGCTCGATCAGGGGCAATCCGCCGAGCATCGTCAACAGCTTGCGGGCAATGCGCCGCAGCTTTGCTCTGGCATGTCGATCGATCTTACGGGCGAAGAGATTCCCGGGCGGGCCCCTGGCACGCTGGTCTGCCTGGAAGTGCGCCATTCCTACGTCGCCAATGCCTATATTTCGGGTGCGCGGGCGGCCGATGACGCCTCCTACGAGGGCAGCTATGTCCTGACCCCGATCGACGCGCCGATCCTGCCCGAGCGCGTCACGCCGGTGCCGCGCATCCACGGTCCGCAGACCGCGTTTGTGGTGGGAAAGGGGGAAATCGACTGCGACGATTACGGGCGCATTCTGGTGCAGTTCCACTGGGATCTGGACGCTGCCTACTCGATGCGCTGCCGCGTGCTGCAACATTCTGCGGCGGGCGAGTATGGCGGCATGGTCATTCCGCGCATCGGCATGGAGGCGGTCGTTGAATTCCTCGATGGCGACCCGGACAAGCCGATGGTCACAGGCTGTGTGTTCAACGGCAAGACCGCGCGCCCCTACCAGTTGCCGGCGCACAAGACCAAGCATGTGATCCGCGCCGATACCCACCAGGGCGAGGGGTTCAACGAGATCAGCTTCGAGGCGCAGGCCGGTCAGGAAAATATGGCCATTCACGCGCAGAAGGACCAGACGATCCGGGTTCTGAACGATCAAAGCGCCAACATCTCGGCCAACCGCGTCGAACAGATCGGGGCGAATGCGTCGCTCAACGTGGCGGCCAACGCGATGGAGCGGGTTGGTGCGAACAAGAGCATCTCTGTCGGGGGCAACGGTGCGGGGCTCTTGCAGATGCTCATGCCGCTGGTGCAGGCGGGCGGCAAGTTCATGCAGAAAGGCGTGCAGAAAGCCGGGGCAGGGTCCGGTGTCGCGGGTTTTGCCGGGATCGTGGCGGGGGTCAGCGACCTGCCGCGCGAGTTGGCCGCGATTGCCATGAAAGGACAGTTTACAGGGTCCGGCGGGCATCGTCACGCGGGCGGTGCCGACCAGCTGGGCAAGGGGGCCATGATGGGGCGGCTCCTGCAGAGCATCATGCCGTCCACGGGGACAATGAATCTGACCGTCGAGAAATACAAGAAAGAGACCGTCGGTCAGGGCTCGACCGAACAGGTGGGCCTGGCCAAGAACCTTCTGGTCGGCAACGTGCTGACCACCTCGGTGGGCAAGCTGATGCAGACCAAGGTCGGCGAGGATTACGATCTGGAGGCCAAGAAGAGCATCTTCTCGCGCACGCGCAAGCACACGCTGCATGCCAAGGACAAGTTCATCATCGGCGGCCCCGGCGGGACGATCATCATCGACAGCAGCGGGATCACGATCAAGGCCAAGCACCTCAAGATCAAGTCGCCCAAGGTCGATTTCACCTCAGGCGCGCCCGATCAGGTGGATGCGCTGAGTTCGGACAAGCCGTTCGCGCAGGAGTGCAATGGGAAATAGGCATGACTCTGCGGTTGAGTTCGCAACAGTTCGGCCGCTTCGAGAGATAGAGGGAGCTTTGGAAATTCAATGATGGACGCCCCTGAGTCTTTGAATCTGGCGGTGCTTGCGGCCCTGTCGCAGCGTGTCGTCGATCAATACAAGGAGCGTGGCATTCACGAGGTCACCCTCACTGGCAAGCACCTTTACCAGTCCGTGCCAACAGAAGACATGTTTGACCTCGAAACGGATTTTGCCGGGGCGTTTCCGATCGGATCGCTCGATGACGATCTCAGCGAGCTTTCAAACCTGCTCGATGATTCGACACGCTGCCCGACCGCAGTAGACATGGAGCGGCTTGGAAACGTCTTGCGCGCGGTTTCTCAGGTGCTGGCAGAGTGAAACATTACCCGTCCGAATTAATGCTTTCCGCTGGTCCGGCACCCCAAGCCGCCGCGCAATCTGGTGCCTGTGCCATGATCTCCACACCGTTCATAGACCGCTACACGGACAACCATCTGGGTGAATTGGCCATTTTGCTCTCGCTTGAAGGCATCTGGGAACTGGTACCGATGGTCGGCTTGACGCTTGACGACCCCGAGGCGCTGCGCCAGATTTTCGTGCGTGCGACCGAGGCCGCGCCCATAGCCGTCTACGATGCAGAAAATGTCATGGGTTGGGTCCGCTGGAAACATCTTGTCGGTGCCGCCTTGCGCAAGGATGATTTCTCGGGGATGGCGCGGACTGATCTGGATCGTTTCTACGATTGGCTGGAAAACGGGCTTGTCGGCACCGCCCACGAATTTCCGTATCGTCACTTTTGGGTCGATGCCTGCCGGTGGGCCGCAAAGTACGATGACATCACCACGCAGGTCGAAAGCCCAGTGCTAGATGTCATGCGCGACTTTGCCATCGACTACCAAGAGGCGCTCAACGACCCGGCAAACGCGGCCGCGAAAGAGGCAATCGCCAAGAATCACGACAGCTATTTCGACACTTGGCAAAAAACCAAGTTTCACATCAACATCGTGCCCGGTGTTCTTGTCAGCCACCCTCTTGTCCCGCTCAATAACATGCGCCGTGCTCATATACTGCGCGCGAAAACCGACGCCTATCTTGATACTGGTCGAGATGCCGCTGTGCTGGAACGCATGGTACTGCTCTATGCCGAGCAGAAGATTTCCAGCAAATGGCTCAAACCCTATCTGGAGGCTCGCGATGCGTTCTGCCTCGACCGACTTTGGTCCAATCGATTCCGGGGGACCGTGACATGAAACTGCCCAACAGCTTCTTTGAGCGCGCCGATATCGCACAGGACGCCGACGCCGTCCGCTATATACAGACGAAGCATGGTGCGCACAGCGCCGCCGACTTCTTCGGACTTGACGATGGCGCGGCATCGGTCGCCCGCTTTGCGCAGTATTGGCGCGATCAGGGGCTGACGGATGTGCAGCTTCTAGACCGGGTCGTGCGGCGCGTCCTCAATGGCCGCTTGCACCCGTTGCAGGCCATGCGCATCTCGCGTCTGCTCCACGATCCCGATGACTTCGAACTCGACGCCGAGGACCGGGAAGTGCTTATTGCACAGGTTCTCGAACTCGACTGGCCACAAGCCGTACCTGGAGGAACCGCCTGATGGACCTGCCCGAATTCATCTCTCCCCCGCCCGAGAAAGAGGCCATTGAGTTGGCCTTGGATGCACTGATCTTCGATCCGCTCGCAGCCGACGCCTCCGCGCTGGCACAGGCCAGGGACGGCGATACCCCACCACTCAAGGCCTTTCTTTTGCTCGATGCTTCAATCAGCCCTGATATCCCGATCTGCGTCGAGGCGTTCTCGGAGCCCGCGCGCTGTCTCTTTGACGGCGCGGCCTTCGAGGAACTGGGAGATGTTGGCCCGTGGTTGGTCGAATTGCGCCGCTACGGCGATGCGTGGGACTGGTATGTCGAGGAGGGCTATGGTCAAAACTGGGGTATCATGTTCCACACGCGCCAGCCTATGATCAAGCTCAAGACGCAGCTGAAGAAATTCATCAAGGTCCAGGATGACGAGAAAAATACCTATTATTTCAAGTTCTACCGCCCGCAGCATCTTAATACCTACTTGCCACAGTTCGACGCGGAACAAGTGGCGCGCTTCATGAAAGGCTTGGACGCAGTGTTCGGCGAGACCTATGGTACACCTCAGGTGCTGCAACGGCACGCGATGTCGGGTGACAGGTTGGTCAGTACGCGGTTCGACCTTTTGGAAAAAGGTATGCCGCTGCGTGTTCAGCCGCCGTCCGAGGATGAGGCTGACGCCCTTCTCACCCAGATTGCCGACGCCCCGGAACCAGGAGCCTGACATGTCCAGCAAACCCCTTGCGATCCTAGGCATGATGCATGTCTGCCCCAAGGTCGATCCCGGCCCCAAACCGCATGTCGGCGGCCCGGTCATAACCCCGGGTCAATCGCATGTGACCTTCAATGGCATTCCATGGGCGGTCGAGGGGGGCGCGGCAATGTGCACTGGCATGCCCGGCCCCGACAAGCATGTCAAAGGCTCGTCGCGGGTCAAGATCAATGGCAAGGGGGTCATGCGGATCGGTGACGGCACAGCCCATGGTGGCAAGATCGTCAGTGGCGTGCCGACGATCAAGGTCTGCTGACACCAGAATTTTTCTTGGGCGATTGGGCTGTTGCGTGGCGTAATGCAGCATCCGGCGGGGGCGACCGAGCGTTTAGCCGCAGTAGCGGGACCGCACGTCATGGCGCGGTCGAGCAAGAGGCTCATAGAACATGAGATCGCCGATGGTGAGGTCACCCTTGTGCTGCGGTCCTTGATCTGCCCGACGGTCGAGAGGTGAGCGCGCGCGAGATGCAAACCCCGGTCTGAAGGACTGGCAAATGAGCTGATCCTTGCGCGCGGCGCTTGTGATCTCGTCGGATGTACCGGGCGTCAGCGTCACGATGTGGCCCGCCTTGGTGGCTAGACCGCGCGTCTCGAAGGTCAGTGGGCGGCGCAGATCAAAGCGATATGTCGCGTCGCCTTCGCCAAACAGAACGTCTTCACCCTGCCATGCCTTGCCCGTGGCAAAGCGGAGGCGGAATGTGCCCGGCGGCACCAGCACCCTGAAGAATGCGCCGCCCTTGATATAGGCGGCAAGCGCGGCCTCG
This sequence comes from Roseovarius sp., assembly GCF_040219995.1. Lineage (GTDB taxonomy): Bacteria > Pseudomonadota > Alphaproteobacteria > Rhodobacterales > Rhodobacteraceae > Roseovarius. Next base: position 39,758 of record NZ_JAVJUC010000012.1, on the reverse strand, counting down.
CCGGTCTGCGTGTCGATCAGGGTCAGGTGATAATCCGGCCCCGGTGGCGTCTTGACTTGCAGCGGAAACACCGCTGGCAGGCCGGTCCTGTTCCACAGCAACCCGGCGGGCGGGTGGGCCGACGTGGTGGTCTGGCCACTCTCGGCGAGGGCCGAGCCGCCGCCGATGAGCAGCGCAAGCATCAATGCCAAAGGGCGTATGCCGAGTCTTTGGGTCACCACCTGCCTCGTCTTTGCCGCGCCACCTTCACCGCTGTGTGCGGCGAACATTGCTCTTAGCTTAACACGTGCCGCAGGTCGCGTGAATGGCCTGTCAGGGGGTGATCATCTGCACCCCGTCGATGCGCTGGATCTCGTAGAGGTCCTCGTCGTAAAGGTCGCTGAGCCGTGCAACGATCTCGTCGGTCCAGCCTGGCGCGTCGAGTTCCTCTTCGATCGCCTCTTCGTCGGCGAACTTGTCGAGGAAGGCCGCGATCACACGGCGTTTCTGCACCTCGGTCATGTTGGGATGCGCCTGCAGATAGGCGTGAAAGCGTTGCAGGCCCGGCTTGGTCATGATCTCGGACAGTAGCGCGAATTCGCCGGCGATCGGCACTGTGGCATCAATCCCGGCCATCTCGCGCACGATCTGCGACCAGATCAGCGGGGTATCTTCGTTACACCAAACGGTGATCGGCATGTCCGGATGGGCGCTGCGGATCCGTGCGATCAGCTCGGACCAGCGCATGTCGGCGGGATCGTTGTCGTTGAGAAGACGCGCGACGGAAGTGTAGGGCGTGCCGCGCAGCAAGGCGGGCAGGAACATCGCCGGGTTGCGCAGCCCGAGGAAAAGCTCGATCTCGTCGCCTGCGAAAATCTGCCAGAACAGGCTGAGCCGCATATCCGCCGCCGGGTAGAGGATCGGCCCGCCGACCGCCATCTTGGGCGTGCCGAAGAATCCTTGGTTGGAGAGCACGAGCCTGTCGGTGACGTCCTCGGTGCTGATCGCGTCGATCACCACGTCGCGCGCATCACCCGCAAGCCCCGCATCCTGCGCATGCTGGAGGATGTCACGCAAAAGTTTGCGATAGCTTGGCGGCGGCGGCACGTTGGTGCCGAAGCGCGCAAGCGTCTCGCGGTTTTCGGCGAGGCAGGTAATCAACCTGTCCTCATCCGTCATATGTGCGCCTGCGTGGAGTGCGACCTGCATGGGGGACCTTGCGCCTCTTTTTCTGGTTCAGGGGCCAATATAAGCGGTTTTGGGCGAAGTGAAACCGCATTCCCCCTGCGGCCACAGGTCACAAACCCTCTTGAACCGCGGTGGATTCATCGCTAATGACCTGCTCGTGCCCCTATAGCTCAGCTGGTAGAGCAACTGATTTGTAATCAGTAGGTCCGCGGTTCGAGTCCGTGTGGGGGCACCACCAAGGCCACTTGAAGGCCCTGTTTTTCAAGGATATCAGGCACCTAGCGCCCATCCCGAGACACAAAACGGGACACATATGGGACACATTCGCCATGGTGATGATGATGAAACTCAAGTACGTTGATGAACTCTCTGGGGGGCGCAAACGCTTTCGCAGGCGCTGGTCTGTGGCTGTTGCTCAGGTTCTGGGGGAGGAGTACTTTCAGGTGGCCATGCCCTGAAAGACCAAGACGGAGACTGTCCACCTAAGGTGGCGCTAGGGCTGCTTCGTCTTCGAGGAGAACTCCGAGAACTGGGTCTTCCCAAGGCGAAGCCGATGAGCGGTCATGCTCAGGGTAATTCAGCGATGCTGGGTCACCTGAGGGGGCACCTCTATCATGGGGGCCTTTGGCTTGGCATACCTCCCGAGTACGTCGCCTGTTTGCTTTTTGTTATTCTTCGTTACCTAAACGTAAAGGTGTACCAACTCAGATGGCGGGGCCTATTGGCGCGTTTCCTACCACCTCATACGAGGTGACTGAACGAAGGATCACATCCGGTATCGCTCGAGCCTCCCATAAACTTAGGCTATCTAAGCATAACCTGAAGTGGCTTTAAGCGTGATTCTCCGTTATTTTGGTCTACGAGGCGTGACGATGAATTTTTGAGCGCCAAAAATTTTTACGTTAGCATAGTGACTTGAGCGAAATCTTTCCAGATTTCATGAAAATTCCGCACACAAAGGTTGAATACTCGTCACTTGAAAAGGTAACCAATAGGAGATCAACGGCTGGTCAAAACTTCTATAGGCGAAGTTTTCCGGCTGGGCGGCGAGGTGCAAATAGGCCCGACCGCTAAGGATCACAGGGATCTGCCCACGCGACGACGTGCGGACTGAACAACGAAAACCTTGACGGCACCGTCTCCGTATTCCGCACTGCGGGATCCGGGCCCCCGGGTACGGCCGAGTGCGCGCTGCCGTCATCAGACAACGGAGAGAGACATGACCAGCGATGTCGCCAGCAACGCCGAACTGACCATGACCAAGCAGACCTACAGCAAGGATCCACTGGCGGACCGCGAGACGGGACATTACCGCAAGGAATATGTCACGAGTTTCGTTGACAAATGGGACGAGCTGATCGACTGGGCCGGACGGGCCGAGAGCGAAGGGCAGTTTTTCATCGACATCCTGAAGGCGCGCGGCAAGGAACGCGTGCTGGACGTGGCCTGCGGCACCGGCTTTCACTCGGTGCGCCTGACCAAGGCGGGCTTTGACGTCACCGCCGCCGACGGCAACGCGGCAATGGTCGCCAAGGCCTTCGAGAACGGCCAGAGCCGCGGCCTGATCCTCAAGACGGCTCAGGCGGACTGGCGCTGGCTGAACCGTGACATTCACGGCAAGTACGACGCGATCATCTGCCTTGGCAACTCTTTCACCCACCTGCACGAAGAGCAGGACCGTCGCCGCGCCTTGGCCGAGTTCTACGCCGCGCTCAAGCATGATGGCGTGCTGATCCTCGACCAGCGGAACTACGACGCGATGCTCGACAGGGGGTTTTCCAGCAAGCACAAGTATTACTATTGCGGCGATGACGTCAGCGCCGAACCCGAGCATATCGACGACGGTCTGTGTCGGATGCGCTATGACTTCGCCGACGGGGCGTCCTACACGCTCAACCTTTGCCCGATCCGCAAGGATTACATGCGCCGCCTGTTCCGCGAAGCCGGGTTCGAGCGGGTGCGCACCTATGGCGATTTCCAGGACACCTATGCCGAGGAGGAACCCGACTTCTTCATCCACGTCGCCGAGAAATCGGCCGAGCATGTGGCCCGCTGGGGCGGCAACGGTGCCGATGGGCAGGTGGACATCCGTGATGTCGCGGAAACCTACTATGACAGTGACGATGCCGATACGTTCTACTCGACCATCTGGGGTGGCGAGGACCTGCATATCGGGCGTTACGCGACCACCAAGAACATCCGCGAAGCCAGCGACCTGACGATCGAAAGCATGATCGAGGCGCTGCCCGGCCTGAGAGCCGGATCCCGGGTTCTGGACCTTGGTGCGGGCTATGGCGGGGCGATGCGCACAGTGGTGAAGAATACCGGCTGCGAGGCTGTCTGCCTGAACATTTCCGAGACGCAGAACGAGTATAATCTGGGCAAGGTCCGCGCTGCACGGCTGGCCGACAAGATCAGCATTCGCCACGGCGTGTTCGAGGACGTACCCGAGGCCGACGAGAGTGTCGATGTGGTCTGGAGCCAGGATGCCTTCCTGCATTCCGACCAGCGCGACCAGGTCCTGGCAGAGGCGTTCCGGGTGTTGAAACCGGGCGGTCACCTGATCTTTACCGACCCGATGCAGGTAGACGAGGTGTCCGAAGGGGTGCTGCAGCCCGTCTATGACCGGCTGCAACTCAACAGCCTGGGTTCGCCGGGGTTCTACCGCGAGACCGCCGAGGCGCTTGGCTTCGAGACGGTGCAGCAGGAAGATGCGGTCGGCGACCTGAGGACGCATTACGCCCGGGTCCGCGAAGATCTGCTTGCGCATTATGACGAGCTGCGCGGGAAGGGGTGCTCGGCGGAGTATCTCGACAAGATGGCGCTTGGCCTGCAGAACTGGGTGAAGGCCGCAGATGACGGCCACCTCGCCTGGGGCATCCAGCATTTCCGCAAGCCCGTCAAACACTGAACCACGCGACGGGGGCGCCGCGGCGCGCCCCCGCGCCCCTCGCCTCATCCCGCCCGATCATCGAGATGGAGACATTCACATGACAGTTACGTCCGACACGCCGTCGATTTCATTCGAGCTTTTTCCGCCCAAGACGGAGGCCGGTGTGACCCGACTGCGCGATACCGTGGGGCAACTGAGTGCGGCCGATCCGGAATATTTCTCGGTCACCTACGGTGCCGGCGGCACCACCCGGGACCGCACCGCGCGCATCGTGGAGATGGTCGGCAACCGAACGGGTGTGCCGGTTGCGCATCACTTCACCTGCGTCGGGGCCAGCAGGGCCGAGATCGACCGCCAGGCCGAGGCGTTCTGGGACAGCGGCATGCACAGGATCGTCGCGCTGCGCGGTGACCTTCCGCCCGGCCAGAGCCTGCCTGATGATGGCTACAATGACGCGGCGGAACTGGTGGCGGCGCTGCGCCGCAAGGGCGATTTCGACCTCTCGGTGGCGGCCTACCCGGAAGTGCACCCCGAGGCGCGCGACGCTGCCGCCGACATGGATCACCTGAAGCGCAAGATCGACAACGGCGCGGCGCGGGCGATCACGCAATATGCCTTCGACACCGACACCGTGCTGCGGTTCGTTGATCGCGCGCGTGTTGCGGGCATCGACGCGCCGATCGTGGCCGGGATCATGCCGGTCGCCAATTTCGAGGGGCTGAAGCGGTTTTCCGCGGGCTGCGGCGCCTCGATTCCCGACTGGATGGGCCAGATGTTCGACGGGCTGGACGCCGCGCCCGAAACCCGCGCGATGGTCGCGACCGGCGTCGCCACCGAGCAATGCCGCCGCCTGATGAAGGCCGGGATCACCGACTTCCACTTTTACACGCTCAACCAGCCGAAAGTCACGCTGGCCGTTTGCAGAACATTGGGGCTGACCCCCAACATTGTGGCCGAGAACGCTGCTTGAAGGATTGACAGACGCATGACCAAGACAAAAGACATAGCCGCCGCCAACGCCGACCGCATCCTGGTGCTGGACGGGGCGATGGGCACGATGATCCAACAGGAAAAGCCCGACGAGGCCGCCTATCGCGGTGCGCGGTTCAAGGATCATCCCAGTGATGTGGGCGGCAACAACGAGCTGCTGACGCTGACCCAGCCCGACATGATTCGCAAAATCCATAAGGATTTCCTGCATGCGGGCGCCGATATCCTGTGCACCAACACCTTCGGCGCAAATGCCATCAGCCAAGCCGACTATGACATGGCCGACCTCGTGATCGAGATGAACACCGAAGCCATCCGCCTGGCGCGCGAGGCCGCCGACGCGGTCGCCACGCCCGACCGGCCGCGCTGGGTCGCGGGCGGCATTGGCCCGACCAACCAGACGGCCAGCATCTCGCCCGACGTGAACGACCCCGGCTTCCGCGCGGTGACGTTCGACGACCTCGCCCGCGCCTATGGCGAGGCCGCCCGCGCGCTGATCGAGGCCGGGGCCGACCTGCTGCTGATCGAGACGATCTTTGACACGCTGAACGCCAAGGCCGCTCTCTTCGCCATCGACAGCCTGTCGGACGAAGGGCTTACAATACCGCCCCTCATGATCTCGGGCACAATCACGGATCGTTCGGGTCGCACCCTGACCGGCCAGACGCCCGAGGCGTTCTGGGTGTCGATGAGCCACGCGCGGCCCTTTTCAATCGGCCTTAATTGCGCGCTTGGCGCGGGCGAGATGCGCCAGCACGTGCGCACCCTGTCAGAGGTGGCCGACACGCGGGTCAGCGCCTATCCCAATGCCGGCTTGCCCAACGAAATGGGCGGCTACGACGAAACACCGGAAGAGACCGCCGAGCACCTGGCCGAATGGGCCTCCTCCGGGCTGGTCAATATCGTCGGTGGCTGCTGCGGCACCACGCCAGCACATATCCGCGCCATCGCGGAGGCGGTCGAGGGCAAGGCGTCACGCAAGATTCCGCCGAAAGTCCGGAACATGCGCCTTAGCGGTCTGGAGATGTTCGAGACCCAGGGCGCGGACGTAGAGGAGGGCGCAGCATGACCACAGGTGTTTCCAGTTTCATCAATATCGGCGAACGCACCAACGTTACCGGCTCGGCAAAGTTCAAAAAGCTCATCATGGACGGCGACTATGCCACCGCGCTGGATGTGGCGCGCCAGCAGGTCGAGAACGGTGCCCAGATCATCGATGTGAACATGGACGAGGGTCTGCTCGATTCCGAGGAGGCGATGCAGACCTTTCTCAACCTGATTGCGTCCGAGCCGGACATCTCCCGCGTGCCGGTGATGATCGACAGTTCCAAGTTCGAGGTGATCGAGGCGGGGCTGAAATGCGTGCAGGGCCGCGCGGTTGTCAACTCGATCTCGCTCAAGGAGGGCGAGGCGGCGTTTCTGGAGCAGGCCCGCACCGTCCGCCGCTACGGCGCGGCAGTGGTCGTGATGGCCTTTGACGAGAACGGCCAGGCCGAGACCGCGCAGCACAAATTCGACATCTGCAAGCGCTGCTATGACCTTCTGACCGAGAAGGCCGGATTCGAGCCCTGGGACATCATCTTCGATCCAAACATCTTTGCCGTGGCGACGGGGATCGAAGAGCACAACGACTATGCAAACGCCTTCTTCGAGGCAACGCGGATGATCAAGGACGCGATGCCCGATGTGCATGTGTCTGGCGGGCTGTCGAATGTCTCGTTCAGCTTTCGCGGCAACAATGCCGTGCGCGAGGCGATGCACTCGGCCTTCCTTTATCATGCCATTCCGCTTGGGCTCGACATGGCGATCGTCAATGCCGGGCAGATCACCGTCTATGACGACATACCCGACGAACTGCGTGAGCGTGTCGAGGATGTGCTCCTCAACCGCCGCGACGACGCGACCGAGCGGCTTCTGGATGTCGCCGACAAGTACAAGGGGTCCGGCGAGGCGTCCAAGAAGGAGGATCCGAAGTGGCGTGAGCAGGCGGTCGAAAAGCGGCTGGAGCACGCGCTGGTGCACGGCATCACCGATTACGTCGTCGAGGACACAGAAGAGTGCCGCCAGCGCGCCGAAAAGCCGCTCGACGTGATCGAGGGCCCGCTGATGGACGGAATGAACGTGGTGGGTGACCTCTTCGGAGAGGGCAAGATGTTCCTGCCGCAGGTGGTGAAGTCGGCACGCGTCATGAAGGCCGCCGTGGCCCACCTGCTTCCCTACATGGAGGAAGAAAAACGCCTCTCGGGAGACACATCGGCCAAGGGCAAGGTCATCATGGCCACCGTCAAGGGCGACGTGCACGACATCGGCAAGAACATCGTCGGCGTCGTGTTGCAGTGCAACAATTACGACGTGGTCGATCTTGGCGTCATGGTGCCAGCCGAGGACATTCTCGAGGCGGCCAGGAAGGAAAAGGCCGATATCATCGGACTGTCCGGCCTGATCACCCCGTCGCTGGACCGGATGGTCGATGTGGCCTCTGAAATGAAGCGGCAGGATTTCGACCTGCCGCTGCTGATCGGTGGGGCGACCACATCGAAAAAGCATACCGCGCTGAAGATCGCGCCGGAATACGAACATGGCGTGATCCATGTCGATGACGCCTCCAAGGCCGTCGGCGTGGTGTCGCGGCTGCTGTCCAAAACCGCGCGGCCGGACTTTTTGGCCGATGTCGCCACCGAGCAGGACAAACTGCGCGACGGGATGAGCGGCACCGGCGACCGGCCCACCGCTGCGCTGGCCGAAGCGCGCAAATCCAAGTTCGACGGCGGATGGGATAGCTACACGCCGCCCGCGCCGCAGACGCCGGGCTTGACCGTGATTGACGACATGGATGTCGCCACGCTGCGCGCGTTCATCGACTGGACGCCGTTCTTCAATACCTGGGAGATGAAGGGCAAGTTCCCCAAGATATTCGATGACCCCGACAAGGGCCCCGCCGCGCGCGAGCTCTATGACAACGCGCAGAAGATGCTGGACAATATCGAGGCCGAGGGCTGGTTCAGCCCCAAGGCTGTGGTCGGGCTATGGCCGGCGAATTCGGATGGCGACGATATCGTCGTCTGGGCTGATGAGAACCGCAAGAACGTGAGCGCCAGGATGCCGCAATTGCGCCAGCAGCGCAGCAAGCCGAATGGCCGCCCGCAGATGTGCCTTGCCGATTTCGTGGCTCCCGAGGGCACCGAGGACTGGGTGGGCGGCTTTGCCGTCACCGCCGGTCCCGAGGTGCACGACATCGCCGAACGCCTGAAGTCCGAGGGTAACGACTATGATGCCATCATGGTGCAGGCGCTTGGCGACCGGATCGCCGAAGCTTATGCCGAGGCGCTGCATGCCCGCGTGCGTCGCAGCCTCTGGGGATATGCCTCGGACGAGACGCTCGACAACGAGGCGCTCATTCAGGAGAAATATCGCGGTATCCGTCCCGCGCCCGGCTACCCGGCCAACCCGGACCACACCGAGAAGCGCACGCTGTTCGCGTTGCTGGACGCGTCCGAACATACCGGCGTGACGCTGACGGAATCCTGCGCGATGTGGCCCGCCTCCTCTGTGTCCGGGCTCTATTTCGCACATCCCGACTCCGCCTATTTCGGGATAGGCCGGATCGGCCCCGACCAGGTGGCCGACTATGCCGAACGCAAGGGCATGGAGATTGCCGAGGTGGAGACATGGCTGCAACCCAGCCTGGCCTACACCCCCGACAAGTCATCGGCCGATCGCAAGATCGCCTGACCCCTGCAAAATTCAATTTTTGCCAAAAGCGACCCAACCCCACAACAGTGGAGAAAGGAACGAGATGAGCGACAAGTCATGGCTTTTCACCAGTGAATCGGTGTCTGAAGGGCATCCCGACAAGGTCTGCGACCGAATTTCGGACGCGGTGCTGGATACCTATCTCGCCGCCGACCCGCAATCGCGCGTGGCCTGCGAGACGCTGGCGACGACCGATCACCTGACCATCGCCGGCGAAGTGCGCGGCCCCGAAAGCGTGCTCAAAGATGTCGAGCAGATTGTCCGGGACGCGATCCGCGACATCGGTTACGATCAACCGGGCTTTTCGTGGAAGACCGCCGAGATTGTCTGTCGCCTGCATGCGCAATCGGCCGATATCGCGATGGGGGTCGATGAAGGCGACAAGGGTGAGGAAGGTGCCGGCGATCAGGGCATCATGTTCGGCTATGCCTGCAACGAGACCGAAGAGCTAATGCCGGCGCCAATACAATTCGCTCACAAGATACTGCGCACCATGGCTGAGGACCGAAAATCGGGCAAACAGCCGAATTTCGGCCCAGATGCCAAAAGCCAGGTCACCCTCAAGTATCAGAATGGCAAACCTGTTGGCATCGACACCGTTGTGGTCTCGACCCAGCATGCCGAGGGATTAAGCCAGGACGATGTGCGCCAGTTGGTCAAGCCCTACATTACCGACTGTTTCAAGGAAGAAGGCTGGAACCTGCCGACGCAGGAAAAGATAATTGTCAACCCGACCGGAAATTTCGTCATTGGCGGCCCGGATGGCGACGCGGGCCTGACAGGGCGCAAGATCATCGTCGACACTTATGGCGGCGCGGCCCCGCATGGTGGCGGCGCGTTCTCCGGCAAGGACCCGACCAAGGTGGACCGCTCGGCGGCCTACATCTCGCGCTACATGGCCAAGAACGTGGTTGCCGCGGGTCTTGCCGACAAGTGCCAGATCCAGTTGGCCTATGCCATCGGCGTGCCCGAGCCGGTTGCCATCTATGTCGACACGCTCGGCACGGGCCGGGTCGATGAATCCAAGCTGGCCAGCACCCTGCGCGAGATGGTCCGCCTGACCCCGCGCGGCATCCGCGAGCACTTGGGCCTCCTGAAGCCGGTCTATGCCCGCACCGCCGCCTATGGCCATTTCGGGCGCGTCCCGGACGATGACGGCGGATTCAGCTGGGAACGCACGGACCTGGCCGACGAACTGGCCCGCACCTTCGGCGTGTCCGCCGCAGCCGAGTGACCCGAAACACGAGAACGAAGAAAGGAGACGCGACATGAACAAGCCAGAGAGAGTCACTCCCACGGACAGCGCGATCCGCGACATCGCTCTTGCCGGTTTCGGCCGCAAGGAGCTGGACATCGCCGAAACCGAGATGCCGGGCCTGATGGCGCTGCGCGAGGAATACGGTTCGGAAAAGCCGCTCAAGGGCGCGCGCGTCGCGGGGTCGTTGCACATGACGATCCAGACCGCCTGCCTGATCGAAACGCTGGCGGCACTGGGCGCGGAGGTCCGCTGGGCCTCGTGCAACATCTTTTCCACGCAGGATCACGCCGCAGCCGTGACCGCCGAGGGCGGCACGCCGGTCTTCGCGGTCAAGGGCGAGACGCTTGAGGAATACTGGGATTATTGCGACCGCATATTCCAATTCGAAGAGGGCGGTGCCAACCTGATCCTGGACGATGGCGGCGACGCCACGCTCTACGTGCTGATCGGCGCGCGGGTCGAGGCTGGTGAAACCGAGCTGATCGAGACCCCGACCTCGGAAGAGGAGACATGCCTGTTTGCGCAGATCAAGAAGCGCATGGCGGAAAGCCCCGGCTGGTTCACCAAACAGCGCGACATGATCAAGGGCGTTAGCGAGGAGACAACGACCGGCGTGCATCGCCTTTACAAGATGATGCAGGAGGGGCAGCTGCCCTTCCCCGCGATCAACGTGAATGACTCAGTGACCAAGTCGAAGTTCGACAACAAGTACGGTTGCAAGGAAAGCCTCGTCGATGGCATCCGCCGCGCCACCGATACGATGATGGCCGGCAAGGTCGCCGTGGTCATGGGCTATGGCGACGTGGGCAAAGGCTCTGCCGCATCGCTGAAAGGCGCCGGTGCGCGGGTGATCGTGACCGAGGTCGACCCGATCTGCGCGCTGCAGGCCGCGATGGACGGGTTCCACGTGACCACGCTGGAAGACGTGGTTAAAACCGCGGATATCTTCGTGACCACCACCGGCAACAAAGACGTCATCCGCATCGAGCACATGCGCGAGATGAAGGATATGGCGATCGTCGGCAATATCGGCCATTTCGACAACGAGATTCAGGTCGCCAGCCTGAAAAACCACAAATGGACCAACATCAAGGAACAGGTGGACATGATCGAGATGCCCTCGGGCAACCGGATCATTCTGCTGTCCGAGGGGCGTCTGCTGAACCTCGGCAATGCGACCGGTCACCCGTCCTTTGTCATGTCGGCCAGCTTCACCAACCAGGTTCTGGCGCAGATCGAGCTGTGGCGGAACGGCGGCGAGTACGAGAACAAGGTCTACATCCTGCCCAAGCATCTGGACGAGAAGGTCGCGCGCCTGCATCTCGACCGGATCGGCGTGAAGCTGACGGAGTTGGCGAAAGAGCAGGCCGATTACATCGGTGTGCAGCCCGAAGGGCCGTACAAGCCGGAACACTACCGGTATTGAGGAGCGAGACATGACCGAACGAACACCGCATATCGTGGGTCTTGGCAACGCACTGGTCGATGTCGTTGCCGCGGTCGAGCCCGATGTCGTCACGCGGCACGGGCTGACCCCGGGGGGCATGCACCTGGTGGATGCCGACGCGGCCCACGCCCTGTTCGAGGATGTCGGCCCCGGCATACGCCAGTCCGGCGGATCGGTGGCCAATTCTATCGCGCACCTGGCCGGTACGCCTGTCCGGGGGACCTACCTGGGAAAGGTGGCCAATGACGATCTCGGCGATGCCTTCTGCGAGGAGATGTCGGGGATGGGGCTGGCAGCGCCGGTTGCCGTTGCACAGAACGGCGATCACGGCACCGGCCGCTGCGTCGTGCTGGTCACGCCGGACGGCGAGCGCACCATGAGCACTTACCTGGGAGCGGCGACCACCCTCATGCCCCAGGAGGCGCTCGCGGCCCTGCCCGAAGCGTTCGATATTCTGTTCATCGAAGGGTACATTTGGGACGCTCCGCATGGCGCGGCGGTGATTGAACGCCTGGCCGAGGCGGCAAAATCCGCCGGCGCGAAGGTGGCGCTGACGCCTTCGGATGCCGGCTGCGTCGAGCGCAACATTGACGCCATGCGCAACACCGTCTCGCGTCATGTCGACATCCTTGTCGGCAACCATGTCGAGGTGGCCGCGCTGGCGGGATGCGGCGGCGCGGACGCTGCGCTTGGCTGGGCAATGACGCAGGTCTCGATCGCGGCGGTGACCGAGCACGAGAAGGGCTCCGTTGTGGCCGATGCCGACGGTCGCCACCACATCCAGGCGGTCGACGTGCCACAAGTCGTCGACAGCACCGGCGCGGGGGATGCCTACGCGAGTGGTTTCCTGGCTGCGTTAGCCCGCGGCTTGCCGATTCAAGAGGCTGGTAAGTTGGGTGCGGAAAGCGCGGCCCGGGTGCTTGTCCACTACGGTGCGCGCGACGGTGACGCAGCCAAGGCGATCAACTTACCGGCGGCCTGAGTACAACCGCAAGCAGCGGTTCGCGGGTGTCGTATGCGAAGAACGTCCATGATGCCAGCGGTCGGCGTCGACAAACCAAGTCGAGGTATCGGTCAGACGTATTACCGCCCCCTCAATCCGCACCGAGAACTTGGTCCATTCGCCGGAGGGAGTGCGGGGCGACGCGCTGCACCAAGGTGAGCGTCGGGCGGTCGAGCCGCGAGGAGCCCGGGGATCGCGCGAGCGCACCGAGGCGAGTTGCCCGCCCGCACCGGGATAGTTGCTCATGAAAGCGGTGCCGGGCTCGTTGGTGTTTATCCCGATTCCACGACCTGCCAGGGTCGCTTTGGCGATGTCGCTCCCCAAAGTTCTGGCCCCCGTTCAACCTGCGTCCTTGCAGACTGCAGCGCCTGAAAGGCCTTGATTATGCCCAGAGCCGTGCCCTCGTCCGCGCAATCGTCGGGCGCTCACGCTTTGTGTGCCCTGAACATGACAGTGAGCATTCGCGCTTTCACTAAGGAACGTCATCACCGTCAGCGAACGGCCCGCGAGCAGCACTTGGTTTAATTGGCACAGCAGTTCGGTTGTTCGGCGTTTAACTCTAGTATTGGGGTTAATCGGGTCGCAGCGAAACATGCCACTATTAGATTTGTAGTGGGGGCAAACCCAAGGAACGCGTATCAAGTGAGTTTGGATCTAGGATGTGCGCGAATTGGTCTCGCCCAGATTCTCACCAACTGATTACTTGATGTCTAACGTGCGTGTTAGAAGTTGCCATGCAAGATTAACAGCTAAGTACTATCGGCTTGGTCAGGTCCTGAAATGTAAATGGTGTCTTGGGCATGTATTTGGGTTGCGGCGTCACATCCCCCACTTCACCAATGCCGCGCACCTGCCTTGGCGGGGTCTTGGGCAATCCTGATGACCGCGTTCCGGTTGACACCTATGGCCTTCGCAATAGCCGAGTGACCCTGACCAGCGTCCAGCATTGCCTTCACGTCCTCGAAGCTGGCCCTGTCGAAGGTCGGCTTGCGCCCCTTGAACCTCTCCAGGTGGACCGCCTTGTGGTGCTCTATGAATTGCCCCGGGTTTGTCGGAGACCATGCCGTTGATCACGGTCTTGATCGTGACGCCCCTGCGGATGAATTCACGGATGGTGTCGGTGACGTTCTGATAATTGCGCCCCAGCCGGTTCACCCAGCGGACCACAAGCATGTCACCTTCGCGGAGCATGTCGAAGAGGCGTTTGCCGCCGTCCCGGTCTGTGAGCTTGGTGGTCACCCCTGAGGTGCCGTGATCGGTCACCACATGGTCAACCTGAAAGCCTGCCTTGCGGGCCTGCTCTAGCTGGTGGTCGCTGGTCTGTTCGGTCGTGGAGACGCGGGCGTAGAGGATGGTCTTGGACAGCTAACGCTATTTCATGCAGTCGATGCTAATATTCTGACTCCCGTGACCGTTAATCCCCTTGCTAAGCACATGGAGGATGCATTGTCAGACCAGGAATTCGTCGCGGCGCGCATGCCTGCAAATGAGGTCCGTCGCCTTTCCGAGGTCAGGCGCACCGGCTTGATGGGCACCGACAACAAGGCGCGCTTTGATATCTATACCCGCTTGTTTCGGCACGTGGCAGGGGTGCCAGTCGCCTATAGCGGTCTTATTGACGAGGCACGGCAATATTTCCTGTCCGAAAATTTCACAGGCTGCCTGACAGGTGTGAGCGAGGTGGCTCGCGAGGAAACGTTATGCCAGCACGCGCTTTTGGACACTAAACCGTATATTGTACCGGATCTGCGCGAGAATGATGTGTTTCGCCATCACCCACTGGTGGCAGGTGATCCGCATTGGGTGTTCTGGGCAGGCTTTCCGCTGGTGACGCAGGAGGGCTATGTGCTGGGCTCGATCTGCGCGGTTGATTTCACGCCAAAGTATTTGTCGCCGGAGCAGGTCGATTTGCTGTTGGGCATAGCTGCGGATATGGCGCTGACAATCCAGTTACAAGCCGATCAGCAGGAAATTCTGGCCGCGAAATGCGACGGCGTGCTTGACGCCTTGTCCAAGGCCGGGGTCACGGATCTCCTGACCGCGCGGGCGTTTCTGAGACTTTGTGTGGGCGGGCATGTCGACAAATCCGGGCGCGCCGCAGTTTTGCAAGCGGGCCTGGCTGAGGAGGACGGGCCTGAGCTGGGCCTGTCGGCTAAAGGCAACACGCTTCGGACGGGGCAGGGGATTGGCCCCGCCGCGTACAAGGCCAAGGCATCGCCAATCCGGGACGCGGATCTGCTTGATGCGATGTTCGACATGATGGACGAGGCGGAAACCTGAGCATGTACAGCAAGATCTACAACCTGAAATTCACGTCGGTCACAGAGGCCAAGATCGGCGTATCGTTCCTCTCTGAAGAGATCGGCGGGGCGATCATGGAGTCGAATATCGCCAGTCTGAGCATTCTTCTGGACAAGGAAGGCCTGGTTGTCGTGACCATCCGTTTCGACACGTTGGAGGACATGAACCAATTCGTGAAGCGAAAGTTCAAGGTGTTCGACAGCCTGAAGATGTCGTTCTCGCTGCGCTACTCGGAGCGGTCGGCGGTCGCCGTCTATATCTTTGACCGTGAAGCCAGCAGCGTCACTTGAGCAGCCGGGGCCGTGCATCAGCCCTGATGCTCGGCCCCGATACCCTGGAACATGGCGCGCAGATCGATGGTGCTGTCCACGCCGATGCGGTCATGGCACTTGTCGAGCCACGTCGCCGCCGTCTCGCGTCCGATATCGCGCAGCCGCGTTAGGAAGGCCCATTCCACGTTCATCTTGGACGACGCCCCCATCGGCTTGAGCGCGTCCTCGTTTTCGATCAAGTGCACCTTGACCGGCCGATAGTGATCGGTTGAGAGCTTGTCCTGCGCGATCAACCGGTCGACGAAGTCGATGGCGCGGAGCTCTTTCAGCAGGCTGGCGTTGAAGCTGATCTCGTTCAGCCGGTTCTCGATCTCCTGCGCCGAGCGCGGCACGCCCTTGCGTTCGACCGGGTTGATCTGCACGACCACAATGTCGTCGGTGCCGGTCTTGCCATAGAGCGGAAACAGCGCCGGGTTGCCCATGTAGCCGCCATCCCAATACGGCACGCCGTCGATCTCGACAGCGCGGTAGAGATGCGGCAGGCAGGCCGACGCCATGACCATATCCGCCGTCAGATCCTCGCGCGGGAAAACCTTGACGCGTCCGGTCTCGACATTGGTGGCCGAGACGAACAGCTCGAAGGCGGTGCATTTGCGCACCATCTCGAAATCAATGCTTTCCTCGACCAGATCACGAAGCGGATTGATGTTCATCGGGTTGAGTTGGTAGGGCGAGGCGACGCCGGTGAGCGCGTTCATGAAGTGGTAGAACGGGTTGTTCTCCAGCCCCCAGTTGCCGGTGAGCCGGTCCATCGGCATGCGTTGCAGGGGCGTGTGCTGGGCGCTGGAACTCATCGCGCGCCAGAAATGATCGAGTGCGGCGCGTGCGCCTTCGGGGCCTGCGCGGGTGTAGCCATCGGCGAGGGCCACGGCGTTCATCGCTCCCGCCGAGGTGCCCGAGACCCCCGCGATGCGTAGGCGTCCATCCTCGAGCAGATAGTCGAGTACACCCCAGGTGAAGGCTCCGTGCGCGCCACCGCCCTGCAGGGCGAGGTTGATCGGCTTTTGGTTCTTCGGCATGGGGGCCCTTTCTTGCTGCATTGCGGCATGTTCCCTCATAGCCGAAATCGGCGCGGGACTGTAGGGGGAATGGCCCGGCGCTGTGTCACAGACATGTGTGTTCATCACTCGTGATAACCGGTCCTCTCCAGATAGCCGGTGTCGGAATGGCTGCTGCTGATGGCGACTGGCCCCTCCCGATAGGGCACCGAGGTGGTCATCTTGGCATCGGGGTTGATCGCTTGGACCGTCGCGTTGAGCCCGCTCGCGGACGCTGACCGGACCGTGGCAATGGCGCTGAAAACCGCTGTTCGGCACCGCCAAGGGGTATACCCGCGCGGCGGGGGAGGCACGCCTTTGAGCAGGGCCGGGGACGCGGTGGGTTTCCCTCTTAGGGTCTTGTGGGTGTTGCGACACACGCATTCCGGGTTATTCTGGGGCTGCGAAACAGGAGAACGGTCGCATATGACGGCCGTTGAAGGGAGGAGACCATGACGATTCGACCGACCGACCGCGCCTTGGCCAGCCTGGTAGCAGGGGCCATCGCCACAGTGATCGGCGCAAGCCCTGCGCTTGCGCAATCCGGAATGAACACCACGAGCCTGCAACACGAGGTCGTGCTCGACGGGCTCGACAGCCCGTGGGACATGGCCTTTCTCGATGATGGCACGATGCTCTTCACCGAGAAATGCGACGGGCTCTCGGTGCGGATGCCCGACGGCACGGTCAACGCGCTTTTGGGCATGTCGGGCAGCGAGGGCTATGCCTCTGCCGCCGAGGATCTTGTCTGCGAAGGGCAAGCGGGCATGATGGGCGTCGCGATCGACCCGGATTTCTCCGATAACCGCCGGATCTATGTCTATTCGACCTCCGAGAAATCCGATCCGCGCACCAATCGGCTGATGCGCCTCGTGGTGAACGAGGATTTCACCGACGTGTCAGAGCGCGCCGATATCGTCGAGGACGTGCCCTACAAGGTCGAGGCCAGCGATCATCCGTTCGGCGGCCCCGGCGCGCATAATGGCGGACGCGTGCGCTTTGGCCCCGACGGGGCGCTTTGGCTGACCACGGGCGACAACCACAATCCGGAGATCCCGCAAAGCCCGACGATGATGGGCTCCAAGGTGCTGCGGCTCGATACCGACGGCAATGCCCATCAAGACAACACGCCGCCCGAAGACTTTGACACTCGGACCTATACCTATGGCCATCGCAACGTGCAGGGCATCGCCTTTCACCCCAGCACCGGGACACCGATCGTCGCCGAACATGGCCCCTGGCATTCGGACGAGATCACCGTGTTGCAAAATGGCGGGAATGGCGGCTGGGATCCGCGCGACAACATGGCCGAGCGCGGCGACTGCCCGGACGGTTATTGCGGTTACATGCCCAACCAGTCGGAGGGGATGAACCGCTACGAGCGCGCCTCGTTCATGCCGATGACCGATTTCGAGACCTATCCCGACGCGATGCCGCCGATCTGGACCAATAATGGCTGGTCGCAGGGCATGTCGGCGGCGGCCTTCCTGGAAGGCGAGCAATGGGGCGACTGGGACGGCGCCCTGGCGGTCAGCCTGATGGGCATCGGCTTTGGTGGCACACCGATCGGCCAACGTATCGACGTGATCGAACTCGACGAGGAGATATCGGTGGTCGAAGTCACCGAAATGACCCTGCCGATGCAATCGGGCCGCTTCCGCGCGCTGGTTCTGGGGCCGGATGGCAGTCTCTATACCGCCATGGAAGAAGGCTCGATCCACAAGCTCACGCCGGGCGGCTAAGGGCCAACCGGTCACGCCGCAGATCGCACGGCGTGACCGGATCACTCATCATAGCCGGTCATTTCCAGATAGCCGGTGCCGGTGTGGCTGCCGCTGATGGTGACCGGCCCTTCCCAATAGGGCACCGAGGTGGTCATCCAGGCATCGGGATTTATCGCCGTCACCGTCGCGTCCAGGCCCTGTTCTGGCAGGCGCACTTGCCATTCGACCGGCACCTCTCGCCCGGCCACCTCATGCCATGCGAGCGGCGTCGCGGAAAAGGCCCCGTCGGGCAGGGCGGTGGTCGCGCCTGCGGCAGTGATCCACGTTCCGGCAGTGAAATCGCTAGCCCCGCGCAGCACGAAGCCCATCAGCTTGTCACCGCTGTCGAACGAGAGCGAGAACCAGTCCCAGCCCTGCTGATCCTCTGCCAGCGGTTGCGAGGACCATTCCCGGTCAAGCCACGCCTGCCCGGTGACCGTCACATCGCCTTCGGGCAGGGTCAGCGTGCCGGTGAGATCGTAGAAGGGCTGCGAGTAGTAGTAACTCGCCTGACCTGCCGCAGATTTGACCGAATAGCCATTCTGTCCGTGCAGAACCAGCGGGCCGGTTGCGGTGAGATCCACGTCATAGGCGAAATCCGCGCCCGACGCGGTGAGGGTGAGGGTGTCGAAATCGGGGCCCTGCATGGCCCAATCGTCGATCCACGCCTGAAACGGCGCGGGCTCCACGCCCGCCTGACCGATGCCGCCGCGCGCCAGCCGCTCGGCCACGTGATGCGCCTCGGGTGTGGTCATGGCCGCATGGCCCATCCAGAGCTGCGGTGTGTCCCATCCCTCGCCATCCCTCGGGGCGAGGGCGGAGCGGAAGAGCGTCCACTGAAGCCCATAGGGCGTGCCGTCGTGGCCGGTCATGTTGGCGGTCAGATACCACCATTCGATCCGATAGGCGGGGTGTGGGCCGTGATCGGCGGGAAAGTCCAGCGCGCGGCCCGGCTGCGGCGTGGCAAAGCCGTCGGCGGTGGTGCCGAGCCCGGCAAAGCCCTGCGACATGGCCTGCGCGGGCAGGAACAGCAGCAGAAAAAGCGTCTTAACGTTCATTGCGGAACACTCCCAGCAATTGCGCGGGCGGGGTGCGCGACAGCCGCCAAGCGGGCCAGCTTGCGGCGAGCGCCGCCGCCAGCAGCGCCAGCCCGGTCAGCCGCAGGTAATCGAGCGGAAAGAGATACATCGGCAGCCGCCAGCCGAACGCTTCGACATTCACGACCGCCAGCAGTGCCCAGGCAAGCGCCAGACCCAGAGGCAGGGCAAGCGCGGCGGTGAGCGCGGCCAGCACCACCGCGCGCAGCAGATCGAGCCGCGCGAGGCTGCGCCGGGTCAGGCCAAGCGCCCAGACCGGGGCCAGTTGTGGCAGGCGCATCGCGGCAAGCGTCAGAAGGCTCATCAATATGGCGAAGCCCGCCACCGCCAGCGTCAGCACGTTGAGCGCGGTGGTGACGGTGAAGGTACGCTCGAACACCGCGAGCGACATGCGCTTGAGCGCCGCCTGATCGGTGATCGCGGCCTGCGGGATACCGGCGTCGGTCAGGGCCGCGCGCAGCGCCGGGACCTGACCGGGATCGCTGCGCAATCCGAAGCGCAGCGCGGTCACCTCGGGGTAGAGATCGCGAAACAGCGGCTCGGTCGCGATCACCTGCCCGATGGGATTGCCGTAATCGCCGTAAATGCCCAGCACCGGCAGGCGGGTCCCGGGCGCGATGGTCACCGCGCTTCCAAGCTCCAGCCCGGCGCGACGGAACATCTGTTCGTTGATCAAGACGCCCTCGCCGCGCGCAAGCCGCTCCCACGGGTCAGGCACGGCATACAGGAACTGCCAGTTGTCGCGATAGGTGGCGTGATCGCGGGCGCCGTAGATCTCGACTGGCAGTCCGGCAACCTGCCGCTCGGTCGACAGAAGCGGCAGGAGCGCATCGGCGTGATCGCGCGCCACCTCACGGATCACCTCGGCCTGTGCGGCGTCCTCGACGCGCACGTATAGTTCCGAGGCGAGGCGCTGATCGAGAAAGCCGGTGAAGGTCAGCCGGAAGGAGGAGACCATTGTCGAGACGCCGACATTCGCCGCCATCGCCAGCAACAGCGCCATCAACGCCAGCGACAGCCCCGGCACCTGTTGGCGTGTGTCGGCCCAGAACCATTCCGCCGTCGCACTGCGCGCGGGTCGCTCTGCCCACCTTAGCACCAGCCCCAGAACGGGAGGTAACACCAGTGCCCCGCCGATCAGCAACGCGCCCAGCATCGCAAAACCCGCGAGCAGCCCCTCACCCCAGAGCGCGAGCCCGGCGGCGACCAGAAGGAGGAGTGTGGCGACCGCCGCCTGACCGCCCCCCGAGCGCGCCATCATTAGCGCGCGCGGCTGTGCCCCGCTCAGGAGCGGCATGCGCGCCAGCGACCAGAGCGCGCCGCTCGCCGCCAGGGCCGTGCCGCCGAGCGCGATGCCCAGACCCGAGAGCCACCAGACCGGGCGCAGATTGAGCTGCCCCGAGAGATTCGCGCCGTAAAGCCCGCGCAGGGTGGCCGCCACATCCGGCAGGAGGGCCGCCGCGATCACATAGCCGAGCGCCACGCCAATGCCCCCCGCGATTAGCGCCAGCAGCGCCAGTTCAACCGCCATCAGGACAATCAGCCGCCTCAGCGGCACGCCGAGAGCACGCAGGGTGCGCACCATCGGGCGGCGCTGCTCGAATGCAAGACCGATCGCGCCCTGCACGATGAAAAGGCCCACCGCAAAGGACAAAAGCCCGAAGGCGGTGAGGTTGAGGTGAAAGCTGTCGGTGAGCCGCGCCACGTCGCCACCCGCTTGCGGGGCGCTGCAGATGAGGTCGGGGGCGACCTGCTCCAGCGGGGGCTGCGTGAGCGGCTGATCGGGTAGGACGATCAGCCGGTCGATCTGCCCGGGGCGGTCCAGCAGGCGCTGCGCAACGCCGATATCGGTCAGCGCAGTGTTGGGGGCCACATCGGGGGCGGTCACGGGCTCTGCCTCGAGATCCGGCAGGCGGGCGAGCGTGTCGGCACGGGCAAAGATCTGCCCTTTGCCCGACAGGAACGCGCCAAGATCCGCCCCGCCGCCTGCGCGGACCGGACCAAGCCCGCCGGGGGCCGTCAGCGGCTCCAGCCCGATCAGGCGCACCCCGTCGATGCGTCCTTCGATCACCGGTGAGACGGCCCACCCGGCGCGGCGCAGGGCCACGTAGGTATCGTGTGAAATCGCGCCGCCGTCGCGTGCGGTGATCTGCGCATATCGCCCCTCGCCCAACGTCGCCGCCGCCGCGTCATAGCTGGCGCGGGCCTCGGCATTGATCGCCTGCACGCCCGACCACAGCGCGGTGGCGAGCGCCAGACCGGCCAGCAATGTGATCAGTTGCAACGGGTTACGCCGCCAATGCGACAGAAGCGCCGAGAGGATGACGCGGTTCACGTCAGCCGCCCTGCGCGCAGATGCAACCGCCGGGGCAGGCGTGCGGCGAGGCGTTCGGAATGGGTGACGAGGATGAGGCCCGCGCCGGTTTCCGCGACCAATTCCTGCAAGAGGGCCATGACCGCATCCGAGCTTGACTCGTCGAGATTGCCGGTCGGCTCGTCGGCCAGCACCAGCTTCGGCCCGGCGGCAAGGGTGCGGGCGATGGCCACGCGCTGTTGCTGCCCGCCCGACAACTGCTCGGGGTATTTTTGCAGGTGATCGTCCAGCCCGAGGCGCGCCGCCAGATTCGCATCGCGGGCCGGGTCATGCCGTCCGGCCAACCGCGCCTGAAACGCGATATTGCCCGCCACGGTCAGCGACGGAATCAGGTTGAATTGCTGAAAGATCACCCCCACGGTGCCGCGCCGCAATGCCGCGCGGCCCGAATCGTCAAGCGGGGTGAGATCAGTGCCGTCAATGCAGACCCGCCCGCCATCGGCGGTGTCGAGCCCGCCGATCAGGTGCAGAAGCGTGCTTTTGCCCGATCCCGATTCGCCGGTGAGAGCGAGCATTCCACCCGCGTCGAGGGTCAGTGAGACCCCCCGCAGCACCGCCGTCTCGGTGCCGGGATAGCTCTTGGTGACGTCCTGAACCTCAAGCAACATGCGATCTCCTTCGTGACGCCAGATAATCCTTAAGGCAGGGATGGGAAGGCGGAAAGGTGCCTTGGCGACGCGGGTCACGCCCGCCGCCGCGTGACCCGTTTCAGGATGAAACCGGCATGGCTGTTTCCCTGGGCGTTCCGCCGTGACGCTGGACTTTCGTCAAGGATGGCTCCAACGTGCTGCCTGGAGGCGGCGTGTCCGCCATGCAATTTGGAATGACCGCGTGGCCTGCACCTTCCCGGGCCGGGAAAAGGGGCAATCACCTTTCATCATGTCTGTATTTCGGAGTTTGCCCGATGCTGAGGCTGTCGCAGGATCAGATCCAGAGGTTCGAAGATGCCAGGGTCCAGGAGAGCGCGCGGTCCGTAAGAGACACGATCAGAAGGCATCAGCCTCGGCGCGATGACGGGCGGGAGAGCATCGACCTGAGCGACAGGGCTGATGAGATTGCTGCATTTTGTTCGCGTCACTTGGTGCTCCAGGCCAAAAACATGCAGCAAATCGCGCGTGCTCATTGTAGGCTCGGAATAGCGACACCGGAAGACCACATGGCGATCCCGCTGCGCCGCAGAGGGTTTTCGGAGGACGAACGCGTCAGGGCGTATTTGTATGGGCTGGAGGAGAAAAAGAAGCGCCTCTTGTTGAGGCATTCGGTTTGAGATCCCGTGTGGAGGCATGGCCCAGGATAACCGCGCCGTCCACGAGGAACATGGCGCAGGCGCGCATTCAAAGTTTTGACGGCGCCTGTGCTCGGTATTGATTTAGGTAGAGGTTATGGATCCGACAATTTGCGAGACTTGTGGTACGGACGATCCGCCGTCCCCACCGCCGCAGCGGGTCCGTGCCGTGGTATTTTTCGACGGCACCGGGAACAACCGCGTGAATGCAAGGGCATCTTCGACCGGTCATGTCGGGGTTGAGCGTCACCTCCCGGCCAGCACGGCAAGCTATGACAGCGCCCCCTCCAATATCGCCAAAGGCGAGGAATCGATGGGTCAATATCCTGATGTGGAGAATGTCGGGCAGCATTACTACATCGAGGGAATCGGTACGCAAACCGACGGCAGAGACATTCCGGAAGGTATGTCGCTCGGCACCGGAATAACCGGGGTGATGGCGAAAATGCGGGCGGGCCTTAATCGGCTTGTGTCCGACATTTCGCAACTGGACCCGGCTCGGCCGATCGAAAAGGTTGAAATCGACACGTTCGGTTTCAGTCGAGGCGCGGCTGCCGCGCGGCACTTTGTTCATGTTGCGCTGAACGACCGCGCGCTCAATGTGCGCAAACAACTGGAGGACAGGGGTTTCACGGTCAACGACGTGACGGTGACATTCGTGGGCCTCTACGACACGGTTGCCTCTTATGGCGTGCAGCATTCGAACGACACGCGCGACCTGAATCTCGACGCGATCAGAAACGCGGAATACACCTTTCAACTTGCCGCCGGCGACGAGCATCGGGAGAATTTCAGGCTGACCGACATCCAGAGCGCAGCCGCGGGCCGACAGATTTTCCTTCCGAGCGTCCACTCGGATATCGGCGGCGGCTACAATGACCTTGCGAGAGAAAGTGATCATCAGGTCGTCGATCTGGACTGGCGCGGCCTCATCAGGCGCAGGGCGGACTTGGCGAGCCTCGATCGCGAACGGACCTGGCTCATTCAGCGGGGCTGGTACACCGAGAGCGAACTTTCGGAACCCAACCACGCGTGGGAAATATTGGCAAATCGCAGGAATATCAGAAACACCTATGCCAACCTCGCGCTCAACATGATGGCGGATGAGGCCGTGGCCCATGGCGTGCCGTTCACACCGGAACTGTCTGCCTTTCACCCCGTCCCGCGCGACGCAAGTGACGCGGGTGAGGGCCCTGATCGACGCGTCTATCGCGGCCGGCAACGTGGAGAAAGGCGACGCCTACAAGGATTACTGGCTGCAAATGAGCGAGCCGAGCCTGAACGCCGTGCGCCACAAGTACTTCCATATGTCCTCGCGCTACGGCGATTCCGCGGGGGCCCACGCCCCGAATTACACGGCGCATCCGTCAGATGGTGGCGTGCGCCGCCGCGTTGTGCAGAGGGGGTAGAACGATGCGCGTATATCTGGGTGGCTTTGCATTTCTGGCGCTTCTTTGTCTCGGGGCGTTTTTCCTGCTTGTTGCGCCTGCGGATGTCTCAGGAAAGGATACCAAATTGGCCCGCTTCGAATGGATCGCGACCAACTCGGCGCCCAAAGCCTACCCTGTCAGGCTGTTGCGTGCCGATCTGGTTCTGGCGGATGGCTCCGAACTCTACGTTCCGGATAACCGGACGATACATCAGGGCTGGGGTGTGCCAGGCGCGACACATATAGTGGGCGAAGCCGAAAAGGAGCTGCCGGCAAACCTGAGCGCGACTTGGTTTTCCTATGTCGAGGACAAGTTCTACACGATCGATACCAAGCTGCCCGTAGATGTTTTCCAGCGGCTTGCTGAAAAAGGTATTGCCAGCCCGCAGCGCGGCACGAGGCACGCGTTTGACCGGCTGATATTTGGCTTCGGCCCAGAGGGCGAGGGCGCGATATGGTTCTCGGCACATGCCAACACGATCGATGTTTTCCGTTTCAAGGGGAGCGAAGTCCCGGTCGAGTGGAGCGAACTGATTGACAACCCGGATGTGTCGAGGCCCGAATTCATCCGCAGCGTTCTCGAAAGCACGCTTGGCCGAGAGGCCGCGCAGGACGCGCTTAGAACGGGCTACCGGGCCGGAACATGGCCGAGACGACAGCAACGCTGGGGCTGGGATCTGAACGTGAGCGGGGCGGCGGAGATCAGCCTGCTGAGATTCTCTGCGCTGAACGGCGAGGTTTTCCATTTCTTCGACGATCTTGAACCCAATGTGGATCATGTCCGATACGGTGCCCCTCGGGAAATCCTGCTCCACTGGAGGGGCCTTGCCGGTCAATCCCGCTCGGCAACCGTGAGATTCGATGCGCAAGAGACGTTGGCGGCCTTCGAGGAACTCGCGGCCACGGGGGATGCGATCACGCTCCATGTCGAACTGAGCGAAAGTGCGAATGCACTCGCCTTATCCGTGGAGACAGCCGACGTGATCTACGAGTTCGAGAACGTCCGGTCGGAGATTTACAGTCGCGATTGAGAGCGATGATGTTGATCCCGCACCGAGCGCGGCATCGCTCTGCGCAGACCCCGTATGCAAGACAGCATCCTGCGTGGGCCACATGGCGCATGGCCGCTGCAGGGGGCTTATCCCGCGGCCCCTGGCGTTGCGCGTTCCCCCTTTGCGCTGTGGGCCCGACTTTCCTCGATGTCGCCCATAGAGTGGCGCAGCCGTTCGAGGCCACGTTCGCGCAACTGCCGCACACGCTCACGAGATATGCCGTAGACCGTGCCGAGTTGTTCGAGCGTCATCGGCGGGTCCTTCAAGACGGTGGAGACGACGATCACGCGCTCACGGTCGGGCAGCTTGCCGAAATGGGTCTTTGCCTCTCGCCAGAATCTGTTGCGGTCGAGACGGTCGGAGACTTCTTGTTCCACGTCGCAATCGGGGTCTTGCAGCAAATTGATGATGTCATCGCCATCCTCTGATGCAGCTGCGGGCCGGTTGAGCGAACTGTCACTGCCTGCAAATTCGGTTCTGAAGGCGTCGAGTTCGGATGGCTCGAGGCCGAGCGCTGTGGCAACGCGGCGATTCTTTTCGTCGCGGGTCTCGCCCTGGGGCGCATTCACGTCGTCCTCGAGGCGATGCAGATTGAAGAACACCTTGCGGGATTTTGCCGTGCGCGTGCGTTGCACCATTGACCAGGTGCGCAGCCGATATTCCTGCAATTCGGCCCTGATCCACCAGGCGGCATAGGTCGAGAACCGGAATCCCTTGTCTGGATCAAAGCCGTTCGCGGCCTTGATCAGGCCGATATGGGCATGCTGGATCAGATCGGGATCATCCAGCTTCTTGTCCCTGGAATGACGTTTGGCCGTGGCCATGGCGAGCGGTGCGAAGGCGCGCACCAACCGGTTGCGCGCCTCGACATCGCGGTTGTCCTGCCATGCCCGCGCCAGACGCTGTTCGTCATCCGCACTCAGAAAGCCGGGCCTTGGCCGGTGGCGATGGTGTTTGGGATCGCTCGGGATGAAGGGTTTGTTCATGACACCGATCTTGAGCAAAAGTTAGTTTTGAATCGAAATCATATAGATCGTGCGGCCCTTGTCAAACTGGTTTTGAATCGCTATTAAATCACCATGCCAAGCCGTGCCCCCCACATTGAAAATCTTGAACAGTTGGCCGAGATGCTGGTCCATGTCGGGCGATCCGCGCGTGCCGAGGGGCGCGAGGATATCCTGACGGCCGCGCAATGGACGGCCCTTCGCTTCTTCGCCCGCGCCAACCGGGCCTCGCGCACGCCGTCGGCCTTTGCCAGCTTTCAGGCGACGACGCGGGGCACGGCCTCGCAGGTGATCAAGTCATTGGTGCAGAGTGGATATCTTGAGCGCCATGCCTCGGAGACCGACAAGCGCAGCGTGCGTTTCGAGGTGACGGGGCAGGGCCGCGATATCCTCGAACGCGACCCGTTGCGCCATCTTGTTTCAGCACTTGCCGGGCTGAGCGAGGCTGACCATAACACCCTCGCGCGTGCCTTACCGGATATCGCCTCAAACCTCGCACGAAGTCGCGGGGATCGCGGCTTTGGAACCTGCGGCGATTGCCGCTATTTCGAGGATCGCGACGGAGCCGCCTATTGCGCCTGCGTGGCCAGCGACCTCGCGCCGTTCGAGATCGGCCAGCTTTGCGCGAATTTCTCCACCACCCCGACAGAGACCGAACCAACAGGATCCAAGCCATGAGCCAGACCAGCCAGAATGAAGACCCGCGCAGCGGCCTGCCTGCGATGATCGCGGTCAGCAGCGGCAAGGGCGGCGTCGGCAAATCGACCGTGACGGTCAACCTCGCCCTCGCCCTGCGCGAGAGCGGGTTGCGCGTGGGGATCGTCGATGCGGATCTCTACGGCCCCTCCATTCCCGGCATGCTGGGGCTGTCGGACAGCGGAACCCCTGCCATGTCGCCCGAAAAGAAGGTGATCCCCGCCGAGGGGCATGGCATCAAGGTGATTTCGATGGCGATGCTGACCAGCGACGACAAGCCCGCCGTGCTGCGCGGCCCGATGGTGACCAAGTATTTGCAGATGTTCATCACGCAGGTCGATTGGGCGGGCATCGACCTGTTGCTGCTCGACCTGCCGCCGGGGACGGGGGATGTCCAGCTCACCCTCGCGCAGGCCTTTCCGCTCACCGGTGCGGTGGTGGTGACGACGCCGCAGGATGTCAGCCTGCGCGTCGTGCGGCGCGGGTTGCGGATGATGGAGCAGGTGAGCGTGCCGATCCTCGGCGTGGTTGAGAACATGAGCGGCTTTACCTGCCCGTGCTGCGGCACGGTCACGGATATTTTCCGGCAGGGCGGCGGCGCGCGGATCGCGCAGGCGCTCGACGTGCCGTTCCTCGGCAGCGTGCCGCTGGACCCGGAAGTGGTGGAAAGCGGCGATACCGGGCGGCCTGCGATCCTGAGCGCACCGCAGGGCAAGGCCGCGCAGGCGTATCGCGATGTGGCCTCGGCCCTTGAGGGCCGGGTGGATGGGGCCCGGCGCGGCCTGCGCACTCCGTTTGACTGGCAGGTGGCCAAGGGCACCGGACAGCCCGCGCCCGGTGCCGTCGACCCGGATGGCAACCCGGAATTGCCGGTGGCGCTGCGCTATGACGACGCGACCCTGCGGATCACATGGGAGGACGGGGCCGAGATGGCCGTGAGCCCGCGCGACATGCGGCTCGCCTGCCAATGCGCGGCCTGCCGCGACGAGATGTCAGGCGTGCGCCTGCTCGATCCCGAAAGCGTGCCGCTCGACGTGGCACCCACGCGGATCTGGAATGTCGGCAATTACGGGATCGGTGTGGCGTTCAGCGATGGTCACAGTTCGGGGATTTACACCTTCAAGGCGCTGCGCGCGATGGAGGCGAGCGATCTCGAAGATGTCTGACGTGACCCATCCCAAGCGCCGGATCCGCGCCCAGGCCTCGGACCGTGACCCGATGACCATGCGGTTCCTGCTAGACAGCGATATTCAGCCCGGCCAGAGTGCGCGCTTTACGGCGGCCGAGGCGGGTATCGCCCCCTTGGCCGAAGCCCTTTTCGCCATCGACGGGGTGACGCAGGTGCAGGTCAGCGGTGCGTCGATCCATGTCCGGCGCGTCGACGGGGCGGAGTGGGCGGCGCTCAAGCCGCGCATTGCAGAGGCGGTCCGCACGGTCCTTGATACCAGCGACCATCCGCTTGGCGTGGCGCAGACGCCCCAAGACGACGATGCGCGCCTGTTGCGCGAGGTGCAGGACCTTCTCGACCGGCAGGCCAATCCGGCGATTGCCGCGCATGGCGGCAGTGTCAGCGTTGACCGGGTGGAGCAGGCCCGCGTCCATCTGCGTTTTGCCGGGGGGTGCCAGGGCTGTGCGGCCTCGTCCCAGACCCTGCGCGAGGGGATCGAGACGATGCTGCGCGCGGCCCTGCCGGAGATTGCAGAGATCATCGACGTGACCGATCACGACGCCGGGGTGAACCCCTATTACACGTCCGATGATGGCCCGTCGCCGAAGTTGACGCGCCCGGTTCCCGCCTCGGTCGTGGACCGGAGTGACGGCGAGTTGCGGATCGACCCGGAGTTTTTGTCGCGGCGTCTCGGGCTGACACCGGAAACGCTGTCGGCGGGCCTCGCCAATGGCGATATCGAGCGCCATGTCGAGACGCGCGCCGGTCAGAGTGGCCCGATCACCCGCGTTGCCGTGTTTGCGCCGACCCGGGCCTGGGCTGCGGACCTGCACGACAACGGCCGGATTTTCGAAGTGCCGCCGCCGCGCAGGCCGACCCCGGAAAAGGTGCAGGAGCCCAGCCTCGCCGACCGGCTGCGCGCGCATCTTGCGCGGCTTGGCCCCGATGAGATACCGATCACCTATGGCGCGCTCGCGCGGGCCGTTGGGCTCTATCTGCCCGGCTCGGTGCGCAAGGTGACGCAGGCACTGGAGACCACGATGCGCGAGGATGCCGCTGCTGGCCGGCCCTTCGTCGCGGCGCAGGTGGTCAACCGTCATTCTGGATTGCCCGGCAATGGGTTCTTTCACCTTGCGCAGTCCCTCGGAGAGACTATTCCGGCGGACCCAGAGGCCCTCGCCAGGTATCGGCAAACGCCGACCGCACGGCCTTGACGCGTGCCCCGGCGCGGGCTCAGGCCTTTTCGGGGAACAGCCAACCCGACACAGGTACCAGTGCGCGAGTGACAACCGGCATCAGGACCAGACCGGCCACCAGCCCGATGATCCCGTCGAGTCCCGCCGTCACCCCCCATGTCACAAAGCCCGTGGCAGAGCCAACCGCCTCTGCCACCAGATGGGCGGCCCGCTTGATCTGTTCATAGGGTAGATGCCAACCCAGATCGTGCAGCCCGTGCACGAGGATGCTGCCCCCGACCCAGAGCATGGCCACGGTGCCTATGGTGGCGATCACCACCATCACGGCGGGCATGGATTTGACGATGCCGCGGCCCAAGGCACGGGTCGCGGCTAGGCGGCCCTTGGCGGTCAGGAAAATTCCCAGATCGTCGGCCTTGACCAGTAGCGCCACGGCCCCGTAGACCAGCGCTGTGATCCCGATGGCCACCGCCGCCAGCGCTAATGCCTGGATCCAGAAACTGTCGATGTCGATCTGCGACAGCGAAATGGTCATGATCTCGGCGGAGAGAATGAAATCGGTCTTGATCGCGCCTTTCACCCGCTGCTCCTCGAGATGCGCCGCGTCGAGCGTCTCGGCCTGCTGCGGCCCCTTGTCTTTGTGCGGCACGATCAGGTGCCACACCTTCTCGGCCCCCTCGAAACACAAATACGCCCCGCCGATCATCAGAAGCGGCGTCAGCATCCAGGGTAAAAACGCCTGCAACAGAAGTGCGGCGGGCAAGAGAATCACCAGCTTGTTGAAAAACGACGCGCGGGCGATCTTCCACACGATGGGCAATTCGCGCGCGGCAGGTAAGCCGGTCACGTATTTCGGGGTTACGGCGGCGTCGTCGATGACCACCCCGGCGGCTTTGGTCCCGGCCTTGCTGGCCTGTGCTGCCACATCGTCGAGCTGCGTCGCGGCCAGCTTGGCAATTGCCGCCACATCGTCGAAAAGCGCCAGTAATCCACTCATGGTACTCTCTGCCTTGGTTCGCCGCGCCGACAGCCGACCCTTCCCGAGAGCAAAGACTGCCCGGCGACGATGTCTCAGTTTCGCGTCGTGTTCAAGGCACGGACGCCTGTGCTCTGCGGGAATTCCGAGGCGCCTGGCCGCATCACAGGATTGCATTCGCAGAAAGAGGGGGAACCCCGGCACGAGATTGCACGGCAAAAGCCGACCAGCGGTGGAGGCGATCCGAGGGGTTAATCCAATATGGAGGCGAGTACCGGAATCGAACCGGTGTACACGGATTTGCAATCCGCTGCGTCACCACTCCGCCAACTCGCCGCTCCAGGTGGTTGCGACGGATTATCCGATCCGTGTCGGCGGTGCAAGTGGTCAAAGCGGCGTTTTGACCGGGAGGCGGGGCCATAGACATTGCCGCCGCCCGGGTTCTGTGTCAGAACCCAAACGATAGGATTCCGAACGCAAGAGTTTCGCTCATGACCGACTATGCCGCCCGTCGCACCATGATGGTGGACACGCAGGTTCGCCCCTCTGATGTGACCAAGTTCCCGATCATCGACGCCATGTTGTCCGTCCCGCGTGAGGCATTTGTACCGGATCGTCTGCGCGAGGCCGCGTACCTTGGCGAGAATCTCGATCTGGGAGAGGGGCGTGTGATGCTCGACCCGCGCACATTGGCCAAGATGCTCGACGCGCTGGACATCGAGGGCGACGATCTTGTGCTCGATATTGGCGCTGCGCATGGCTATTCGTCGGCGGTCATCGCACGGATGGCCGAAGCGGTTGTCGGGGTTGAGGCTGACGCGGCGCTCGTCGAGGAGGCGCAGCGCACGCTGCTTGAGCATGGTGCAGACAATGTCATCATGCAGCAGGGCGATCTGGCCACAGGTGCGCCGGATCACGGCCCCTATGACGTGATACTTCTGCAAGGTGCCGTGGAGCATCTGCCCGAGGCAATCGCGGACCAGCTCAAGGAGGGCGGGCGCATGGCGTGCCTGTTCATTGAGGCGGCGCTTGGCGTGGTGCGTATAGGTTACAAGATCGATGGCCGGCTGAACTGGCGCTATGCGTTCAATGCCGGGGCACCCGTGCTGCCGGGGTTCGAGCGGCACGCGGCCTTTACACTCTGAAACCTAGCGCGCACGGCGCAGGAAGGGCGAAGACATGACGTACAGGTGGACCCGCGCAAGTCTTTGTGCCGCTGTCGCGATGGTTGGGATGCTGGTCGCGCCGGTTGCGACACGGGCAGAAACCCTAGCAGATACGCTCAAAAGTGCATATCTTAACAGTGGTTTGCTGGAGCAGAACCGCGCTCTTCTGCGCTCGGCGGATGAGGATGTGGCGCAGGCGCTATCGGCTCTGCGGCCGATCATCAACTGGACTGCGGATATCACACGTGATTTCAGCAGTGCCCGTGTCTCTGGTCGGACCCGTAACACCACAAGCACCGGGACCACCGCCAACCTCGGGATCACCGGTAGCCTTCTACTATATGATTTCGGGCGCAACGACCTGTTGATCGAGGCCGCTAAAGAGACCGTCCTCGCCACGCGGCAGACGCTGATCAGCGTCGAGCAACTCGTGCTGCTGACAGCGGTACAGGCCTATATGAATGTGATCCGCAATCAGGAATTCGTGGCGCTGCGGCAGAACAACCTGCGGCTTTTGCGCGAGGAATTACGTGCGGCGCGTGACCGGTTCGAAGTCGGCGAGGTGACGCGGACCGATGTGGCCCAGGCCGAATCAGCAGTGGCGCTCGCGCAGAGTGGATTGGCGGCGGCGCAGGGTGATCTGACCCGTGCAATCGAAGAATTCCGTGAGGCCGTGGGCCGCGATCCGGGCGCGTTACGCGCTCCGGGGGATCTGCCCGGCCTCTCAGGCGACGTGAACGCGGCCAAAGCGGTTGCCGTGCGCCGCCATCCCGATATTCTGGAAGCACAGCGCAATGTTGCGGCGGCGGAATTGAACATGCGTGCGGCAGATGCCGCGATGAAGCCGACTCTGAACCTGACTGCACGCCTGGGAACCTCGGATGATATTATGGATTCGGACCAGTCGCGCAGCGGCAGTGTCGGATTGGAACTGACTGGCCCGATCTATCAGGGTGGGCGGCTCTCGTCTCAGGTCCGGCAAGCCATGGCGCAGCGTGACGCACAGCGATCGCAGCTGCATCTGGTGGGTCTGCAGGTCAAGCAGGACGTGGGCAATGCCTATGCCAATCTGCGTGCCGCGCGGGCCAGTCGGGATGCGAGCCGCGAGGCCGTGCGCGCCGCACAGGTCGCGTTCGAGGGCACCCGCGAAGAGGCCAAGCTGGGCGCACGCACCACGCTGGACGTACTCGATTCCGAGCAGGACCTGCTCGACGCGCAGGCCAATCTCATCTCGGCCAATGCCGACGTGGTGATCGCCGCCTATTCGGTGCTGGCCGCGATCGGCGAGTTGACGGCGGGGGATCTGAACCTCGGGGTGCAGACTTATGATCCGGCGGCATACTATGATCTGGTCAAGACAGCCCCGGTTCCGATCAGCCCGCAGGGTCAAAAGCTTGACAAAGTGCTGCGCGCGCTTGGTAAAAAGTGAAAACTGTCTGAATCGGTTGTGTGAAATGGCACCCGGGGGTAAACTCGGGTCAGGCAAGAATGGTAGCAGAGCATGTCCGAACCCGTGACCAATGTTGATATTGAGGATGTGCTGTCCTCAATCCGCCGGCTCGTGTCCAACAGCAATGATGGGCAGGGTGATCATGCGTCGTCTGATGAAAGCAAGTCGGACAAGCTTGTATTGACCCCATCCTTGCGGATCGACGAGTCGGCGTCCGAGGCATCTGATGCTGGGGCGGCCGCCGAGGAAATAGCGCCGGTCGCTGATGCGGGGCCGCGATCCACGACCGCGGTCGAAGACCCGGAGCCGCAGGACGGCGATGACACGCCCAACAGTGACGGCCCTGCGGTGGAGGACAACGACGCATACGGTCCGATGACGCGGGATGGTGCAGAAAGCGCGGAAAGCGCCGCTGAAGCCGGTGGCGTCAAAGAGCGGGATGACGCGCGCGACACGCAGAGCGAGGACGAGACAACGCCGCTCGGCGCGCAGGCGGCGGAGTTCGAGGCGGCCGTGGCTAATCGCGACGATCAATGGGAGCCGGATGGCCTGTCAGAGGATGACTACGCTGGCGGCGCGGTAACGGCGCTTGACTGGCAGGATGCAGACGAGTTGTCGTCGGACCCGGATCTGGATGCTGCGGACGAGCAGGTCTCTGATTCCTATGCGCAGGCATGGGATGCGGACGAGCCGGAAAAGGAACGCGTGTCCGAGAACGCCTTTTCTCTCGATGATGCCGTGATCGACGAGGACACGCTGCGCGACATGGTGGCGGAGATCGTGCGGCAGGAATTGCAGGGTACCCTTGGCGAGCGGATCACGCGCAACGTGCGCAAGCTGGTGCGTCGCGAAATCCACCGTGCCTTGACGAGCCAGGATTTTGACTAGGGCAGGTCTGCGCTCAGCGATAACAGCAAATCCAGATCCATATGCATCTCCAGATGCGCAGCGAGCGCATCCAGCGTGCGCTCGACCGTGCTGTCGTAGAGCAGGGCCGAGGACGCACCAAGCCCGGCCAGATAGGTGGCGCGGAAGGCGTCATTTCCGAACAGTCCATGCAGATAGGTGCCCCGGATGCGCCCGTCCTCCGAGGTGGCGCCGTCGGGCCGCTCTCCCACCTTTAGCCAGGCGCGGGCGCAATCCGGCCCGCTGGTTTCGCCAAGGTGGATTTCATAGCCCGAGAGGGGCGCACCGGTGGCAATGTCCTGTGCGTCGCTGAGCGCGAGATGCTTGCGCGGTTGCATCACGGTGTGTACGTCCAGATGCCCCAGCCCGTCGACCGTACCGGGCACGCCTTCGATCCCGTCCGGATCGGCAATGGTGCGGCCCAGCATCTGGTAGCCGCCGCAGATCCCCAGCACGTGCCCCTTGCGCCGGACATAGGCGGCAAGGTCGATATCCCAGCCGTTGGCGCGGAACGCCGCCAGATCGGCGATGGTCGATTTGCTCCCTGCGATCAGGATCAGGTCGGCATCGCCGGGCAGGGCGGTGCCGGGTTCGACGATCTCGACCGTAACGTCCGGCTCGTTCGCCAGCGGCGTGAGGTCGTCGAAATTGGCGATGCGCCCGAGATGCGGTACGGCGATCTTGCAGGCACCGCCCTGGGACGAGGTCAATTCCAGAACATCCTCGGGCGGCAGGCGCCAGGCATCGTGAAACCAAGGCACCACCCCGAGTGAGGGCCAGCCGGTGCGGTTGACGATCTCTTGCAACCCGTCATCGAAGAGGCGCACATCGCCGCGAAACTTGTTGATGGTAAAGCCCATGATGCGTGTGGCGTCTTGCGGCGCAAGCACCGTCTGCGTGCCGACGATCTGAGCGATTACTCCGCCCCGGTCGATATCGCCGACCAGAATCACCGGCACCCCTGCCGCCTCGGCAAAGCCCATGTTGGCGATATCGCCCTTGCGCAGGTTGATCTCGGCAGGGCTGCCCGCGCCTTCGACCAGAACCAGATCGGCGGTGCTGCTCAGGCGCGTGAAACTCTCCATCACCGGGGCCAGCAGGCGGGGCTTTTCGCCGGTATAGTCGCGTGCGCCAAGACTGCCCACGCGCTTCCCCTGCACGATCACCTGAGCGCCGGTCTCGCTCTCGGGTTTCAGAAGCACCGGGTTCATGTCGGTATGCGGCGCGCGGCCCGCCGCCATCGCCTGCAAGGCCTGCGGCCGGCCAATCTCGCCACCATCCTCGGTCACGGCGGCGTTGTTGGACATGTTTTGCGCCTTGAACGGGGCGACATTCAGTCCACGCCGGGTGAATGCGCGTGCCAGCCCGGCCACCAGCATGGATTTTCCGACATTGGACCCGGCACCCTGTATCATGATTGCGCGTGTCATGGCCTGCCCCTGCTGTGGTCCGCTCGTGTCGTGATACCGACCGGATGCCATAAAGCAAAGGCCCCGCCGCGTGCGGCAGGGCCCTTGAACCAAGTAGTTCGGTCGGTGGTCAGGCGGCTTCGGCCTGTGCAGCGGCATTGCGCCGCTCGCTTTCCTCGCGCGACAGGGCAACGGAGGTGCGAACCCCCTTGGACACGAAGTCCATCAGGCCAGAGACAACGCGCTCGTTCGGATCGATACCCGCACAGCTGAGAACCTCACGGCCGTCGCGGGAGCGCGCCCAACGAGCGATCTGCTCGGGGCCATTGCCATATTTCTTGTCGTCGGAAATGGCATCATCCAACGCAGCCAGTACAACGGCTGCAAAAAGTTTGCGCGCACGGTTGCCCTGTTCAGCATTGAAAGCCGTGCCGTCAACGAAATCCTTCATCATTCGTCCTGTTCTTATTGCTCTTGTGTTTTGGGCGTGAGGGTGGTTATGACGGAGTTTGAGCGATTCGGATAGAGCGGAAACGCATAGCATACATGCAATTTTTGCATAGCTTCGCTGTCCACCAGACGATATCTCGTTGTCTTGCCACCTAGCATGACGCGAGATATAGGTGCCGATGATGATTTATCAACCTTTTGTCATGGTTTGAACACAATGCCCAAGATCAACGGAAACGAGATACGCCCCGGCAACGTGCTGGAGCATAATGGTGGCCTCTGGGCCGCAGTCAAGGTCGATCACGTGAAGCCCGGCAAGGGTGGTGCCTTTGCTCAGGTAGAGATGCGCAACCTGCGCAACGGATCGAAGCTGAACGAACGCTTTCGCAGTGCCGACAAGGTCGAGCGCGTGCGACTGGAGCAGAAGGATCAGCAGTTTCTCTACCAGGAGGGCGAGAATCTCGTCTTCATGGATACCGAGACCTACGAGCAGATCGAACTGCCCGCAGAGATCCTCGGCGAGCGTCGCCCCTTCCTGCAGGACGGCATGACCATCACCGTGGAATTCCACGACAGCGAGGCGCTGAACGCAACTTTGCCGCAGAAAGTCACGTGCAAGATCGCCGAGACCGAGCCGGTCGTCAAAGGTCAGACCGCGGCCAACAGCTTCAAGCCCGCGATCCTCGACAACGGGGTCAAGGTGATGGTGCCGCCCTTCGTCGGGCAGGACGAGGATATCATCGTCAACACCGAAACCATGGAATACGCCGAACGCGCCTGATTGCTGTTGGGGCGACAGAATTTGATGCGGGCCCCGTTTTGGGGCCCGTTTGCCATTCAGCGCCCGGCGATCACCTGCGCTGCCGCTTGCTGTCCTCCCGGCCCATGCGGGATGTCGAGCGCGATCAGCCCGGATTCGATCGCGCCGAGCGCGCCGAGGATCATATGCGCGTTGACATGCCCCATATGACCGATCCGGAAAAACCCGTGCCAGGCTGGGTCGCCGGGCTCTGCCATGCCGAGGCCAATGCCGAGTGTCACGCCGGCATTGTCCTGCACCCATTGCCGCAGTGCCGATCCATGAGGTGCACCGATCCGGAGCGCCGTCACGGCGCGGCTGCGCAGATTTTCATCGGCGATGTTGAGCTCCAGCGGGCCGGTTTCGCCCCATCTGTCGCAGGCCGCCCAGATCGCGCGGGCCAGCGTCTCGTGTCGCGCCCAGATCGTCTCGATCCCCTCGGCCCGAATGAGATCGAGCGCCGCGCGCAGGCCGAAAAGATGATGGGTCGGTGCCGTGCCGCCGAAATACTGGTAGAACATCTGCGGGTCGGCCCGATTGGTCCAGTCCCAATAGCGGCTGACCCGTTCCATCCTGCGCCGGGCATCCGCTGCCTTGTCGGAGAAAAACACAAAGCTGAGGCCCGGCGGCACCATCAGCCCTTTCTGGCTGCCCGCCACCATCACATCGACGCCCCAGGCGTCCATCTCGAAGCGGTCGCAGGCCAGCGAGGCGATGCAATCGGCCATCAGGAGCGCGGGATGCCCCACCGCGTCGAGCACCGCGCGCATCCCCGCGATATCGTTGCGCACCGACGTGGAGGTATCGACATGGGTGGCCAGCACCGCCTTGATCTCATGCGCCTTGTCGGACCGCAGCGCGTCTTCCAGCCGGTTCAGATCGACCGGCGCGCGCTTGCCGAAATCGAGTATGTCGACGGCGATTCCCTGGCCCTCTGCCACCTCGGCCCAGCCATGCCCGAACCGGCCTGTCGCGGGGATCAGAACCCGCGCGCCGGGGGTGATGACATTGGCAAGTGCGGCCTCCCATGCGCCGTGCCCGTTGGCGATATAGATCGCCACATGGCCCTCGCTGCGCGCCACGTAGCGCAGATCGGGGACGAGGTCCGCTGTCATCTCGATCAGGTCACCCTCATAGATATTGGGGGCCGCGCGGTGCATGGCGCGCAGCACCACTTCGGGCATGACGGAGGGGCCGGGAATGGCAAGATAGGGGCGGCCGCTGGCAAGGCTCATATGGGTCGGTCTCCTGTTCGGGTCGGCGCAGACCTTACGCCGTTGCCGGGCGGCGTCAATCCGGCTCCGGCCAGTACGCGCCCGCCATCCCACAAGGCACTAGCGTCGATAGGCCTTTGCCAGCCGCTTCGGGTCCATTCCGCACAGATAACGGATCAGCGTCAATAAGTTGCGTGTCCCGCGCCGCAGCCAGCCATCGCGCCGATAGCGCGCGGATGAGGTGGTGACGGTCAGCGGCAATAGCGTGATCCGGCCCTTGAGGGCACGCGCCATCGCCACGTCTTCCATCAGCGGGATGTCCTGAAATCCGCCCGCTGCCTCGTAATCGGCGCGTGCGATCAGCAGGCCCTGATCGCCATAGGGCAAGCCGAACAGACGGCTGCGCAGGTTGGCCCAACCCGCGACCAGTGCGGGCATTGGGCCGGACGTGTCGAAGCCGAGCCGAAAGGCCGCCGGGCCGCCTTTGGCGATCTGTGCCTGTACGGCTTTGGGCCAGCCGGGCGGCAGCACCGTGTCGGCATGTAGGAAGAGGAGCCAGTCGCCGCCCGCGACCTGTGCGCCGCGCCGCAGTTGTCCGCCGCGTGACGGCGCGCATTGGACGATGATCGCGCCGGCCGCGTCCGCGATGCGCAGGGTCGCGTCGCCGGAGCCGCCGTCGCTCACGATCAACTCGCGGATCACACCAGCCTCCAGCCCTTCGACCAATGCACCGAGGCAGGCGGGCAGGCCTTGGCCCGCGTCGAGCGTGGGAATGATCACCGAGAGCGCGGCGCGCATGCGAGGACCCCTTTCGTGTCAGGCATGACGCCCTATATTACACGGCAGACGGCAGGGGAACGGCATGGCG
The DNA here is from genome assembly GCF_040219995.1 of Roseovarius sp. Classification (GTDB taxonomy): domain Bacteria; phylum Pseudomonadota; class Alphaproteobacteria; order Rhodobacterales; family Rhodobacteraceae; genus Roseovarius. The sequence goes on along the minus strand of NZ_JAVJUC010000012.1, from coordinate 1,275 downwards.
CGAAAGATTTTCGAGATCACCGGCACGGATGCGGAGCATTTTCTGCAAGGCCTGACCACCAATGACCTGGGCGGGTTGGACCGTGGCCTTGTCTATACCGCGATGCTGACCCCGCAGGGCAAGTTTCTTGCGGATTTTTTCCTTTTGCGGCAAGGTGATGCGATCCTGCTTGATGTGGATGACAGCCTTGCCGACGGGTTGGGCCAACGGCTCAACATGTACAAATTGCGCGCCGATGTGGCGATATCCGAGAGCGATTTGCGGGTCCGCAGAGGCACGGGAGAGGCACCGGACGGGGCGTTAACCGACCCGCGGCACCCGGATTTGGGCTGGCGGCTCTATGGGGCGGAAGAGGGCGACGATGGCAGTGATTTCGACCTTATTCGTGTTGCGCATTGCATCCCCGAGACGGGGGTCGAACTGACGCCGGATACGTTCATCCTGGAGGCCGGATTTGACCGGATCAACGGGGTGGATTTCCGCAAGGGCTGTTACGTGGGGCAGGAAGTGACCGCCCGGATGCGCCATAAAACCGAGCTGCGCAAAGGACTTACGCTGGTGGCGGTGCATGGCGAGGCGCCCGTCGGCACGCCCGTCACCACGCCCGAAGGCAAGGCGGCGGGGACGCTGTTCACCCAGGCCGGGGGGCGGGCGATTGCCTATCTGCGCCATGACCGGGCGGTGCCGGGGATGCGCGCGGGCGAGGCGCGGGTCGATCCGCTGCAGGTCAGCGCGGAGCCCTGAGACGCGGGCTGTATCACGTCGGTATTGCGTCGGTATCGCGTCGGTGCCCGTGCGCGGGGGCAGGGCGGCGTTAACGTGGCTGCGGGCAGGGTGAGTTTTCGCCAAACCGGAGACCCAAATGGCCCGCATGACCAAGACCGAAGCCCGCGCCCGCGACATGCTGATGCGCGACCTCATACATCTGAGCCGCGAGGAGTGGGTGCCCGCCACGCTGGCCGAGATCGTGCCCGAGGCCTGGCACACGCTGGAGGCCGATCTGGAGGTCGAGGAGCCGCGCGAGAAGGTGACGCTCTATCTCGACCGCTCGGTGGCCCGGTTCTATCGCGGGATGGGGCGGGGCTATCACGGGCGGATCAACCGGCTGCTGCGGACATGGGCGCAGATGAAGATCGCCGGCGAGGTGCGGCTGGATGCCTATCTGGAAAAGCGGGTGACGGGGGAGGAGTGACGCGGCTGTGTGGTGGGTTGGAAACCCACCCTACGCTTGCCGCCTGATTGTCATCCTCGGGCTTGACCCGAGGAACTCTCCCC
>NZ_JAVJUC010000011.1:0-95813 GCF_040219995.1 Roseovarius sp. | reverse complement strand
ACACCTCACCACCGCAACCGACACCCGCGCTGCGCCATCTGAAAGCTCCGCACGGATGTCGGTTGCTCCACCTGCGCCAATCGGCGTATCAAACCAAAGGGCTCCGGTTCCGGCTGGATGAAAGTTCAGTGGCAGGTCAATCGCACACTCGTTACAATCGGCGGCACCGCGCCTCGCCAAAAAGTTGCATACCCGTCATATTGCGGCAAGGAAAATCAGCGAATGCCTGTCGCTTGCTGGATCGTCTCGATGATCTATAGGAACAGGGAATTTCAACGGGAGTGAACCGCGCCGAGTTTGTCGGAGACTGTCAATCGGCACCGAATTTTGCCTCCTACGCGCACGGGCGATGCGCACGGCGAGGTGGGTGTGAACCGGCATCATATTCCCGAAATATCCTTGTCACGATGGCCGCCTCATCAGCGTCGATCTCCCGTTCGCCGGTGACGGGTGTGCCATCGGCATGAAACGCGCGCACTGTCCGTCGTCAGATAATTTGGGACATCAGAGCGTGCTTTCGTTTGGAGGCTCTGGCTCATTCTTGATTGAGTTTATGCGTTTTCAGTTTCGTGGCGCAAGCGCCGCTTGAGCATGGTTTTCCGTTTGATCTCCTCTCGCTGTTTCAGGATCTTCTCTGCGCGCCCAAAGTAGACGTCGGCGGGCGTCAGGTTTCCAAGGCTCTCGTGGTAGCGATAGTTGTTGTAATGTTCGACAAGAGCCCGTGCGCCGAACTCGGTGACCGGGTCGAGCGTGGCGGGGGCTCGGTTGCAGATCACGCGGGGTGGTTGAACTGGCGTCCCCGTGAAACCACATGATGACGAGATGTGAATTTAGAATGGAACGACGGCGTCTTTGACAGAGGAGGAACCTTGACCACAAAAATCGTTGCTGAAAACCTGTCGAAGGTGTTTGGAGACGATCCCGGTCAAGCGCTTGACCTGCTACGAGACGGCAAGACGAAAGACGAGATTCTTTCCGAGACCGGCCAGACGATCGGTGTTCAATCGGTCAATTTTTCCGTGGAGGAAGGCGAGGTGTTCGTCGTCATGGGTCTGTCTGGCTCGGGCAAGTCCACGGTGGTGCGGATGCTGAACAGACTCATCGACTCCAGCGACGGTACGATCCGCATCGACGACACCGACCTGCACAATGCAGACGCCCAGACGCTCCGCAAGGTGCGGCTGGAGAAGGTGGCGATGGTATTCCAGCACTTTGCCCTCTTCCCCCACAAGAGCGTTCTGGAAAATGTGGAATACGGCCTCAAGATCGCCGGGGTTTCCGCCAGCGAACGTCGCGAGAGGGCGCTTGACGCGCTGGAGAACGTCGGGCTTTCGTCTTGGGCCGATCGCCGCCCCTCGGCGCTTTCGGGGGGCATGCAGCAGCGCGTGGGGCTGGCGCGCGGACTGGCCGTTGATCCGGAAATTCTGCTCATGGACGAGCCGTTTTCCGCGCTCGATCCGCTCATTCGGCGCGACATGCAGAACGAATTGCTCGAATTGCAGCGCGAGTTGAAGAAGACGATTGTCTTCATCACTCATGACCTGGACGAGGCGCTGACCTTGGGCGACCGGATCGCCATCATGAAGGAAGGTCGCTTCGTACAGGTGGGCACGGCGGAAGAGATTGTCGGCAGCCCCGCCGATGATTACGTGGCGGCCTTCACGCAGGACATTGACCGGGCCAAGGTCTTTTCCGCGCAACGCGTCATGGAACCGCCCGAGCCGCTGGAGACTGGCTCTAGCGATCTTGCCGTCGCGCGCCGCCGCCTCCACGATCTGGGACGCGACAGCCTGCCGGTTCTGGACGGCGACACGCTCGCAGGGGCGGTGACGCGCCAGAGCATCGCGGAGGCCGAACAGCGCGGCGAGACGGCCCTCGAAGGTGCGCTGCACCGCGAAATACCGACCGCAGAACCGGACACACGGCTGAATACGCTTTATGCGGCCTGTAGTTCCGGCCTTCCCGTCGCCATCCTGGATGTCAGCGGAACCCTTGTCGGCGTCGTGCGGCCGGAGGCGGTATTCAATCTTCTCGCGAATGAAACAACCCGGTCGCAGGACGGAGATGCGCCCGCAGAACAGACCTCTGCGGACGACGCACCCGCGCTTTCGGCCTGATCGGAGGCAAGCACATGTGGCAACCATCTGACGTCTATGAACTTCCGCTAGACACCTGGGTTGAAACGGCCATCAAGGGCTGGTTGGTTCCGAATTTCCGCGAGGTGTTCCAAGCGGTGCAAACGCCGATTTCCCTCGTTCTGGAGGGGCTGGACGCGACACTTCAGGCGATCCCGATGGCCGCCTTCACGATCGTTCTGGCCCTCGTCGCATGGGCGGTGGCGAGCCGCGGTCTTGCGGTGTTCACCTTCGTCAGCCTCGTGGTGGTCGATCTCATCGGTGTCTGGACACAGACGATGACAACGCTTGCGATGATCCTCACTGCCGTTCTGTTCTGCGCCATCGTCGGTGTGCCGTTCGGCATTGCCGCCGCCCGCAGCGACCGGTTCGAAAAGGCTCTGCGCCCCGTGCTCGATATCATGCAGACGATTCCACCTTTCGTGTATCTGGTACCGATCGTGATGCTGTTCGGGGTCGGGATGACGCCCGGCATCATCGCGACCATCATCTTTGCCCTGCCGCCGATCATCCGCCTGACCAATCTCGGCATCCGCTCGGTGCCGGAAGACCTGATCGAAGCAGCCTATTCATTCGGCTCCTCGCCACGGCAGGTGCTGTGGGAGGTGCAATTGCCATTGGCGCTGCGCACGATCATGGCCGGGCTCAATCAGACATTGATGCTGGCGCTCTCGATGGCGGTGATCGCGGCACTCATTGGCGCAGGGGGCCTTGGCCTGACCGTGTATACCGGCCTCGGCCGGCTTGATGTGGGGGCCGCGACCGAAGGCGGATTGGGCATCGTTCTGCTGGCCATGATCCTCGACCGGATCACGCAGGCCCTTGGCTCAGACAGCGCCACAAAGTCACCAGGACTGCTGGAGACGTTGAAATCGTTCTTCAGCAAGCGGGCACCGGCAACCTCAGCCACGTGACAGCGTGGGCGTGCCCCAAAACGAAAACCGTCTCGCGACCACACGCTGCCGGACTGGTCACGAGACGTGCCTGGCAAGGCTCGCGACCGAGCCTCTGTACGGCCAATATCAAGAGAAGGAGGACTTTCATCATGTTTGACACGAAGGCGATCCTAAAGACCACGACCGGCGCGGCCATGACCGCGATGATGACGCTACCTGGCGCCGTCGCCGCAGATAATCACGCGATGCCCGGCGAGGGCACGACCGTCGACATGGCCCGCGCCAGCTGGGACACCGGCTGGTGGCAGGCCGAGGTCTACAGCCAGTTGCTGCAGGAGTTGGGATACGACGTGTCCCGCATCACCACGCTGGACAATCCGCCGTTCTACCAGACCGTGGCGCAGGGCGACGTGGACCTGTGGGTGAACGGCTGGTTCCCGCTGCACAATTCCTATGAGGACGCGTTCAGCGGCGGTGCCGAGAAAGTGGGCTATGTCGCCAAGGGCGGCGCGCTTCAGGGTTATCTGATCGACAAGAAGACCGCAGAAGAGCACGACATCAAGTATGTCTCGGACATTACAAAAGATGAGAATCAGGAGCTCTTTGACGCCAACGGCGATGGTAAGGCCGATCTTGTTGCCTGCCCACCGGGCTGGGGCTGCGAGACGGTGATTTCTCACCATTTCGAGGCTTATGACTGGAATGACGACTTCAACGCTGTGAAGGCCGGGTATTCCGCCTCGATGGCCGATGCATTGGGCCGTTTCCAGAATGACCAGCCGATCTTCTTTTACACTTGGACGCCCAACTGGACCGTGGGCGAGCTGACGCCTGGCGAAGACGTCGTCTGGTTGCAGATGAAGGAAACCAAGCTGCCCGAGGATCAGGCCGATCTCGCCGACGAGACGACCGTGGCCGAGTTGGAAGGCTGCCAGGGTGCGGCACCCTGTGATCTTGGCTGGCCGGCAAACGACATCCGGCCGGTGGCGAACTCCAGGTTCCTCGATGACAACCCGGCCGCCGAGCAGCTGCTGAGAGAGGCGCTTATCCCGATCGCGGACATCTTCGAGCAGAACGCGAAGATGAACAAAGGTGCCGACAGCCCGGAAGATCTCGAGCAGCAGGCTTCGGCGTGGATCGAAGAAAACCGTGGCAAAGTCGATGGTTGGCTTAAATCCGCACGCGAAGCCGCGCAGATGTAACGCGGTTGCGGCGGTGACCTAAGTCACCGGTCGATTGCATTACACGAGTTTGCCTGCCCGCGCGCGACAAGAGGCGTGCGGGCAGGAGCTTAGTCCAACGGTCTAAGATTGATATGCCGTGTGGTCTGGACTTTTGGTAACTCACGGCAGGTGAGCGCGGCAAGGAGCTGGAACCTCCTGAACGGCTTGGTCAACACGAGATACCGGATGTCCGGCAACAGGCGCTCGACCTCGTCCTGCTCATGTCTGTTGCAAAGCAAGATGGTGAACAGTCTCGGAAAAATGCGCCGATGCGTATCGACCAAGGCCGCGATATCGCCGGCCTCTCCGAGGTTGGCCACATCGAGGATCAGCGTCGACCACCTGTGTGGCGTGTCGCCGATCATTGCGAGCAGGGGATCGACGTCCGCAGAGAAGTCAACCTCGAACGCCTCCTGAGATATCCAATCACGGAACTTCCGACCATTGCGATCATCGGACGCCGAGATTGCCACCCTTGGACGTCGGCTGACAGCCTCATGTCCGTTGCTGCGAGATGGCCAGACCGGGCTGCACGAGCGGGCGGGCCTTTGGTCGTACTGATCAGCCGGAATGAAGCAAGACGATTTCAGTCCGCGAGGCGAATTCATGATTGAGCTGCTCTTGCGTCCGGGCCGGTCTCACCTGACGTTACGACTCGGAGCGGAGCAGGTCGCGGTCCGCAGCCCCGTGCGTCACCCTGGACCACACGCAGGTAGGGCAGCAGATATTGAGAGTCGGTGCCGAAGTCGCGGAAAACGTCAAGTTCGCACCTGGTATCCGGTATGATCACAGGGTCGAGCTCTTGCCAGTCTGCGGGCGTCGCCGCACCGGTACGGTCGCGGAGTTGCAGGGCCTCGACCACGCGCAGGGTTTCTTCGATACTGCGCCCGATGAAGATCGGGTATTCGAAAATCATCCGAATGCGCATCTGCGGATCGAGTATGAACGACTTTCGAATGGGCCAGGTCTTGTGTTCCTGATCATGGCGCATTCCGAACAATGCGGCGAGCTGTCCCCCGGGGTCGGCGGCGGTCGGAAACCAGACATCCGTGTCAAAAAATGCCTCGATTTCCGTGTGCCAGTCGCGCTGTTCTTCGATCGTCGAACCGGTCAAGCCAAGCACCTTGACACCAAGGGCATTGAAATCACTCTTGTTCCCCGAGATCGCACCGAGTTCCGTCGTGCACACAGGGGTTCTCGCCGCCGGGTGGCTGAACAGAAAGGTCCAACTGTTTTCAGACCAATCCCAGAAGTCCAACTCGCCCTGTGTCGTGTCCGCGACAAAATTCGGGAACGTGTCGCCAATCCGCGGAAGCCATTTTACCGAGCGCCTATAGGCACTTGGGATGCGCATGTTGCGTCCATCTGCGCCGCGAGGAGAAAAAAACTGGATGCTCACAGTGTGCCCCTTTTTTCTTAGAACAACCTCAATGCTGTTCAAATCACAGATAATGGAACTTTAACGTGCGCATTGCCGTGCCGTATGCAGATCTGTGCAAAAATGTGTGAATTCTGGCGAGAAGATGGCGCCGACCTGATTTGTAACGTGTCAATTTGAAACTGCAGCCGGATATCTGCATCAGGACGCGGACCTGTAGACGATCCTTGTGGCGACCGGTCTGCCGTTTCAGCGGTTCTGGGGCGGAAGAGAAAGTATATGGTACGGCGCCTTTATCCGAATGTCGTCGGGCCGAATGACACGACCCGAAGTGGCGCCTTTCACGTCGGCGTCATATTATCTGCAAACACGTTATGGAGGTCCCGCAGCACTGTCGGGGCGGCGGTCAGTCCAGCCCCATCTGGCGCATCATCGCTTCGATCCTCGGCACGTCCTCGGGGTTGTTCAACTCCCAGAACTGACGGTTGCGGGCCTCGACCTCGACGCAGAGAACGGCGCGGCCGTTTTCCAGAAAGCGCAACTGTTCAAGCCCTTCCAGCCCTTCGAGCGGCCCCGGCGACCAGCCGGGATAGGCGGCGAGCGCCTCGGGGCGGTAGGCATAGACGCCGACGTGGTGAAAGACCGGGGTCTGCGCATCTTCAGCATAGCGCGTCGGGGTGAACGGGATAACTTCCTTGGAAAAATAGAGCGCGTGGCGGTCGCGGGTGAAAACCGCTGTCGTGCCGCCCACGCGGCCCGACGCGCGGTCGGCCAGAAACCCGTTGAGTGCTGCGCCATCGCAGCGCAGCACTGGCGTTGCCACCTCTGCCGCAGGGTCGGCGCGCAGGCCCGCGATCAGGTCTTCGACGAACCAGTGCGGGGTGAGCGGCGCGTCGCCTTGCAGGTTGACCACCATGTCGAACCCGCCGCCCAGGGCCGCATGCGCCTCTGCGCAACGCTCGGTGCCGTTGGCGCATTCCTCCGAGGTCATCACCACCTCTGCGCCGAATGCCTCGGCGGCTGATTTGATCCGCTCGTCATCGGTAGCCACAACGACACGGTCGACGCCCGAGACCGCGCAGGCGGCCTCCCACGAGCGGCGGATGAGCGACCGGGCCTCTCCGCTTGCCCCGCGCAACTCTGCCAGGGGTTTGCCGGGATAGCGGGATGACGCGTAGCGGGCGGGGATGGCGATGAGCACGCTCATGTCAGGCTTTCTTGAGATCGATGCCCGGCGCATGGGCGATGAAAAACGGGTTGGCAAAGCCGTCCTTGCCGTAGCGCAGCGGCGTGTGATCGTCAAAGCGCACCACATGCCCGCCGGCCCCGGACAGGACGGCATGCCCGGCTGCGGTATCCCATTCCATCGTGCGCCCGACACGTGGATAAAGATCCGCCTCGCCGGTGGCGACAAGGCAGAACTTGAGCGAGGACCCCGCGCTTGTCATGTCTTTCACGGCGTATTTGCCGATATAGTCGTCGGTTGCCTGATCGCGGTGCGACTTTGACGCCACGACCATCAGTGCGTCATTGTCAGGACGTGTGACGTGGATGGCGCGTTGCAAGCCGGGTGCGGCCTTGTCGAACGGGCCGTCCTCCTCTACCGCAGTGCCATCGGCGAGGGTGTAGAACATACGTTCCTTGGCGGGGGCGTAGACTATACCGCGGGTGGGCGTGCCGTTCTCGACATAAGCGATGTTCACGGTGAAATCGCCGCGCCGGTTGATGAATTCCTTGGTCCCGTCGAGCGGATCAACGATCAGGAATGTATCCACGCTTTGACCATGTGACGCGGCCTGTTCTTCGGTGACGAGTGCCACGTCGGGGAAGGCCGCGCGCAGACCGGCGGAAATGATCGCATCGGCGGCCTCGTCGGCCTCGGTGACGGGGCTTGCGTCAGACTTCACTTTCACGTCGAAATCATCGGCCTCGTAGATTTCCATGATCCGGTCGCCGGCTTCCAGTGCCAGCCGCCGCATCGCTGTCACAAGCGTGTCGTACTCCAAATTGTCGCTCCTTTGCCCGGAAGGCGCCACTTTACGCCCTTAATGAATGGATTACCCGGTGCCCCTTATGATAGGGTCTGAATGGGACGGCAAGAAACCCGCGCAAGAAATCCAACGGCATTCAGGCAGTTTTCCCGATGTTCAAGACCGCACGCCCAAGATCGAGCCTGCATTCCGCGATCATCATCCTTGACGTGATCTATCATGCGACCGTGCGGAGCGTGCGTCAGGCGCATGGCAACGCGGTGATCGCGCTCGTGTTGAACATCATGACCGTGATCATCATGGTGCTGGCGTTTTATCTCATGTTCACGGTTCTCGGCATTCGCGGCGCCAAGCTGCGCGGTGACTTCTTGCTGTTCATGATGTCGGGTATTTTTCTCTATCTTACGCATATCAAGGGCATGGGGGCGGTTCTCGGGGCGGATGGGCCATCCTCGCCGATGATGCAGCACGCCCCGATGAACACGATCGTGGCGATCGCCTCTTCGGCGCTTGGTGCACTCTACATCCAGGTGTTGTCGATGTTCGTCATCCTGTTCGTCTACCATGTGGGATTCACGCCGATCACGATCTATCAGCCGATCGCCGCCTTCGGCATGGTTTTGCTGGCGTGGTTCACCGGGGTGGCCGTGGGGTTGGTGCTGTTGGCGATCAAGCCGTGGCTTCCAACCTTCGTGTCGATCTTTGCAACGGTCTATCAGCGCGCCAACATGATCGCCTCGGGCAAGATGTTCGTGGTCAACACCCTGCCGCCCTTCATGTACAACATGTTTTCGTGGAACCCGCTGTTTCACAATATCGATCAGGCGCGGGGGTTCGTTTTCATCAACTATTTCCCGCACAAGACGTCGCTGGAATACCCGATCTATATGGGCATAGTTCTGTTGGTGATCGGGCTGATGGGCGAGTTTTACACCCGGCAATATGCCTCGCGCAGTTGGGATGCGCGGCGTTAATCCACGACCCTGCAGGTCAGGTTGATCCGCCCGCCGCCCTGCAACAGCGACGAGGTGCCGGGCCGTATGCGGTCGACCCCGTGATGGATCAGGCGCGCCGCACCGCCCATTACAAGCACGTCGCCTGAATTCAGCCAGACCGATTCGGTCGATCCGCCGCGCGTGATGTTGCCGATCCGGAAGAGTGCGTCGTCGCCCAAGGACACCGACAGCACTGGCCATGAGAAGTCGGCCTCGTCACGATCCTGATGCAATCCCATGCGTGCGCCTTCGGTGTAATAATTGATCAGGCAGCAATCGGGCAGCCGCGACTCGCTGACAAGTGCGCGCCAGATTGTCAGCACGTTTTCTGGAACTGGCGGCCAGCGTAGCCCCTCGGGATGTGTCGGCTCATAGCGATAGCCACGCCGGTCGGTGACCCAGCCATAGCGCCCGGCGGCTGTCATGCGCACGCTCATAGCCTTGCCTCGCGGGGTGACTGGGGTGAAGAGCGGAGCCTGCGCCACCACGCCGCGCAATTCGTCCACCATCGCCGCCTGCGCCTCGGGCGGTAGCCAGCCCTTGTAGATTGCCACGCCGCGCAGGGTCAGGGTTGGTTGGGGCATGCGGTCTCCTCTTTGTGCCAGATGGTCATTTTATACCAAATTGCGCGATTCCATTACGTGCCAATGCTTGCAGCCCCACACGGCGCTGCCTATATACGCGCAGAAACGCAGGCACTGCGGCACAACGCGGGTCTGCTCCTCATCGGGGGCCGGATGCCGAAACGGGTCGGGCCTTCGTCATATCGCCTAAGTAGAAGGGATCGAAAACATGGCCAAAGTGATTGGTATTGACCTCGGCACCACGAATAGCTGCATCGCGATCATGGACGGCGCTCAGTCGCGCGTGATCGAGAATTCCGAAGGCGCGCGTACCACGCCCTCGATCGTGGCATTCACCGAGGATGAGCGCCTTGTCGGTCAGCCCGCCAAGCGGCAGGCCGTCACAAACCCGGAAAACACCATCTTCGGCGTCAAGCGCCTGATCGGGCGTCGCGTCGATGATCCCGATCTCGCCAAGGACAAGAAGAACATGCCGTTCACCGTCATCGACGGCGGTAATGGCGATGCCTGGGTGCAGGCGCGTGGCGAGAAGTATTCGCCGTCCCAGATTTCCGCCTTCATCCTCGGCAAGATGAAGGAAACCGCCGAGAGCTATCTCGGCGAAGAGGTGACGCAGGCTGTCATCACCGTGCCCGCCTATTTCAACGACGCACAGCGTCAGGCCACCAAGGACGCCGGCAAGATCGCCGGTCTCGAAGTGCTGCGCATCATCAACGAGCCGACGGCGGCGGCGCTCGCCTACGGTCTGGACAAGAAAGAAACGCACACCATTGCTGTCTATGACCTTGGCGGCGGTACCTTCGACGTGACCATTCTCGAAATCGACGACGGCCTCTTCGAGGTCAAGGCGACCAATGGGGATACCTTCCTCGGCGGTGAAGATTTCGACATGCGGATCGTCAACTACCTTGCCGACGAGTTCAAGAAAGAGCATGGCGTCGACCTGACCAAGGACAAGATGGCGCTCCAGCGTCTCAAGGAAGCCGCCGAAAAGGCCAAGATCGAACTGTCCAGCTCCAGCCAGACCGAGATCAACCAGCCGTTCATCTCGATGGGCTCGGACGGGCAGCCGCTGCACATGGTCGTGAAACTGACCCGCGCCAAGCTTGAAAGCCTCGTGGGCGACCTGATCAAATCCTCGATGAAGCCCTGCGCTGCGGCCCTCAAGGATGCTGGCATGTCTGCCTCCGAAATCGACGAGGTGGTTCTGGTGGGCGGCATGACCCGCATGCCCAAGGTTGTCGAGGAAGTGACGAAATTCTTCGGGAAAGAGCCACACAAGGGTGTGAACCCCGACGAGGTCGTGGCCATGGGGGCCGCCATTCAGGCGGGCGTGCTGCAAGGCGACGTCAAGGATGTGGTGCTGCTCGACGTGACGCCACTCAGCCTCGGAATCGAAACATTGGGCGGTGTCTTTACCCGTCTGATCGACCGCAACACCACGATCCCGACCAACAAGAGCCAGATCTTCTCGACTGCCGAAGACAATCAGTCGGCCGTGACGATCCGCGTCTTCCAGGGTGAGCGCGAGATGGCGGCCGACAACAAGATGCTCGGTCAGTTCAACCTCGAGAACATCCCGCCCGCCCCGCGAGGCATGCCGCAGATTGAGGTGACCTTCGATATCGACGCCAATGGCATCGTGTCCGTTTCCGCCAAGGACAAAGGCACGAACAAGGAGCAGAAGATCACCATTCAGGCGTCGGGTGGCCTCTCGGAAGAAGATATCGAGAATATGGTCAAGGAGGCCGAGGAAAACGCCGAGGCCGATAAGGCCCGCCGCGAGCTCGTCGAGTCGAAGAACCAGGCAGAGAGCCTCATAAACTCGACCGAGAAATCGCTTGAGGAGCATGGCGACAAGGTCGACCCGACCACCGTCGAGGCGATTGAACTGGCCATTGCTGCGCTCAAGGACGAGCTTGAGGGTGAGAATGTCGACAAGATCAAGTCCGGCATCCAGAACGTCGCCGAGGCGTCGATGAAGCTGGGCGAGGCGATCTATAAGGCCAGCCAGGACGACGGCCAGGATGAGCCTGCGGGAGCCGATCAGGCACGGGGTGACGACGATGACATCCTCGATGCCGATTTCGAGGATCTCGACGACAACAAGCGCGCCTGAGGCACGTTTCGGACCAAGCGGGCCGGTTCGGTGTAATGCCGGACCGGCTCCCACGCTCCGACATCAAGGAGATCCCAGATGGCCAAACGTGACTATTACGAAGTGCTCGGGCTTTCCAAGGGCGCCTCGGCAGACGAGATCAAGAAAGCCTACCGCACCAAGGCGAAAGAGCTTCACCCTGATCGCAATTCCGACAATCCGGACGCCGAGAAGCAGTTCAAGGAAGCGGGCGAGGCGTATGACGTCCTGAAAGACCCGGAGAAGAAGGCCGCCTATGACCGGTTCGGCCATGCCGCCTTTGACGGCGGTATGGGAGGCGGCGGCGCGCGTCCCGGTGGCGGGTTCGGCGGCGGGGCCGGGCAGGGCGATTTCGCCTCGGCCTTCTCTGACGTGTTCGACGATCTTTTCGGCGATTTCATGGGCGGCGGACGTGGTGGCGGGCGGCAACGTGCGGCCCGGGGTGCGGACCTGCGCTATAACCTGCGCGTGACCTTGGAAGAGGCCTATGGGGGTCTGCAAAAGAGCATCAAGGTGCCCTCTGCGGTGCCATGTGACGAGTGTGATGGCTCGGGCGCCGAGGGCGGCGCGCAGCCGACCACCTGCCCGACCTGTTCGGGCATGGGCAAGGTGCGCGCGCAACAGGGCTTTTTCACCGTGGAACGGACCTGCCCCACCTGTGGGGGACTTGGCCAGATCATCAAAAATCCCTGTAAGGTCTGCCAGGGTCAGGGTCGCGTACAAAAGGATCGCGCGCTTAGCGTGAACATCCCCGCGGGCGTCGAGACCGGCACCCGTATCCGTCTCGCCGGAGAGGGTGAGGCAGGCATGCGCGGCGGACCGGCGGGTGATCTCTATATCTTCATCGAGGTGACCAAGCACGAGTTGTTCGAGCGTGAGGATACCAATCTCTTCTGTCGCGTGCCCGTGTCGATGGCCAAGGCTGCGCTTGGCGGCGATATCGAGGTTCCGACGATCGAGGGCGGACGCAGTCGCGTCAAGATCCCCGCAGGTTCTCAGTCAGGCCGCCAGATGCGCCTGCGCGGCAAGGGCATGCCAGCCCTGCGCGGAGGTGCGCCCGGCGACATGTTCATCGAACTGGCGGTGGAAACACCCGTGAACCTGACCTCAAAGCAGAAAGAGTTGTTGCGCGAATTCGACGCGCTGAGCGAGGATAACAACCCGGAAAGCAAGAGCTTCTTTTCTTCCGTCAAGAACTTCTGGGACTCGATGAAAAGCTGATGCCGATTTGGCATTAACTCTTTTCTAACATGTCGCGGGCAAGGTTGGGGGCATGACAGATGCCCCCGCCTTTTCCGAGCGGCCCTTGCCGCTATTTGCGCCCGAGATGGCGGCGCCGGTTACGGTGCCCGTGCGCCAGCCCTCCTATATTCGCGATCACAGGCAGCGATTGCGCGCGCGGTTTCTAGATGGGGGCGCGCGCGCGATGCCTGACTACGAAATGCTGGAACTGGTGCTCTTTCGGGCCATCCCGCGCCGCGATGTTAAACCGCTGGCGCGTACATTGCTCGAGACGTTTGGCGATTTCGCCGGGGTCATCTCGGCCTCGGCAGAGCGGCTCTTGGCTGTCAGCGGTGTGGGTGAGGCAGTGATCTGCGAGTTGAAGGTGGTCGAGGCCGCGGCGCACCGGCTGGCGCAGGCGCGGGTGATGAACCGAGCCGTGATCTCATCCTGGGATGCTCTGCTGTCCTATTGCCGGGCCAGCATGGCGCATCGCGAGACCGAGCAGTTCCGGGTCTTCTATCTTGATCGCAAGAACGTGCTGATCGCCGACGAGGAACAGGCACGCGGCACGGTGGATCATGTGCCGGTCTACCCGCGTGAGGTGGTCAGGCGGGCGCTGCACCATAATGCGAGCGCGCTGATCCTCGTGCACAATCACCCCTCGGGTGATCCCACACCCTCGGCGGCGGATATCGACATGACCGCGCAGGTGGCCCGCGCCGCCGAGGTGCTGGGCATCACGCTGCACGATCACGTGGTTATCGGGCGTGCCGGCGAGGTGAGCTTTCGCGCGGACGGCTATCTCTAGCGGAGCCAGACCTCGACCCGACGGTTCACCTGGCGGCCCCAGGCGGTATCGTCGCAGGCCATGGGCATCGCCTCGCCAAACGCCTCGACCGCGAGGTCGATCTGTTCGAGCCGAGCGGTTTCAGCGGCCCGGATGACGGCCCGCCGCACCGTTTCGGCCCGCCGCAGGGCAATCTCGCGATTGGTTTCGGCCGGGCCCTCGCCATCGGAGAATCCGACAAAGACAAGGCGGCGATTGTCATAAAGCCCAAGCTCCAGGGACCGTGCCAATTGCTGCGCGTTGGACCGGGATTGCGCGTCGAGCCTGACCGATCCTGTCTCGAACCGGAACGTGGTGGTCAGTCGCTTGAGCGGCGCGAGTGTGCGCACCATGCGTTGCAATTCCCCAAGCCCCAGTTCGTCTCCCGCCTGAGCAATCGCATTCGCGAACCGATCGCCTTGCGCGTTGATTTCGATCTCTTCGGGGGTCTGATCGACAAATCCCGCGCGACGGATGACCAGTTGGGCCGAGGGATCGCGCAGATAGGCGATGAACTCGCGGCCCAGTTTGGGCAGGCGGCGTGCGGGGAGATAGAGAAAAAGCGGCGCGGTCAGCGGGTAGTCCTCGGTCTTGACGGCCCGGCGCGTGGCGCGCAGTGCAAATCCGCAGGCCCCGGTAACGGGTAATTCCCACGTATCGCCCTGTTCAGAGCGAGTCGTGAGGCCGAGCGCAAAAGGATCGCTCGCGACGGCCTTGGCGAAGGCTGTGCCATTGGAATGACGTTCAACAGGTTCCAGCAGGCGGCGACCCTCTGGGGCAAGGACCTGATCGACGCTGGCTTGCCCGACCCCGGTTTCAGCCGACCACAGGTGAATGTCGATTGGCGCATCCGGGCCGCCCAGATCGGTCCAGTTCAAGATCTCGCCCGCCAATGCACGTGACAATTGCCGCAGGCTGATGCCTTGCGCCGGGTTGCTTGGGGCTACGACTGGAACCAGCGCGTCCAGCGCGAGCACTCGCGCCCGTCCGGGCGCCGCGAGATTACCAAGCCCTGCCTCACGCGCGCGCTCCAGTTCGCCTTGCCGGATCTCGCGCAGTGTCATGGCGATATCTGCCTCGTTGGCCAGCAGATCGGCAAACCCCTCGTCGGTATTGGTCAGGCGAAAGGTGAATTCCCCGATCAGCGTGCCGTCCTGGCCAGTGTGCAGATCAAAACGCAATTCTGTCGGCGTGTCGGTCACGCGCCGCAGATCGTAATCACCGCGAATGGCAAAGGCTTCGAGCAGGGCGGGCATGAGGATGCGCCCGACTGTCGGCGCGCCGGAAAACACGAGCCGCGCGACATAGGCCTCGAGATTGGGGCAGCCCGGCCCTTCGCAGGCGACGCCGGACCCATCGACGGTCAATTCGCCATATACCGTATCGACACGATAGAATTCGCCGTCAAAGCCCAGAAGGTTGCCGGATATTTCGACAGAGCCATCATGAGAGCGGAGCGTCACATCTTGTGCTGCAACCGCGATCGGAACGACCAGAAGACAAAGTGCGGCGAGGATCGCCGCACGCAATGCTGTCATGTCCTGCCCCCCTGAAAACCGCGGCCTTAGTTCTGCGCGATCTTCAGGTCATTGAACAGGTTTTTCAACACCAGAAACTCTCCGATGGCCTCGCAATCGGGCATGGCCAGCACAAGGTCCTGCACCGTGAGCCCCGTGTCGCCGGTGGCGATGGTCTGCGCCTCGAGTTCGCGGCCACAATTTGCCTCGCTCACCTCGGCCTCGACCCGCAGAGTCACATCGCCTGCGCGCGTGGCGGTGCCGGTGGGGAAGGTATAGACCTCGGCCATCAGACCCTGATCGGTGCCGGGGGTGCCGAGACGTGTCAGAAACCCACCTTCGCCTGCGATGCCGCGGGCCTTGTCCTGCGTGGATGCGGCCCAGATATGACCCGCCTCACCGAAATCTGCACCGTATTCGAGGGCGTGCAGCGAGAGGCTGTCTGCACTGCCGCTCCACTGTACGACAAAGCGATCGTAGAGTGGGAGCGTGTCGACATCTGCCGTCGCCAGCGCCCCCTCGCCGTCGGCGAAAGACACGATGAAAACCGCGCTCTCGCTCAGTGCGGGCACGTCCAGACGGCTCTGCCCGGCGCTATCAGTCACGGCGTTGAACATCATGCCGTTATGATGAACAGTGAAACGCTCGTTGATACGGCAAGGCGCTGACACGGTCAGTTCGACCATCGCGCCCTTGCGCAGCGCGGCATCCATCTCGTAGTCGCATGTGAAGGTCGGGGCGACCTCTTCCTGCGGCATCAATTCGGGTGTCGCGGTCTCTTTGGCCACAGCGAGCGTAACCGGTGCCGCCGGGAGGGCAACCGGGCCCGGCATCGCCGCAGGAGGCGTGGGCGCGGCAGAGGTCAGTTCGATCTGCGAGATCTCGACCGGTTTGTCGAGCACGGGAACCGAGACCGATTGCATCGCAGCCACCGGGTGCGACGGTGCCTGCGCCTGCATGAAAAATCCGATTCCAAGCGCGCAAGCAAAGGTGCCGCCCGCCATGATGTAACGTCGAGCCTTTGACATAGTGCTCTCCATACCAAACCACGGTTGGTATAGACGCTAGGCGTTAATAATGGCTTCCCGATGGCACGGTAAAGGTCTCAATCGGGCGATTTCTCTCAGCTTAGCCGCCCGTGGCAATGCTTGAACTTCTTGCCGGACCCGCAGGGGCAGGGCTCGTTCCGGCCCGGGTTGCCCCAGGTCGAGGGATCGCTCTCGACAAAGCCGGGCGCGCCCTCTGCGGATGGTTCGGCAGGGGTTTCGGGCTGTGCGGCGGCCTCCATCGCGGCGCGCTGCTCCTGCAACTCGCGCATCAGCGACTGTTGCTCTTCTTCCGACATCGGACGGATCTGCGACAGCTTCTTGGTCACGTCCATACGCAAGCTGTCGAGCATGGTCTCGAATAGCTGGAACGACTCGTTCTTGTATTCGTTGAGCGGGTCGCGCTGTGCATAGCCGCGAAAGCCGACGACGCTGCGCAGGTGTTCAAGCGTCAGAAGATGCTCGCGCCATTTGCCGTCTATGGTCTGCAAGAGCACCTGTTTCTCGATCATGCGCATGCTCTCGGGGCCGAACTGGGCGGCTTTGGCGGCCATCATCTCGTCGGCGGCCTTGTCCAGCCGTTCGATGATCTCCTCGTCGTCCACGCCTTCCTCGGCGGCCCAGTCGATCACCGGCAGGTCCATGTTGAGATGCTCGATCACCGCAGCATGCAGGCCCTCGGTATCCCATTGATCGGCATAGGTCTTGGGCGGCATATACTGATCGACGAGATCGGTGATCACCTCGGCGCGCATGTCGCGCACGATCTCGCTCAGGTCCTTGGCCTTCATGATGTCGAGGCGCTGCTTGAAGATCACCTTGCGCTGTTCGTTCATCACGTCGTCGAATTTCAGCAACTGCTTGCGGATATCGAAATTGCGCCCTTCGACCTTGGCTTGTGCGCGTTCCAGCGATTTGTTGACCCAAGGGTGAATGATCGCTTCGCCTTCCTTCATGCCAAGCGTCGAGAGCACCTTTTCAAGCCGCTCCGAGCCGAAGATGCGCATCAGGTCGTCATCGAGGCTGAGGAAAAAGGCTGATCGGCCCGGGTCGCCCTGACGGCCCGAGCGACCGCGCAGCTGGTTGTCGATACGGCGGCTTTCATGGCGTTCGGTGGCGAGCACGAAAAGACCGCCCGCGGCCTTCACGGCCTCTTCGTCGGCGGTGTGCTCGGCTTCGATGCGGTGACGGATTTCCTCGGGGTCGCTCTCGGGATCGGCGGCGATGGCCTCCATGATCTGGAAGTCAAGATTACCGCCGAGTTTAATGTCGGTGCCGCGCCCGGCCATGTTGGTGGCGATAGTCACGGCACCCAGCTTGCCCGCATCGGCGATGATCTGCGCCTCTTTCTCGTGCTGGCGCGCGTTGAGCACGTTATGCGTGATGCCTGCCTTGGTCAGCAGGGTACTCAGCATTTCGGATTTCTCGATAGAGGTGGTGCCGACGAGGATCGGCTGGCCCTTGCCGTGCGCCTCGCGGATTTCCTCGACGATGGCGTCGTATTTTTCCTGTTGGGTGCGATAGACGGCATCGTCCTGATCGACCCGCGCAATTGGCTGGTTGGTGGGCACCTCAACCACGCCGAGACCATAGATTTCCGCGAATTCCTCGGCCTCGGTGACGGCGGTGCCGGTCATGCCCGAGAGCTTGTCATAGAGGCGGAAGTAATTCTGGAAGGTCACGCTGGCCAGCGTCACGTTCTCGGGCTGGATCTGGCAGCCTTCCTTGGCCTCGATGGCCTGATGCAGACCGTCGGACAAGCGTCGCCCGGCCATCATGCGACCGGTGAATTCGTCGATCAGAACGACGTCGCCGTCACGCACGATGTAATCCTTGTCCTTGCTGAACAGCTTGTGCGCGCGCAGGCCCTGATTGACGTGGTGCACGATGGTCGTGCTCTCGGGATCGTAGAGCGATTGCTCCTCGGGCAGGATGCCGCGCTCCTTGAGGAGGTTTTCCAGGTATTCGTTGCCTTCGTCCGTGAAGGTGACGTTGCGGGTCTTTTCGTCGAGCGAATAGTGATCGTCGCTCAGTTCCGGGATCAGCGCGTCGATGGTCTGATAAAGTTCACTGCGGTCCTGGCTGGGGCCGGAAATGATCAGCGGGGTGCGGGCCTCGTCGATCAGGATGCTGTCGACCTCGTCCACCACGGCGAAATTATGTGCGCGTTGGTTCATCTCTTCGAGCGAGGCTTTCATGTTGTCGCGCAGATAATCGAACCCAAGCTCGTTATTGGTGGCATAGGTGACATCAGCACCATAGGCGGTCTTTTTCTCGGCCTCCGGCTGTTGCGGATAGACGACGCCCGTGGTCATGCCGAGCGCGGCAAAGACCTTGCCCATCCACTCGGCATCGCGCCGGGCAAGGTAGTCGTTCACCGTGACCACATGCACACCCTTGCCGGAAAGTGCGTTGAGATAGCAGGGGAAGGTCGCCACAAGTGTCTTGCCCTCGCCGGTCTTCATCTCGGAAATATTGCCCTGATGCAAAAATATCCCGCCCATCAGCTGCACGTCGAAGGCGCGCAATCCAAGCGCGCGGCGGGCTGCTTCGCGGCAATTGGCAAAGGCCTCGGGCAACAGGGCGTCAAGGCTCTCGCCCTCGGCGATGCGCTTGCGGAACTCGTCGGTCTTGGCGATCAGCCCGTCGTCGTCGAGCGCCTCGTATTCCGGTTCCAGTGCGTTGATCTTTTCGACCAGCGGGCGCGTCGCCTTGATCTTGCGGTCGTTCGGTGTCCCGAAGATCTTGCGCGCGACCGTTCCAATACCCAACATGTTTTATCCGTTCCGGTGTTTTGACTGTCCGTGACAGGCAATCGCTTGCCCCGCTCGCCTGCGCGCCCTAAAACGGGCGCAAGTTGTCGGCTCGCGCCTTGGTTACAAGGCGATGTAAGGGGCCGCCGGAAAAGTGTCAACGTCGCGCGCCGTCACGCCCGGTGTCGCGTCACGCAATAAAGGGATGTTTGCATGTTTCGCCATATGATGACCTCGACCGCGCTTGTCGCCGGGCTGATGATGGGCGCGCCTCTGCTGGCGCAGGATACGCCGGCCGCCGAGACGGTCGTCGCCACCGTGGGCGATACCGAGATCACGCTCGGGCACATGCTGTCGCTGCGCGCGGGGCTGCCGCAGCAATACGATCAGGTGCCGCCGGAGGCGCTGTTCAAGGGCGTGCTGGATCAGTTGGTGCAGCAGACGCTATTGATGCAGGCGTATGAGGGCACGCCGTCGCTGGCCGCGCAGATGCAGCTCGACAACGAGCGGCGCGCGATCCTTGCGGCGGATGTGGCCGATGATGTTCTCAATGACGCGCTCACCGACGAGGCGCTGCAAGAGGCCTATGAGGCGCGCTATTCCGATGCTGAACCCGAAACCGAGTACAAGGCCGCGCATATCCTAGTGGAAACCGAGGAAGAGGCGCAAAAGCTGATCGAGGAGATCGAGGGCGGGGCCAATTTCGCGGCCCTCGCGCAAGAGCATTCCACTGGCCCCTCGGGCCCCTCGGGCGGTGATCTGGGCTGGTTCGGCGATGGTGTCATGGTGCCCGAGTTCTTTGACGCGGTGGCCGCCCTCGACGAAGGCGGCGTTTCGGCCCCTTTGCAGACGCAATTCGGCTGGCATGTGATCCAGCTCAAGGAGACCCGGGTCAAGGAACGCCCCGAGCTTGACGCGGTGCGCGACGAGTTGGTGGGCGAGCTGCGGCAAGCGGCTTTTGACGCCTATATCGCCGATCTTGAGGCCGAAAGCAGTGTCGCGCGTGACGCGGGCGAGGCGCTTGACCCCGCGTTGATCAACCAGACCGATCTTCTGGAGAACTGAGCCATGGGCGCCAAACCGCCGCTTTCCCCGCTCGCCCCGACGGGATTTCCCGACCTGCCCGAGATCGCCGGGGTGAGCTTTGCCACCACGGCGGCGGGGGTGCGCTACAAGGATCGCACCGATGTGATGCTCGCGCATCTTGCGCCCGGGACGGCGGTGGCGGGGGTGTTCACCCGCTCGGCCACGCGCTCGGCGGCGGTGCTGGATTGTCAGGACAAGATTGGCGGCGCGCCGGAGGGCGGGGCTGCGATCCTCGTGAATTCCGGCAACGCCAATGCCTTTACCGGGCGTCGCGGGGCCGATTCGGTCAGCGCGGTGACGCGGGCGGTGGCCGAGACGCTCGGCATCCCGGCGGCGCGGGTGTTTTCCTCGTCGACCGGTGTGATCGGCGAGCCGCTGCCGCATGACCGCATCACCGCCTGCCTCGACGATCTCAAAGCCTCGCTGTCGCCGCATGCCATCGAGACGGCGGCGCATGCGATCATGACCACCGATACCTTTCCCAAGGGATCGGGCACCACCATCACTGTCGACGAGCAAACCGTGCATATCGCGGGCATCGCCAAGGGATCGGGGATGATCGCGCCCGACATGGCGACGATGCTGGTCTATATCTTCACTGATGCGGCGATCGAGCAAGATATCCTGCAGGACATGGTGAGCGCGCTCAACCGCACGACGTTCAACTGCATCACCGTGGATAGCGACACCTCGACCTCCGACACGCTTCTGGTGGCGGCAACCGGGGCGTCGGGCATTCGCGTGACCGAGACCAATGTCGGCTTCATGGAGGGGCTGCGCCGCGTCATGCTCGATCTCGCGCATCAGGTGGTGCGTGACGGCGAGGGGGCCACGAAATTCGTCGAGGTCTCGGTGACGGGCGGGGCCTCGGATGCCGAGGCGCATATCCATGCGAAATCCATCGCCAATTCGCCGCTGATCAAGACGGCGGTGGCGGGTGAGGACCCGAATTGGGGCCGCGTCGTGATGGCGGTGGGCAAATCCGGTGCGCGCGCGGATCGCGACCGGCTGTCGATCTGGTTCGGCGATCTGGAGGTCGCGCGAGAGGGGTTCGTCAGCCCCGACTATGACGAGGCGAAGGCCGCAGCCTACATGAAGAATCAGGACATCGTGATCCATGTGGATCTGGGTCTTGGCGGCGGCACCGCCCGCGTCTGGACCTGCGATCTGACCCATGGCTATATCGATATCAACGCGGACTACCGGTCTTGAAAACGGTTCTTGTTTCGGCGGTGGCGCTGATCGACGTGGATGGGCGCATCCTGCTCACGCAGCGCCCCGAGGGCAAATCCATGGCCGGGCTGTGGGAATTTCCCGGCGGCAAGGTCGAGGCGGGTGAGACGCCCGAACATGCGCTGATCCGCGAGTTGCAGGAAGAGTTGGGCATCGACACATGGGCCAGTTGTCTGGCGCCGTTGACCTTTGCCAGCCATTCCTACGCGGATTTTCACCTGCTGATGCCGCTCTTTGCCTGCCGCAAATGGCAGGGCATCCCGCAGGGTCGTGAGGGGCAGGCCCTCAAGTGGGTGCGTGCGGGTGACCTCAAATCCTATCCGATGCCCCCGGCCGATATTCCCCTGATCCCGATCCTGCGGGATTGGCTCTGATCGGCGTCGGCGCGCTCGAAAGTTCGTTGGTTATCGAAATAGAACGCCACCTTCCCTTTGATCACTGTCGTCCCTTGGGATTTTCAAGCATCATCAACGGCATAGGATCAACAGACGCGGACCGACGCGTTTCTTAATGAGGGAAAAACCATGCTGCGCACCATCCAGACCGGCTCCTGCACGTTCATTCAGGGTATCTTCGTTGCGCTGTTGGAAAACGGCTTCATGCAGGTCCAGGTCGATGACCGGCTCTTTGTCGGGCGACCTGTGTCCAAGATGGCCTGACCAGGCGCGGTCGCTCACAGCCATCTTGCCCGTGCACCAAGCGGGTGTGCGGGCATGGTTCAATGTTGTCTCGTCAAGTTGGTCGGTGCGCCGCGATCTCGACATTTAGTGGAACGGATTCTGTCGAGGTCACGTTCCAAACTTCAGAAAATTGCTGAGCATGCTTGTATCGCCTGTTCCAACTCTGACTCGCCATTCTGTGGTGAACGCCGAATACTGAACACCTGCACGCCCAACGGCGGAATATTTGGGATCGTCGTCGATATAGGCGGCGTATAGATATTTCGCACCTGTCTGGGCGAGCTTCTTGGCGAGCTTTACCAGTGACTGGCTGGGGGTCGCCGTCACGAAAGATGTCCAAATTCCGAAGAGTGCTCCGGCTTTTTCACTCTTGTCGACGGCGACGAACAACGCCGCCTGAAGGAAGGCCCGGTCGTGGTTGGTCAAGGTCTCTGGTCCGGCGTTACCAAAGAATTCCTTGGCGATGCTGTTGTATTCTTCATCACTGAAATAGAGGTTCTCCGGCGCAAATCGCAGGTCTGGAAACTGTTGCGGCAGTGTTGTCATTGGTCGTCCTCCCTATTCTATAAAGGCGTTCTTAGCTGAATTCATATTCGAACCGTTCCTCGATCACCTTCACCGACACCTTCGAAATTGTCTCGCCCGAGACCATCCGCCCCAGTACCTGGCGGCTGAGGTCGGGAAGGATCGAATTGGTGATGATGTTGTCGATCATCCGCCCGCCCGAATCCGGGTCGCGGCATTGCTCGACGATATGGTCGAGCACGTCGTCGCCATATTCGAGCACCGCGCCATGCGCGTCCTTGAGCCGCTTTTCCACCGCGCCGAGCTTGAGCCGGGCAATCCCGGCCAGAACCTCGCGACCAAGGGGGAAATAGGGGATCGTTACGATCCGGCCCAACAGGGCAGGCGGGAACACGTCTAGCTGATAGGGCTTGAGCGCCGCCTCAAGCTCGTCGAGATCTGGGGTCACGTTGCCCTGATCGGCCATGTCCATGATCACGTCGGTGCCGACGTTCGAGGTCAGCAGGATCAACGTGTTCTTGAAGTCGATCAGCCGCCCGTTGCCGTCCTCCATCACGCCCTTGTCGAAGACCTGAAAGAACAGTTCGTGGATGTCTGAATGTGCCTTTTCGACCTCGTCGAGCAGGACCACTGAATAGGGCTTGCGCCGCACCGCTTCGGTCAGGCGACCGCCCTCGCCATAGCCGACATATCCCGGCGGTGCCCCTTTCAGCAGTGAGACGGTATGCGCTTCCTGAAACTCGCTCATGTTGATGGTGATGACATTCTGCTCGCCACCGTAAAGCTCTTCGGCGAGGGCGAGGGCGGTTTCGGTCTTGCCCACGCCCGAGGGGCCGCAGAGCATGAAAACGCCGATCGGCTTGTTGGGGTTCGATAGTCCCGCGCGATTGGTCTCGATCCGCTTGGCGATGGCGCGCAGCCCATGATCCTGACCGATCACGCGTTCCTGCAGGTGTTCAGCGAGGTTGAGTACGGCCTGCAATTCGTCCTGCACCATCCGCCCCGCCGGGATGCCCGTCCAGTCGGAAATCACGCTGGCCACGGCCTGTGCATCGACATGAGCATAGACCATGCGATCATCGGGGTTGCCGGATTCCAGATCTGCCATGCGCGCATGCATTTCAGCGCGCGCCTCGGCTGGGTCGACATCGTCGCTCCTGGCTTCGGCGGCGGCATCCGAAGCCGCGTCCTCTTCCTCGGGGCGGGCGTCGGCCACGTCGTCCACATCGCGGCCCTCGGCCACGGCGATGGATTTGCGCAGCGCCAGAACCTGATCGACGATCTCCTTTTCCCTGGCATACATCGTCTCGGTCGCGGCCAGATCTTCGATCAATTGCGCCTTTTCCGCCTCGGCCTCGATCAGGCGCTCCTCGTTGGTTTCGCCCAGATCGCGTTCGGCGACCTTGGCGGCGATTTCGGTGTCTAGCGCGGCAATGCGTTCCTTCATGTCCATGATCCTCGCCGGAACCGAGGACTGGCTGACCGCCACCCGCGCGCAGGCGGTATCGAGCAGTGACACCGCCTTGTCCGGCAATTGCCGCGCGGGGATGTAGCGCGAGGACAGGGTGACGGCAGAAACGATCGCTTCATCCGAGATGCGCACGTTGTGATGCGCCTCCATCGGCGCGAGGATACCGCGCAGCATGTAGCAGCACCGCTCGATATCAGGTTCGTCGACGTTGATGGGCTGAAACCGTCGTGTCAGCGCCGGGTCTTTCTCGATATGCTGGCGGTATTCGGACCATGTCGTTGCTGCGATGGTGCGCAGGGTGCCGCGCGCCAGAGCGGGTTTCAAAAGGTTGGCGGCATCACCCGTCCCGGCCTGCCCCCCGGCGCCGATCAGGGTATGCGCCTCGTCGATGAACAGGATGATCGGCGTGGCGGAGGATTGCACTTCGTCGATCACGGATTTCAGACGCTGTTCGAACTCTCCCTTCATCGACGCACCCGCCTGCATCGACTGGATGTCGAGCATGTGCAGCCGCGTCCCCTTGAGCTTGGGTGGCACTTCGCCAGCGGCGAGCCATTGGGCAAATCCCTCGACCACCGCGGTCTTGCCCACGCCCGCCTCGCCGGTCAGGATCGGGTTGTTCTGGCGGCGGCGCAGAAGGATGTCGATCACCTGCCGAATTTCGTCATCACGGCCCACCACCCGATCAAGCTTCTTCGCCTGCGCCTCGGCGGTCATATCCACTGAGAATCGGCCAAGAGCCGTTGCCGCGCCGGAACGATCCTCGTCGCCCGTGTCGCCGCGCCCGGCACTGCTCAGCCCGGTGCCGTCCATCGGCGGCATGTTCTCTTCTTCGGACTCGGACCAGAGCGTGCGGCTGTCTTGCGCCAGTTGGTCCACGGAAATCTGGTCGAACTCCTTGGAATACCGCACCAGCCCGCGCCGCAGAGCCGGATCGTTCAGCAGGGCTACCAGAACATGTCCGGTGCGGATCTGCGCCTCGCCAAAGAACAGGGTGGCGTAGGTCCAGGCATGGTTGAGCGCATCTGACAGGTGCTCGGATATGCCAGGGGTCTCAGTGACGTTCTTGTCGAGACCGGCCATCGCCTTGTCGAGATCCTTGAGCACCCGACCCCGGTCGATGCCCAGTTCGCGCAGCGTGACCGAGATGTCGCCATTCTGATTGGAGACCGAATGAAACAGCCAGTGGCTCAGATCTACATAGCGGTTACGCTCGCTCCGGGCATAGCGCATGCCCTGCAGAAATGCGTCATATCCGGCGCGGTTCATCTTGCCGGCGTATTTCTCAATACTGATTTCGGTCATTGGCGTTCGTCCTTGAATTGTCTTTATCTATGCGTGTCATGTCAGGCCGCCATGGGCGTCGCGTTGCGGGTGCCGCCGGGGCTGAGGTGATAGACCGTGCCGCAGACCATGCCTTCGGGCGCGCTCTCTTGCGGGGCGGGGGCGATGCAGGCCATCCAGCCCAGTTGCGTGTTGCGGCCCAGAATAGCTGGTGGCACCACCGGATGCGGCAGCCAGAGGGCCACGTCTATGTCGAAGGCGCGGCCCAGATACCAGAACACGATATCGCGCAGATGCGCGTGATCGGCACCGCCGGGCAGAATGCGATGATAGCTGTCCATATCTGCAAGGTGCAGGTGAATGGTGATCTTTTCCCCGATTGATCGAACCCGCCCACCCAAATGAATGTCGCGGCCAAGACTGCTGTTTTGCAGGCCCACCCGGCTGAGGGCGTCGTCCTCAAAGTCGAGCCAGACCGGGACAAGTTCCTCGATCTCCACCCCGATACTGCCGCTGAAATGTACCTGCAGCATCTGCCGGAGCCGAACCGGGCTCTTGACCCGTCCTGACGCCAGTCCGGACAGTCGCAGACGCACCGTGTCGCTGACGCTGTCGCGCCCCCGGTAGGCGGGCGTGCCGGTGCCGGTGAGCGTCAGCAGGTAGCTCTGGAAACGGTCGTCATCGGGATGATCGAATTGCGTGATCGGGCGCGCGTCCGCCCACGCGCGGTAAAAAAGCTCGATGAAACGTGCGGCGAAAATATCTGTAAATTCGACAAAAGCCTCGTCCCCCTGATCAAACCAGCGCAGCACCTCTTCGGTGGTGTTGAGTGGCAGCGCACCATAGGGGCCGAAAAACCCCAGAAAGTGCGCCTGCACCCGCGGCTTGCCTTTCTTGTCTGCCAGTCGGGACAATTCGCTGTGGGGAAAGGCAAGGAAAGGATCCTGCCCGAGGCGCACGAGTGCATCGCGGAGGCGTCGGTTACGGCCGATGCGCGGCCTGTCCTTGCCGCGCCGCTCGATATCCCGCATCAGGGTCAGGAACCCGTGACCCTCGTGGGCGCGCTCGGGGGCGCCGGGGGGCGGCTGTGCGGTCACAGGATCGGCCCGCTGCCGATGCGCGGCGGCCATGTCTTGATATGGCCCCGCTGACGCGAATGAATCACGCATTGGGTAAAGCTGTTGATCGCTGCGTATTCTGCGAGAAACCGGTCAAGTACAGCCGCCAGAAGCATGATGCCGCTGCCCTCGAATTCGTCTTCGTCGAACATCAGCGTGACCTCGAGGCCGCGCGCGGGATGAAACCCGTCGGGACGGCGGATTGTTCGGGTGATCGGGCGGGTGCTGACATCGACCAGCCCCTGAATCTGCGTTTCAGTGATATTGTCCGACAGGTCGGCGAACAGTGACAAAAGCTCGCGCATGGCCGCCGCTCCTTCGGTGCCGTCGCGGTTTTCCAGCCCGAAATGATTGAGCGCGAGATAGCTCATCAGGCGCCAATACGAGTCGCCTGATGTTGTGCGATGCGGGGCCTCGGCCTCCATGTCGGCCAGGGATTCACGCGGCGGGCTTGGCCCGGCGACACAGCTTAGCGTAACGGTCTGATCCTCGCTGAAGTAGAAATCGTCCTTGCCCTGCGCGATCGGAAGGTAGCCGGGCAGGTGTCTGTTGGAGCACAGTGCCTTGATCTGCAAGCGATGCGCGTTCTGATCCTCGGGCGGCTCGTAGATCGAGATATAGGTCTCGGTTCCCCGGTAGCGATGGCGGGACGTGCCATAGCGCCGTTCTTTCATTGTCAGGCGGCGTGGCTTGCGTCGCGCGGTATAATAGAGCACCTGTCGCGGGTCCTGCCCGTCAGGTGGCAGGGCATAAAGCGGGTGGACCTTCACCTTGTCCACATTGCCGGAGTAATGTGCGTAGACTTCAAGGATGTGGTGAATCTCGTAATGCGAGACCGGGCTACTGTTCGGTGGCACGACGAATTCATGCCTCTTGCGATCGATCCGCACCATGCTCGAATTCTCTTCGAACAGATTGACCGCCGGTGCGCTGTGCAGGCTCAGATGCGATGGCTCCAACCGGCTTTCAAGTGTCGGACTGATTGTATCGAACTCGACGATGATGCGAACGTCATTGGCCTTGATGCCCTGAAGGGCGGTGCGCAGGCCTTCAATCCGGATGCCGAGGAACTTGCGTGGAAAGATGAACGCCTCACGCAGCATGGCGAAGCCGTTGAAAAGGCGGTCGTTATGCGGAAAGAGCCGCTCGGCAGGGCCCATCCCGATCTGTTGGATCGCATCAGGCGGCAAGCGGCGGAACACGGCATCTCCGTTTTGGTCGAGATACCGAAGCGAGACGCGGGTCACGTCGCTGAGAAACTGCTCATAGAGGCGTATGGCGTCGTCCATCGGCCCGGTCAGATAAATCGGCAGGCTGTCGATCTCGACCTCGCTGATGGCACCGCCCTTGCCGGTCTTGCCGTCCAGGCCGATGCGCGCGAATTCCAGCTCAAGCCCGGCCTTGGTGCCAGGGGCGATTTCCTGCCCGAGCGCACCGATAGGGCCAGTGCGGCCATGATAGACCGCCTTGGTCAATGCCAGCGGCCATAGCGTAAGCGGCGCGGCGAGGGCGTAGCGGCAGGTCACCTTCTTGTCGGCATCGGCATAACGCGCATCAAGGTATTCGCCGCGTGTAAATGTTACGCCCTTGACCAGTTCCGCATTCTCGACGGGCAGAGTGGCGCGCACCAACATGACACTCGGCGTCGGTGCGAGCGCGTCTGGAAACACCTGGTCCAGCAATTCGCCGGTGAAGGTGCGGTATTCCTCCTGCATCTTCAGCTGCACACGTGCGGCCAGAAATGCGCTGCCCTCCAGCAGCCCGGCGATCGACGGGTCCATGTTGTCCTCGATCAAACCGCCCAGACGTTCGGCAAGGCCGGGGTAATCCTCGGCGAATTCGACTGACCGCTCCTTGAGGATCGCCAGTTCCCGGTTATAGGCGTCGCGAAAGGCCCGTTTCATGTCTGCACCCGAAGTTTCGACATGCGCAGCTTGCCGGCTCCAAGATCGACTTCGGCATCGAAATCAACGGGAATGTCCACCGGATCACCGATCAGTTCGGCCGATACAGACAGCGATATGCGCTGCGCCGTGCCGCCATCGTTGCGGGTGATCCGCACCTCGATCGACTCGGGTAGCAGCCGTGGTTCATGATCAATGAGGCTTTGACGGATGGATGCCGTGATCTGCGGCGTGTTGAGTTCTGAAGCCGCAATGTTGCTGAGATCGCGAAACCCGTAGTTCAGTACCGACCGTGCCACATGGGGCGCATCCTCGAGAGAGACCGTTGCATCAAGCCGCACGGTATTCAAAAGGGCGTTGAGATCGGCCTGAAGATGGGTCCGAAGTTTGTCACGCGGGATACCGTCGCGGCGCAACTTGCTGCGCACAGATATCTCGGTCTCTCCGCCTTCATTGGCGGGGCGTCCTACTTTTGCATCGTGACGTTCATTCGCGTCGCGAAAGACCTGAAACAGCGACACCTTGGCGCGCTCATGGTCTTTCCATAAACGCGTCCGTGGGCTTTTTCCGGTGTCCTCAGCGTCTGCCATGATGCCGCCTTCCTAGTGCAAGAGGCCGCGACCCTGACAAGACAGCCACGTCTTTCACATACGCAGGACCGCCCGCAATCAAGCCGGGAGGCGCGTCTGTAATGCTGACGCGCCCACCCCTGTTTTCCCGAACGGAAGGGTCGGGACTCAGCCCGCGCTCCATTCCTTGTTCTCGGCGATTTCCCAACCGGCCATGCTCTCCGGGCCAGGTGCGCCAGAGGCTTCCTGCAGGGTGTAGACCACTTCGAACCGGCGGAAGTTGAGCGTCAGCTGTTCCTGGATGCGATCAAGCCCATCCTTGGAGCCACCGGTGCTGTAGGAGCTGATCATGATGTCTTCCATCTTGATCTTGAAATACTCCACCGGTGCGGCCCCGCCCGACTTGCGTACGATCAACTCGCCGCTTTCGATGTGCTCACCAGAGGTACAACGCTTGATCAGATCATGCGACGCCAGATCGACATATTTGGTCAGGCTGATGTCATGAACGTCGACCTTGCCGCCGCCGCCGCCTGCACCGATATGCGTGGTGCCCGACTGGGACATACCCCAGTTCCAGGCAAGCACGTCGATCTTTTCACGATGGGTGTCGTCCTGCGACTCGCCCTTGATGTTGTTTGAAAGTCCAAGAAAAATATCGACAGCCATGGGTCACTCCTTTTACTGGCTCGCCTGTCAATTGCTTTGTTGCTTAACTGGCGTGGTTCACTTGCCGGTGGGCAGTTTGGATACGAGGCTCATGCCGATATCCATGCCCTCCATCTGGAAATGGGGCTTCAGGAAGAATTTGCCCTGATAATACCCCGGGTTAAGCTCGTCCTCAACGACTTCGACTTTAGCACCAGCAAGGGGCTTCTTGGCTTTTTCGGTTTCACTGGCACTCTCCGGATTGCCGGATACATACTTGTTGATCCACGTCTGGAGTTGGGTCTCCAGCTGACGCCGATCAGGGCTTTCACCGATCTTGTCGCGGACCATGACCTTCAGGTAATGGCTGAAACGAGATACGGCGAAAATATACGGGATTCGTGACGACATGTTGTCAGACGCCGTCGCCAGATCATCCACGTATTTCTTGGGCCGATAAAGCGATTGCGCCCCGATGAACGCCGCCTTGTCGGTGTGTTGACGGTGGATCAGGCCGATCAGACCGGCCTTGCTCAGCTCTCCTTCGCGCCGATCCGTGATCGACACTTCGGTGGGGCACTTGAGATCCTTGGACCCGTCGCCGGTATCGAACACATGGGTCGGCAGATTCTGCACCTCACCGCCCGACTGAACACCCCGGATCTTGACCGTCCAGCCGTATTCCTTGAACGCACGGTTGATGTTGGCAGCCATTGCGTGGGCCGCGTTCATCCAAGAATACAGCTTGCCGCCATGTCCGTCGGTTTCTTCTTCAAAGTTGAATTCCTCGACCACGGCATTGGAATTCTGTCCATAAGGCTCGCGCGCCAGAACCCGGGGCAGGGTCAGCGCGACAAAACGCGCGTTCTCGCTGTCGCGCAGGCTGTTCCACTGGGCGTATTCCGGGGTCTCGAATATCTCGGACAAATCCGGTGGCTGCGAAATCTCGTTCCACTCGTCCAGACCCAAGAGCGTCGGGGAGGCGCCCGAAATGAAAGGCGCCAGCGCGGCTTCGGAAATCTTGCTCAGCGAGTTGAGCAGGTTCACGTCACCGCTCGAATGATCGAAATGGTAATCGCCGATCAGGCAGCCGAAAGGCTTGCCGCCCAGAGTGCCGAGGTTTTGTTCATATACCATGTCATGCAGCGGGCTCTTGTCCCACTTGGCACCCGGATAGCGGCGCATCATTGCCTGCAATTCAGATTTCGACACATTCAAAACCTTGACCCGCAACGAGGCGTCGGTTTCGGCATTGTTGAGTGTGTAGGCAAGGCCGCGCCACGACGATTCGATCTTTTGGAATTCCTCGTGGTGCAGGACCGCGTTCATCTGATCGGTCAGTTTCTTGTCCAGCTTGGCGAGCATGGCGTCGAGTGTGTCGATGACATCCTCTGCCACAAGTTCCTGATCGTCCAGTGCTTCGCGGACAAGGGCGACAACCGCGTTGTCGACCTCCTTGGCCGCAACATCGGTGCGCGGCTTGATGGTCTGTTTGAGGATATCGGAGAATTCCGAAAGCTCGTTCAAGCCTTCGGCGGCCGTGCCAGTCTGTGCTTGCGCTTCATTTGCCATTTTTTCAACTCTTCTCATGCAACCCGCCGTCGCGGACGGATCATAAATCGCTTAATCGTCCGTTTCTTCGGTCTCGGGCTCGCGCGCTGCAAGTGCCGCCATCAATTCGGGATCGTTCAGCAATTTTTTGATATGTTCCTGCGCCTTGGGCTTGCTGCTCATGTATTTCTGAAGATTGGCAAGCTGTTGGCGCGCTTCAAGCAACTTGCGCAGCGCCGGAATCTGGCGCGCGACTTCTGCCGGTTCGAGATCGTCCATCTTGGAAAACTGCAGATTGACGCCGATTCTCTCGTCCGAGTCGGGGGCAAGCCGGTTTTCAACCATGAAGGTGACACCGGGCCCGACCGATTCCATATACTCGTCCAGCGTGTCCTTGGTCACATCCGCGAATGTCCGCTCTTCGACTGCCTCGGGTTCGACAGAGGGATTGTTGCCCGACAAATCGGACATCACGCCCATGACGAATGGCAGTTCCACCATCTTTTCGCTGTCGTAAGGATCCTCATACGCGATCTGCACACGAGGCGGGCGATTTCTCTTGATAAAGCCAGAACCTGAATTGCCTGCCATAATGAACTCCTTGTTTGCACATATAGAAAGCCAGAATACACCTTGAAGTCAACGTTAATCCCGTCTCTGGCACGTAAGAATAGTGTTGATATCTCAGCCGTTCTCCGCCTGGCGCACCTGCGGAATAAGTTCCTCCACGAGGGCTCTGAAATCCTTGTCTGCGTAGCTGCGGGCCCGTTGCAGCAAGAGCGGCACGGGGCTGCTTTTCTCGTGGCTTCTGAAAAACGACTCAACGCCGCGCAGCGCGTCCACCGCATCGGCGGAGGTCTCGATCACCGGCGGTGATGCGGTGGTCGGTTCCGCCGCTGGTTCGGGGCTCTGTCCTGCACCGTCCGACGACAGCGCGCGCAACCTGTCGATGTTCATCACGAAGCCGGTTTGAGGCCCGAATTCCACGATTGCTTTCGCGGCCTCCTGCGGGAGCAGCGTTTCCAGCGCCTCGATAAGCGGCCGCCCGATCAGGAGACGCGCCTGCGTCACGAGTAGAAGAGCGGCCGAGGACGGCTCTTTGTGCCGGTAATAGGCCTCGCAAGCCTCCAGCACTTGCCGCGCCTCTTTATGCGAACCGACTTGCAAACGCGACTGACCATCAGAGGCCTGAGGTGCGGTTGCCGCCGATGCCACCGGTTCCGCCTGACCCGGTTCGTCAGTTGCGGACTGGATCGGGGGCCCGTCAACTTCGGCGCCACGAAGGTCTGCCCGCGCATCGGTGATTGCCTCAAGACACTCGGTCACCAGATCCTGTAGAGGATCCAGCGCGGGCGAAAACGGATGGGTTTCATTGACTTGGCAGGTCGCCACGATCCGCGCCAATGATTGTGACAGAGACAGGAGCGCGCCATGACTTTCGTCAACTTTCTTGCGATTCGTCGGGGAGGCGAGCGAATCCTGCAACATGGCCGATGAAATCTCGTCCTCGAAAGACAGCGGCGTGGCCCGGCCTGCCGCTATTCGCAGCTTGCGCAACGTGACTTCGGTCGTCCCGGTGAGACCGGCGAATTGCAGAGGCAACAAGACGGTGTTCTGCTGCGCCAAGTCATTGAGCGTGTCACGGCGTTCGCCAGAGCCGCTTTCGAGCGTCGGATGAACGGCGGCACCGAACGTATCGAGCAGGTCGGCAATGGCGCGCACCGATTGCGCCATCGGCGCGATCCGACCAGCGAGGATTTCCCACTGCGCGCGCAGCACCAGCAGGCGCAAATCCCGGCTACGCTTCAGCAATGCGTCGATCTGCTTGGCCTCGCCGGAGGCGTCCACATCCTTGGGGTCGAGAATGTCGTCGGGACTGCGTGATCCGTCGGGGCGCTCGACCCCAGGCTTCAAGAACCGTTCCGGCAAACGCCCGAGTGCGCCGAAATAATAATCATCATATGCCGCGTCCATGGCGACATTGAGATCGGGGCCACACGGTGCCTCTTCGGAAATCGGTTCGAGCAACCAATCCACACTCATCGAAACATCTCTTTCCCAAAATTACTTCACGCACTCAACGCGTTGACATGGTTAAGCAGTTTCACCGCGTGGTCAAGGCCACTGATCTATCGCGATGCCTTGGCATAGGCGTCTGAAAACGCCTTGAGGAAGGTATCGAGCATTCCGTTCTCACCCTCCTTTGCCTTGGCATCCCAACGATCCACGTAGAGATCCCAGGCCTTGCCGCGCTTGGACGTGCCGAGGAATCCCCCCGCGCTCGACGCTTCTTCAATCTCTTCGGGCGACAAACCTTCCAGCATATGCGCAAGCGCGGGCTGCAACGCCGCAAACACGGCCGCCTGATGCTGACGCAGATCCTTGAGCGCGTTCTCGAAGCCTTCGGGGCCGGTCATGAAACCGTCGCGCGGCGCCACGAACAGTGTCTCGATGGCCTGCGCCGTATCGGGCATGAATTTCAGCGGGTTATTCCCGGTTGCGCTGCGCATCGTGCGCTCGCCGCCCTTGGTGAAATGCTTGACGTTGGCACGGTCCTGCAACATGCGCATCATCTCTTCGGTGGCGATCCGCACGCAATAGCCCAGCATGCGTGCAAAGTCTTCCGGGCTTTGGGCCTGCGCTGCTGCTGGGGCGATGCCGGCACCTTCGCAAAACGCACGTAGGATGGCGTCGCCGGAGGGCGTGGGTCCGGCCTGTGCAGGCGGTGTGGCGGGCGATTGAGGTTGCGGCGTCGGCTGTGCCATGAACGGCGCCGGGTTGGGGGACGCGCCTTGCGGCGATCCGAAATTCGGGGAGTGCATCGGGGCGCCGCCGGGCAAGTCGCCGGTCGTCGGTGATGGCGGCCGTTGCAGCGGGCGCGGTGCCTCGGGCGGTGGCTGTGGCGCGGGCTGGTGCATGGGCTGAAAATCCTGAGAGATATCCCCCATATGCGGTGCGGGCACCCGGACCTGTGACGCGGCAGGCGGTGCAGGTGGCATAGCCGGGCCAAAATCCCAAGGGTCGGCATCCTCTGCCGGGACGGCGGGCCCCGGATGGGTCATTGGCGGGGTCTGCAGGCCATGTGTCATGCCGTGCGGTTGCGGCTGCGCCGGCGCGCCAAGTTCCAGCCCGATGATGTAATGCCCTACCAGCAGCTGATCGGACCCGGTCAGGCGATGCGGGCCTTCAAGCCGATACCGCTGGCCTTGCAGGAATGTGCCATTGCTCGATACATCGGTCAGCCAATAGGCCCCTTCGGAATAGGAAATGTCGAAGTGATGACCGGAGATATGCCGTTCTGGGTCGGGCAAAACCCAATCCATCGAGGCGCGCCGCCCGACGCTGCACCCGGACTGGTTGAGCGTGATCGAGAGCGGCCCGCCGTTTTCGAGCGCGTCATAATTGAGGATTCGTAGCGTTAAAGTCATGGCAGTTCAGACCCTATCCGTTCCCGAAAGCGGCGGCTAGAGTACACGGTAGAGGGAAAGCGCCAAATCGAGGAACCGGGCCAATTCAATCGGTCGTCGGCTCAGGCTTGATTTGGCGAGACAGGACAGCACGGCCGAATTCACCGCGCGTGGCGTGCGATAGGGTGGCACCTGCGACGGGTCATTTGGCGCAAATTGTCCCCCGGACCATCCCACGGCCAGCCCCAACAGAACCACCGGCGTGCGTTGCGGTGCCCAGAGCGCCTCTTTCATCACCATATAGCGGTTCTGCGCATCCGGGTGTGTGGTCCAGTTTGCGATTTGCTCCATCAGTGCGCGGTCATCGGCGCTCATTTCCTCGGAGGAGGTGCGCACGCATTCATAGGCCCACCAGATTGCCATCTTGGCGCGCGCTGCGAACGCCGTGAAGGTCACCGCCTCTTCGGGGGTCGTGCTCGATCGCAGCCGGGCCAGAAAGGCAACGGCGCTCTCGTCGTCCCGGGGGCGATGCTGCATCAGGGTCCGTATCTGTGGCATCGCCGCGTAGAGTTCGGACGGCGTCTCGTAGCGCAGGGCCGAAATGGCAGGCTGCGTCCTCTCCTGCTGTGGTTCGTCCTGAAGCTCTTGGTCATCCATGCGCAAATGCTTCCCTGCAACGTCAACAGTCTAAAATCGCTTATAGCGCCCTATGCAAAGGCTAGCGTCTTACGCAGCGCCCGTCACCGGTTATTTTGTGCCGCTCCGCCCCGGAGAAGCAACGCTTGCCATGACGCACCCAAGCGAGACAGCCGGTGCGGGACATGGCCCCTATGGCCCGCAGGTCAATTCATGCTAGAGGCGAAAAGACCGATGGGAATGGCCCCGGCATCTGCAGAGGGCCATTGAAGGGAGGAGATTTCATGACGGCGGCAGACAGATTCGACGCGGAGATCGCGGCGCGGCTCGAGGGCTTGCGCGACGAGGGGCTTTACAAGACCGAGCGGGTGATCACCTCGATGCAGTCGGGTGAGGTGCGGCTGGCGGATGGGCGGGAGGTGGTCAACCTGTGCGCCAACAACTATCTCGGGCTGGCGGATCACCCCGAACTCATCGACGAAGCCGTGTCGGTATTGCGTCGGTATGGTGTCGGTATGGCGTCGGTGCGATTCATCTGCGGCACGCAGGAGGAGCACAAGCAACTGGAGGCGCGGATTGCCGGGTTTCTGGGGCAAGAGGATGCGATCCTTTATGCGGCGGCGTTCGATGCCAATACTGGTTTGTTCGAGACGATATTGGGACCGGAGGATGCGATCATCTCGGATGCGCTTAACCATGCGAGCATCATCGACGGGGTGCGGCTCTGCAAGGCGCAGCGATACCGCTATGCCAATCGCGACATGGCGGATCTGGAGCGCTGTTTGAAGGAGGCCGCAGGGGCGCGGCATCGGTTGATCGCCACGGACGGCGTGTTCTCGATGGACGGGTACTATGCGCCGCTCGACGAGATCTGCGATCTGGCGGAGCGGTATGATGCGCTGGTGATGGTGGATGACTGCCACGCGACGGGCTTTGTCGGGCCGACCGGGCGCGGCACGCCCGAGCAATTCGGGGTGATGGACCGGGTGGATATTCTGACCGGCACGCTGGGCAAGGCGCTGGGTGGGGCCTCGGGCGGGTATACGGCGGCATCGGCGCAGGTGGTGGACTGGTTAAGGCAACGCTCGCGGCCCTATCTGTTCTCGAACACGCTGGCGCCTGTCATCGCCGGGGCCTCGCTCAAGGTCTTTGACATGCTGGAGGACGGCGAGGCGCTGCGGGCGCGGCTGTGGGAGAATGCGGCGTATTTCCGCGAGCGGATGGGGGCGCTGGGTTTCGAGTTGCTGCCGGGTGAGCACGCGATCATCCCGGTGATGCTGCGCGACCCGAAACTGGCGCAGGAGATGGCGGCCAAGCTGAACGAGCGCGGCGTTTACGTGACCGCGTTTTCGTTCCCGGTGGTGCCGAAAGGGCAGGACCGTATCCGCACGCAGATGAGTGCCGCGCTGAGCCGCGACATGCTGGACCGGGCGGTTGACGCATTCGAGTCGGTCGGGCGCGAGTTGGGGGTCATTGCATGACGCCGCTGCCGTCGGTGATCGAGGCGATTGGCGACACGCCGCTGGTCGAGTTGCATCGCATCCGCGCGGCGCTCGGCCTTGAGGGGCGGTTGCTGGCCAAGCTCGATTATCTCAGCCCCGGGTTTTCCAAGAAGGACCGCGCGGCGCGGGCGATCATCGAGGCGGCGCGCGCAGGCGGCGAGTTGCACGATGGGCAGGTGGTGGTCGAACTGACCTCGGGCAACATGGGCACCGGGCTGGCGATTGTCTGCGCGGTGCTGGGGCATCCGTTTGTCGCGGTGATGAGCCAGGGAAATTCCGAGGAGCGGGCGCGGATGATGCGCGGCCTCGGCGCGGAGGTTGTGCTGGTTCGTCAAGCCGAGGGCGCAAAGCCCGGTGAGGTGTCGGGGGCGGATCTGG
Source organism: Roseovarius sp. (assembly GCF_040219995.1). GTDB lineage: Bacteria > Pseudomonadota > Alphaproteobacteria > Rhodobacterales > Rhodobacteraceae > Roseovarius. The sequence continues at coordinate 59,116 of NZ_JAVJUC010000011.1, read as the reverse complement.
CGCTGGTCGAGGCGGAGGCGCGGCGGATCACTGAGGCGCGCGGCGCGTTCCGGGCCGATCAGTTCGCGCGGGAGGGCAACCCGGAGGCGCATGCGCGTGGCACCGCGCCCGAGATCTGGGAGCAGTCGGGGCATGCGGTGACGGCGTTCTGCGACTTCGTCGGCTCTGGCGGGACGATCGGCGGCGCGGTGCGGTTCTTTGCGCCGCTTGGCGTGCGCTGCTACGCGGTGCATCCTGACCGGGCCGATCATCCGATTCAGGGTGGCGGCTATTCGATGCCCGACCTCAAGCATCTGAGCGGGGTCGAGCTGGCGGGCGATGTGACGGTCACGGGGGCCGAGGCGGCGGAGCATGCACGGCTGTTGGCCCGCACCGAGGGGATATTCGGCGGCTACTCCGCCGGGGCCAATCTGGCGGCGGCGATCCGGCTGTTGCGGGGGCCGGAGCGGGGTTGCTGCGTCGCCTTCGTGGTTTGCGACAGCGGCTTGAAATATCTGAGCACCGATTTGTGGGGGCAGGCCAATGCAGGATGAAATGAAGGCGCTGGTGAAGTCGCGGCCCGAGCCGGGGCTGTGGATGGAATATGTGCCGGTGCCCGAGGTCGGCCCGGCGGATGTGCTGATCAAGGTGAAGAAATCGGCGATTTGCGGCACCGATGTGCATATCTGGAAATGGGATGAGTTCTCGGCCAAGACTGTGCCGGTGCCGGTGGTGGTGGGGCACGAGTTTGTCGGCGAGATTGTCGATACCGGGCCTGCGGCGGTGAAATACCGGATCGGGCAACGGGTTTCGGGCGAGGGGCATATCGTCTGCGGGGCGTGCCGCAATTGCCGCGCGGGGCGCGGGCATCTGTGCCGCAACACGCGCGGTGTGGGCGTGAACCGGCCCGGCGCTTTCGCGGAATATGTCTGTATCCCCGAGATGAACGTGGTGCCTATTCCTGCGGATATTCCCGACGAGATCGCGGCGATCTTCGACCCGTTCGGCAATGCGGTGCATACCGCGCTGAGTTTCGATCTGGTGGGGGAGGATGTGCTGGTGACGGGCGCCGGGCCGATCGGGATCATGGGCGCGCTGGTGGCGCAGAAGGTCGGCGCGCGCAAGGTGGTGATCACCGATATCAACCCCTACCGGCTTGATCTGGCGCGGCGGATGGGGGTGCAGCATGTGGTCGATGTGGGCCATCAGCAGCTGCGCGACGTGATGGACGAGATCGGCATGACCGAAGGCTTCGATGTGGGGCTGGAGATGTCGGGGGCCTCGGCGGCGATGCAGCAGATGATCGCGCGGATGAACAATGGCGGCAAGCTGGCGCTGTTGGGCATCGCACCGACCGAGTTTGCGGTGGACTGGAACGCGGTGATTTTCAAGATGCTGCATATCAAGGGCATCTATGGCCGCGAGATGTTCGAGACCTGGTACAAGATGATCGCGCTGGTGCAATCGGGGCTGGATGTGAGCGGGTTGATTACCCACCGGATCGGGATCGACGATTTTGAGGAGGGGTTTGCTGCGATGATCTCGGGGAACTCGGGCAAGGTGGTGATGGACTGGTAGGCTCGGGGAGTTGTGACGCGGTCTAGGCGGTTCGGGCCTGAAGCGGACATCCGACTTGTGACCATCCGCGCGGAATCAAGGCGTGCTTGCACGCCGCCGCGCGAGCGCCCGACCGCCCCCGAGGGCGGGCGCTTTTGCAATGTCGCAAACCCGCGCAATCGTTGCAGTATTTGGCCACCATAAAGCGCATCCCACGACCGTTGCAGCGCCCACCCGCGGTCGGTCGCCCGCGCGGCTCATCTCTCTGACGGCAACGACTGCTCAAGGCCAAAACCGACCAATTATCTGAAACGCGCGGTCCCGCTCCGCATAGTCAAAGGAGCGCACGAATGCGCTCTATCGCCGTCTCGATATTCTCCGCCGAATTGGCATAGGAAAACCGCAGATAGCCTTCGCCGTGGCGGCCAAAGGAGGTGCCCGCCACCGTGGCGACCCCGGCCTCATCGAGGAAGCGGTCCTGTGCCTGCGCCGAGGTCATCCCTGTGCCTTCGATATTCGGGAAGGCGTAGAACGCGCCGCCCGGGTCGGTGCAGCGCAGGCCCGGCAGGCTGTTCAACGCCTTGACGATCAGCCGTCGCCTTGTGTCGAAGTGGCGCATCATCTCGTCCACCGCGTCCTGCGGCCCGGTCAGCGCGGCGAGCCCGGCATATTGCGACGCGGCGTTGACGCAGGAATGATCGTTGATGCAGAGCCGGGTGGCGTGCCCCACCGCCGCGTCGGGCCAGACCGCGTAGCCCAGCCGCCAGCCGGTCATCGCATAGGTCTTGGACCAGCCGTCTAGCAGGATCAGCCGGTCGCGGATCTCGGGGTATTGCAAGAGGCTCACATGTTCGCGGCCGTCATAGAGCATGCGGCTGTAGATCTCGTCGGAGAGCACCGCCACGTGGGGATGATCGGCAAGACCTGCGACGAACTTGTCGACCTCTGCGCGCGGGGTGACGCCGCCGGTGGGATTTGCGGGGCTGTTGATGATGATCAGGCGGGTCTTGGGCGTGATCTGTGCCAGTACGGTTTCGGCGTCGAAGGCAAAGCCGTTTTCCTCGCGCAGGGCGATCGGCACCGGGGTGGCGCCGGAATAGCGGATCACGCTTTCGTAGATCGGAAAGCCGGGGTCGGGATACATGATCTCTGCCCCCGGTTCTCCGAACATAAGCACGGCAAAGAACATCGTCGGCTTGCCGCCGGGCACCACCACGACGTTGTCGGGGTTCACCTCGGCGCCGTGGCGGGCGTGCAGGTCGGCGGCCACCGCCTCGCGCAAAGCAGGGATGCCGTTGGCGGGGGTATAGCCGTGATGGCCGTCGCGCAGCGCCTTGATCCCGGCCTCGACGATATGTTCGGGCGTCTGGAAATCGGGCTGGCCGATGCCGAGGTTGATGATGTCCTGGCCCTGCGCCGCCAGCGCCTGTGCGCGGGCCAGCACGGTAAAGGCCGATTCGGTGCCAAGCCGCGACAGGCTATCGGCGAAATGCAGATGTGACATCGGGGTCTCCGGCATGTGTGAGGCAGGCGCGCGGCGCGTCAGCTCTTGGCGTCTTCCTTCGGTGCGTCCTCGGACGCCTCGGCTTCTTCGACGACTTCGGCCTCGACCACATCCTCGTCGGTCTCGTCCTGGCGCTTGTCCTCAACGGCGCCGACGATCAGCGGCAGCATCTCCAGCCCGGTGGGCGTGGCCATCGGTGAACTGGGCGGTGCGCGCCAGCTGAGCGTGTCGAACGTGCCGCAATTCTCGCAGGAGGGCACCCATTCGGCATGGATATGCTGACACTTGTCGCACACCCATTGCGGACCGCGCGGCGCGCTGAGCGCGCGCGCCAGCCAGCCCTTGACCACGGCGTCGGGCGCACCCTCGCCGCGCTCGATGGCGGCCATGATGGTGAGCGCACGGGCATCCGGTTCAACTTCGGCGAGATCACCGAGCGCGCGGCGCGCCGCCGGGAAATCCTCGGCGGCGAGGTTCAGTTCCGCCTCGAGCAGCCGGGTTTCGCGATTGTCGGGATGCACCTTCAGCAGCTTGCCGAAGCGCTTGAGCCGCTGCGTCGGGCTTTCCTCGGGCTCGATCGCGGCGAAGGCGGCGGCGAGATCGGGATGCGGGCGCACCAGCCAGGCCTTGTTGATTACCCGCACGGCGTTGCGCTTCTTGTCCTGCTCGACATAGCCGCGCGCCGCCAGAACCGCCGCCGGGATCAGGTCGGGTGAGAGCTTGTTGGCCTCGATTGCAGCCTCGCGGGCCTCGATGCTCTTGCCCTCGTCCAGCACGTCGCGCGCCTCCGAGAGGGCCAGCACGGCGTCGCGCCGTTTATGGACGTCACGCGGCAGATTGCCGTATCTCAGCTTGGCATTGAGCGTGGCGCGCGCGCCTTTCCAGTCGCCCGACCCGGCCTGCAACTGCAACAGCGTGTCCTGCACCCCGGCATGGCGTGGCTTGAGGGCAAAGGCGGTCTGCGCCAGTTTCATCGCCGTTTCGGTATCGCCCTCTTCCAGCCGCTTGCGCAGGATGCCACGGACGCCGACAAAGCGGGTTTTCTCGTTGGTCAGAAGCCGCTTGTAAACCTTCTCGGCCTTGGCCGTGTCGCCCGCCATTTCGGCGGCCTGCGCGCTGATCAGATCGGTGAGCGCGGGCTTGCGCAGATAGCCCTCGGCCTTGGCAGCCTTGGCCATCGCCACATCGCCCTCGCCCGAGGCCAGCGCCAGAATCCCTTCGCTCAGCGCGCGATATCCCTTTTCCTGCCGGTTGCGGTCGAAGTAGCGCGACAGCGCGGTCTCATCCCCGTTGATGAAGCGCAGCACCGCGACCAGCATCGTCGCCAGTTTCATCAGCCCCCAGATCGCCAGCACCAGGAGCACCAGTGCGATCATCGCCTTGATCGGCGTCAGGTTGATCTCGACCCCGGCCATGACGATGCGGACACCGCCTTCAAGCTCCAGCAGGTGGCTTGCACCGAAGGTGATGCCAGCCACCAGGGCGATGAAAACGGCTATCTTGATAATCGACCAAAGCATATGGATCGCCTTTTCTAACTCAATTCATCGTACCGGCCAGCGCATTGGCCGCCGACAGGGCCGCGCTGCGGCGCTCGGCGTCGGCGGCCCAATCGCTGAGCGCGGCGCGTGCGCCCTCGGGCAGGGTCTCGATCTCGGCCAGCGCATCGCCCAGCCGTCCGTCGCGAACCGCCGCTTCGGCGCGTGACAGAACCGCGTCCGGGTCATCGCCCTCGCGCGGCTCCAGCGAGCGGATGCCAAGCTGGTTCTTGAAGAAGCCGCCGACACTCGACGCGGCACCGCCATCGGCGCTGCGTTCGGCTGCGAGCGCCGCCCGGGCCGCATCCGGGAAACTCTCGATCAGCGCCTCTTGCGTCGGCACACCGTTTTCAGCGGCGTCCGCCAGCGCGGCGGGCACATCGACCCCGGTTTCGCGCAGGTCGGAGAGCGCGGGGCTGAAATCATCGCCGGTATCGAGCGCCGTCATCACCCGGGTCAGGGCTGCGCGCTGCAATGTGGCGCGCGCGCTATCGCGCGCGGCGGCCTCCTCTGCTTCGGCCTCGCCCTTGAGGGCGTCGATCTCGGCGCGCTGTGCGTCGAGCGTCTCGCGCTGTGCGCTCAGTGCCGCGCTCAGTTCCTCGATCTGAGACGCGGAGACATCGCTGCCACCGGCCTCGGGGGCGGGGCGGTCTTCCAACTCGGCGAGACGGCTTTCGAGGGTGCTGACCTGCTCGGCAAGATCGGTCAGCGTGTTTCGCAGGTCGCCCAGTTCGCCGCTCAGATCGGGGGCGGTGGGGATCGACTCGACCGTGGACTGCAAATCGTCCATCGCGGTTTCCTGTGCTGCGATGCGATCCTGCAACGCCACCGTATCAACGCTGTCCTCGGCCGGCCTCAGCGGATGGTCGGGCAGGACATAGGGGGCGGCGATCACGCCGATGCCTGCGGCCACGACCCCGCCAAGGAGCATCGACCAGAACCCGCCCTGCCGGATCGTGACCTGTTCTGTTTTCGTCACCGGGGCCGCCGGGGCAGGTGTCTCGGCCTCGTCAGTCTGCTGAGCGGCCTGCGCCTCTTCGGCCTCGGCCATGGTCGCGACCTCGGCCATCGGGTCCTCGTCTTCGGGGCGGGGCGTTGTCTCGTCGCCGGGTTCGGGCTCTTGTGATGTGTCCTCTTGCGTGCCGTCCGCCTCGGTCGTGCTCGTCGTGCTCTCAGGCTCTGACGCAGGCTCGGGCTGGTCCGTGGTGGTGTCCTGCGCCGTGGCCTCATGGTCTGCCGATTGCTCGGGCGTTTCGGTTACGGAGGTTGCCTTCGGGGCATCGCTCGACGGTTTTTCGGTTGGCGATGTCTCGGTCTCCGGTGCAGGCGCGTCCTCGGCGGCCGCATCCTGCGTCTCGGTCTGGTCCGTCTTGGAAGTCTTTTTTCTTGCCACGTCCCGCCACCTTTTCGAATCTTATCACGTCAAGCTGTCAACCTGACCTTACTGCGCCCGTTTTCTACCCTCAAGCCGCTTGGCCTTTTTCACCAGATCGTGCACTGCATGGGCCATTGCCTCTGCGTCGGGGCGTTCCGCAATGCTGAGGTCCTGCGCGGTGCCGTCTGGCACCGCCTGTGCCGTATTGCGGCTGATCGCCGCGACGAAGAGGGGCGCATGGATGTGGTCCGTCTGGGAAAACACGAGCCGCGCGCTGCGCGGTGACATCAGGGGAAGGATCACCGGCCCCTCCCCGGCGAGAACGCGGCGCGCGGCCTCGCCCATGTCCTGCGCTTGCTGATCGTAGACCACGGCGTCTGTGGCGTCATGCCCTGCTGCCTGTAACGCGCCGGTGAGATCGGCGGCCACATGCGCGCCGCGCAGGTGCAGGAACGGGCCGGTTGTGCCATCCTTTGCAATTCGGTCGAGCAACGCCGCGGCATCGCCGCCGCAGGTGATCGGCGTCAGGCCCTGCGCGCGTGCGGCCTGTGCCGTGGCCTCGCCCACAGCGTAGCAGGTGAAATCGCGGGTCGTGGTCTGGTGACAGAACCCTGCCACGCCGTGCCGTGAGGTGAAGATCAGCACCTCACCGCCCGCGAGCGGCGGCAATTCCCCGCACAATTCGATCCGCATCACCGGCGCACAAAGCACGTCCACCTCCGGCCCGCACATCGCGTGCAGCCGCGCGGCAAAGCGGCCCGCCTCCGGCTCGGGCCGGGTGATGAGGATCGTCACGGGCATGGATCATCCAGAGTTGTTGGCTGCCTCATTCGGTGTTACCTGCCTTGCACCTGTCACGCAACGCATGGGCGCGATGAGCAAGCCGCTGATCTTCCTTGGACTTGAGAGTAGCTGCGATGATACCGCAGCCGCGCTGTTGCGTATCTCCGCTGATGGGGCCCCTGATATCCTAGCCTCGGTGGTGCACGGGCAGGCCTTGCTGCATGCCGATTATGGCGGCGTGGTGCCGGAGATCGCGGCGCGGGCGCATGCCGAAAAGCTCGATATCTGCGTGCGTGAGGCGCTGGCGCAGGCGGGGCTGGGGTTGGCCGATGTGGATGCCGTCGCGGTCACTGCGGGGCCGGGCCTCATTGGCGGGGTGATCGCAGGTGTGATGTGCGCCAAGGGGATTGCCGCGGGGGCGGGTCTGCCCCTTATCGGCGTCAACCATCTGGCCGGGCATGCGCTGACCCCGCGCCTGACCGACCGGGTCGCCTATCCCTATCTCATGCTACTCGTGTCGGGCGGGCATTGCCAGTTCCTGATCGTGCGCGGGCCGGATGATTTTACCCGGCTTGGCGGCACCATCGACGACGCGCCGGGCGAGGCGTTCGACAAGACCGCGCGTCTGCTTGGGCTGCCGCAACCGGGTGGGCCGAGCGTGGAGCGGGAGGCCGCGACGGGCGACGCCAGCCGTCTGCGGTTTCCCCGTCCGCTGCTGGATCGGGCGGGGTGCGACATGTCGTTTTCGGGGCTGAAGACCGCGCTGTTGCGCGCCCGCGATCAGATTGTGGCCGAGAAATCCGGGCTGACGCGGCAGGATCGCGCCGATCTTTGCGCCGGGTTTCAGGCGGCGGTTTGCGACGTTCTGGCCGAAAAGACGCGCAGGGCGCTCAGCTTGTACATGGCGGAGGGTCCTTCGGCGCCGCTGATCACCGTGGCCGGTGGCGTGGCGGCGAACGGCCCGATCCGCGCGGCGTTGAAAGACGTGGCGGCAGGGGCAGGCGTGCGGTTTCTCGCACCACCCCTCGCGCTTTGCACGGACAACGCGGCGATGATCGCCTATGCGGGGGCCGAACTTTATGCCCAAGGCCATCGTGATGACATGACGCTTGCGGCGCGACCGCGCTGGCCGCTGGACAATGCCAGCCCGTCGATGTTGGGCAGTGGCAAGAAGGGGGCCAAGGCATGACGCTGATCTGCGGTGCGGGCGCGTTTGGCACGGCGCTTGCCGTGACACTGGCGCAAAACGGGCCTGTCACCCTATGGGCGCGCGATGCCGATCACGCCGCCGAGATGCAGGCAAGCCGCGTCAACGCGCGCCGCCTGCCGGATATTCCGCTGCCCGAGGCGATCACCGTGATCTCGGGCGATGTGCCGAGGGGGGACACGCCCTGCCTGCTGGCCATGCCAATGCAGACGCTGGGCGGGTTTCTGACGGCGCATCACCGCAGGCTTGGAGCGCGCCCCCTCGTCGCCTGCTGCAAGGGGATGGACCTTGCCACCGGGCTTGGCCCTACCGGCCTGATCGCGCAGACCTGCGCAAAGGCCATTCCGGCGATCCTCACGGGCCCCAGTTTCGCGCGCGATATTGCGCTCGGCCTGCCCACGGCGCTGACGCTGGCCTGCGCCGACGCGGCGATCGGCCAGAGATTGCAATCCTCGCTGACCACGCCCACCCTGCGCCTTTATCGCACAACCGACACCATCGGCGCGGAACTGGGCGGCGCGCTCAAGAACGTGATCGCCATCGGCTGCGGCGCGGTGATGGGGGCGGGGCTGGGCGAGAGCGCGCGCGCGGCCCTGATGACGCGGGGGTTCGCCGAGATGCACCGGTTTGCCCATGCGCTGGGCGCGCAGCCCGACACGCTGGCGGGGCTGTCGGGCTTTGGCGATCTGGTGCTCACCTGCACCAGTGGCCAGTCGCGCAATTACGGCTACGGCCAGAGTCTTGGGCGCGGTGAGGATTTCGACAAAGGCGTCACCGTCGAAGGCGCCGCCACCGCCCGCGCCGTGCTGACCCGTGCCCGCGCGCTTGGCCTCGACATGCCGATCACGCATGCCATCACCGCGCTTGTCACGGGCGAATTGCGCGTCAGCGAGGCGATGGATATGCTGCTCTCACGACCATTGAAGGAAGAATGATGCTGATTGCCCTGATTGCCCGCGACCATCCCGGTGCCCTGCAAACCCGTCTCGACAATCGTGACGCCCATATCGCCTATCTCAAGGAGACCGGCGTTGTGTCTCAGGCGGGACCGCTTCTGAATGATGAGGGCGAGATGGTGGGCTCGCTGGTGATCCTCGATGTCGAGGATATGGAGGCGGCGCAGGAGTGGGCCAATAACGATCCCTATGCCAAGGCCGAACTGTTTTCGGGGGTCGAATTGATCCCGTGGAAGAAAGTGATCTGATGCGCTATTGGCTGTTCAAGTCCGAACCGTCGGTCTGGGGCTGGTCCGATCAGGTGGCCAAGGGAGACGCGGGCGAGGAGTGGGACGGCGTGCGCAACTATCAGGCGCGCAATTTCATGCGCGAGATGGCGGTGGGCGATTGCGGGTTCTTCTACCATTCGCAAAAGGAAAAGGCGGTTGTGGGCACGGTCGAGGTGATCGCGGAGGCGCATCCCGACAGCACCACCGATGATCTGCGATGGGAGTGCGTGGACATCAAGGCGCTGGAGGCGGCACGGGTGCCGGTCACGCTGGAGATGATCAAGGCCGATCCGCGCCTGTCGGAGATGGTGCTGGTACGCAACTCGCGCCTCTCGGTGCAGCCGGTGACGGCGGAGGAATGGCGGATCGTGTGCGAGATGGCGGGGGTGTCGGGGTAGGGGCTGTCGTTGTGTTGTAGCGCGACTGGCTTTGAGCGGACCTTCGGTTGAAGCACCTGCGCGAAACGCGGCCGTAAGGCCGCCGCGCATCGCCGTGCCGCCCCCCGGCGCGGCGATTTGGCTGCAACCTGCTCTGCGCTCTGATGTTTTTTGGGCTTGGCTGCCATAAAGCACTGCCAAACTACCCTAGGATCGCCACACCGCGGCACAACGATGCGCGGCTCATGGCAACGGCAGCTTCAGGCCAAAATCCCCCTCCAAAACCCGAACGGAGGATGCCAGCCACCTGGCCGACACCCTCCGTTACCCCACGTGCTCCCTACGCACCACACGTGTAACTGACTGGGTCTCGGCCATCCTGGCCCTGACCTCTTGACCATACAGAAAAAGCGCGGCCTCTCCAAACCGAGAGTGCCGCGCATTCGTTTCAAATTGTCAGAGGCCGACCGACGCGGGCCGAGGTGGAGATCCTCGGGTCAAGCCCGAGGATGACGTTCGCGCGTTGTCATCATCCGGCTAGACCGGATGATCCCGCGTCAGGCGGCCCTCTTAGGGACTTGCGCCACCGTGGCCTCGATCAGCGCGCGGTGCAGCGCGGTGATGCCGGGCTCCAGGTCTGCCGAGGACAGCACGAATTGCACATCCACGCCGCGCGGCGTCTGGTGTGCGGCGATCACCTCGATCCCGGCCTCCTCCAGCGCCGAGAGGCCCCGGCTGAGCACCTTGAGCCCGCTCAGATCGCGGCCGATGGGCGACACGAGCGAGAGCGTGCGCGCCGAGACGGTGGCCGATGTGAACTGCTCTTCGAGATCGCGGGCCACGCGGCGCACGACCTTGAGCGAGGCATGCACATAGTGGGTGATCGTGTTGGCGTTCGAGGTCTTGGAGACGATCCAGACATTGTGCCGCTTGAGCGCCTCGAGAATGGCCGCGTCATAGCCTTTGACGCCGACCATGTCCTGTTCGAACAGCTCCAATGCCACGACCTTGAGGCCGGTCACGATCTCTACATTGGCCTCCTTGGCGGGCTGATCGTCGATCAGCGTGCCGGGGTCGCCCGGCTCGAAGGCGTTGGTCACCCGCAGCGGCACCTCGGCCTGACGCAGGGTCTTGGCGGCCTTGGGGTGGATCGCCTCCATCCCGAGATTGGACAGCTGATCGGCGACGTCGTAATTGGTGTGGCCCAGTTTGCGCACGGCCTCTTCGCCGACGAGTTTCGGGTCAGCCGAGGAGAGGTGAAATTCCTTGTGAATGATCGCCTCGGCCGCGCCGGTATAGGCCGCGATGCGGGCGAAGGTCACCTCGGAATAGCCGCGGTCGAACTCGCGCATCAACCCTTCGGTGCATTGCGCATAGCCGGTGATGATGGGCATCTCGGTGGCGAGGTCCACGTCGCCCAAGCCCTGTGCGATGCGCTCCGAGAGGGTGTGCTCGGTCTCGTCGCGCCAGCCGCTGAGGTCGATGAATCGGGCGTTGACGCCTGCGCGCTGCAACAGCAGCGTTGTGACAAAGGCGGAATGCGCCTCGCCCAGGCCCGAGAGCAGTTCACGGATGACCAGCATGTGATCGCTGAGGCGGAAATGCCCGTAGGAGCACAGGCGTTGCAAATCGAACAGGCACGAGCGCGCGCCCTCGATCCGTTCGCGGACGAATTCGTCGGCCATGCTGCGGTCGCCGGGATGTTCGAGGATGTCGCCATGCGCCTCGCGCATCGCGGTGCCCACCTCGGTCAGCGCGTCGAGCCAGCCATGATCGTCATCGTCATTGGCAAAGAGGGCATAGACCCCCGGCGTGCCGGATTTCTTGTGCTCCAGCAGCTTGTTGGTGATCCCGGCAAAGGCCGAGACCACGAAGGCGCGATGATAGAGAGCCTCGCCTTCGCGGTCGCCGATAAAGAGCGTGTCCAGCAACTCGCCCACGCGGCTCATGGATGTGCCGCCGATCTTCTCGACGGTATGGGTTGGAAATGTCATATCCCTCTTCCCGGGGGCGCGCCCCCGAGCCTTTGTTAGCTGTCTTCCAGCGCGTAGGAGCCGTCGGCCTGATGCACTTCCTTGCCGGTCACCGGCGGGTTGAAGCAGCAGGCCATCACAAGCTCTTCGTCGGCGCGCAGGATGTGGCGATCATGCTTGTCGAGCGCGTACATCACGCCGGGCTTGATCTCATGCGTCTCGCCGGTGGCGATATCGGTGATCGAGCCCTTGCCCTGCATGCAATAGACGCTCTCGAAGTGGTTCTTGTACTCGAACGTGTGCTCCGATCCCGGCTCCAGAAAGGTGATGTGGAAGGAAAACCCCATCCCGTCATCTGCGAGCAGCATCCGCACGCTCGACCATTGTGCGTCCGAGACGACCCGGTTGCGTTCTTCCTCGATGATCTTGTTGAAGTCTCTGACGATCATGTCCGTTTACTCCGCTGCGTATTTGGTTGTGGCCGTCACGTCGCGCGCGGCCTCTTTCAGAATGTCCAGTCCCTCGGCAAAGGTCGCTTCGGGCGTGGTGAGCGGGGCCAGAACCTTGACCACCTCGTCATGCGCGCCCGAGGTCTCGATGATGAGACCCTTTTCAAAGGCCCGCGCGCAAATTTCACCCGCCAGATCGCCATTGCCGACATCGACGCCGCGCATCATACCACGGCCCTTGAGGCGGGCACCGGGGATGTTGTCGGCGATCTGCTCCAGCGCCTCGCGCAGCATCTCGGCCTTGGTTGCGATCTCTTTCTGGAAGGTGTCGTCCTTCCAGAACTTCTGCAAGGCGACACGCGCGGTGACAAAGGCATGCGTGTTGCCCCGGAAGGTGCCGTTATGCTCGGCCGGGCCCCAGATGTCGTGCTCGGGCTTGATCAGCAGGGCCGCAAACGGCAGGCCCATGCCGGAAAAGCTCTTGGCCATCGGGATGAGATCGGGCTCGATGCCCATTTCTTCGAAGCTGAAGAACGTGCCGGTGCGGCCGCAGCCCGCCTGGATGTCATCGACGATGAAGAGCGCGCCGTGTTCCTTGGCAAGTTTGGCGATGCCGCGCATGAACTCGGGCGATGCGGCGTTGAGCCCGCCCTCGCCCTGCACCGGCTCGATGATGAAGGCGGCGGGCGCATCGACGCCGCTCGACGGGTTGCTGAGCATTTCCTCGATGATCTTGAGGCTGTCCATGCCGTCGCCGAACGCGCCCTCAAACGGCATATGCGTGGTGCCGCAGAGCGGCCCGCCACCTGCCCCGGCCCGCTTGCCGGCATTGCCGGTGCAGCTGAGCGCGCCCATGGTCATGCCATGAAAGCCGTTGGTGAAGGCGATGATGTTGCGGCGGCCCGTGATCTTGCGCGCGAGTTTCATCGCGGCCTCGACGGCGTTGGTGCCGGTCGGGCCGGTCATCATCACCTTGTAATCCATGTTGCGCGGTTTGAGGATGATGTCCTCGAACGCGGTCAGGAAGTCGGCCTTGGCATCAGAGTGCATATCGAGACCATGGGTGATCCCGTCGGCATTTAGATGCTCGATCAGCGCGGCTTTCATGTCCGGGTCGTTGTGGCCGTAGTTGAGCGACGAGCACCCGGCGAGAAAGTCGATATAGGTGCGGCCCGATGCGTCGGTCAGTTCCGAGCCCTGCGCCTTGACGAAAGACGTGGGGAAGCTGCGGCAATAGCTGCGCGCCTCGGATTCGCGGCGTTCAAATACGGCAAGATCGGCTGACATGTCAGTCGGCATAAGATGTTCCTTTGTGTGATTGGAGTGAGGGCGACGGGGGGCCTGAGATCAGGCCGCCTTCTTCGTCCGCGCCTTCATGGTGATGGTCACCATGTATTCGGTGTCATGCTGTTCGTTGAAGTGCTGTGACTTCGCGAAATAGGGCGTGCTCGACAGCTCGCCGTCGGTGTAGTCGCTGAACTTGCGGAACAAGGCCCAGCTTCCGGGATTGTCGCGCGTGATCGTGGTCTGGAGACGCTTCACGCCTTCGCAATTCTCACGCGAGAGCAGCCCGCGCAGCATCAGCGTGCCGAGCCCGGTGCCGCGTGCCTTTTCCGACACGGCGACCTGCCAGACAAAGAACGTCTCGGGATCGTCGGGCAGGACATAGCCCGACACCCAGCCGACGACCTCGCCATTCAGTTCGGCAATGATGCAGGTATCGCGGAAATGATCGCACTGGATCAAGTTGCAATACATCGAGTTTTCATCCAGCGGCTTGCACGCCTGGATCAGTTCCCAGATCGCAGCGCCATCCTCCGCGCTCGGCTTGCGCAGGGTGGGAAGGGCTTTGTGAAACATTTCCATCGCATGTCGCATAGGATCAGTGACCTCTCTATTTGCTTCGGCTAACTAAATATATCAGGCGATCTGAAAAATCAACCACAGAGAGCAATTTGCCGCTCTATACGAAAAAATTCGCTTTAAGCCTTATAATTATGGAGTGAATGCGCTATATATTTAATTAGCTAACTAAATTAATTCGGCTCAGGAGGAATAAAAATTGCAATTGAGCGACAGCTTTGCGACCATTACTTCGATTACCGAAGGGACGAAAATGGATCGCACCGACCAAAGCCTTATCGCGCTGCGGCGCATCCTGCGCGCCACTGAGATTTATGGGCGCAAACTGGCGAATGCCGCCGGGCTGACAGCCGTGCAGTTTCGCGTGTTGCAGATCGTGGCGGAGCGTGGCAGTTGCACAGCGACGCTCATTGCCCAGCAGATGCGGGTCAGCCAGGCGACGGTGACCTCGCTGGTGGACAAGCTGGTGAAACACGGTGTCGTCACGCGCGAGAAATCGCAGACCGACCGGCGGCAGACCAATATCATCGTCACCAAGCAGGGCCGCGATATCATCCTGCACGCGCCCGACGCGCTGCAACAGCGTTACGTGCGCAAGTTCGAGGCGCTGGAGGATTGGGAGCAGGCGCAGCTTGTGGCCTCGCTCGAACGGGTGGCGACCATGCTCGACGCCGAGGGTATCGACGCGTCGCCGGTGCTGGATACCGGGGATTTGCGCAGCGCATGAAAACGCCCGCCACATCGGGCGGGCGCGGTGTCATTGCCGTTGCAGGCGGATCAGCCGTAGACTGATTCCTTGCCGAAATGCTTGGTCAGCATGTAGTAGACCACGGCGCGATACTTGTTGCGTTCGGAGCGGCCATAGGTCTCAAGCACCTGATTGATCGCATCCATCAGCGCGGGGCTGTCGGCGAGGCCCAGCTTCTTGACCAGAAAATTGGTTTTCACCGTCTCCAACTCGTCCGGCTGGCTGGCGGCCACGGTCGAGGCATCCGCGTTGTAGATCGCCGGACCGCAGCCAATGGTCACCTTGGTCAGCAGATCCATGTCCGGCTGCATGCCGCATTTGTTGCGCAGGTCATCTGCATATTGTGCGATCAGATCGTCACGCTTTCCCATAAACTTTCTCCCGAATACCCGACCGTGCTGTCGGTCTTTTGTTTCAACCCAGCCCCGAAAATGGCGCTTTGGGCACGATAGCGGCTGTTTTTACGCGCACAAAGGGAAAATTGTCCGTGCGCTCCCCTTCGGTGCGCCCGGGACGAGAAACGCCCGCCAGCCACATGGCCAGCGGGCGTGATCCTGCGCAAGGCGCGATATCTAGTAGCGGTAATGCTCGGGCTTGAACGGGCCGTCGGGGCTGACTCCGATATACTCGGCCTGATCGGGCTTGAGTTCGGTCAGTTTCACGCCGATGCGGTCGAGATGCAGGCGCGCGACCTTTTCATCGAGATGCTTGGGCAGGACATAGACCTCGTTGCCGTACTGCCCCCCCTTGGTCCAGAGCTCGATCTGCGCCAGCACCTGGTTGGTGAAGGACGCGGACATCACGAAGGAGGGGTGGCCGGTGGCATTGCCGAGGTTCAGCAGGCGGCCTTCGCTGAGCAGGATGATGCGGTTGCCCGAGGGCATCTCGATCATGTCCACCTGATCCTTGATGTTGGTCCATTTGTGGTTCTTCAGGCTGGCGACCTGAATTTCGTTGTCGAAATGGCCGATATTGCCGACGATGGCCATGTCCTTCATCGCGCGCATATGCTCGATGCGGATCACGTCCTTGTTGCCGGTGGTGGTGATGAAGATGTCGGCGGTCTCGACCACATCCTCGAGCGTGGTCACCTCGAACCCGTCCATTGCCGCCTGCAGCGCGCAGATGGGATCGACCTCGGTCACCTTGACGCGTGCGCCAGCACCAGACAGTGATGCCGCCGAGCCTTTGCCCACATCGCCATAGCCCATGACCACGGCGACCTTGCCCGCCATCATCGTGTCGGTGGCGCGGCGGATGCCGTCGACGAGGCTTTCCTTGCAGCCGTATTTGTTGTCGAATTTCGACTTGGTCACTGAGTCATTCACGTTGATCGCCGGGAACGGCAGGTGGCCCTTTTCCATCATCTTGTAGAGACGGTGCACGCCGGTGGTGGTTTCCTCGGAGACGCCCTTGATCATGTGGCGCTGCTTGACGAACCAGCCGGGGCTCTCGGCCATGCGCTTCTTGATCTGGGCAAAGAGCGCGACCTCTTCTTCCGAAGTGGGGGTTTCGATCAGGTCGGTCTCGCCTTCCTCGACGCGCGCGCCGATCAGAACGTAGAGCGTGGCATCGCCGCCATCGTCGAGGATCATGTTGGCGCCGCCCTCTTCGAATTGGAAGATCCGGTCGGCATAGTCCCAGTATTCCTCGAGCGTCTCGCCCTTGATGGCAAAGACCGGTGTGCCACCCTCGGCGATCGCCGCTGCAGCGTGATCCTGGGTGGAGAAGATGTTGCAGGACGCCCAGCGGACATCGGCGCCCAGTTCGACCAGCGTCTCGATCAGCACGGCGGTTTGAATGGTCATGTGCAGGCTGCCCGCGATGCGCGCGCCCTTAAGCGGCTTGGCCTCGCCGAATTCCTTGCGCAGCGCCATCAGCCCCGGCATCTCGGTTTCCGCAATATCCAGTTCCTTGCGGCCGTAAGCGGCGAGGCTGATGTCTTTGACGATGTAATCATTTGCCATCTTGGGGGTGGCTCCTTGCATGAGAATTTTGCAAGGCAGATAGCACTCACCCCGCGATTGGGCAACGTGCGATTACCCGGCCACTCCGTCGGGCTGTGCAGCCGCCGCCCCGGTCCAGTTCCGGCCGGTTGCGATGATGCAGCTTGTGCCATTGGGGCGGGTCACGAATACCGTGAAACTGCCGCTGTCGTCTGAGGACCAGACTTCCAGCAATTGCTGTGGGCTTTGCAGCCCGCCGCCAACCAGGTGCTCGTTGTAGCGGCCTTCCAGTCGTTCGACCAAGGCGTCGCGCGGCAGGCAGGTCATTGCCTGTGCCTGCGCGGGCTGTGGCGGGGCAAGGGCGGCCGCACCAAAGATCATCGCGGTGGAGCAAAGACGTTTGAACATGAGGGTTCTCCTTGTGGTCTGGGGCGCGGATGCGCCGGTGTGATGTCTGGAATCTGGGGGCTGACCGCGCGCGCCGCATTAAAACTCGCGACACAAGCGCGTGTGGCAGATGTGTTTGGGGCTGGCACCGGGTGCGCATCCTCTCTACCTCTGCAGACATGAGCGACCGTCACCTGACCTTCTCCGGCCCTGCCGCGCGGCTGCAATACATGCTTCTGATGGGGCTGTTTCGGCTGGCGATGACGCGCGGTCTATATGGCCGCTTCGCGCGCGGGCTGGGGCGGGTGTTCGGCCCGGAGACGGCGGTGTTTCTGCATGAGAATGGCGCACCGCCCTACCGCATCGCGCTCGACGACGGGTACTGGACCCGCTTCGCGCTTTACCGCGCGCCCTATGAGCCCGAGGTTGCCCGCGTGGTGACTGCGGCCTCGGGGGCGAGCCCGCTCTTTTGCGACCTGGGCGCGAACAAGGGGTACTGGACAACGCGCGCCGCCCCGCTGTTCGAGCAGGTGATCGCGGTCGAGGCGTCGGCGGCTACCTTTGCGGAGCTGTCGGGAAACGCCACCGAGTTGCCCAATGTCACCCTCTACCGTGCTGCCATTCATGCCCGGTCGGGCGAGGAGATGCGTTTCGTCAACACCCATCTCAGCCATGCCTCGGCGCGGTTGGAATCCGATTTGCCTGCAGGTGGACAGGACCGCATCGAGACCGTTGGGACGCTGGCGGTTGACGATCTGGTGCCCAAAGGTGCGGCGGCCCTCATCAAGCTGGATGTCGAAGGGGCCGAGATCGCCGCCGTCCGGGGCGCGGCGCGGGCGCTCGCCGATGGCGCGGTATTGATCTACGAGGATCACGGAAATGATCCGGACTGCACGGTCAGCGCGCATCTGCTCTCGGACCCCGATATGCGGGTCTATTCCATAGAGACCGGCCTGATCCCGATGACCGATGTCGCCACGATCCGCGCGTGCAAGACCGACGCGTACAAGGGCTACAACTTCCTCGCCGCGCGGGCGGGTTCGGCGCTGCTTGGGCGGATCATGCAGGGCTTTGCAAATTCCGCACGCTCGGGCTAGTCAGAGCCACCACCTGATCCGGAGGCCCCATGCCCACACCCCGCGCCTGGCAAAAGATGCTCTCGGGCCGCAGGCTCGACCTGCTCGACCCGACCCCGGTCGATATCGAGATCGAGGATATTGCCCACGGGCTCAGCTTTGTCGCCCGATGGAACGGGCAGACGCTGGGCGATTTCGCCTATTCCGTGGCCGAGCATTCGCTGCTGGTGGAGCGGCTCTATGCCCGGCTAAACCCGCGCGCGCCCGCCAAATGGCGGTTGGCGGCGCTGTTGCATGACGCGCCCGAATACGTGATCGGGGACATGATCTCGCCGGTGAAGAACGCCGTCGGGCCGGGCTATGACGCGCTCGATGCGCGGCTTGCGGCGGCGGTGCATATCCGCTTTGGCCTGCCCGCGACGATCCCCGCCGCCGTCAAGAAGCAGATCAAGAAGGCCGACAGGATCAGCGCCTGGATGGAAGCCACGGAGATCGCCGGCTTCACCGTCGCCGAGGCTGACCGTTTCTTTGGCAAGCCCGACGCGGAGGTGATCCGTGGCCTGAGCATCGCCCTGCGCCCGCCCACCGAGACCCGCGCCGCCTATACCGAACGGCATCATGCGCTCCTGGCCGAGATGGGGTGATCCTGCCCGGTCCGGATATCTGTATGGAAAAGCGGAGAAGAATGGTGCCGCTGAAGGGCATTGAATTCCTGTATCATGTGATTTCAATCTGTATCGGACCTAATAAAATTCTAAGAAAAATAGCATGTAAATGATTTCATTCTGTTTCAAACTGCATCAGGGTATACTATGTATAGGGGTGGACTGAGAGGGGGACAGAGATTTGCCCGCGCAACACAAGTTAACTGCTGCCCAGGTCAGGAACGCGAAGCCTGGCAAGTATTCCGATGGTGCCGGTCTGTGGCTACACAAGCGAAAGGATGGAGGGGCTCAGTGGGTGCTGCGGGTTACGGTTCATGGCAGGCGCAGAGAGATGGGCCTAGGTGCCCTAAGCGAGGTCAGCTTAAAGGAAGCGCGTGATACTGCCGCCCAATGGCGGGAAGTCGCCCGGCAGGGCAAGGACCCCATCAAGGAGCGTGAGCGTTTTAGGCGTGAGGCCGCGCGCGAGGATCACACACTTGCCAGCGTTGCGGTTGAAGCATTCGAAGCCCGCAAGGCCGAACTCAAAGGTGATGGCAAGGCAGGTCGCTGGTTCACGCCACTCGAATTGCACGTGCTGCCCAAAATTGGGAAAGTGCCTGTTGAGGATATCGACCAGCGGGATATCAAGAACGCGCTCGCCCCAATTTGGCATTCCAAAGCCGATACAGCGCGAAAGGCAATGAATCGCCTGAACATCACCCTGAAACATGCCGCCGCCATGGGGCTGGACGTTGATGTGCAAGCGACCGAAAAGGCCAAGGCGCTTTTGGGCAGGTCACGCCACGAGGCAAAGAATATCCCCGCTGTGCCGTGGCAGGAGGTGCCTGCATTTTATGAGAGCCTTTCAGAAGGAACGGTTGCGCATCTGGCATTGCGCCTGTTAATTCTCACAGGTGTTCGCTCGAAGCCGATCCGGTTTTGCCGCCTAGATGAAATCGATGGCGATGTATGGACCGTGCCAGCGGAAAACATGAAATCCCTAAAGGGCCATGAAGAAGATTTCCGCGTACCGCTCTCGCAAGAGGCCCTTGCGGTTATCGAGCAGGCACAGCCATTCGCTCGGGATGGTTACCTGTTCGCCAATGTCCGAAAGGGTGTGATCTCAGATGCAACCATGAGCGCATTGATGAAACGCCGGGGTCTTGATGCCCGCCCACACGGCTTCCGGTCCAGTTTCCGCACATGGTGCGCGGAAGCGGCAGGGGTGCCTGACAACGTAGCCGAGGCAGCACTGGCGCATGTGTTCGGCACAAAGGTTTCGCGCGCCTATAACCGCACTGACCTGCTGGAGAAACGCCGCCCACTCATGGCGCGATGGGCGGATCACGTCACGGGAAAAAGTACCGGTGAAGTAGTCGATTTGGAAAATTCGGCATTTCTAAACCAGCCTTTAACCAAGATTCCGTAAGTTCGAGTCATTAGAAAGAAGGAAGTCTTTTAATGACCGACAGAATACTACGATGCAGAGAAGTTCAGCAGGCAATCGGCCTAAACCGATCCACGATTTACCGCATGGTCGAGCGCGGGGATTTCTCGACGCCCCAGAAACTAGGCCTGCGCGCCATTGGTTGGCGGGAGAGTGCAGTCAGCGAATGGATGGAGGCTATCGTTCACGAACTTCACTGAAACCCGAAACCGCGCGGGTGCTGCGCGGTGCGAATGCCCTTCCTCCACAAACGCGACGACCCTCTCACGAAGTGCCATAGGATGTGGCTTACCCATCTCAAACCCCCATATCTGCCATGCAGATAGGGAATCACAAATCAAGCCTCATGGGAATCTGAATCAGAAAGCTCGCAACCCGCTCTAGCGTAAGGAGGGGCGTCGCTCACACATGACTGCTTTTTCACTCATTTCGTTGAACTGGCAGGTTTTATTTTTCTTGAATCCAAATTCAAGAAAAATTAAGCTCACTCCTACCGGCGCTTGTCGCCGCTTGGTGCACGAGGAACTGGTGCGGTTGGGGAGTTGCTGCCTAAGTTCCGACTGCCATAAAAGGGAGGAATTTTCTTTGACCGCGTACATCAAAGAAGTGCGATCCACGATGGGATTCGGAATTATATACGTCCTGCTAGGACATACTGGCCTATGGGCTGTCCTGCTGGGAACAAACAATAGTATCAGGGTGTTAGGGCTACCTGTTCACTATTTTATTGCAATCACTCTGGGCTCGATCGGCGTGCTGATCTGGTCGATAATCTGGTGCAGATACGCTAACCGGCTGGAGGACGAGATCGAGGCAGAGAACGTGGCAACACGTCAGGGCAACACTGACGTTCCGATCTCTACCGACGTTCGCTCGTCGATCGGTGCCGACAAAGTCACGGAGGCGGCCAAATGACTCCCGCTGACTGGCAACTTCAAAACATCTGGCTTGGACTGAGCATCACTTTCGCGGTTTTTGGCCTGTACTACACCGTTGCGCTGATCAATAACAGAAAGACCACGAACGCGACCGACCTGTATCTGGCAGGTCGCTCTGTCGGGCCTCTGGTCAACTCGCTTGCGGCGTCTTCGACATGGATGAGCGTGGCCACGTTTCTCGGGGTTGTCGCTCTGATCCAGCAACTGCACCTTCCATTTGTTTACATGTGGGTGCAGCTGATATTGAGCGTTCCGCTTCTGGTCCTGCTCTATGGTGCGTCGCTCTACCGGATGGAGGCTTTCACCTCGGTTCACTTTGTTCAGCTCCGCTACGGGCGGAACACCGCATTTCTCGCCGCTGGGTGGATGCTGTTGATCATGCTCATGTACATGATCGGTCAGTTCATCGGTATCGCAAAGGTCTTCGAGGTCTTGCTGGGCCTGCCGTATACGCCGTCGCTGATCCTGTCTGCATTGGTGATTACAGGTTACATCACGATTGGCGGGATGAAGGGCGCGACATACAATGATGCCATCCAGATGGTCATCATGATGATTGCCCTAATCGTTCCGTTGGCAGCCATACTCAAAGCAATGGATGTCTCGGGCTATTGGTTTCCTCCTCTGGGATATGGCGGGCTGACAGACACCCTGCTTGAGCGGATTCCAACCTTTTTCGACCTGAAGTTCGAGGCGCGGTTCTACTTGGCTCTTTTTGTGGCGCTCACCATAGGCACGCTTGGTCTTCCACAATTGGCGCAGCGGGTTCTGACCTCAGAAAGCATAAAGGCCGCGCGTATTGTTGTACCATGGTTCTGTCTCTGGGTCGGTTTGATGTTCTTGGGGACCTACGCAATGGGCTTTGCCGGCGTGTATCACTTCGCGCTTATTGGCGAGGAACTGACGCGAGAGGCGGCTGACAAGACCACACTGCTTCTCAATCTTGCCTACAACCCTGAATGGGTTTCGGCATTCGTGATTGCCGGGGTGCTGGCGGCGGGGGTTTCTACCATCGCCGGACTGATGATCGGCGTCGCAACTGTTGTCGGTCACGACATCGTCGGCGTTCTGCGTCCGCAACTGACAGAAAACAAGCAGCTTCGCTATGGCTACGTCGCTCTGGCGGGGACTGGCGTCGTCTCGCTGTTAGTGTCGCTCAATCCCCCGGCCTTCCTGATCACATCGATTTTCTGGGCTTTCGGTCTGTGTGCCACAGCGATTACACCGATGGTGGTTCTAGGGGTCTGGTCAACGCGGATCAACGTTTGGGGCGCGTTCACCGGCAGTCTTGTATCCGGCGCGCTCTACATCGCGTTGTCACCGTACATGTTTGCCGGATTCTCGGTCGGCACGGGTATCGTAGCCGCTTTGGGTTTCGCGACGTCGCTCATCTCGGTCCCGGTCGGGTTCATCCTGACGATCGTGGTCTCTTTGGCGGCTGAAAAACTGACGGCGGAGGCTGCGGCGCATGAGCGCGGTCGCGCACAGGAGCTGGTCGAGACCATGCATGGCTGGGCCCATGTCACGCGCACGCGGTATGACAGCAGTCAGTGGTTGCTGATCCTCGCCGCGCTGTGGATGCCCATCCTTATGTGGGGGCTCGTGCCATGGTGAGTGCAACGATGAGCATCGGTGGACGCTGGCCCACGCTGCTGGGCATGCCGATTGCGGGGCTCCTCTGGAGCCTCGCCACCCTGCTTGGGAACCACGAGCAAGTCGCGGCATTGGGGGTCAGCCAAACGGAGGCGCTTGTTTTCGTATCCCTGGGCGGCACGGCTCAGACCGCCGCCATCTGGGTCGGGTTCTCGATCATCGTCTGGGCGATGATACGGGCCTTCGGCGCACGCGCATCGATGGCACGGGTATCGGCACTGGTGTCCGCCGAGGCGCTGCCCTTTTGGTTCGGCGCTCCTGCCCTTGCCTACAGCCTGAATTGTGGTCTGCCCGGCGCAAAGATAGCGACGCTTGCCGCGACCGTAAGCCTTGCCTTGTTCCTGTATGGGCTGACGCGCGGCCTAGTAACCGAGATGTCGTGGACGGTCATCCGAGCCTCGGGCGCCGTGGCCGCTAGCTTCATATTCATCGCCAGCTTTGCGTATCTCGCTGTCTAGCCCCGAACCGGACTGAACCCAACGACACTAAGGAGAACCAGACATGACAATCGACGCATTCGTTTTCGACGCCTATGGAACGCTCTACGATGTGCAATCCGTCTCGCAAATCACTAAGGAGGAATTTCCGGAACATGGTGATCTGATCACGCAAGTTTGGCGCTTGAAGCAGCTCGAATACACTTGGCTTCGCTCGCTGATGAGCCGCTATCGATCGTTCTGGGAGATTACCGAGGAGTCGTTGATCTATACACTGGACGCTGTCGGTGTGGAAAGCACCAAGGCCGTGCGCGACCGTATCATGGACAAGTATCTGCACCTCAATCCGTATCACGACAGCATCTCGGCGCTCGACGCACTCGCCGGTGTACCGCGTGCCATCCTGTCTAACGGCAACCAGGAGATTCTGGACGCCCTCGTGAGGAACACTGGTTTGGAAGGCAAACTGGAGTCAGTCATCAGCATCGACAAGGGGGGCGTGTTCAAACCGCATGGCGATGCCTACGCGCTCGTGGAGAAAACCCTGGACGTCAAGCCGCAAAACACAGTCTTTGTATCGTCCAATGCATTCGATGCATGCGCCGCGAAGAACTATGGCTTTCAAGTTGCCTGGATCGAACGCGTCACTCGCGAAGCCTTGGCCACAGAGATAGCTGCGGCAGATACTGTAGGCCCGTCGACGATGTTCAAACTGCTGCGGATGCAAATGGAGAACTTCGGCATGGAACCCGATCACCGCTTGAAATCGCTCGATGACCTTGCATCGCTTGGGAGGGCCCGTGATCATGAGCGGTCGCCGAATGGCAATGCTCCGGTAGCATGAGCGGCAAAGAGCACGCCGCAGATTCCGTCCCAAGCATCTGGCGCGTGGCTTTCAGCAAACCTGTGGCCAAGAGGGCAATACGGGTGGCGATGATCGTCGGGGTTATCCTGGCGGTCATCAATCACGGCGACAGTCTGTGGCAGCGCGATATCGATGCGTCATCGGCAATGAAAATCATGCTGACTTTCTGCGTACCCTACTTGGTTTCCAGCTACTCATCAGTGATTGCAGTTCGCGAGTCTGCGGCCGTTGAAGCAACCGGAACTGAAAAAGCACAAGAGGGATCGTGAAGCTTACCGGGTCGGGATCAGAGGCCGTAGCAGGTGCACGCATCGGGGACGGTTTCATTCGACCCTGTAATGTGGCGGTAGAATGATTTAAGTACTACCGCACGATGACTATGGGTACTTTTCATGGGACGACATAGAGAATTCGACGAAGCCGAAGCCTTGGCCCGCGCCATGGATGTGTTCTGGCGGAGGGGCTATGCTGCGGCGCCGATCCAAGAAATCTGCGATGCGATGAACCTCAAGCCGGGGAGCGTCTACGCTGCCTTCGGCAGTAAACACGGCCTTTTTCTGGCGGTAGTGCAGAGTTACCTTGAGAAGATGAACCGCCCCGGTCTCGACCTCATGCTTTCGAGCCGCAGCGGTCTTGACGGCATACGCGCGTACCTTGATTTCATTGCCGATGGAATCCTTAACGGCAATCGTCGCTGGGGCTGTCTGGGGACAAACGCTTTCATGGAACTCCAGGAAACAGATCAGGAGGTCGCGAGCTTGATGACGGAACACCTGGACCGCCTGAGAGAGGCATTTCGCGATGCACTAGAGCGCGATGGCCTAGAAGACGCCGAGGCGCGCGCCCAATACTTGCTTTGCATTTCACAGGGTCTCAACGTAATTGCGAAGACGGCTCCGGGGCCCGACGAACTGAGGGCAATCATCGACTCCGCCATGTCGGCCTTCGATCATCAAGACATCGCCGCAGAGTAATCGTCCAGGATAGTCGACAGGTAGAACCAGCCCCAGCCCAGGACTTTCAGATAGGTAAAGTCAGTTTGCCAAAGCTCGTTGGGATGCGAGGTTTTGTCCCGGAACTCATTGGACGCCTTCATCACGATATGCGCAGGTGCCGTGACCAGGTCTTCCGCCTTCACCACGGCATTGGCACCGGACCTTTTCGGGGATGGCGCCGACGCGCCTGGACTCGCCCGGTGGCATCTCAGGCGATCCAAATGAATGCCAGTCCCGCCAATCCGATACTCAACCCCACCGGATACCGCTCGCGTTCATTGAGGGCTCGCCAGTTGGTCGGTTTCTCGACCACGCTCCGCAATAGACCAAGGCCAAGAATACCGAGCAACAGCATCCCGCACAGCAAGGCGGAGAATAAAAGCAGCCCGTTCAGGGTTATATTCAGGACGAGGGCAGCCAACACCTTGACGTCCCCCCCGCCCACAAGACCCGCCCGGTTCGCAGCGATGCCAAGCCCGTAGATGCAAGCGCCCACACCAAACCGGGGCAGCGCCCAGTTCAGTGATGCGGCGTTCAACAGGCTGGCTAGAAAGACCAGGACGAAGAGAATGGCCAACGTGTCGGGAAGACGCATGAACCGCAGATCGTAAAGTATCACCGCGACCAGCAGCGGCGCCAGAAGCCAGTGCGCCGAGATTGCGAAATCAAAAATAGGCATATGCGTTCGCCCTTCTCCAAGCACCTGTTTTCACCGATCTTTGTCGCGGTCACCTGGCTTCAACAGCTAGGCTTCGAGGCGAATGATTCGTCGAATAGTGTGCGGTTTGTGTAGTAGATGTGGCATCTTCTGGCGGCGCCTCAAAGCCTCCACATTTGCGCCTGATCCTGCCCAACTTCGCTCATAAACGCATCCGACCTTGGTATGATAGACCTATTTCAAAAGGACGGATCAACCGGCGTCGACCATGGAAGGATATCGCAAAGCCGTCAGCAACGGTCACTCTCGCCGTGTTCACTTCACTCACCCGGGTCACTGCGACCTGACAAACGAAAGAGAGACACGACCATGACCTTTGCACGCAAAACACTCCGCTTTGTCGCCCGCACCGTTTCCATGGACGACGAAGGTGCCACCGCGATTGAGTACGGCCTCTTTGCCGCGCTTGTCGGCGCCGTCATCGTCGGCACGGTCGCCACGCTCGGCGGTCAGACCAACGAAGGCTTCAGCCAGATGAGCACAGCATTGTCCGACGCGGGGATCGAGGACACCTCCGAGTGAGTGCGAGCATGGAGTGGAGGGGCCGTCCTGACCCCTCTGAGCCCTCTGACCGACACCTGCGGAGACCAGCCATGCCTTTCGACGATCAAAACAAGCAAACGGTCGCCTTCGAGGCCTACATGTGCACCGATGAAGGGGCCGCCGTGGCAAAGTCCGTCTTGTCCGAGACAGGCAAATCCATGCAGTCCCTGCATGGCGGCGGGCTGAGCGGTGCGGCACGACTTTTGTCCGAGACCGAGCCGGGCACCATCGTGCTGGCCGAGCTGGGCCTGCTCTCGATCTCGATGGCCTGTGAATGTGTCGAGGAATTGCGCCGTGCCAATATCAGCGTGATCGTCTTGGGCACCTACAATGATCTCGCAACCTATCGCGCCCTGCGCCACGCGGGCGCGCTGGATTACTATCCATTCCCCGTTTCCGCACAGGACATCCTGTCAGCCAGCCTCACTCCCGCGCCGCCGCCGTCTCCTGCGGTGGTGGTGCCCGGGGTAAAGCACGGGCTGTCCATTGGTGTGATCGGCTGCAAGGGCGGCGTCGGTGCCAGCTTGCTGGCACAGAATCTTGCCGCCTATGCCTCCGCGCCGAAAGGGGCGCGGAGGCGCACCGCGCTTCTGGATGCCGATCTGGAATTCGGCAGTCAGGCCATCGACCTCGACCGCGACGAAACGCGCGGCATCTTCGATGCGCTCAGCGCACCGAGCCGCGTCGACAGAACGTTTCTCAGCGCGACCATGGAGCACCTGAGCGATACCCTGTCATTCTATTCAGGACAGGTTCGCGCGGAACAGAACGCCCACACGTACGAGCCGGGTATAAAGACGCTCGTGCCACGCCTTCGCGAAGAGTTTGAAACCGTCATCGCGGATCTGCCGCGTGGCACGGTCATGCGTCAACCGGATCTGATCGGCGCCTTTGACAAGCTGATCCTGGTGCTGCCCGCAGGCTTTGCCGGCGTCAACGCGGCAAGCCGCCTTATGGCGCAGCTGCGCAACGATCACCCCGACTTCCCCGTACTGACGGTTCTGTCGGACATCCGACAGGATGCAGGCCTGCCGGTCAAGGATATCGAGACGACCCTGAACATCACCCTGACGGCCACTTTGCCAAGCTGCGCGGCGGCCTTGGCCAAGGCGCACAAGGCCGCGAAACCACTGGTCGCGCTTCAGCCGCGTTCCCCGTGGGCAAAGGCCGTGCGTGGGATCTGGGATCAGGCGCAACAGGCGCCAGCCGACGCGCCGAAGCAGCGCAAGAAGCGGAAAGGCCTCTTCGGATGAAAGACCACGTGATCGATTTCTCCGAACGCCGCACCTTGGCGCAGGTCCTCGACATCGCCCGCCGGATCGATGCCGATGGACTGTCACCCGAAGAGCGTGCCAACACCGCCCTGACCTTCGTTGTCGAAGCTGCCGACTCGCCGATCCCGCTGGTCCGGCAACGCAGCCTGCTGACACAGGCCACCGCCGTCTTGGCGGCGGATGAACCCGTACCCTCGCATACGGACCAAGACGCGCCGGCGGATTCTTTCGCACCCGTGACGCAACCACACGAGGGGCCTGTCACGACCGGCCCGGACAGTGCCACGCCGATGCGGCAGGTGTCACGCGACCCCGCGCCACAGCCCGCACCGGAGCAACCCGCGGCACCCGCTGTCGCGCCGGGCTCGGACATGATGAGCATGGCCACCGACATGATCCAGTCCTTGTCCGAGGTCCTTGATTTCACCGAGATGGCACATCTGCCACGCGGCGAACAGGAAACTCGAATTCACGACGCGATCCACAGCCTGTCCGAGGAACGCAAGATGCACCTCAACGGCCGCGAAGTGGCCGATCTCGTGCAGGTGGTGCTCGCGGATATGCTTGGGCTCGGCCCGCTTGAGAGCCTTCTTGCCGACGATGAGGTCAGCGATATCATGGTGAACGGGGCCACGCAGGTCTACGCCGAACGTGGTGGCAAGCTTGAACTGACGCCGGTCAGGTTCCGCAACAACGCCCATGTGCTTTCGGTGGCTAGCCGGATGGTTGCCGCCGTTGGCCGCCGGATCGACGAGGCCCAGCCCATGGTCGACGCCCGGCTAAAGGATGGCAGCCGCGTCAACGTCACAGTTCCGCCCCTGGCGATCGACGGTCCAACCATCACGATCCGCAAATTTCCAGCCGCACCGATCAAGCTGGAATCCCTCGTACAGGGCGGAAGCCTGTCCGAACAAATGGCCGGGTTTCTCGGGCTGGCGGCCTACCTGCGGCTCAACGTGTTGATCTCGGGCGGAACGGGCTCTGGCAAGACCACCCTTATGAATGCCCTGTCGCAATTCTTTCCAGCGGGCGAAAGACTGGTCACCATCGAGGATGCGGCCGAGTTGCGTTTCCAGCAACCGCACGTCGTGCGCTTCGAGACGCGCCCGCCAAACGTCGAGGGCACCGGCGAAGTGACCATGCGCACGCTGGTGCGCAATGCGCTGCGGATGCGGCCCGACCGCATCATCATCGGCGAAATCCGTGGCGACGAGGTTCTCGATCTCTTGCAGGCAATGAACACCGGTCACGACGGATCAATGAGCACGCTGCACGCAAACTCCCCCCGCGAGGCGCTAACCCGGATCGAGAGCATGGCCGCCCTTGCCGGGTTCGACATGGCGTCGAGCGTGGTGCGCCGCCAATTGGCCGACGCGGTGCATCTGGTTATCCAGGTGTCGCGGATGCGGGATGGGACACGCCGCATCACCTCGATCTCGGAAATCGCGGGATTGGAGGGGGACGTGGTCACCCTGCAAGATCTCTTTACCTTTGAAACAGACGGCGAAAGCACACGCACCGAGGTGCGGGGCACCTACCGGTATTCCGGTTATCGGCCGAAATTCGCGCGTCGGGCCGCCAACTACGGTGTCACCGCCGAGCTCGACGCGGTTCTGAAAGGCTAGGCTGTGACCGTCTTCTATCTTCTCCTGGCGTCCAGCCTGTCGATCTTCGCGGGGCTTGCGCTCTGGGTGCTGGTCCATGCGGACCGCGCCAAGCGCAGGCACCATGCCCGGCTGCAACGCGGGATCACGGCGCCAAGGGTGGCACCGCTCAGCGCGCCGCGTCGCCTGCTCATTAGGGACAGGTCCCGCGACAGCCTGCATGCAAGGATCGACGCGCTGATTTCGCAAACCGGACTGCACCTGACCTCCATGGAACTTTGCGTGCAGGTTACGGTGCTCGCCTTGGCGATCTATGGCCTGTCGGTGCTCTTTCTCGGCATCCATCCCGTGTCGGCGATGCTCGTCGCCGTCGTCATCCCGGGCGTGATCGCCGCGATGGGCCTGCGCATCGCGCGCAAGCGCTACCAGGCGGCCTTCAGCGAGAGCCTGCCCGAAGCCCTGGACGTGTTTGCCCGAGGGCTCAGGGCTGGACGCCCGATCTCGGACTCGCTCAGGATCGTCGTCGAGACGACCAGCGGCCCGGTCAAGGCAGAGTTTGCACGCTGCCACGGTGAAATCTGCATGGGAACATCACTGCCCGACAGCCTTGCGGCCTTGTACGGTCGCCTGCGCACCCCCGAGATCGGGTTCTTTGCAGTCGCAACAGCCCTTCAGGCCGAAACCGGCGGCAACCTGATTGAAACGCTGGAGAACCTTGCCGGGCAACTGCGCGAACGGCGCAAGCTGCGCAAGAAGGCGCGCGCCCTGTCCTCCGAAGCGCGGGTCAGCGCATTGATCCTCGCGTCGCTCCCCTTTGCCATCGCGATCGCGCTTTTCGTGCTGAACGGCGCCTACCTGGCACCGCTCTATACCGATCCGCGCGGGCAGGTCATGGCGGCGGTTGCCCTGACCAGCGTCAGCATGGGCGTCTACATCATGGTTCGAATGGGAAAACTGGATGTCTGAGCAGATGATGCCCCCCCTCGCCTGGCTGGCATTTGTCGGCCTTGTCGCCGCGTTTCTGGCGCTCGCGGCACTCGTGGAGTCTGAACGCAGGCGCGCGGGCATCGCCCTGCGTCTGCGCCGCGCCAATGGCGATGCGGGCGTCGCGCGCGCTGCCTCGGCCGATGCGCGCCCGTCTGGCCTGTGCCGACACGTTGGCGCAAGGCTGCGCAGGATCATCCTGCGCATGGGCGAGCGCCTGTCGGTCATCCTGGGCGGCGAGGCCCGCGATACCGCCGCCGATCTGCGCTCGGCCGGATACAAGGGTCGTGACGCGCTGCTGGTCTTTGCATTTCTGAAAACCGTCCTGCCACTCGGGGCGTTCCTGTGCGGAAGCGTTTGGGTCCTGGTGACCTACCCCGTCGGCCTGCCGATGCTCATGCCTGCGGCCAGTGTGATTGCCGTCGCCCTCGGCCTGTCGATGGGTGTGGACGTGGTCGTCGACAGCCGCCGGAAAACACGGCTCGCCCGTATTCGGCGCACCTTCCCGGATTTGCTTGAGCTTCTGGTGATCTCGTCAGAGGCGGGCCAGGGGCCACAACAGGCCCTGCATCGCGTGGCCCGGGAGATGCACCATACCTGCGAAGAGCTTTCCGGCGAGATGCAGCAAATGGTCTCGGAAATCGCCATGACCAATGATCGGAACGCGTCCTATGCAAAGCTCAACGCGCGTGTGCCCTTGCCCGAAATGGCGATCTTCACGCAGGCGCTCGAGCAGTCCGACAAATATGGCACCCCGTTCGCCCGCGCGATGCGCAACCTCGTTGCCGAACAGCGCACCAATCGCCTGCTCTGGATCGAAGAAAAGGCTGCACGGCTTCCGGTGATCATGACGATCCCCTTGATCTTCTGCATCATGCCAGCGGTTTTCGTGGTTCTGGTCGGCCCCGCCGCCTTAAGCATATTCGACAACATCCTTTCGGGGGGCTAAGCCAGTGCTCAACCGCGTCATCGACAGGGCAGAACGCTTTCGGCACGACGCCTCGGGCGCCGTGGCAATCGAATTCATGCTGATCGCGCCGATCCTCTTCGCACTGCTCTTCGGCATCATCACGCTTGGTTTCTTCATGGGCATCAGCCATTCGGTCAACCAGCTTGCAGCGGGGGCCGCGCGTGCGTCGGTCGCGGGCCTTGATCAGACCGAGCGGCGCAGCATCGCGAACGCCTATCTTGCGGACGCCGAGAACCGCTATCCGCTCTTGGCGAACGAGGCCATCAGCACCTCACTCGATCTCACAGCAGGCACCAACAGCGCCATCACGGTCGTCGTCAGCTATGACGCCAAAGGCACTCTGCTGGATGTGGCCAACGGGTTCCTGGGGTTGGGGATCAACACCATCAAGGGAAACGCCTATGTTGCCTATTGAATTCTGCAAACGGTTCCAGCGCGACGAAGACGGGGTTGTCGCGGTTATCGTGTCCTTGATGATGACGGTCCTGATCGGTTTCGTCGCTTTGGGGGTGGATGTGGCGTCTCTCTACCGGGACCGGGCAAAGCTCCAGTCGGTCAGTGACCTGAGCGCGATGAGCGCCGCGGCAGACACCGACGCGGCGCAAACCCGCGCAATGGCCACGATCACGCGGAACGGGCGCGCCGAGGAAACGCTCAAGACACTGCAATTAGGGCGCTACCTTCGGAATCCTGCCATCCCGCGCGCGAAGCGCTTTCAGCCGCTGGACGCTGAGGCCCCGGGTATCAACGCAGCGCACGTGACACTGCGCGACAGCTCTCCCCTGCATTTCGCGCAGGTCTTCAGCGGTGCAACCAGGGTCGCTCTCGAACGCTCCGCGCTGTCATCGCGCACCGGTGCCGCCAGCTTTTCGCTGGACAGCCACCTGGCCAAGCTTGATGCCGCCTCCTTGAATGCCCTTTTGACCTCGGAATTCGGGGCCGGCGCTCAACTCTCCGTGGCCGACGTCACGGCCCTCGCCGATACGCAGATCAACCTCGGCGCGCTTACCGAAACGCTGAACAGGGTGCAGGATTCCGGTTCGGCCAATCCGGCCGAGATCCTGAACGCGACACCCAGCATAGATACCCTGCTCAACGCCGTGAGCGCGGAACTCCCGCCCTCGCTGGCCACAAGCCTTGACAGGCTCGCAAGTGCCTCGTCCGGGCAAACTATCCCTGTCTCCGCCGTCGTCGGCGGGATCGACACCGATCTCGGCCTGACCGTAACCGAGTTCCTGGACCAGATGACCCTCTCGGCGCTCGACCTCGTCAAGGCGGCTGTCGGGGCCGATGGCCTTGATCCCGCCGTGACGCTTGACCTTGGTACGAACGTCGAGGGCATCCTGTCGACCGAGGTCAATCTTTCCGCGGGAGAGCCGCCCGCACGATCCGGCTGGGTCGCTCTCGGCGAAGAGGGCGTGCAACTGAACCGGGCGGAGGCCCGTCTGTCACTCGATATCTCCGCCGATCCCGGCCTGCTGACCGGCCTGGGCCTGAACGTTCTCGCCACAAGGCTGGACGTGCCCATCCACGTCGAACTCGCCGGCGCCACGGCCACCCTCGAGGAAATCAGCTGCGGCGGATCGGCGCCATCCGATGTTGCGGCGGCTTTCTCGGTGTCGCCAACACCGTTGCACTCGCAGAACGGAACGTCGGTCGCGGCACTGTACCTGGGCAAACTGCCCGCCTCGACCCCGATCGATCCCGCGACACTCGACTTCGCGGACCTGCTCACCGTGCGGATCGAGATACCGCTTCTGGTGACCAACCTCGTCCTGGCCGACCTCGTCATCCAGGGCAAGGCTCACACAACGGTCGGCACATCGGCCGTCGACGAGATCGTCTTCACCCGCAGTGACGTATCGACGGGCGATACCACCCGCAGTTTTGGATCCCAAGAGGCGGTGACCTCCGCGGTATCCGCACTCCTGTCCGGGGACAACACCGTGTTGCGCATCAAGCCCGGCCAAGAGGGGTTGATCTCGGGCGTGGCCGCACCGGTGGTCAATAGCTTGCTCAGCGTATTGCCGGCAGAGCTGTTCGCGTCTTTGGCAGCGCCGGTGGACGGCGTCATAGACAGCGTACTTGCGGCGGTCGGCCTCAAACTCGGGGCAGGTGAACTGACGCTGACTGGCCATCATTGCGAGAGATTGCGGCTAGTCCAGTAACCTCTGCGGTTACGCGGCGTTTTCCGTGCGCCGACTGGCCAGCGGCAACGCCTTCTGCGTGTCCAGTTTCGCCTCGGCCTTGTCCGACACTTTCGCCATCGAACACACCTCGTCGGTGACAAAGGCGATCAGCTGATAGCGCGTTTCCAGCCCGGATTTCTGGTAGATCCGCCCAAGCTGCGATTTGACGGTCGTGACAGCGCTTCCGCGCATCTCGGCGATCTCGGCATTCGAAAACCCCTTGGCCACGAAGATTGCCACATCCGCTTCGGATTGCGACAATCCCCAATCCGGCGCATAGCGCAAGACAACCGTTTCCTTGGCGATCGGTTCGCTCGCGCCCGGGGTCAGCTTTTCCTTACGCTGCCGCGAGATGTAGCCGCGCAATTGCACGTAGCTCAAGTAGGCCACGATCGCGGTCAGGGCGAAAAACAGGGCGAACAGTCCTGACAGAATGGCCCAGCCCGGATTGGAACTCGTAAGAACCAGATTGTAGACGATGAAAGTTTTCAAAGCCGCAATCGCGGTGACAATGCCAAAACCGGTAAGCCAACTCAGGGTCATTCTTCCCAACTCCATGTGTATTTTAAGTCAACTTTTATTGTTTCCTGCGATTCAGGCACTTCTGGGGCACAAAAGGTGAGTTTTTGTTGCACGTTATGAATAAGAACGATCCCGGTGCGTATTGGAACAGCGTGACCGGCGATTTTTACAAACAGAGTCCAAAATACAACGTCGGCGGTTTCGACAATCGTAAGCGTTGCTTCAGGTTTCGAAGTTCCAGGGTGGCAGCTGGTCGATGTCCTTTTGTTTATGGCCATTTTCGATAGCTGTCAGGATGCCGGTCAGGTAGCTGTGCGGCTCGATCTGGTTCAGTTTGCACGTTTCGATAAGCGACGCGAGCATGGCCCAATTCTGAGCTCTGGCGTTGTGACCAGCGAAGAGTGCGTTCTTGCGCTGCAGGGCGATGGTGCGAATGGTGCGTTCCACGGCGTTGCTGTCCATCTCGATGCGACCATCGCCGAGGAACAGAATCAGCCCGTCCCAGTATTCTGCGATGCATTTGTGGGGGATTGCCAACTTGTTTGCGGTGGAGAGCCTGGATAGGTGGTCTGCCCCACTGAGTGGTCCGTTTTAAATGTTAGTGCATGGTCGGTCTTTGGTCTATCGGAACGATGCTTTTGGGCGCTGGTGGGCGGTATCCCAGAGCGCTGTGCGGTCTGACTGTGTTGTAGTGGCGGCGCCACTTCTCGATCAGAATCTGGGCCTCGCGTAGCGAGTAGAAGACCTCACCGTTCAGAAGCTCATCCCGGAACCTGGCATTGAAGCTTTCGCAGTAGCCGTTCTCCCACGGTGATCCTGGCGCAATAAAGGCCGTCTTGGCGCCCACCGCGCCGATCCAGGCGCGTACCTTTTTGGCGATAAATTCCGCGCCATTGTCGAATCTTATGTATTCCGGCGGACCGCGCAGGATGAACACGTCGGTCAAGGCGTCGACCACATCGACGGAATTGAGTTTGCGTTTGACGCGGATCACCAGGGCCTCCTTCGTGAACTCATCGATGATATTGAGCGTGCGATATACCCATCCGTCGTGGGTCCGATCCTGGACGAAGTCGTAGGACCAGACATGGTTCGGGCGCTCAGGTCGGAGCCGGATGCATGAGCCATCGTTCAGCCAGAGCCGGCCCTTCTTTGGTTGTTTTTGCGGGACTTTGCGCGTAAGGAAACAGCGCACACCGCCGAGAGCCACTGAGCACAGCGTTTGTGGCTGAGCACCTATCCCGTCCACTTTCCAGCCGGGCGCCTCGCGCCCGGCCCCAAAACAAAAGCTACCCCGCTGGAGGGGTATTCTCATTGTGTCATACGTTCTCACCAAGTGCCATCGGAATAAATTTTCCTTTAATGTCGTTAGGTTAAGGTGTCACGGCGTCCCGGAATGAACCGGGCAGCGTCACGCCAGAACGTATATAACAAAGAGGATATTAGCATGGCAAAATCGAACGCATTCACGGTTGCAAAACTCAAGTCTCTCCCGGCCGGAAAACACTGCGATGGGCAGGGTCTGTGGTTTCATAAGCGCGCTGACGGAGGCGCACAATGGGTCTTTCGCTTTCAGCTCTGGGGTCGGCAAAGAGAAATGGGTCTTGGGTCTTTCAAGAATGTCTCCCTGGCCGAGGCTCGCAGGAAAGCGGATTGGGCCCGGCAACAGGTGCAGTCTGATATCGATCCGGTCAAACAGCGCCGTCTGATGCGGCAGCAATCGAATGGACATGACGGCGGTCTCGAACAACTCGCGTGGGACGCCTTTGACAAGCACAAGGGGAACCTGAAGCATTCCGGCGGAAATGGGCGCTGGATCAGCCCGCTACGCCTGCATGTCCTCCCCAGGTTGGGAAAGATGCCGATTGTAAAGATCGACCAGGATGACATTGCACATGCGCTGGTGCCGATCTGGCACGAGAAGCCGGTCACCGCGAAGAAAGCCATCTCGCGCCTGCGGACGGTATTCAAATATGCGCGGGCAAAGGGATTTCTCGTGAACCGTGCGGTGATCGAGGAAGCGGTCATCATTCTCGGAGAGAACAGGAAACTCGCCAAGCCAAGTCTCGCACTTCCCTGGTCGGACGTGCCTGCATTCTACGCGAGCCTGTCGGATGATGATCCGGCGCAGCTCGCCTTGAGACTGCTGATCCTGACCGGGGTTCGTGCGGACTCGGTAAATAACATGCAACGGGATCAGATCAGGGGACCGGTTTGGGAAATCCCACCGCTCCATGTAAAGGGTCGCGTCGATAGCGCTCATGGGTTCGATGTCCCCTTGAGCCGGGAAGCCCTGCACGTGATCGAACTCGCGAAAGCGCATCAACGCAACGGGTACCTGTTTCCCAATGCCAAGGGTGGTCCTTTGAACAAGATGGCGATGCGCAATTATCTTGTGGAGAACGATATTCCGGCGCGCCCTCATGGCTTCAGAACCTCGCTGCGGACATGGCTCTCGGACCAGAGCGAGTGCCCGTTCGAGATCGCGGAGGCCTGCATTGGCCATGTCAGAAAAGGCGATGCCGCCATCGATGCCTATAATCGTACAACCTACATCATGAAACGGGCCCCCTACATGAATGCCTGGGCGGCTTTTGTAACCGGAATTTCTGAACAAAACGTAAACATGGCTTTAACCGGAAGCGTGGTAAGACCGTCGTGTCAAAACAATAAGAGGACATAAATGCACGACAAAATTCTAAGACAAAAAGAAGTTCAGACTATTACCGGGCTGAGCCGCTCGACCATTTACAGACATATCGAAGCGGGCACATTTCCGGCCCCGGTCAAACTGACCGAACGTCTCATCGGATGGCATTACAGCACCATATCTGATTGGCTGGCCAGTCGCCCCGAAGCCTGATCGCCTGACAGGCCAACCTCACAATACCCCGCCCGCCGCAGGACGCGCCGGGCGGGGTGTTCAGTGTCGTATGAACTGGCTGGTCTTCGGAATGCTCTTAGCCGTTCCGGCGTGTAGCGCGCAGATCAATTGCATCGCCCGCTGTCGCAGAGCTTTGGTCGCTGTCGGGACGGCTCTGTACGATTACCTCGATATCCTGCCCGGACATGTCTCTGACACGCAACAACTGTTTGGCCAAACGCAGCAGAAGCGATTTATGGGCTCGGATAAGCTTCAGCGCTCCGGCTTCTGCCTTCCGCATATGCTCCTCAGCTTGTTCCCGAACGTCCGCTGGGGCACGCCACGTATCCCCTGCCGACAGTCCGTCCCAGAGCAAGCCGCTGTCGCCGAACCCCCAGTGCCGCTCTATGGACAGGGCGAGCGTCGTCGCCTGTGCCAGGTCACTTTGCGCGCCCATGCCCGCGCCCGAGCTCGGACTGCCGTATACAGCGATTTCAGCGGCACGGCCTGCCAGCAAGACCTGCAAGCGCTCTTGCGCCGTATTAGGGGTCAGCATCCCGACCGGCCTGTGCTCGACCTGCCCACCCTGTGACGTGAGACAAACTCGATTTGGCAGCGGCCAGCCCAGTTCCATCATGACCAGAACGTGCCCTGCCTCATGGATTGCAGCCCGGCGTAGTGTCTCTTTGTCCAGCTCCGGTGCAATCTGGTCCGCGGCACTGTCGAGATGTTCTTGATGAACCGGGCTCCGATCCGCCCGCGCCCGACCTGACGCATCCCGCACAATGGCTTCGGCCACGGCCCCGGACTGACCCAATAGCCGGTCTGCGAGAGAGCCGAGGTCCAACTGCTTGGAAGTGGTCGTGCCCAGCTTCGCCGCCAGAATGGCTTCAAGCCCGCGTTTGTCCGGATAGGGCACATGCAGCTTCAGATCGAACCTGCCGCTGCGAATGACGGCCGTGTCGACCGTCTCCAGGTCGTTGGTCGCGCCCAGCAGGATCAGACCGTCGACGTCATTGGCGCGGTTGATCTGTTCGAGGAGCCCGTTCACGACCCCTCGCATGTAGGACGAGTGTTGATGTTCCGAGTCTCGTTGCGAGAAGCCATCCAACTCGTCGATGAACAGTACCGCAGGCGCGGCCTCTTTTACATCGGCAAAAGCCCTGTTCAGCGCCGCCAGCATGTCGCCCTGATGGCCGTGCTTCTGACAATCAGCATAGGAAGTAGCAATGATCGGGATACCAGCAGAGCCTGCGAAGGCCCTGGCAAGGGTGGTTTTGCCGGTCCCGGGCGGGCCGTGGAAGACCGCGCTCGAGATCACCTCCGACCATGCAAGCTCGCCATTCCGCCAAGCATTCAGATCGTTCAGCATCCGGTCCAGAGACTTGCGGACCGCGCCCAGGCCCTGCACCGCACCGAGCGTCAGGTCAGGCGCCGGCGGTGTCAGTCTCGTCGCGATCTCCGCGAGCCGGTCCACCACGCTCAACGTCGTCGGAGCCCCGAAAGCCGCATCGATCTGGCCTGTACTGAACGTTTTCAACACGTCCCGGTCAGGCAACCGGTTGCGGATCTCTGCCTCCGCTAGTTCTCCGGTTGCGCTGTGGGTCAGGCGCAGGGTTTCGATCACGATATCCGGGGTGAGACCCGGCCACGCGAATGTTCGCGTGACGACCGCTGTCAAAGCGTCAGAAAGTGGCATTTCTCCGGTCGTAATCAACAAGACCGACGCATTCTGGGCCAGGCTGCGTTCTACGCGGGTATCCAGCATGCTCCGTTTCCGTCGCCGGTTTCTGCGCGCAATCGGGTCATCATCATCGTCGACAATGGAATGCGGTGCCGCAACGTCCTGAAATGATAGGCGACGTTTCCAATGCACCATTACGTTGGGCAGGATCTGTTCGAGACCCCACATGACCGGCCCTGCCGGGCAAATGAAATGCGTCACGCGGCCGGGCTCAAAGAGAGCCTGCAGATCGGTTTCGCTCTCAACGAGCCGGGCGGTGGCCAGCGCTGTCACGATCAATGAGGCAGGTGGATCCCCCTCACACCGCACGCGCCCTTGGGCGCCTTGTGCCTGTGCCCAGGGATCGCAGCCATCCTGGATCGCGACCGCGATCTCCGCCTGTGTCATGGATTTGGCCATGGGCGTTTGCGGTGCCTGCCAGGATCGCCTTTGGGCTGGCCGGGTCATATCGTCCGGCAAATTGACGAGGACGTCATCGTCATCCGGCTCGTCAGGGGCATGGCGCGTCTCGACGAACCCGTTCCAGGCCGCCTTAAAAAGGGGGATTATATACATGACAAAGCAGGCCGAAAATGGTAGATAGAACAAGACAGGCCGGTGATCCAACTGAGGTTACTGATGAGATGGTTGAGGCGGGCGCTAACGCTATGTGGTTCATCGGGTGTGACGGCCCTAATCCGCCGGATCGGAATACTGCGGTCGTAGAAATTTTTTGTGCGATGATGCAAGCCAAACGTAATGTTGCGGCCTAGAAGTGATCGCCATGGCGAACTGCTCGGATAAGCGTTCTACCGCCTCTACGTGGCGCAAAATCTCACTGACGCTTATGTCTGAGACATCAAAACGCTCGGGGTTTCTTGAGTTTCCAACTAGCAGTTGAAAGTCTTTTGCGTGCCCAGAATGAATCTCGCCGTGAACAAGGTTGTTCCTGAATTTTGCCAATCTCCTGGCTTTTGTGATTAGGCTGATAAAGCCATCTCTTTCATCACAATAGGGAACCACATACTTTGCAACGGATTCGATAATATCTAGCCGTGCTTTCAAGGAGTGCATGGAGTAGTAAACAGCGTGCGAGGCGTCTTGGTTTCCTTCAAATAGAATCACTAACGATTGACGCAGCATGCTTTCGAGCCACGACCACGCTTCGATTACTTGCCCAAGGCGCTTTAATAGGTCAGGATCATCATCGGAAGGCTTGCCAACGGATGTTCTGGAGATGACAATGTCAACGAGAGAGAATGGTGGCCAAGATCGTGTGTTTGCAGGCACGGTTAAAAACCTTTTGAACATGAAGCCGAAGCCCCATAAGGCCAAGGCGAATGATGAAGGGGAGAAGGGGCGAAAAGAACCCGCCCCTTCAGAGGTTAGTCACTCAGAAAGTGACTAGCAGTTGCGGGGCTTTCGACGGGTGTGGCCGCTAACCTTAACCGTCTTTCGTCCCGTTGGCTTAGTCTTGCATCCGCAAGACTTTGTTGCCTTGGTTGCCATTGGTTCATCACCTCCTTTCTTGCCGGATTTGGTGTGATAGCCATTGGCGACCCCAATATACTGAGTGTTGCCCCAACGAGTCGAATCCTATTTGTTCTTGTCGTGTTCTCTTAGGATTCTGGCAAGGAAGCGTTGAAACCCTTTTCGGGACCAGCGCTGGTTAGGCACTCGTCCGTGCGTTAGTCCGCCGATAGGTGAGGCGCTTGCCTTCTGCCCCTTTAAGGATCGCAGCGGCGCGGGCCGTGTCGTCGATTTCTTTGCTGGCGCGGTTGTTATAGCGGAACTCAAATTCCGCCGCATAGCGGTGCAGGTGTTGACGGCCACAATGCTGATAGACGCCCTTCATGCCGCGCTTGAAAATGGAGAAGTAACCTTCAATCGTGTTCGTGTGAACGTCGCCGCGCCCATACTCGCCAGCGCCGTGACGCACGAAATCATGCGAGGCAAAATCGCGCTTGAGGTTCACATACTGCCCCGCTTCGTCGGTATAGATCACGGCTTCTTTGTCGATGTTCTCTTGCAGGATCGGCAAAAGCGTCGATTGCTTAAGATCGTCCACGACGATTGAGCGGGCCATGCCGGTCGTGCGGTCAACAAGGGACAGGATTTTGTATTTGTGTGCGTAGCCGCGCCCCTTCTTGGAACCACGCGGCTTCTTGGATTTGTCGTGACCGATAAAGGTTTCGTCCACCTCGACGGTGCCGCCGCCGCCACCAAACGACACGGGGTCGTCGTTGCGCATAGCCTCACGAATGCGATGGAACATGAACCATGCGGTTTTGTAGGTTACGCCAATGGTGCGGTGCAGTTGATGGGCAGACATGCCCTTCTTGGAGGAAGCCATAAGGAACGTGGCAAGGAGCCACTTGTTAAGCGGAACCTTGGAGCGCTCAAACACAGTGCCAACGGTGACAGAGAATTGCTTGCGGCAGTCGCCGCACTGGTAAAGGCCGGGGCGATGCTTCGTGCCTTCCATTTTCTTGCACTTCTCGGTGCCGCCACAATGAGGGCAAAACACACCATCGGCCCAGCGGGAAGCCTCCAGATACTCTCTGGCGGCGTCTTTGTCGGTGAAAATTGGGTCAGTCAGGTTCATGGTATCAACTCCTTGAACCTTATGTATAATCGGGCGGTTGCTTTTTCAAGTATATAATCGCCTTAAAAAGGCACTGTGCGGTAGAGCGCGCAAGCTCCAGTGCGAAGCCGGTCTGGGGTGCTGTGTTGCGTAGAGCCTTATTGGTCATGGGCAGCCCCCTCATCTGACAACGCTGCAGGTGTGGCCTCGGACATGTTTGTATCCGACAGCCCCAGATCATCGATGGCGCGCTCAAGGCTGGCGCAGGGGTCTGCCCGCAATGCAGTCAGTTCGGACACCGCAACACGATGTGATTGATGCCGCTCGGCGGTGAACTTCACGGCGTTCTCCGACAAGGCCACGAGAGCCACGAGATCGAAGTCGCTCGTTGCATAGGATTGCACGCCGGTTGGTGAGCGGTGATACCCTTTAACCAGGTTGAAGTGAAAGTAGCCGCCCCGCGACCGACAGCAGGTCTTGATCTGTAGTCGCAGGCCGCCATTCGGATGATACACAATTCGGTCAGCGGGCAGCATCTCCGGCAATTGCGAGGTGTAGATGCCGAAGCGCAGCAGAATGCTGTCGACAAGATGTTCTCCCGCGAGGCCAAACCACTTGGCATTATGCGTCAGCGTATCGCGTGACAGATCCGGAAAACGTCTGATGTCAGTG
Source organism: Roseovarius sp. (assembly GCF_040219995.1). GTDB lineage: Bacteria > Pseudomonadota > Alphaproteobacteria > Rhodobacterales > Rhodobacteraceae > Roseovarius. The sequence goes on along the minus strand of NZ_JAVJUC010000011.1, from coordinate 17,504 downwards.
ACGGAGGGCGGCGGGCGTGAAGAGAACAGCTCTTCGAAACCGCTCAAAAGCAGTTGTTTGGACATATGTCATTCCTTTTGAATGTGATGGATGCCCGTCGACGCAACAGCGCCGACCGGGTAAATTGAGTGTTCGGGAATTTCGGAAACTCAGGCGGCCAGCGGCAATGCGGGCTCTGACATTTGATCGTCATCGCAGGCCAGGACATGCTCGATCATCTGGCCGATGGAGGTCACGGTTTCCCGGCCGAGGTCCAGCACCGGGCGTGCGAGAGCCATCGGCGCCTGCGCCATGCAGTGCCTCGCCCGCGCCTGTACCCACTGCAACTCGGGCAGATTGGTCGCCGCGAGCGCGCGCCGAACCAGCCCTGCCAGGCGGTGAAGAAGCAAGTCATTTGCCGAGAGTGGTGACATGGCTGTCACGGTGTCGGCCTGCAGCGCGACCAGTTTCCATGCGGCATCGGCATCAGATACAGACCGTCCAAAGGCAGTGTCCCATGCTGTCTCCGTGGCCCATTCCTCTTCTTCGAGGGCCATGAACATCCGGGTCACGAGTTCGCAGTAATGATCAAACAAATCCGTCTGCGCCTTGTCAGCGCCTTTCGAAGCCAAAGTGTTGGTGGTAGTAATATTTTTATTCATGAGGATCTCCCTTGCAGATCTTTGTGATTAGAGCGGGGCAGGAGTTGCTGCTCTTGCCTCGCTTGCAATACTGTGGCATCATGACATCATAAAGTCAATAGCCGATTCTGGGATCATTGAAATGACACAATTCGGACGTCCAAAAACTGACACCAAAGCTGTGACATTACGTCTATCGAACGATATGCTAGAGGTCATTGATAGTGAGAGGCGGAACCAAAAAGATATTCCAACCCGTCCGGAAATGATCCGCCGCATTCTTGCAGAATGGTTAGAGCATAAATCTAAAGCAGAGGACTCAGGTCTCTCATAATTTTCTGGCGATCAGAGAGCGAATGCCGCGTGTAATCGTGGGTCGCCATTGGGACATCAATTAGAGGTCTTCTTGCTGATACGCACTGTGTGAAATCAGATAGGCAATGACTTCTCCTGAATGCGGAAACTCGCTCCCATACTCGGCTACAAAATTGTCAGGGTTGGTGCTGGCTCAGATTTGGGAGTTTCAAGAAGCGAACAAATTCAATTTGAGATTTCTAGCTGCTCTCCCCATTACTCCTACAATCTGTAACTCTGCGTGTTGAAAAACATAACAGAAATGTTGAACCAATCTGCCAACACACACCGTTACAGGCTTCAACAAATCCGTTATACAATTCAACACATACCGTTACAGACTTCGGTAAATTTAGTATTTCTTGGCGTGGTTGGGTGCCCTCGACGATATCGGCATAGCGGACATCACCATCGAGCTTCTTTCCGACGAAGACGCCAAAGGCGCAGAAGCCGCCGAATTGAGGCAGGTAGCTTGTCGGGCTCGCTTCGAACGCCTGCTTTGCCGCCGCAGAGGCGAAGTAGTAGTCTATGCCGTCATGGCTCGAGGTGAGTGAGGCGTCGCCGGTCAACGGCCCTTGGTCGCCAAACATCGACACCGGGTCGACCCCGTGAGGGTGCGCTAATCAGGTTTCTCTTGCCCATTCCTGCGATACGATAACAAGAGATAACCATTGGGAGATCGTACAATGCCTCTGACCATAGAAACTGTCCCATGCAACTTTGTTGGAGACTTCAAGGTTGGTGATAACCTCGTCTACAATTCTGTCGTACTTTCCGATCTTGCGCAGAACAACGATGAAGGACGATTTAACAAGATGATGTCTTTACAGGCCGGGTCCATCGTAGAGGCTTCGATGGCCGAGATAGTCTTCCGCGCACAGCATTATAACCGGGAGGGCGTACCGAATATTGTTGAAGCCGACAGGCAAGAGATTGCGGGCAAGAAAATCGACAAATTCAACAACACAATCGATGTTTTCAGGAAGTACAATATGCTAAATGGAATGGTAGGAGATATATACGACGATTTGCACGTAATCAGGAAATTTCGGAATAAAGTTCATATCCAGGATAATATAAATATTGCTGGCGTATCACGTGATGAGGTCGTTTCATTTGATAGGACTAGGATGGAATGGATCATAAACAAGTCCTATGATATTATCATCTTTCTTTCCGAGAACTACTCTCGGCCAAGCGGCATTGCAAAATTTGTCGGCGATCTCAGTCTTCCCCATTTTGAACAATGCGCAACAGGGCAAAATGTAAAAAGGTTCGTAGGGAGCTCAATTTGATTTTAACGGGCAGTGCTTCATGGAGCCGCAACAAATTTTTCCTTGCTTTCTCAATTCATCGAAAATTTTGGATTCTATACGCTGCCGCTCGTACTCGCGCAAAACCAGCTCCTCAATGACTGCTCGATTAGGGCACTCCATACGCAAGATCGGCTTATGGAGTCGATTGCATCCTGAATAACACTCGGAGATCCTGCACGAGTCTTTGTGCAAGAGTTTGTGTTTCCACGTGCAACCTCGTGGACAGGGCGAGCGTGCATTCAAGACGCGGTCACGCTCCTTGGATATGCGCGGCAACCGGTCGGCCAACCATCCCTTGCCACGAAACATCGCCAGCCACAGATCGTCATTCCATCCCAATGGTTCGGCCAGTGCTTCCATAGCGACCTGAATATGCGCGGCTTGGATCGCGCAGTAATCGAGCCTTCATCGGCTTGGAGAACCGCTTTGCGGCTCCGCACCGTTTTCCATAACAGGCTGACGTCTCGCCCCTCTCAATTTGGCGAAAACAAGTTGGCAATCCCCTACGGACGGTTCATGATCTTGATCGCCCCTTTTCGTCATCTGGTGCGACCGTGCGGCCGCGTGCCTTCAGGCGGCGCACATCGAGCGCTTCGATTCCGGTCTAATGCTGCGCTCCGGCCCATAGCCATGACGGACGATCCGCTGACGACCATCAGGCCGCTTGCGCGCCCTTGTCTTGGCCAACGCGTGCGCCTCCTCTTTCTGTGAGGCGGTCAAATTCTATACGAAAGGTAGAACCGACGCCCAGTTCACTGGCGTAATCAATCGTGGCTTTGTGGCGCTCGATGATCTGCTTGGTGATGTTGAGACCAAGACCAGTGCCGCCGACCTTGCGCACATCGGAGGAATCTACTTGGCTGAACTTTCCAAACACGCGGTCCTTGGCACCTTCTGGAATACCAACTCCTTCGTCTTGGACTGAAATACGTATGCGGGAGCCAAGGATATCCACCCACACTTTTACCGTGCTGCCCTCTTCCGAAAATTTCAGGGCGTTCGACAGCAGATTATTCATAACCTGTATCAGGCGACTTCGGTCGCCCATGAAACGGCAATCCTCATCGCAGGGAACTGTAGTGACATGGATCCCCAACTTTGTAGCATACCCTGCCATCGCTTCAACGGCCTCATTTACCAAGTCGTTCGCGTCGACCGGTTTGAAATGAAACGCTATCTCGCCTGCTTCGATCTTTTGCAGATCGAGCAGATCGTCGATCAGGTTGGCAAGCCGATGCCCGTTCTTGGCCGCCATGCCGATGACGGGCTTTAGATTATCAGGCACCTCGCCAAGTATTCCATTGTTGACTAGGTCTAGCGACCCCATGATTGAGGTTAACGGCGTTCGTAACTCGTGGCTGACAGTCGACAGGAATTGTGTCTTGACCTCCAAGGCAGCCTTAGTTGCTTCGTGTTCCGCCTTGATGAGTTTCATTTGGTCAAGCCGGTATTGATAGCTAAGATAGAATTTCACTGATATGTCGGCAATAAAGTAGAGCACGAAGATAATCGTGAAGAACTCCAGCCATATTACGGAACTGAGCGGCGGGAGAAAACGCAACACATCGAGAAGCGCGATGTATAGGAACGCGAAAGCGTAGATACACAGACGCAAAAGCAGAATGCCGATCATTTGGCTATTGTACATTGCCGCGAAGACCGACGCAGAGAATAGGAAGAAGAGAGGCGTGAAATGCCCACCTGATGTCTGCTGAACAGCAATATTGATAACAAAAAAACTGATCGCGGTAGCGCTTAGGACTGTGTTGCGGGCGATGCGTTTGAGAATCTGTCGGCCCATAACTGGGTCCTGACCATCCCAAGCTCTGGACTGGCGCCCGAGAAGCACGTCTAGCATCTCGGTAAGGACCACGACTCCATAGAAAGCGAATATGGAGATGGGGTCAAAGTAGCACGCCGTCAGCACGGCCGCAGCTAAGAAGCTCGCCTGCCGCTTCCAAACAAGCTGATTGGCAAGGAGTATGTAATCCTTGATCCTCTGTTCGCGACCGTCAGAGCTGAACCAATCGACCCTGGTCACCCAAAACGATTTTAGGTGCTTCATGCGTACCTCTACCGCTGTGGTAAGTTTTAACGTTATAGCGCCAATGTGTTGAAAATCAGCCGCTCTACAGGCAAGACGCGGCTTTTTACTTGCACAATCTGAGGCAGAGTCCAGAAAGTTTGTATTGCTTGAGGCGGCATGTGCCGCAATCACACTTGGGCATCGATCACCATATGTGACCCCACCCAAGGCGCACGCCTTGCTGTGGTCACGCCGCTCGGGAACGACCCTCCTTGGAAGCGATATAAACCTCCGACAGGTCCGGGAATACAATGTTGGAATGTGGGATTTCGTCCACAGGACCGAAAACAGGCGTGCGTGCCAGAACCGCGCCGCGCTGCTCACGAAATTTGGCGGTCAAAAGCTGGACGGGCTTTTTCAAACCCGGGTAACTGCGAGGCTTCATCGCCACGTCATAGCCGAGATAGCGGCGGTAAAACGCGGCGTGCTCTGGCCGCACTGGGGCAAGGACCAAGTCGATGTCGTAGAACATAGCAGCGAGAAACGGGATGCGCAGAGCCAAAAAATGCAATGGCACTCGATTCTTTCGGGCCTCGGGATCGATCACGAAGCGGGTCGGATCGAGAACCGTCTGTCCGCGCTTGAGATTATCCAAAACCTCGGGAAAAACTTCCAGCGTCGGCGATATGAGACAGAGCTTCGACACAAGATGCAGCCGCACCGACGCCAAAACCTTCCCATCCATTTCAACCCCGACGTGGACGCAATTCGCAGTCTCGTCGAATGCGTCGGCCATGATTCCGCGCTCGTTTTCCGCAATCGACCGTTCGGCACGATAGCATTTGTAGCGTAGACGATATACCTCCTCGAGGTCCTGGCTTTCCGTGAAAACCTTATAGCGAGAGTGCTTCAGCGCCTCGATAACTTGCTTTTTCATGATGGGTCCTTCCATTCGTGCGCGACTATGGCATTGCCTTGCACACGAGGAGGTCGCTATAGCCGCGATACACGGATTTCTGCCTGAAGATCTCGAAACCCGCTGAAGCGATGACCGATGCTATCTCTGCCTCGGTGTGCGTCCAGTAGACGCCTTCCTGTTGTGCTTTGAGGATAGCTTTGTTCTGCTTGGCGATTTCTCGCCCCTGCCAGAACACCTGAAGCGCGCCGAGCAGCCCGCGTTCTTTTTTCAAGTTTGAGAAAAGATACCTGCGCCAATCGGCTACATTCATGTAACGACCGAGATCTACGAGGTAAAGCCATCCGCCGGGACGGAGCAACCGCCGCAGGTCGCGTAAACGTAGTTCGTGCTCAGGCATCGCATAAAGTGCGTGAACGCATATGACAAGATCGGCAGCACCCTGCCCATCAATCTCTTCAATCGCTCGCGTGTCGTATGTGATATTCCCGCAAGTTGCCAATTTGGCTCTTGCCAAGCCGATCATGCCTGCATCGGGTTCAACCAAGCGGATTTCGCTCTCGGGACAGGTGCGAGCTGCGATTTCGGTATAGTTGCCTGTTCCGCCGCCGATGTCATAGATCAAGCGCGGTGTCTTTATTGCTTCAAGAAAATCTTCGAACTCGTGCATAAGCGCCTGATACTCTGGGTTGTGTGCAGACAGAAGGTCGTAGGCAACTGCATAGGCGCTCCAATCGACAGATGCCGACCGGTCATCGACTTTAGACCTGTTGAAATTCATGGGGCTACGCCCCTCAGCACTCGCGTGTGACGGCATGAAAGAGAGACTCCAAGATTTGATTGGGAATGGCTTGCTACACGACCTCTTTTGTTAACAGCAGGTTACGTGACGAAGCTGATATTGCAAGGGCTTTTGTCAACAATGTGCCCGAGTAGGCTCCAACGTTTCTGATCTCGCAACAGGCTGCCTGCCCACTGGTACCTGCGACCTAGGCAATCTCTGGGTAAAACTCCATCATAGGTAGTTTAAGCATCGTCAAAAAACATACTTTAAAATCAACGAACAACCTGAAATTGCAGCGTGGATCGACTGAAACTTTAAGCATTTTGGCGCCAGGTGAGCTCGCCATTTCGACCGCTTGCGACATCCCCACCCACTCCACAGCGCCTGGGGTCCGCAGCAACAAAAATGTGCTCCAAAAGAGGCAACGAAGGCTAATTCCGAGCGCAAATTGTGCTGACCCGACAAAATGCCACCGCAATTCTGAGCGATAAATCGGCGAATCTATTGGGCGGAAAGAATCTGGAGGCGGAATGAAAGTACACGCATTCGATGACGACCAGGCCATGCTTGATCTCGTCATGCATTTTCTAGGCATCGCAACTCATCACAACGTCAACGCGGCCCCGTCGGCGATGGCGGTTCTCAAGTCTGCTTCCGAAGAGGAAGTTTAGAATTATTTTCGAAATCAAGAATATCGCACTTGGATGGCACGTTGGATTTGAGCAGCCTGATCTGACTGTTTCAATTTGATTGTAGGTGTAACTCTCCCACTATCCCTCAGCATGAGACAGGCCCGGGCATCCGCTCAGAAATGCGCAAAGGTATAGATTCAAACATGGGTCCGTTACTCCGGCCCGAGCCGCATGCATGACCCGCCATTTAGCAAAGGCGACCATTATTCGGTTTTATTGACGGAACGTCGAGACCCTATCTTCTCCACAACCGCTCAATGCGACCGGCACTAACTTGCATGCCAGAATGCCTTAGCAGTGCAGCACACTTCCGAAACCGGCCTCCCCTATTGCCTCGCCAGAAGTGGAAGACAGCGGCGAGCGGTGCGCCCTGTTCCTAGGCCGGTCATCACGAACATAGGTCCAAAGCCGGGCCTTTTTCGCACCAACCCGTGCCGGAAGTGGCTCGGTCGTGTCGTCGCCATGCAGGCGGTGAGCGGCACGTACACGGTCACCGGCGCGAACGATACCGGGCGAGAAGTAACAAGCTCACCGTTTTGATACTGCCGCCGCCAGACAGTCAGCAGTGATCAGCAAATGCCATGTCGCCGCGCTTTGGCTGCCGCCCGGCCGTGGTGGATAAAGCTTTCCTCCAAAATGCGCAGTTTGTCGTCATCTGACCAATACCGGCGGCGATCACCATCGACGGCGGAAAAAACTTCAACTTGGAGCGACTGATAAAGTCGGACATAAGGTCGGACTTACCATCGGATCTATGCCGGAATCAGACAGTCGACGCCGGAGGCTTACAGTTCGGCCATGGAGGCTCAATAAAGAATGCACCACATTATGAGCCAAACGGTCCCACAAAAATGCCATCATCAAAATCCAACCATAAGGTGAGCGGAAGAGATCTAGAGTTGCAAGCTGGCAGGATATGGAACCATGAGAATTCTCATTGTCGATGACGATAGTACTTTTCTCGATTTGCTTGAAATGAGCTTGGCGGAGAATGGCTTCAAGGAGGTTGTTCAAGCGTCATCGGCGGACCTGGTACTTGAGTTTTTGGATAACGAAGACCCCTATTTCGATTGCTTCGTTCTGGATATCCAAATGCCTGGTACAGATGGGATCAAGCTTTGTTCGGAGATTCGATCCAGACAAGCTTTCCGATTGGCCCCGATTATCATGCTGACATCTTCGGATAGCAAACACGCGATGCGGCAAGCATTTAATGCAGGGGCGACAGATTTTCTCCATAAGCCATTGAACTCTCTAGAGCTTGCCGCCCGGATCAACACGGCATCCCTTCTGGTGGAATCTCTGAAAAGGGAAGCTGCGCCAGTGCTGACAGTCTACGAAAACCCAAGTATTGACGGCGAGTTGAATGGGTTCCATCCCGGCACTCGCATCACCTTCTCCAAAATTCGCTCAATGCGTGATTACTTCGAGTTGGAAAACACCTTCCTCCGTATGGATCAGAGTTTGTATGCCGTCAGTCTCTTCACGGTAGAGCTCAAGGGTTTCGAGGCAGTCGCAGAAAGTGCAAACCATCACGAAGCCCTCCACTTGGTGCATATGACGGCAAGCATCATTCCACGTGTTCTGATGTCTCAGCGGCTCCTTTTTTCTTACGTCGGATATGGAAAGTTCACTTGCGCACTGATGGCACGCACTCCTGTTGTTCCGCAGTTATTGCAGTCGAGGCTCCGTGAAAAACTAGACTTCCATACAAAACCGCGGGCCAAACTTAATTGGGAGAGCGATGCGCTGATTGTCACATCCTTGTCCAACCGTAGGATTATGGCTCCCTCGGAAGCAGTGCGGCTTTTGCGACAAGAAACTAAAAGGTTAAAAAGTTGTACAGATAGACCGGTACCCGCGTTCGAAGACGAGGCAAATCGGCTTTTCAGCACCAAGATCTAGGCAATGCGAAGTTGCCCCCAAATACGCTAGCGCCTTGCTTCGTAATTTTGGAATCCAAGTATAAGCGCGGATGTCATCCGCAAAATCGTTTTAAGGTCAGGGACGTTTACCTTGGGGCTCCGTTCGAGAGGCACCTTGGAAGTTAGCTTCCCAACACCGCCCTCTCAGATTCAACATCGTTATGAATCTGCCAGAGTGCGCGGAGTTGAGCGGCGAGGTCCATCGGATCGAAGGGCTTTGCTATGACGCCCAACGCACCATCGCGGCGAAGATCGTTTGACAAATCTTCGTTGACCCGCGCTGTCATGAATACAACGGGTACATCATTTAGGCCGGGAAGTTTCTGGAGCTCGCAGAGTGTCTCTTTGCCATCCATATCGGGCATCATGTAATCCAGAAGCAGAAGGTCTGGACTAAAAGATGCCGCTTCTTCGGTTGCCTGTTTGCCAGAAGCACATTGCAGGAGCTCAAATAGACCAATCAACTCCAGAGCCATAGCTGCTATAGCTCGAATGTCATCATCATCATCTACGTGCAGTATTCGCTGCAACTCTCTCATCACGCCGCCCTTCTAGTGTGTCGCACTTCAGCCAAATATAGAAATAACTCGCATGACAAAGATTAAATTTCCAGTGGTTCAGCATCATCTAATAGAATCTTCCCAGGGTTGTTGAGGCTTTCCAGCGTCCCCTCTACTTTAAATGCGTGATCAAGCTGTTGAGATTGAATTTTGTGCATGGGTAGTTTTACAAAAAATGTTGTGCCTTCGCCGCATTTACTCACAAAGTCGATCTCCCCGTCATGTGCATGAACTATTCTCTGAGCAATAGCCAACCCCAAGCCTGTTCCTTTGCGTTCTTTTCCATCTGGGCTGCGCAATTGAGCGAAACTTGCGAAGACCATGTGGTACGCTTCCTCAGGAATTCCGGGCCCTTTGTCCGTCACGGATATTTTCCAGAAACCATTTTCAGGATCTAGCATGACTTGAACGGTTTCCCCCGCAGGTGTGAATTTTGCTGCGTTTGATAGAAGGTTTGCCAGCACTTGTGTAAATCGTGCCGCGGACACACTTGCGATCGCGTCGGTGAGGTCTGTCTCGAACTGGAAGTTGACGCGCAACTCGTCCCCATACCCCCTGTTCATTTCGACGACTTCATCGACAAGCGCCACAAGGTCGACAGGTGCCTTGTCCATTTTCATTTTGCCCGCCCGGATTTTCTCCAGATCTAAGATGTCGTCGACTAGAAGGAGTAGCTGCTCTGTATTGCGTACGGCGATATCCAAAGCTTGCTTGGCGTTGTTGTCAAAGATGCCGAGAGCCCCCGAATGCAACAGTCGAAGCGATCCTTTGATTGAAGTCAGTGGAGTGCGCATCTCATGGCTTACGACCGACACCGCCTCCGCCTTGGCTCGCTCGATCTTCTTGCGCTCGGTAGCATCACGCAGAACGGACATAAAGAGTGTCTCTCCATTTTCCCCAACTGCAAGTCGAGTGGTTATCTCGCCAAACTTCGTGCCTCGTTCAACAACTATTACAACGACATCTTTCTCTCCAGAAAACAGGGGCGCTACATGTGCTCGAAAAAGGCTTTCATCCATATGAGGATCTGCGTCGAGTATGCTCTTCTGGTCCAATTGGTCATTTGACCAGCCGCTGGCCTTAAGCGCCGATAAGTTGGCAAAGACCATCCCCAGAGATTCCGTATCGTAGACGTAAATTTCATCGTGGAGGTAGTCGAACAGGTTTTTCAAAAACCGTGATTTGTCGGAATTTGGTGCATCCTTGTTGTCCGTGCGAACTACGATTGCTCCAACAAGGCATTGAGCGAGATCAAGAACCGGAGTGACAGTGCATCGAGAGAGAAGGCCATGACCATCGGCCGTCACATCATCGCTCACAGCCCAACACGTACTCTCCGACAGGCAAGCTTGCAGAGCACGATAAGCACGATTTGATGTACCGCCCACATAAATTATGCTGATCGGCTTCCCAACAAGTTCGGAAGCAGAATATCCGAAACGATCCGCAAAACTTTGATTGACCGAAGCTATCCTGCCTTGCGCATCAATTTCGCAAACTTGTAGATGACTTTCTGTTGCGGCTGTGAGTGCTTGACCCTCACGTTCGATTATTTCAATACGGCCTTCCTCTAATTGGAGTGCGCGGCGTTGTCTGTAGATCAACAGCAGGGTCAAGCCTAACAAGAAAGCAAGAACCACTTGGGCAATACCGGTTGGTATTGAAGTAAATTCAATTATGCCAACGCCTGACGCCAATAACCCGAAGGCTACAACACCGCCGGTGATTAACGTGACGTTTATCGCTTGGTTGAGCTTCAATGGTCGATTGAAACGAAACAGATTGATCATCTACCAACTCCGGAACCGTTTTAACATACACAGGCGTCATAGGCGATTTAGAGAACTCTACTCTCATTACTTGGCAAAAGTAGGGCGCCTGTCAGGCTTAGATGAGATCAACGCCTTTCCTTGACGTTCGAACTCCCAAGCAAAACCTCTAAACGCCTAAGGTACCTCATCCTAAAATGTGCTGAATCCTACAGAGTGCTATGAAAAAACGTTCTCTGAAGGTATCCCTCAAGTATGTCGAGCACAATTTTAAAGAGATTTTCTCAGTTGTAGTCCAGTCAAATTATTGTTGGAAATTGTTACGGTCTATCAGGCTCCAGTTTTGGCCTGTTGCTGCTCATACTCCTATGGAGAGTGAATTTTCCGAGCGTTAAGTGTTACATGATATTATTAGTGATGCTCAAAATTGTTGCAAATGCGCCCCTTCGAGGTAGTGCCCCGAGGAGTGGTGTAGGAACTGGCGTCCACCTGCTTCTTCATAGCTGGTGCTGTTTCCACTGAGCGGCGATCATCGCCGTCTCACTTTCATCGTGGCACATGGCGGTCAGCTTTTCCACCGGCATGTAGCGACGGGAGACGGCCCATTCGTCGTTCTGCTCCAGCATCAGCGCGCCGACGAGCCGGATCACGGCTTCACGGTTCGGAAAGATCCCGACGACGTTGGTCCGTCGCTTGATCTCCTTGTTGACGCGCTCCAGCGGGTTGGTGCTGTGCAGCTTCGAGCGCAGGCTCTCGTCGAAGGCCGTATAGGCCAGCACGTCGTGCTCGGCCTCGTCCATGAGCTCAGCGACATCGCGGAACCGCTCGCGCAGATTGTCGGCGACCTCGCGCCAACGGGCATGTGCCTGATCGCGGTCCTTTTCGGCGAAGGCGGTCTTCACCACCGCGCTGACCACCGGCTTGTTGGTCTTTCCCACACGGGCGAGGAGGTTGCGCTGGAAATGCACGCGACAGCGCTGCCAGCCGGTGCCCAGGACCTTGCGTGCGGCGGCTTTGAGGCCCTCGTGCGCATCGCTGATGACCAACTGCACGCCACGCAACCCACGACGCGTGAGAGACCGCAGGAAGTCGGCCCAGAACGTCTCGGCTTCGGAGGGCATGACAGTGATCCCCAGGATCTCGCGCCGCCCGTCAGTGTTGACCGCGACGGCCACTATCACCGCCATCGAGATGATGCGTCCGCCCTCGCGCAGCTTCACATAAGTGGCGTCGAGCCAGAGGAAGGGCCAGTCGCCCTCGAGGGGCCGGTTCAGGAATGCCTGTACCCTCTCGTCGATCTCCTCGCACAGCCGTGAGACCTGGCTCTTGGAGGCGCCCGTCAGTCCCATGGCGCGCACCAGATCGTCGACAGCCCGCGTGGAGACCCCGTGGATATAGGCTTCCTGTATCACCGCCATCAGCGCCTTCTCGGCTGTCCGGCGCGGCTCCAGGAACGTGGGGAAATAGCTGCCCTTGCGCAGCTTGGGGATGTTCAGGCCGATGGTGCCTGCCCGGGTATCCCATTGCCGCGGTCGGTAGCCGTTGTGCTGGTTCTCCCGGTCCGGGCTGCGCTCGCCGTGCCCGGCACCGCAGACAGCAGACACTTCGATGTCCATCAGACGCTGTACAGCATCCTGGATCAGCTCGCGCAGAAAATCGGCATCATCGCTCTTGGCGATCACGCTCGGAAGGTCAATCATGGTCTCGGTCATCGTGCTCTCCTTCGTTGTCATCGGTCTTTGAACAACCTCAGACTACGAAGAAGCGCGGTGGCCGCCAGCCCGGCCGCACGCTACGCTACGCCAAAAGGCTCCGCGTGCGGCCTCTTACACCACACGGTGGGGCACTACCCCCTTCGAAAGGGTGATCATGGGAACGAAATAGTTAAAGTGACCGTACTTCGATGGGTGTCAGAAAACAATTAAAGGTTGTTTTTTGGCCCGAGCTGGATTACCAATCATGCGTTGTGTATTCGGGTTATGAGTTGCGGTGCCTCCATGCGATTGGGGGCGCCGCACGCTTCAGCTCTTAGAAGGGCGAACGACAGAGACAACCCCGTGATCTGAACTGGTTTAGGAGCGCGCTCGTACTTTAAATCTGTTCAAGATTTGGAGTTCATTTTACTGGTTGGCATATTCTCGTGGTTTTGCACGCCCGAGGTTTGAATACTGACAGTTATGATTGTAGTTGTCGCGACATACCTCGACTTCCTTGCAACTCGCTAGGTCACGTCCTGTTTCTTCTCTTCGGCGAAGGCTTTTTGAAACATTTTCTCTTCGATTTCGTCAACCCTTGGCAGATCAAGAACAAGCGCGTCTTGGTTTAGCGAGTGCTCTTCCTGCCGATCAGAAGTTATTGAATTCACTGACTCTGAAAGTAGCCCGGTGATGTCAGAAACCTGAAGCTGCAAAGCGATCAACCCAGAAGCTCGAGCCTGATCCAGCAGAAGGTTCGCTCGATCTTGCAAGTTCACGGCCGTCTCGCCAACGTTTCTTGAAGTACCGTCTTGCAAACATATGATAAATTGGCCTCGACCGAGATAGGAAAATAGGAAATGCTTTTCACTTACCACGTCAGAGATCACACAACTTACTGTGTGCAGATGTCGCTTCAACTCCGTCAAGTCGAGCTGCCTAAAGAAAGCGCCGAAATCTTTAATATGAGCACGGTATAGCTTTGGCGTCTCATTTCGAGAGCGCAGTTCTGAGAGATTTTTCTGGAACCGAGAGAACTGTGCCATGCCCTTGATTTGCGGAAACCAGACAGGTTTGAGTGAAACGTTATCATTCGAGAGATAGTTGGGTCTCGGGGGAATCTCAGTAGCTCCGATCGGCGCATTAGCTTTTCGTGTGAGTTCAACGAGTAACATTGCAGTCTTGATGCGTCCGACAACTTCGTTGTGATCCAGCGGTTTGCGCATAAAGTCGGTCGCGCCTACGCTAAACGCACGCGACATCAGGGCGCTACCGCGCTGCGAAGTTACCATGATGATGGGTGCCAATTTGTTGTCGGCGCGCATTCGCAAATCCTGACACAGATCAATCCCGTTAGAATCCCCCAGGGCGATATCCAAAAGAAAACAGTCAAAAGGTGATGGCTCTTCGTCGAGGAGGGCCAGGGTCTCCTCGGCGCTGTGAGCTACGGTCACGTCGTGCAGGCCCAGCTCCGCGAGTTTCGTGACTACGAGCTTTGCAAAGACGACGTCGTCATCAACAAGAAGAATTCGCATTGCCGAAGCTCACCACAGGTAAATAGAGACCGCTTTTCTGCTTCTGATTGAGTAAAGCAGAATGATGTCATTTTATGGGCGTTTTGTCTTTTGATTGTTTTAGTGATTGAGAAGGCAAGCTCTTGAACGCAAGTCGAAAACTCTGAATTATGAGTTTGCTTTGTTAGGAGTTGGGCGAAGTTGTGAATCTGCATGGCTAGAGTCTTGCGACTGACTCGGCTCACTCTTTGGTCTTAAGTCAGTTTGTCCTCGTGGCATTCTTCTACCGACCTTGTGAGGCCGTCCATAATTTGAACAAAGTTTCGAAATACCACCTATAGGTGCATAACGGCCTGTTAAACTAACGTTACATTGTGGCGGGCGTAGCGACAGGCGTCAAGTTTTGGTGTGAGGCTGCAGTATGCAGGGGTTAAAAGCGACATGAAGATCATAGCGGTAGACGATGACCTGGTTTCGCTGAACTTGCTAAGTGATTTTCTGCAAAAGGAGCGACACCACGACTTAACATTAACGTCTTCAGCCTCGGCCGCGTTAGAAACTCTTCAAAAAGAAGACCCGCCTTTCGACTGCATACTTCTAGATATCGAGATGCCAGAGATAAATGGTATCGAGGTATGTAGAGAAATTAGAGCCCTTGAGGCTTATAATAGCGCTCCGATCCTTATGATCACCAAGTATAGAGATCACGTGTCGATATCGCAGGCCTTTGCGAACGGTGCCACTGATTACATCAAGAAGCCATTTGATGCTTTCGAGGTTCTCACGCGGATTAATGTTGCGGAGCGACTCGTTCAAGAGCGGCAGGCTGCGATAGATAGTTACATCGCTGTGAGAAATATTACGGGCTGTAAACCGCCTCTTGCATCGTCCAATCATAGGCAAGACAGCGATGCTCTGTTCCCATCGAAAGCTATGCAAATCCAGCTAGAAGGACTCCTACCCATTTCGGTATTTCAAAACTACCTTGAAAAAGTCGCCGAAACTGAAGGCTGCGGCGCCAATCTGTTTGCGGTCAGGATCCGGGAGATTAACAGGATATTTGCAAGTACGGACGCAGCAGGTTTCTTGAAATTTTTCGAAGCATTTACATGGGCGCTTAAAGCCGAGTTTGGTGCCGAAGACACTTTACTTTCACATGCGGGAAATGGCGCCATTCTTTGTGCGACCACGACTGGAAGTAGGTTTGTAACCGAGGGTGCGCAAGCGTCCATTCATGACAAGCTGCAGAGCTACTACTCTCAACGATGGCACTTCGACTTAACATCCGAGCATATTGTTTTGGGTCATCCAATAAGGTTGAACAAGACGCAAAAGTTAAACTTCAAGAGGGCCGTGAAAGCTGCTGTTGCGCGCCTTGATCAACGCTCAGGGGACATGGCTCCCTCATATATTTCCAAGCTTGTGGGCTAGAAAGTCTGGTGCATGATCAGACAGTTTTTTGGGGGCCAGACTTGAACAATTCGGCTCCGGTTGCTGTCAGCATGTGATCTGTGTGTCGGCATGTGTTCACAGCTGATAGTATTATGCAAACATGGATTCGTGGTCGAAAATAAGGGACATAAGAACCAACAAATGGTCCGTGTGGTCGCGCATTTCAGATTGGGCTTCAGGTCGCTTCGCATAATTCGAAGCAACAAAATCGTCGATTTCCGCAGCGATATTCCCTAGGTCTGGAAATCCGAGGGTCGCCGCAGTCCCGGCGATCTTATGGCAAATACGCCCTATCGCGTAGCACGTTTCTGAATGATCGGCTACCTGATCTAAACGACCGCGAAGCATTTCCACTTCAAGATACTGTTTTTCGAGTTCGGTGAGAAAATGAATTCGAATCTTTTCAAGCCGAATGGCCGTGTTCTGTTGAAGCATGATTTGTTCCTGATGCCTAATTCAACCAAAGCCTAGCAGGCGCATGAGTTTGCCTGATGGAGCGCGATTCTGTGCATTTGGATTTATCGCCCGTTCCTCTGCGGATTGCAGTGCGTGAACGAGTGCATTGGATATGCCCCGCGAAGACTTGAGCTGAAGCGAATTGCCTTCACCAACTACGGGCATCAACGAGATTGCGCGACCGTCGCAGAAATGAAGGTCCATTTCGCGTACTGTTTGGTGCAGTTGTCGTTCAAATTCTTCAGGGGCGAACGTGTGCGAATTGGTTAGCACGCAAACAAAATGGCCCTCTCCAGCATGGCTTGCAAAGAAACTCTCGGGTTTCAGGGTTTCAGAAATAGCTTCTGCAAAGTCACTCACCGCGGCTTCAAATTCAAAGACGCTGCTCGCGCGGAATGTGCGAGCCATATCTGGCACCACAATGCCAAAGGTGATCATCCCGAAAAGCGAGACTCGTGACACTTGCATCAAGTAGTTTTCAAGCGCCAGATAGTCGATGAACCCGTCGATATCTAGAAGAGCGAGCCGCTTTTCAAAGTCGGCAGAAGTAACTATCGATGCTGGCGACTTCTCCTGAGCGGTGGGATTGCGCTCCTCGAGGCTGAGGTGCTCTGCGAGCAGAGATTGAATCAACCGCAATCTGGAGTGGATCTCCACAACGTCGAACGGCTTTGTGATATAGTCGCTGGCACCTGCCGCAAACGCTCTGTCAATGTAGCTACGGTCTGACATCGCAGTGATCATGAGAATAGGGGTGTTGCGATAGTATGCCATCCGGCGAAGTTGCTCAGTCAATTCGATCCCATCGATCCGGGGCATTTGGATATCAAGGAGAAAGCAATCGAACGGGGTATCGGCTTGATGTATTTTCTCTAGTGCTTCGGTTGCAGAATGGCATACCGAGAGATTAGAAAAGCCAGCCGCTCGGAGTACTTCGACTAGAAGCTCCAAGATGAGTGGATCGTCATCAACTGCGAGAATTTTCATCTTATCCCCTTCAAAAGGAAGTGGTTCGGATGCGATGCATGGCCGAGGTGTGCTATAAAATGCTATGTGAACTTGGCAAAACTAAGGCGGTCATGGCGCGCGCCTTGCGCAACCTTAGGTTTTTAGAGATTTTGCTGAAAGAATGCGCCAGCTTAATGAGCTGCCCCCCGAAATTCGGACACTGATGTGAATTGCCCCGAGTTTGTCGGAGACCCTCTGGCCGGATATGATCATCAATTTCTTCATCACCGTGCGGCTGACCTTGCCAGTGGTGCTGGTCGCTCTTGTGGTGGCCGCGCTGATCGGCAGTTCGCTCTGGCTTCTGATCCTGGTGATTGGGCTGTTGTTATGGGACCGCTTTGCTATCGTTGTGCGCAGTGCCACGCAGCAGCTTGCGCAACGTGAATACATCACCTCAGCCCGTGCCATCGGCAGTTCG
>NZ_JAVJUC010000010.1:0-10115 GCF_040219995.1 Roseovarius sp. | reverse complement strand
CTGCCCCCGGCGTGCTCCATTTCATTCCGCCCCGTGCCGGGTGCAGCCCGCTCTCATGCCCCCGGTCTTTTCCACGATCCGTCCAACGACGATCAACGGAAAGGATCACATCATGACACTCGAACAATCCATCGACCTCGCAGAACTGCAAGCCGACATGGCCTTCGAGGCTTACCTCACCGCCTTTGATGAAGACGCCCATCCTGAGACCCTCGACAGCCTCGAGACCGAGGCGCTGATCGCCCGCAGCCGCTACGATGATCTGCGCACTCTGGGACTGGGTCACTGACCCAGATACCCCTGCGGGTCTTCGGATCCGCAGGGGTCTGATGCTGTTTCTTTGAAGTATCGTGCCGCCCCCAGAGGGAGTGATCCGCGCCATCCCGGGGGGCCGTTTTCGTGTTCCTGGCGCCCGATCCGTGACCGGCTCGGGCGCTTGGACTGTTCGTCGTTGCGTGCTGTTTGGGCGCAAATTTCGGGAGCTTTTTCGACCTGGCTGTCCTGCATCGATGAGGGAGGAACCCGTTCTATGTTGCGCTGCGCAGCGGGGTCTTGACGGCGTCCAATGCCAGCAAAAAGACACAACATGCAAAACATAATATTGTGCAATGTGAATTATTGAAGTATAAGCGAAGGAGAGAAGGAAGACGTTGGCAGGATATGGCCAATGTTTGCACATTTTGTCCGAGGGGTCTGTGATGGGCGTTTCCCGCAAAGCTGAATGCTCCGCCGCACGCGAACGCGATTGCGAACAATCGCTGCCTCGAGCGCGACTGCACATGCATCCATTTCTTTGAAGCGGGAGAACGTCCTAGTGCCGAGGCCAGCGAAAAACCTGAAGTTTGAAGAGCGCATCGAAGTAGCGCGGCGCTTTGCGGCGGGCGAAAGTGCAAAGGAGCTGGCGGCGGCGTTCGGCATCTCTCCGCGTCATGTGAACCGGCTCGCGAAAGAGGAGGCGGGCGAGGGGATCGCAGTGCGCGATCCGAGCGAGACGGTGGCCTTCCGGGCAAGCCGATCCGAGCTGGACGCCTTCGACGCGGAGTGGCGCGCGCGGGGTTATGCCAATCGGTCTCAGGCGCTGAATGCGGTGCTGCGTGGACGGTGCGGGTTCCTCGATGTGCCGCGTGATCTGGTCGCGGAATTCTGCGCCGCGTGGCGTCAGGCGAAGGATGTGAGCGACGCAGGACTGGTGCTTGCCAAGGCAGTGCATCGCGGTCGGCTGGAGGTCTCGGAAACAGATAGGGCGGTGCTGATCGAGCTCCTTGATCTGGCGCGGTCGATGAGCCGAGAGATGGGCCGGATGAAGGATGCGGCGCAGGCACTGCGTCATCAGGGGTGGCCGCAAGAGGAAGAAGGGCAGGGGGCGGAGAGCGCGGTTCTGGAGGACAGTTCGCCCGCGACCGGCGGCGGTCTGAGGCTGGTGCGCAATGGCTGATCCGCTCGCCCTCTACACCTCGGTCATGGGGCGGCTCTGGGAGGATGAGCGCATCCGAGGTCAGGCCGCGGCGCGGATTGATGCGCGGCTGGCGGGGCGTCGGCAGGGGCGGAGTTTCGCGCGCGTCGGCTCGATGTCGGCGCGCATCGCGCTGAAGGCGGCCTCGGGTCAGAGCCGGGCGGCGGTCTTCAAACGGATCCGGGCCGGGGGCTGCAAGACGCGTGCTTCGCTCGGGGCGCAGATCTCCTACATCAATGACAAGGCGGTCTACACCTACTCGACGATGACCAACGCGCTGACCGATGCGGCGGTGCTTTCCGAGGAGCAGAAAGAAGACATCATCGAGGATTGGGCCGGGACCTGGCGCGGCTCGACCAAGCTCGGGTTCACCTCGCACATGCTGCTCTCGTTCCCGACCGACGTGACGGTCGACCAGGTGCGCGACATCGCGATGGACTGGACGGAGCATTTCTTCGAGAGCGGCGAATATGGCGATCAGTGGGACTATGTTCTCGCTGTCCATGACGACCGGGCGCACAAGCACGCGCACATCATCCTGAACAATCGCGGCGTCGAGAAGGGCACCTGGTTTTCCTGCTGGGCCGAGGGCGTGATGTCGCCGCAGCTCATGCGCGAGAAGCAGGCTGAGATCGCGGAACGCTATGGCGTGATGCTTGATGCCACCACCCGGCTTGAGCGCGGCATCTTCGAGAAGCCCGCCGGGATCGAGGAGATTTACCGCGCCAAGGAAGAGGCCCGTCTGCCGCGCGAGATCGTCATGACGGCGCAAGAGTCAGCCATCGCGCAGGCGCAGGTGGTGGGCTTCGCCAAGGACTACAAGAACCTCGCCGACCTGCTGGACCGGATGGACCAGCGCCACATGGCGCGCGCCGTGCGCGGCATGGCGGACGGGCTCGGCTCCGGCACGCCGTGGAACTTCACCGAAGGAGAGATAGATATGAAGGACATCAAAACCGTCGGTGACGCGATCGACTATTCCGAGCGCACGATCGAGGCGCTCAGGCTCAAGGCCGAAGAACTGGACCCGGCCGAGCGCGCCGCGTTCGAGGCCAAAGCCGCGCCGATCATCGCGGACCTCTCGCAGATGGTGCCTGACCCGGAGCTGCGCGCGCGCTTTGGCAAGCAGCTCGAAGAACCCTATCCGCCGGGGGCGGGCAGCGAAGTGCTGATCGCCGCGCTGAAGTCCGGCAATGATGAGGGGCTGCGCGATGTGCTCGAGAGCGCAGAGGAGGTCGGGATGGACAGCGAGGAGCTGGTGGCCCGTATCGCGGCGGGCGGTACGCGGAACTACGGCATGGCGCAGGACTGGGTCGAGCGGGACATGAACGCGGTGCTGGCGAAGGATGGTCTCAGCGTGGAGACCGCGAGTGACGACCAACTCGACGCCGCGCTCGAGAAGGTCGACGGCGTGATGGACGCGCTGATGGAGCGCGCGAAAGAACTGGGCGTCGAGATTGGCCGAACCCTTGCCGATGAGGAAGAGGCGACGCTGCCGCTCATCGACGAGGACGACCGGACGCCAAATCCCTACCTGCAGGACCTCGCCGACATGTTGCGCGATGGCAAGCTCACCGAGGAACAGGAAGAGACCATCGAGCGGACCCTGCAATCCGAACTCTTCAAGGAACTGGGCGAGGAAGGTTTGGCCGAGCTACGCCGTGGCAACTACGAAGTGCTGGGTGCGGCCCTGCCGAGCAAGCTCGATCAGATCACGGTCACGCAGGAGTTCCTTGAGATGACGTTTGAGGAAACGGGCGACCAGGTCTTTACCGACCGCGCCGCCGGGTTGCAGCAGGACAAGGCGACCGAGGTGGCACGACTGCGCGGCCAGCAGGAGTCGCAGGAACTGGGTCGGGACCGCGGTCTCGATGACGAGATGGAATTCTGAGGGGGATGAGCAGCATGACCAAGACACTTCCCCTGTGGGCCGCGCTCCTCTTCGGTGTGATCTGCGGCGCCGTCATCGGCACCATCGTCGCCGCCTTCTACCTGACCCTGGCTCTGAAAACCGGGTTTCAGAGTTTTGACATGCTGGCGCTTTGGAAGGCCAGCGCCGGCACCCGCGCGGCGCACCCCGAGGCCTTTAAAGTGGGGTTTGGCGCTGTCGGCTTCGGGGCCATCGGCCTCGGCGCCCTGGCGCTTGCCTGGACCTGGAAGAAGGAGCGGGACGATTACGGCTCGGCGCACTGGCAGACAATGGCGGAGCTAAAGAAGAACGACATGCTGCAGGCCCCGGGCAAGGGATTCGTCTGCGGCAAGCTCGGAGCCCCGACGTCCAAAGCTGAGTTCATCTCCTCGACCACGATCCCGCATGTGATGATGGTCGCGCCCACGCGGGCCGGTAAGGGGGTGGGCTTCGTGATCCCCAACCTCCTGAGTTTCGCGGGCTCGGTCGTGGTGCTGGACGTGAAGGGCGAGAACTTCGAGAAGACCGCACGGCTTCGCGCACTGAACGGCGACGAGGTCTATCGCTTCAGCCCCTTCGACTGGGCCAACGCAACGCATCGCTACAACCCGCTGGCGCGGATCGCCAAGGCCCCGACATTCGCGCAGCGTTTCACCGAGGTCTCGATCCTGGCCGACCTCTTCCTCGACAAGGACAACAAGACCCTCGACACCTTCTCCGAGGCTGGCAAGTCGATCTTTGTCGCGGCCTGCCTGCTGGCGATCCAGCGCGGCACGCCGAACCTCGGCGAGGTAAACAAGATCGTCGCCGGGGGCGAATACAAGAACGCCCAGTACAAGACCTATGCCGACGAGGCCGAGGAAGACATCCTGCGCGAGCTCTGGACCAATGCGGCCTCAGCCTCGTCGCGGCTGCTGACCTCGAACATTCAGGCGCTGATGACGGCCGGTCTCAAGCAATGGGACAACCCGGCGGTGCGCTCGGCCACCGAGGCGAGCGACTTCGATTTCTCGACATTCCGCAAGACTCCGCAGTCGCTCTATATCGCGGTCTCCGAGGATCATATCGCGACGCTGGCGCCGCTTCTGCGCTTAATGTTCGCCGATCTCATCGCCTCGATTCGGCTCAACGAACCGGGTCCGGACGAACCTTGGCCAGTCATGATGATGATCGACGAGTTCCAGCAGATGGGGGCGATGCCCTATCTCGAACGGGCGATCCATTCGCTGGCAAGTTACGGCGGCCGCGTCGCAATGATCGCGCAGTCGCTGGCTTCGCTCGACCGGATCTACGGGCCCGAAGGCCGCGAAAGCCTCGAGAACGGGGCAGGGCTGAAGCTCTACATCACCCCGCGTGACCAGCGCACCGTGAAGGAGGTTTCCGCCGCGGTCGGCAGCACCACCCGCGAGGCGGTGACTCGAATGTATGGACGCAACAAGGGCTTCCTCGGGGCGACTTCGACCTCAGCGCGGCTGGAAGAGCGGCCGCTGCTTTCTGAGACCGAAGCGCGCCTGATGGACCCCGACGAGGTCATTATCCTCGCCTCGCCCCAGCACCCGATCAAGGCGAGCCGGATCAAGTATTTCGACGATCCGTTCTTCAAGGCCATGTTGGCCCGCCAGGAGGGCAAGCCCTTCCCTTATCCGCCGAGCGTACAAGGTGTGGGGCCTTGGGGCGGCGAGGGTGATGATGAGGCCGGCGCAGACGAGCAGGCGAAACCAGCCGAACGCGCGCCAGTCCGGGACCGCTCGCAGCGCCGCGAAGCGCGCGCGATGAGCTTGAGGACGATGGAGGCCGGGCGTGGACAGCCTGAGCCCGAGACGCTCGAGCGGGAAGCGGCTGTGCCGAAGGAATGGGAAGCCGCGCTTGATCGGCAGGAGGATTTTATCGAGGAGTTGTTGGGATAGATCAACACCTTGCCACCGACCAGCAAGAACGGCATTTACGGATACGAATTCCATTCCACCGGTAGTCACACCATGGCCCGAAAACCCGCGCTTTCGATCGACAAGCTGAAGGACCTCGGTGCCGGTACACTCGCCCGGTTGGTGCTGGTGGAGGCCGAGCGAAATGCTGGGTTCCGGCGGCAGGTCAAGACGGCGCTAGCAGGAAAAGACGGACCGGAGGCGATTGCCAAGCTGATCGACCGGCGTCTGTCTGGGCTGGTCCGGGCGAAGAGTTTCGTCGACTGGGAGAAGGCGCGAGCCTTTGCTGACGATCTGCGCAGCCTGACGGACACCATCACGTCGGAACTGGGGTCTGCATCCCCCGCGTTGGCCATCGACCGGCTTCTGCGCTTTGTCGCGACCCATGGGCAGGTGTTCGAACGGGTGGACGATTCCTCGGGCCGGGTCCAGGACGTATATTATGGGTCGATCCACGACATCGGCGTCCTCGCGCAGAACCTGCCGACGGAAGAGGCTGACTCATTGCCGGACAAGATCATGGCCGCGCTTGGCGAAACCACCCATGGTTACCTGACCGATGTGACCAATGCAGTGGCACCGCACTTGCCGCAAGACACACTTGCCCGATGGGACGCCGAGTTGACCGGGGCTATCGCCGAGAGAAGGGCCGAGGAAGCGGCGCAGCAATCTGACGGTTGGCTTTATTCCATGACTACGCAATGGGCGGAAATGCGACAGACTATTGCCTTGGCGCGCGGCGATCTGGACCTGCTGATCGCGTTGGAGGCAGCAAAGAAGCCGCATATGCAGGACACGCTGGGGATTGCCGAAGCGTTGCATGGCGCCGGGCGCGCGGCAGAGGCGCTGGAGTGGGTGCGCAAACCGGGGCGGCGCAGCTTTGGCGAAGATGACGACCTGTCGCCCCTGCGGATTGCTTTGGAGGCGCGAATCCTTGAGACCACGGGTGACCGACTAGAGGCACAGGCTCTACGGTGGCGGTGTTTCGAAGCCGGGCTTTCGGCGGACATCCTGCGCAACTACCTGAAAGGCCTTCCTGATTTTGACGACATGGAAGTTGAGGACCGAGCTTTTGCGATTGCGCGCCAACACGCCAGTCCCGAAAGTGCGCTACAGTTTTTTCTTGACTGGCAGCGGCTCGATCGCGCCGCCGACCTGATTGTCAGCAACCGCCAACACTGGAACGGCGGCGACTGGCATACCTTGCCCAAAATCGCATCCCTGCTCGAACACGATCACCCGCTCGCGGCCACAATCCTCTACCGCGCCTTGCTTGACGACATCCTAATCAAGGCGCGTTCCAAAGCCTACGGCCACGGCGCGAAATACCTCGCGAAACTGACATGGCTGGCCGACGCCGCCAATGTCAACCGACCGACCGAAATGCCAGATCACGAGACCTACCTCGCCGCATTGAAGGCGGATCATCCGCGCAAATCCGGGTTCTGGCGGCAAGCCGGGGAAGGCTGACTTCGACAAGGAGCAAAAACGTAAAGCCGGCCCACAGCCGACATTCGCCAGGACGGTCATCGCTGCAACGCAGTTCCCCGAACCGGCCTTTCGTGACATCGCGCAGAAAAATTGGATACGCGAAGGTCAGCAGTAGGTAATCGAGGAAACCCGAAGTCCCGACCCAATTGCAAAGATCTCAGCCATCGGGTGTACTGGTCGGAATTTCCTGAAAAACCCGGGGACAGGTGTGAAACTTTTCGAGCAGAAAATTGAAGGCGTTCCGCAGTTCGTCAGCTACTTCGCGCCGGTCCTTGAGGTCTTGCGCGATCTTGGGGGGCGGGCGCGCCCGAAACAGGTCTTCCAAGAAATCGCGCAGCGACATGAAGTACCGGACGACTTCCTGAACCAGACCAACAAAAACGGGCAGCCGAAGTTCAACAATCGGGTTGCCTGGGCACGGTTCTACCTTGTTAAGGCCGGCTACCTCTATTCCCCGAAGCGCGGCATTTGGGCCCTGACCGATGCGGGTGGTTCCATCGAAATGACGGATGACCTCGCCGTCGAGATCTTCAGACAAGAGCATGCAGCACTCAAGGCTGATGAAGACGAAGACCAGGCACCGGAAGGCGATATCGTCCCGGAAGGCATCAACTACTGGTTCGTCGGTGCAGCATGGGACGAAGGCGACCAGACCCCACGCTTCCTTGGTGAAGGCATCTGGCAGAATGGCTATGACGACAAGTTCTCACATCTCGTGAAACAGATGAAGCAGGGCGACCGGATCGCGATCAAGGCGACTTACACGCGCAAGAACGATGTGCCG
The DNA here is from genome assembly GCF_040219995.1 of Roseovarius sp. GTDB lineage: Bacteria > Pseudomonadota > Alphaproteobacteria > Rhodobacterales > Rhodobacteraceae > Roseovarius. The sequence goes on along the minus strand of NZ_JAVJUC010000010.1, from coordinate 2,553 downwards.
TTCGAGAACCGAGGGCGACCGGTCAGCGCCATGCGCATCAAGGCGATTGGCACGATTACTGGCAATCCGGGGGACGGGAAGACTGTCGATGTCGCCTGGGAAGAAGTCGACCCGCCACGCGAGTGGTTCTTTTATACCTACCGCACGACTGTCGCCAGGGCGCGCTTTGAGGACGACGACATGGCGAGGCAACTGGTGGCATTCGCCTTCGACGGAGAAAACCAGGACCTGGCACGGTTCCTGGCGCATCCCTACTGGGCCGAAAAGTACGCCGAGGACCTCGAACCCCTCACCCTGATCGAGGAGGAGGAGCAGGCGGACGGCGAGACAGATGCGCCTCCGATCGAGCCCTATGGCATCGACGACATCATTGCCGAGGGCGGGTTCTTGTCGCGTGGCGCGCTCGCGAAACTGATTGCACGCTTGGAGGATAAGAAGAACCTGATCCTTCAGGGTGCGCCAGGCACCGGCAAAACTTGGCTCGCGAAGCGCCTGGCAAAGGCGCTGATCGGGCGACGCACGCCGAAGCCCGAGCAACTGCGCTCGGTCCAGTTCCATCCGTCGCTCTCTTACGAGGATTTCGTGCGAGGCTATCGGCCCAGCTCAGCGGGTCTTGTGATCACCGACGGTGTGTTCCTGCAGGTGGTGGAGGCCGCCCGCGCCCAGCCCGACATCGCGCATTTACTCATCATCGAGGAGATCAATCGCGGCAACCCGGCTCAGGTCTTCGGCGAGATGCTGACACTACTCGAGAACACCAAGCGCAGCCGCGCTGACGCGATCGAGCTCGCCTACCGAAAACAGCCAGGCGAGCGCGTGCATGTCCCGGACAATCTCTACATCATCGGTACGATGAACGTGGCCGACCGCTCGCTGGCACTCGTAGATCTGGCGCTTCGGCGGCGCTTCGCCTTCATCTCGCTCGAGCCCATGCTGAACGATTCCTGGGCCGCATGGTGCGCGGATCGCGGGCTCGACAGCGACATGGTGGATCTGATCCGGGCGCGCATGACGGCGCTGAACGACGAGATATCCGGCGACAGGACTCTAGGTCAGCAGTTCCGCGTCGGCCACTCCTACATCACGCCAACCGAGCCGCTGGCCGATCCGAAGGGCTGGTTCAACGACGTGATAGAAACGGAGATCGGACCGCTGCTCGACGAATACTGGTTTGATGCGCCCGAGAGGGCTGCCGAAGCAAAGGCGCGGCTGCGCGACGGGCTCTGATGGCCTCCGAGATTCCGCTTCGCAACATCTGGATCTTGTTTCTCTATGCCGCGGATCTCGTTCAACTCCAGGGTCGATTCGAGCGCGATGTCGAGCAGGCCCAGGACTTGCCGGATCTCATCGGCCGCCTGATGGCCCACGTGGTCGAAGATCGACTTCACCGCAACCTGAGCCGTGGCTACCAGGCGCGGACAGCAGTTCTGCCGCGTGTACGCGGTCGCATCGACATGCTGGCGACAGAGGCGGGCCAGCTCATGGAGCGCGGTCAGATCGCCTGCCGGTTCGAAGAGCATGTCATGGACACGCCGCGAAACAGGCTGGTTCGCGCTGCGCTTGAACGTCTCTCTGCCCGAGTCTCCGCCCGGGAGACCGGACATCGTTGTCGCAGCCTCGCGGCGGATTTCGCGCGCGCGGGCGTCTCGGCGCGCAGGCCCTCTCGCGCCGAACTGGCGACCGACCAGATAGGCAGGAACGAGAATGCGGACAGAATGATGGTGGCACTTGCCCGGATGGTCTTCGATGGGACGATACCGACCGAAACCAAAGGGGCCTCGCTACAGCCCGGTGATGAGACGACCGAGCACCTGATCCGCCGTCTCTTCGAACGCGCCATCGGCAATGCGCTCCGTATAGCCCTGAAGCCAGAGGGGTGGTCCATTGCCCAGGGGCGACGCCTCGCTTGGCCTGTGTCCGGCACAACCCCAGGCCTGTCCGCGATCCTTCCTGGCATGCAGACCGACATCGAACTGACCCATCCCGAAACCGAACGTCACGTGGTCATCGACACCAAGTTCATCCGAATTCTGACCAGATCGAACCACAGGGACGAAATCTTGCGAAGCGGGTATCTATACCAGATGTATGCATATTTGCGTACACAGGAACACATGGAGCAGCCTCCCAGTCTGACCTCGGAAGGAATTCTGCTCCATCCGCAAGTTGGCGGCAGCGTTGACGAAACCCTGGTTATTCAAGGACACCCTATTTCGTTTAGAACGATAGACCTGACCGCGCCCACAACAGAGTTTGCTTCGCAACTGCACAAGACTGCTACTGCGCAAGCGCGGATCGGAATTTGACGGCCCTGAGCAGCCGTTCGCCAGCGTGGACATCGCCGCAGTGCGGCTTCCCCATACCTGACCTTCGTGGCACCTGCAGCATCGTTCAGGGCTTCAAGGTCAGCAGTGCGGACTTTTCGGGCTTTCGCTGCGCCGTTCACGAAGGTCCGTTGCCCCCTCTTCTTCAGGGTGGACTAAGCATCGAGTAACGCATCGATCACCGCGCATTCTGGGGCAGCATCGCCGGTGCATCGCGCAACAGTGTCCG
>NZ_JAVJUC010000009.1:0-152018 GCF_040219995.1 Roseovarius sp. | reverse complement strand
CTGCCCTTGGGTCGAGCGGATCGCCTGACAGAGGTTGGTCTTGGGATGCAGGCAATAGTCGCATTCGCGGCATTCAGGCGTATAGAGCGGAATGACGTGATCACCCACCTCGAGGCTCGTCACCCCCTCGCCGACCTCGATGACCACACCAGCCCCCTCATGGCCCAGAATGGCCGGGAAGATCCCCTCCGGGTCATCGCCCGAGCGGGTGAACTCGTCGGTATGACACAGCCCCGTCGCCTTGATCTCCACCAGAACCTCACCCGCCTTCGGGCCGTCAAGCTCAACCTCCATGATCTCCAACGGTTTCCCGGCCTCAACGGCCACGGCAGCACGTGTGCGCATGCAACTTCCTCTTTTATTTCGGCCACGCCATTCCCGTCTCGGGAATCACGATGCGGCGATTTGTCCACACGAGTATGCGGGCGGGCTACCGTTCCAAACAATTCATACCTTGGTGGGTATTGGGTTCGCTGGACAGCACCCGCATGCTCGACCATAGTCGTAGTCAAGGGAGGCTCAGCCGATGTCAGGCCGCATGTCACGCTCGAAATCTCTGGGGATCGCCCTGTCGCTGATGCTTGCAGCGGGCAGCGGCCACGCCGCCGATTTCTCCGATCCGACATGGCCTTGCATCCAGCGCAAGGTGCCCACGCTCTCGGTCGGGCTGATGTGGACACATCCCCTGCCTGATGCGCCCGAGACAGACCCGGACCTGAAACGCGACATCGACCGCCTCGCCGCCAAACTGGCGCTGCGACGGCTCGAGGTCGAGGCGTTGCGCCCCGATATAGAAGAGTTCGCCGCCCGCCATGACGGCGCGCCCGACATCCTCGGCCACGTCTTCCAGCGGGTCTTCACCACCCTCTCGACCCGCCGCGCCCGGGTGATTTCTGGGATCGAGGAATTCTCGCTCAGCCAGATCGCGCTCAGCGAACGCATCGACACCGCCCGCGCCGAGATGACCCGCCTGACCGACGCGGAAGATCCCGATTACGACCGGATGGATGCGCTCGAGGAACAGCTTGACTGGGATCAGGTGATCTATACCGACCGCCAGAGCACGATCACCTATCTCTGCGAAACCCCGACGCTGATCGAAAAACGGCTCTATTCGATCGCGCAGATCCTGCAACAGCAGATCAAAGAGCCGGGCTGAGCGGCCCTATTCCCATTCCAGTTCCGTGTAGGCCACCGTGGCGTTGCGCGGATTATAGGCGTCAAACAACTGCCACGCCCCGGCCTCGCCCCGCGCCACCACCTCCACCGCCTCTGACAGACGCGCGCCTTGGTCGATAGCGGCACGGGTGTCGCGCTCCAGCGCCTTCAGATAGCGCGCCAGCGGATGCGCGCCCATGGGCCAGTCCAGCGACGGGCCGCCATGCCCGGGAATGACCCGTGCCACCGCCATCGCCTGCATGTCCTCCAGCACAGCGCGCCAGCCGCGCAGACTGCCATCCAGTGCGGGCGTATGCCGGTCAAACACCAGATCGCCCGAGAATAGCGTGCCACTCTCCCGGTCCAGCACGGTCAGGTCGTTGCCGGTATGCGCCACCGGCCAGGCCCGCAGATCGAGCACGCGGCCCCCCAGATCAATCTCGGCGCGCTCCGCCACCGGGTCCGTCACCCCGGGCACCCGCACCCCGACAAACTCCGCCTCGCCCACCAGCACGCGCAGGCTTTCTAGGTAATTGGCCTGCCGGTCCGCCAGCGCCCGCACAAGGCCCGCATGCCCCCAGACCCGCGCACCCATCTCCATGAAGACGCCGGAGCCAAACACGTGATCGGGGTGCATATGCGTCAGAATCACATCCGTGACAGGCAAGTCCGTGCGCGTCCGAATGGCCCGCCACAGCGCCTCGCCCATCCAGGGCGCACTGCCGGTGTCGATCACCGCCACACCTTCTTCACCGATGACAAACCCAAGATTGCTGACATCACCCCGGTTCGCCGCATCCGGTTCCGCCACCTGTCCCAGATGCGCAAAGACCCCCGGCGCGACCTCGGCCATTTCCAGCGCCTCACCCGCCGCCCGGCAGACCGGGCCCGAAACCTCCAGCCCCTCCGCTAACCCCGCCAGATCGGGCGGATTGTCCGCCAGCGCCGCGCGGCACCCGGCCGCGCGCGCCGCCGCATATCCGGGCAGCAGCCGCTCCCGGCACACCGGCTCGGCCCCCATCAGGCACAGGGTCAGGATCGCTTCGAACATCGCACCACCACTGCGTTTTGAACACGCCCAGCCTCATCCTACACAGGGCCGTGATCCACGCCAACTTTGGTATGACTTCGCGTCAGCGCGGTATTATGCTACAGTTCACGCGCACCCATGGGAGGAGGAAAGACCATGGCCGGAAGATTTGCCGGAAAAGTCCTGCCGCTCGCGGCGCTCGTCGCCTCACTGGCCTTCGCGGCGCAGGCCGGTGACCAGGTACAGAACCCGCTCACCGACAGCGAGATGTGGGACATGCTGCGCGAGGATGTGGTCGGCACCGCCCCGATCCATGACGGCAGCGACCTGCTGACGCTCGACGCCCCCTACCGCGCCCATGACGCGGCGACCGTGCCGATCCTGCTCAAACAGACCGACACCAGCGCCCGCATCCGCAAGGCGACCGTGGTGATCGACGAAAACCCCGCCCCGGTGGCTGCGGAACTCGGCTTTTCCGACGCGATGGCCCCGCTCGACTTTGAGCTGCGCGTGCGCGTCAACCAGTATTCCAACGTCCGCGTCATCGCCGAAACCGACGATGGCCTGCACATGACCGGGCGCTTCGTCAAGGCGTCGGGCGGCTGTTCGGCCCCCGCCAGCCGTGACCCCGAGGTGGCGCTTGCCGCGATGGGCAAGATGAAACTCAAGAGCTTCCTGCCCGCGACACAGATATCCACCCCGCGCCGCGAGGCGCAGATCATGGTGCGCCACCCGAACTATTCCGGACTGCAGCGCGACCAGATCACCCAATTGTTCATCCCCGCTCATTTCATCGACCACATGGAGGTCTGGCAGGGCGACGAATTGCTCTTCACCATGGATGGCGGCATCTCGATCTCGGAAAACCCGGTGTTCCGCTTCTCCTACAACGACAACGGATCGACCGACCTGCGCGTGATGGCCACCGATACCGAGGGCAACCGCTTCGAGCGGGTGCTGCCCAAGGGGGCCGATAGCTGATCCGGCACCCCTGCAGGTGCGACCAAGACGAGCAGACGCGCCGAAACACCGGCGCGCCTCTTGCTCTTTGTCGCGTCAGGCGGCATATCGGGGGCAACCGCAACGCAGTGCAAGGGGACCGGCCCGATGACCACCTTCGACGATCGCGAAAGCGCATTCGAGAACAAGTTTGCCCATGACGAGGAAATGGCCTTTCGCGCCGTGGCCCGCCGCAACAAGCTTCTGGGCCTCTGGGCCGCCGAGCTTATGGGCAAGACCGGCGACGACGCCGACGCCTATGCCCGCGAGGTCGTGAAGGCCGATTTCGAAGAGGCCGGCCACGAGGACGTGGTGCGCAAGGTCGCAGGCGACCTCGGCGACATCGCCGATGCCGACACGATCCGCGCCAAGATGGACGAGCTGCTCAAGATCGCCAAGGGCCAGCTGGTCAAGGAAACCTGACCCCGGCACGTTTTTTCACGACGGCGCGCCGCACTCCGGCGCGTCGTTTTTGCGTGGCGCGCGCCAAGATCAAACGCGCCTCACTATTTACATGAGAAATATGAGTTTGCGCAGCACCGCATCCGGTGCCAAACCTGCGCGGTCATAAACGCGGGATATCACGATGACCAACGCCCTCACCAAACTCCTGGCCTCGCGCGACTGGATCCTCGCCGACGGGGCCACGGGAACCAACCTGTTCAACATGGGGCTCGAATCCGGCGACGCGCCGGAGATGTGGAACGATGAACATCCCGACCGGATCGAATTGCTTTACAAACAGGCGGTGGATGCGGGCAGCGACCTCTTTCTCACCAATTCCTTCGGCGGCAACGCGGCGCGGCTCAAACTGCACGGCGCACAGAAACGCGCCCGCGAATTGTCGCGCATCTCCGCCGAGATCGGCCGCAGCGTGGCCGACCGTTATGACCGCCCGGTGATCGTGGCAGGCTCGGTCGGCCCGACCGGCGAGATCATGGCCCCGATGGGCGCGCTCACCCACGAACTCGCCGTCGAGATATTCCACGAACAGGCCGAGGGCCTCAAGGAAGGCGGGGCCGACGTCCTCTGGCTCGAAACGATCTCCGCGCAGGAAGAATACAAGGCCGCCGCCGAGGCCTTCAAACTCGCCGATATGCCGTGGTGCGGCACGATGAGTTTCGACACGGCGGGCCGCACGATGATGGGCCTGACCTCCGCCGACATGGCGACGATGGTCGAAAAACTGGGCAACCCGCCGCTGGCCTTCGGGGCCAATTGCGGCGTCGGGGCCTCCGACCTCCTGCGCACCGTGCTGGGCTTTGTCGCCCAAGGCTCCGAACGCCCGATCATCGCCAAGGGCAACGCCGGCATCCCCAAATATCACGACGGCCACATCCACTATGACGGCACGCCCGAGTTGATGGCGGAATATGCCGTTCTGGCGCGTGACGCAGGCGCCACGATCATCGGCGGCTGCTGCGGCACCATGCCCGAGCATCTGTCGAAAATGCGCGCCGCGCTGGAAGAGCAGCCCAAGGGCCCGCGCCCGACGCTCGACCAGATTACCGATGCGCTCGGCGCGTTCTCCTCGGCGGCCGACGGCACCGGCGACGACGTCCCCGCCCCCCGACGCACCCGCCGCAGACGGGCGTGAGGGGTCGAGCCGGCTAACGCACCTCCCGCGCGAAACGCACCGAAGGCCCCGCGCGCGCCCCCCCTCAAAACAACGCCATCTGATCCCCCCGCGCCAGCGGCACCTCGAAGAGATCGCAGCGCAGATCGCCCTGCCCCGCATCCAGCCCCATCCGCCGCGCCGCCAGATCGAACCGCCGCGCGATCATCCGGGCAAACACCCCCTCGCCGCGCATCCGCCGATGCCAGTCGGCGGAATAATCCTTGCCGCCATGCATCTCGCGCAGCCGGTTCATCACCCGCCCCGCGCGGTCCGGGAAATGCGCGGCCAGCCACTCCTGAAACAGCCCCGACACCTCGCGCGGCAGCCGCAGCATGATCCAGCTTGCGGCCCCGGCCCCGGCCTCGCGCGCGGCCTCCAGAATCGCCTCGATCTCGTGATCGCTCAGCCCCGGAATGACCGGCGACACCATCACCCGCACCGGCACCCCGGCGTCGCTCAGCCGCCGGATCACCGCCAGACGCCGCGCAGGCGACGGCGCGCGCGGCTCCAGCAGCCGCGCCAGCCGATCATCGAGCGTGGTGACAGACACCCCCACCTTCGCCAAACCCCGCGCCGCCATATCCGACAGGATATCCAGATCACGCTCAATCAGCGTGCCCTTGGTCACGACCGCCACCGGATGATTGAACCGCGACAGCACCTCAAGACAGCGTCGGGTGATCGCAAACTCCCGCTCCACCGGCTGATAGGGATCGGTATTGGTGCCGATGGCAATCGGTGCCACCCGGTAGCTGCGCGCGCGCAACTCCGCCTCCAGCCGCGCCGGGGCCTCGGGCCGGGCGATCAGCCGGGTCTCGAAATCCAGACCGGGCGACAGCCCCAGATAGGCATGGCTGGGCCGCGCGAAGCAATAGACACAGCCATGCTCACAGCCGCGATAGGGATTGACCGACCGGTCAAACGGCAGATCGGGCGAGCGGTTGTAGCTGATGATCCGGCGCGGCCGCTCCTCCGAGACCTGCGTGCGCAGCACCCGCGCCTCCTCCTCGCGGTCCCAGCCATCCGACTCGTACCGCACGCCATGCGCCTCGAACCGGCCCGCCGCATTGCTCGCGGCACCGCGCGCCCGCAGGCGCAGATCATGGGGCAGAGTCGCATCCTCGGTCATGCTCCAAAATATGGAACATAACGCGAACGCTTGCAACAATCCGATAATGATCATGCCGATAATTCAGTCACATCCCCCGCAAATCCCGGCTATAGGTCGGTTGCGGCGCGACCAGCGTCGCAATTCGGAAAGTGGCGATGCGACAAATTGACGAAAGCTGCGCCAGACTTAACAAAGATGCGCGCGCGCAGAGCAAGCAAGGATTCCCCCCATGTCTGACGAAGAAGACGACATCATCCTGTCGGAACTGGACGACGAAGAACTTGTCCAGCAGATGTTCGACGACCTCTATGACGGTCTCAAGGAAGAGATCGAGGAAGGCGTCAACATCCTTCTGGAGCGGGGCTGGCAGCCCTACCAGATCCTGACCGAGGCACTGGTCGGCGGCATGACCATCGTCGGCAAGGATTTCCGCGACGGTATCCTCTTCGTCCCCGAAGTGCTTCTGGCGGCCAACGCGATGAAGGGCGGCATGGCCATCCTCAAGCCGCTGCTCGCCGAAACCGGCGCGCCGCGCGTCGGCAAGATGGTGATCGGCACGGTGAAGGGCGACATCCACGACATCGGCAAGAACCTCGTGTCGATGATGATGGAGGGCGCGGGCTTCGAAGTGGTCGATCTCGGCATCAACAACCCGGTCGAGAACTATCTCGAGGCGCTGGAAACCGAAGAGCCCGACATCCTCGGCATGTCCGCCCTGCTGACCACGACGATGCCCTACATGAAGGTCGTGATCGACACGATGATTGAACAGGGCAAGCGCGATGACTACGTCGTTCTCGTCGGCGGCGCACCGCTGAACGAGGAATTCGGCCGCGCCATCGGTGCCGACGCCTATTGCCGCGATGCCGCCGTCGCGGTGGAAACCGCCAAGGAGTACATGGCGCGCAAGCACAACAAGCTGGCCGCCGGGTAAGCCCGGACCATCTGCCCTCATGCCTGAGGCGCGACGTGCTTGCCGATCCGCTCGGCAAGCACGTTTGCGTTTCAGGCGCAGATGCGATCAGCGCGCCGAAACCAGACGCATGACCGCCACCATGACGATGCCGTAAAGGACATGTCCAACCAGCGCGACCCAGGTGATGCCGCTGAAATTCAGAAAGAACGGCAGCCCGGCAATCGCCGTGATACCGCCGATCGCAAAGACCCAGAGGCCAAACCCGTAGACGGCGGACGGAATGAACCAGCCGGTCGATTGACCCAGGATGCGGGTCCAGACCGGGCGAAAGATGAACAGCCAGCCGACCGGATACCCGATCAGGCCGACAAGATAGAAATGCACGAAATAACCAGCGAAATCGCCATTGGGCAGGCCGAACGTCCCCAGCAGGCTTTTCGCCAGGCCATGCGGCGACAGGTTGGCAAAGCCGAGCGCGGGGCTCAGGATCTGGCCCCAAAGATCGAAGGCGGCGGTCGCGAAAAACCCGGCGACGAACATCAGACCAAGGGTCTGGGCAAATCCGGGGGCGAGTGCGGAGGTATGGTCGGTTGACGTGGTCATTCGGCTATGTCCTTGGTTGAGGCTAAACGGTGATCGTGACGCGCAGGTGTCGTCGCATCGCCGAATGCGCAATGAATGCTGCAAGCATGACACGAAAAGGTCAAAACACGTGACTGATAACGACCAGAGCATGCCCGCCACGGCCACGCTGACAACGCAGGGGCTCGCCCCCGCGGGGCACGGCTCCATCCTGCTCATCGCCTGCGGCGCGCTCGCCCGTGAGATTCTGGCACTGAAACGGCTCAACGGCTGGGACCACATGGACCTGCAATGCCTGCCCGCCAAGCTGCACCTCTACCCGGACCAGATCACCGCAGAGGTGGAAAAGGCGGTGGCCGAACACCGGGGCGCCTATGACCGCATCTTCGTGGTCTATGCCGATTGCGGCACCGGCGGGCAGCTACAGGCGAAATGCGCCGAGTTGGGCGTCGAGATGGTGGCCGGGCCGCATTGCTATTCCTTCTTCGAAGGCAATGAACGCTTCGCCACACATGAGGACGAGATCACCGCCTTCTACCTCACCGATTTTCTGGTCCGGCAATTCGACGCCTTCGTCTGGAAACCCATGGGCCTCGACAAGCATCCCGAACTGCGCGACATGATCTTCGGGCATTACACCAAGCTGGTCTACCAGGCCCAGACCGACGACCCGGCGCTCACCGCCCGCGCCCGCGACTGCGCGGCGCGCCTCGGCCTCGACTTCGAATATCGCTGGACCGGCTACGGCGATCTGGAAACGGTGCTCAAGGCTCAAGCGGCAGGGGCGTAGCCCGGAACGCCCTTGCAAGGGCGTTCAAAGCCGTTTGAAAACGCGAAGGAGCCGGACTTATTTATGCTGTACAGTATGCGGTTAGATGAAACTGGAACCGACGGATTATCCGACGTGACCATAGTCGGGGGCGCTGTAGCGACTGCGGATCAATGGGATAATCTGGAGCGAAAATGGGCAAAACTGATATCTATGTATGAATTGGAAGACTTTCAGTGGAAGGACTGGATCGGAAATAGGAAACCATTCTCTCGCTGGCCACCGGATAAAAAAAGGAAGTTTGCAAAACAGCAGGATGAAATAATCAAGAAGAACACAATGTTCCGCTGCGCTGTTAGCGTAAACAAAATGGCTCATGATGAAGTAAAAGAAAGAATGCGTGGTATTAAGGGGTTTTCTCCCGACTCCGACTATAGCCTCGGAATTCGCGCCCTGATGTTCCGGGCATGTGAAGATATCGCGCAAAATCTGGACCCAAATTGCCGTTTGTCTGTAATGGTTGAAGACGGTCCGTGGTCTTCAGGAGCTTACAAGGTTTATCAATCGGTTTCTAAGATGACTGGCAAATGGAAACCTGCGAAGCACGCGCACAGGCTGGCTGGCTTTGATGCTGTTCCAAAAGGCGAACGTCCTTCGATGAGCGTTGCAGATTATATCTGCGGTACATACCTTAGACTTCTGAATTCAGAGCGGCGATTAGTCCCTTCAAAATCAGGGCTTCTAATCGTTATGGATGCAGATCGCCTCTATAACTGGTACGATCGAATGATAGTCGAAAAACAGAGTCGGCGGCAGTTTGCTAGTTTTCGTCAGCAGCGTAACGCTGAGCAATAGATTCTATCACTTATTCAATACGCTCATTGTCCCATTTCAGTTTTAGTTTGCTAACGTTCATTAACGCTTTTCAAAGCGATTGCCCCGCTCACGGCAGGCGTGCCACCGCCTCGATCGTGCCGTGGCCCTCATATTGCAGCAGGATCGCGCTTGCCGCCGCATCTTTCGGCCGCTCAAAGCTCAGCTCAAGCGGCTCGACCGTGTCCCACCGCGCCAGCGTCTGCATCCCGGTCACGATATTGACATAGGTGATCGTCTTTCCCGCATTCTCGCCGCGCTCGATCTCCACCGTCTCTTCCGGCAGGTAGCGCACCAGATAGACCGCCAGCGGCATCGCGCGCGGGCTCGGCGTGCGCGCGGTCAGGTGGACCATCCCGTCCTCCTCGGCCAGGTCCACCGACAGATCGCCCCCCGACCGGGCCAGATGCTTGTCGATCAACTCGCTGACATCCTTGAACCGTGTGCCCACCGCGTGATCGGCCCCGTTGATGATCATCTGCGGCGTATAGACCATCTTGCGGTCGTTCGCCTTGGCATAGCCGCGCTGTCGGGCGGTGTGATCCGGGCTGGCGAACGTATCGGTCCAGCCGATATAATCCCAGTAATCGACATGCAGCGACAGCGCCAGAACATCGTCGCGTACCGCAAGTTGTTCAAGAAACGCATCGGCGGGCGGACAGGACGAACAGCCCTGCGAGGTGAACAACTCCACAACCACAGGGCGCTCATTCGCCAGGCCCGGAGCTGCGGCCAGCGCCAGAAAACCGGCCAGCACAGTGGTGAAAATCTGTCGCATCGCGTCTGTCACTCCAGCGGATCGTCTCGGTATCAGTGTATCCCTGATGTAGTCCGATCGCCCCATGATAACCAATCAAGGTTTCGAGAGACAGCGTTGAAATCTTGAAATCACACCCAATTGTGTGCAATAGTATACAAAAACCGGCCCAGCCCTCTTGATCGGCATCGCCAAATCGGTCAGAAGCAGGGCAAGTTATCCAGCCTCGACCATGAAAGGACGGCCCTCATGCCCATCAGTGTCGGACAAGACAGCGCAAAGACCCGCAAGACCCTCACCGTCGGCGACCAAAGCGTCGCCTATTACTCGATCTCCGCCGCCGAGGCCGCCGGTCTCGGCGATTTCTCGCGCCTGCCCGCCGCCCTCAAGGTGGTGCTCGAGAACATGTTGCGGTTCGAGGACGGCAAGACCGTCACCGTGGACGATATCAAGGCGTTCTCCGAATGGGCCGCGAATGGCGGCCGCGCCAACCGCGAGCTGGCGTACCGCCCGGCCCGCGTGCTGATGCAGGATTTCACCGGCGTGCCGGCGGTCGTTGACCTCGCCGCGATGCGCGACGGCATTCAGGCGCTCGGCGGTGACGCGCAAAAGATCAACCCGCTCAACCCCGTGGATCTGGTGATCGACCACTCGGTGATGATCGACGAGTTTGGCAACCCCCGCGCGTTCCAGATGAACGTGGACCGCGAGTATGAGCGCAACATGGAGCGCTACCAGTTCCTCAAATGGGGTCAGGGTGCCTTCAACAATTTCCGCGTCGTGCCCCCCGGCACCGGCATCTGCCATCAGGTCAATCTCGAATACCTCGCCCAGACCGTCTGGACCGACGAGGACCAAAACGGCGAGACGGTGGCCTATCCCGACACGCTTGTCGGCACCGACAGCCACACCACCATGATCAACGGCGTCTCCGTGCTCGGCTGGGGCGTCGGCGGCATCGAGGCCGAGGCCGCGATGCTCGGCCAGCCGATTTCCATGCTGATCCCCGAGGTCGTCGGCTTCGAGCTGACCGGCGCGATGATGGAAGGCACCACCGGCACCGATCTGGTGCTCAAGGTCGTGGAAATGCTGCGCCAGAAGGGCGTGGTCGGCAAGTTCGTGGAATTCTACGGCTCAGGCCTCGATCACCTGCCGCTCGCCGACCGCGCCACCATCGCCAACATGGCCCCCGAATACGGTGCCACCTGCGGCTTTTTCCCGATCGACGACGAAACCCTGCGCTACCTGCGCAACACCGGCCGCGACGAGGCCCGCGTCGAGCTGGTCGAGGCCTATGCCAAGGAAAACGGCTTCTGGCGCAGCGCCGATTACGCGCCGGTCTATACCGACACGCTCAGCCTCGACATGGGCACGATTGTTCCGGCCATCTCCGGCCCCAAGCGCCCGCAGGATTACGTCGCCCTCGATCAGGCCGCGTCGAAATTCTTCGATGTCGTCTCGGAATATCGCGGCGAGGATGAAGGCGCCGACGCCACCGACATGGCCGCCGAGGGCCCGGCCCCCGACGCGCTCATCGACCCGCGCAAATCCACCCCCGTCAAGGGCGAGGACTACGAACTGCGCGACGGCTCGGTGGTGATCGCCTCGATCACCTCCTGCACCAACACCTCCAACCCCTACGTGATGATCGGCGCGGGTCTCGTGGCCCGCAAGGCGCGCGAACTGGGCATCACCCGCAAGCCCTGGGTCAAGACCTCCCTCGCCCCCGGCTCTCAGGTGGTCTCGCACTACCTCGAGGCCGCCGGCCTGCAAGAGGATCTCGACGCCATCGGCTTCAACCTCGTGGGTTACGGCTGTACCACCTGCATCGGCAACTCGGGCCCCCTGCAAAAGGAGATTTCCGAGGCCATCGCCGAGGCCGATCTCATCGCCACCTCCGTGCTCTCCGGCAACCGCAACTTCGAAGGGCGCATCTCTCCGGATGTGCGCGCCAACTACCTCGCTTCGCCGCCGCTCGTGGTGGCCTACGCGCTCGCCGGTGACATGAATATCGACATCAGCCAGGATCCGCTCGCCCATGACAAGGACGGCAACCCGGTCTACCTCAAGGATATCTGGCCCAGCCAGGCCGAGATCGCCGAACTGGTCGAGCGCACGGTCACCCGCGAGGCGTTCCAGTCGAAATATGCCGATGTCTTCAAGGGCGACGACAAGTGGCAGGAGGTCGAAACCTCCGAGGGCGAGACCTATGACTGGCCCGCGCAATCGACCTACGTCCAGAACCCGCCCTACTTCAAGGGCATGTCCCGCGACCCCGGCACCATCTCCAATATCGAGGGCGCGCGCATCCTCGCCCTCCTGGGCGACATGGTCACCACCGACCACATCTCGCCCGCAGGCTCGTTCAAGGAAACCACCCCCGCGGGCCAATACCTGCGCGAGCGTCAGGTCCCGGTGCGCGAGTTTAACTCCTACGGCTCGCGCCGCGGCAATCACGAGGTGATGATGCGCGGCACCTTCGCCAATATCCGCATCCGCAACGAGATGCTGGACGGGGTCGAGGGCGGTTACACCAAGGGGCCGGACGGGCAGCAGACCTCGATCTTCGACGCCTCCATGGCGTATCAGGAGCAGGGCACGCCCCTCGTCGTCTTCGGCGGTGAGCAATACGGCGCAGGCTCGTCGCGCGACTGGGCCGCCAAGGGCACCGCCCTTCTGGGCGTCAAGGCCGTCATCGCCGAGAACTTCGAGCGCATCCACCGCTCCAACCTCGTCGGCATGGGCGTCATCCCGTTCGAGTTCACCGGCAATGATACCCGCAAGACGCTGAACCTCACCGGCGATGAAAGCGTCTCGATCCACGGCCTTGATGCTGTGAAACCGCAGCAGGAGGTGCCCTGCGTGATCACCTATGCCGATGGCACCGAGAAAGAGATCACGCTCAAATGCCGGATCGATACCGCCATCGAGAAGGAATATGTCGAACATGGCGGCGTGCTGCATTACGTGCTGCGCGACCTCGCCAAATCCGCCGCCTGAGCGGGCGATCACCTGAGCCAAAGGGGCGGCCTCTCGCGGGGCCGCCCCTTTGCATTACATGGGGGGCGCAAGTTGCTCTTGGTGAGAGTCGGGATCAAGGTCGGCAATTTGGCCTGTTGCTGCCGTCGCCGTGAGCCGCGCATCGACGGGCCGCGGTGCGGCGATCCAACCACAGTTTTGTAGCGCTTTATTTCCGCCTAATCCGAAAAACATCCAAGTGCAGAGCAGGTTGCAGCCAAATCGCCGTGCCGGGGGGCGGCCCGGCGATGCGCGGCGGGCTTCGCCCTTGATTCCGCGCAGGGGCATAACGGCAACGACTGCTCAAGTCCAGGGCAAGCCGAGGTTCGTTTCCAACACAATCGACAGTCTGGGCGCGAAACGGTCACGGCGCCCCGGGCACATTGCGGGGTCTCAAGTGTATCATGTCCTGCAAGCGGCGGCCTTTCGCGGGCCCGCCCCTCTTTCACGACATGCGCAAGTTTTGGCCGGTCCGCTCCGCATCTGCACGGATTTCCGCCGATCACGCAAGGATGACGCATTTGCGCGCCGCTTCCCCCTTACTTTCCGCGCCGCCCCGCCCATCTTGGAAAAAAGAGCAGAAAAAAGAGGTGCAGCCATGAGAACCATCGTCATCCTCGCGCAGGCCGCGTTCATCAGCATGGTCGCGGTGATCGGCGCCTACGGCGACAGCGACCACAAGGCCCCCTGCCCGCTCCCGGCCGCCGCCGAGGCCGCGCAGCATTGCGAGGTGGAGAGGTAGAGGCGGCAGAGGCGGACGCCTCACCCCTCCTCGGGTGCCTCGGGCGGCACATAAGTCTCCGGGTCCGCCTGCCACTTGCGCCATTCTTTTTCATAGCAATTTACAAACTGACCAACTGTACTCGGTTTAACCCCCAACTCAAACCTCGGCCAATGCGCAGGCCAGCTTTCGTGCTGTGGGCCATGGCCCCCGGGGAGTTTCACTGACCCGTCGCCAAACATATCGGACAGATGCTCGAAAAGTTGCGGCACTTCGGTGTAATCCGCGAAATTCAGCGCGGCTCCTCCGAGGAAAGCAAATGTGAAGTCGGTTGCCGCATCCAACCGCGCCTTTCCAAGGTGCGCGTCCTTCAAGCTGGCAAGCATAAGAGTTGCGCCCTCCAAATTCGCACACCTTAGATCCGACGCTTCTAAGTCTGCAGCACTTAGATCTGCACCTTGAAAATCACCATTCCCAAGAAAAGCACCTTGGAGCTCACTGCGGCTGAGGTTCGCAAATTGAAATTCCGCTTCGCCTAGGTTTGCCCCGCGTAGTTTCGCGCGCCCTAGCTGCGCGCACCTTGACTCTACTTTCTCGAGATTCGCCCACTGCAAATTCGCTCCCGCTAGATTCGCCTTTTCTAACCTCGCACCCACAAAGTCCGCGCCTCGCAAATCGGCATTCCTTAAATCCGCGCCGGTCAAATCGCGCCAAGAGAGTATAGTCTTGCGTAGCGACACTCGCTCCAAGCCAAGACAATAACCTTTGTCGCGCTCCAGTCGCTTCCGGTCCTCCCCACGCCGTTCGATCACCTTCAGCGCCACATCAACATCCAGTCGGAGATACTCTCGGCCCGTCCTAGCCCATTCCTGCCACTCTTCCGGCGTCGGCTCACCTTCAGGCAGCGGCACATCCTCACGCCCCGCATTCTGCCGGATATAGGCACAGAGGATTTCCATGATCTGGATATGATCCCGCGCGCTGTCCTGAGAAATCCGCTCCAACGCATATATAGCCCCGATCCGAACCTCAATATTAGGTTCAGTGAGGCTAACATGTTTCCATTCTTCTAGCTGTTGACCGCTAATATCAGATGCTACGAGCGAGCCTTCGGGCCAAGCGAATGGCTCGCCTCTCCATTCAAAGTCAGTTTCGCGGAGCTTCGTGCCCGTTTCGTGCTGAATTACGTAATGCCTGTTGCGCCCGAGTCGATTAACTTCCTTGACCGCCCCCAACCCCTCGACCGCCTTGTTGATCCGGTCGGTGATCTGGCCTTGCTCCTGCACATCGACCGATTTCTGTGCCACGACCGACCGCCAGATCACGAAGGGTGCACCGATCAGAGCGACGGTCACGGCCCCCACCCCAAGGCTGCTGCCGGGTGTCAGGGACGCGCTGCCGAACACCGCGCTGCCCAGCATCTTGACGGCGCTCGCGATGGCGAGAATGAACAGCAGCAACAACAGAACCGATGCGACCGGTCCCAGCCACCGCGCCTTGGAATAATCGAACGGTTCGCGAAGCCCGAGCCAGCCCGCCAATCCGCGCTTGTCATTTTCACTCACCCGGTCGCTCCCCAGCCTCGAACACCCGCCCAGCCTAGTCCGGAAAACCGGCGATCACAAAACCCTTGGTGGTGATTTCGGACGACAGTCACCGAATTGGCACCCCACCCCCCGCACCGACGCGATACCGACGGAATACCGACGCGATACAGCCCGCCTTTCCCGCCTTGCAAATGCCCCGCCCCGACCTTAGGTTCCCGCTCAATTCGCGGGGTCTCCGCCCCGGCTCATCAGACAAGGACAGCACCCAATGGAAGCCTTCGGCCAGTTCATTCCCCTCATCCTGATTTTCGTGATCATGTATTTCCTGCTGATCCGTCCGCAGCAGAAAAAACTCAAGGAACACAAGGCGATGGTCGATGCGCTGCGCCGCGGTGATCAGATCGTCACCCAAGGCGGGCTGATCGGCAAGGTGGCCAAGGTCAAGGACGACAACGAGATCGAGGTCGAGCTGTCCGAGGGCGTCAAGGTCCGCGTCGTGCGCTCCACCATCGCGCAGGTCCTGTCCAAGACCGAGCCCGCCGAGGGCTGAGCCCCACCTTCACTTGCGCGCCTAACCCTCTGAAAAGGCAATATTATGCTACAAATCGACCTGTGGAAACGCCTTGCCATATGGGGCATTGTCGCGCTCGGGCTGCTGCTCGCGCTGCCCAACGCCTTCTACCCCCGGGTCGAGACGCATAATGACGCAGCCGCCGCCATCGAGGCCGGCGCCGACCCGGAGGCGCTTCAGGACGAACTGGCCCTCTGGCCCGACTGGTTGCCCTCCGATCTGGTCAATCTCGGCCTCGACCTGCGCGGCGGCGCCCACCTGCTGGCCGAGGTTCAGGTCGAGGATGTCTATGCCGCACGCGTCGAGGGGATGTGGCCCGAGGTGCGCGATCTCCTGCGCGAAGAGCGCGATCGCGTCGGCCCGATCCGCCTGCAAGACTCTGAAAACGCTGAACTTCGTGTCCGTTTGGTCGAACGCCCCGAGATGGCCGACGAGGCCGCAAGCCTCGTACGCGGCCTAGCCCGTCCGGTTACCAGTCTGACCGGCGCGGGCTCCACCGATATCGACGTCACCACCGACGGGGCCGACGTGATCGTCCGCCTCAGCGAGGCCGAACAACGCGCCACCGATGAGCGCACCGTGCGTCAAGCGCTCGAAATCATCCGCCGCCGCATCGACGAGACCGGCACCCGAGAGCCAACGATCATGCGTCAGGGGGCCGACCGCGTCCTGATCCAGGTGCCCGGCATCGGCTCGGCCGCCGAGCTCAAGGAATTGATCGGCACCACCGCGCAACTCACCTTCCAGCCCGTCGTCAGCCGCTCTTCCAGCGCCGATGAAAACCCCGGCGTGGGCAATGAAATCCTTCCCTCGCTCGACGAGGACGGCGTCTATTACATCCTCGAACGCTCGCCTGTCGTGACCGGCGAAGAACTGGTCGACGCGCAGCCCGATTTTGACCAGAACGGACGGCCTGCGGTGTCCTTCCGCTTCAACCCCACCGGCGCACGCAAATTCGGCGATTACACCGCCGACAATATCGGCAATCCTTTCGCTATCGTGCTCGATGGCGAGGTGATCAGCGCCCCGGTGATCCAGAGCCACATCGCCGGCGGCTCAGGCATCATCACCGGCAACTTTTCCGTCGAGGAAAGCACCCAGCTTGCCGTGCTCCTGCGCGCGGGCGCATTGCCTGCGGGGCTGGACTTCCTCGAAGAACGCACCGTCGGGCCGGAACTCGGGGCCGACAGCATCGAGGCGGGCAAACTCGCCTGTATCGTCGCCTTTGTCCTCGTGCTGGCCTATATGGTGGCCTCCTACGGGCGCTTTGGCATCTTCGCCAATATCGCCCTCATCATCAACGTCGGGCTGATCTTCGGCCTGCTCAGCCTGATCGGCGCCACGCTGACCTTGCCCGGGATCGCCGGGATCGTGCTGACCATCGGCATGGCGGTGGATGCCAACGTGCTGGTCTTCGAGCGCATCAAGGAAGAGATGAAGACCGCCAAGGGCGCCGCCCGCGCGATTGAGCTTGGCTATGAAAAGGCGATGAGCGCCATCGTGGACGCCAACATTACCACCTTCCTCACGGCCCTCATCCTCTATGCCATGGGCTCGGGTCCGGTGCGCGGCTTTGCGATCACGCTCGGCCTCGGCATCATCACTTCGGTTTTCACAGCACTTTTCGTAACGCGTCTGATTGCGGTAATGTGGTTCGAACGCAAACGCCCCAAGAGCGTGCTGCAAGGCCGCGCGCTACGTCTCGTCCCCCAGGAGACCTCCATCGACTTCTTCAGCCGGTGGAAGCTATGGCTGGGCATTTCCGGTGTCATGATCCTCGTGGCGCTCGGATCTTTCGGGCTTCAGGGGCTGAACTTCGGCATTGATTTCAAAGGCGGCACCACGATCCGCACGCAAAGCGCCGAGCCGGTGGATGTCGGCCAATACCGCGACGCGGTCGGCAGTCTGGGCCTAGGCGACATCAGCATCACCGAAGTCTTCGACCCCACCTTCGGCCCCGATGAAAACGTCGCCATGGTCCGCATCCAGGCGCAGGACGACACCGAGAGCGTGACACCGGAAGTGATCGCCGAGGTTGAGGCGGCGCTGCAATCGGCGGTTCCGGATATCGAGTTCACCTCGGTCGAGAGCGTCGGGCCCAAGGTCTCGGGAGAGCTTATTCAGGCCGCGATCATCGCCGTCGCGCTCGCCATCGGGGCGGTGCTGGTCTATATCTGGCTGCGGTTTGAGTGGCAGTTCGCCGTCGGCGCGGTGATCGCCCTTGTGCATGACGTGGCGCTGACGGTGGGCGTCTTCTCGGAATTGCAGATCCAGTTCGATCTGGCGATCATCGCGGCCCTTCTCACCATCGTGGGCTATTCGCTCAACGACACGGTGGTGGTCTTTGACCGGGTCCGCGAGAACCTTCGCAAGTACAAGAAAAAGCCGCTGCGCGAAGTGCTCAACATCTCGATCAACGAAACCCTCAGCCGCACGATGATGACCTCGGTCACCACCCTGCTGGCGCTCTTCGCGCTCTATTTCCTGGGCGGAGACGTGATCCGGGGCTTTGTCTTCGCGATGATCTGGGGCGTGATCGTCGGCACCTATTCGTCGATCTTCGTGGCCTCGACCGTGCTGATGTGGCTCGGGGTCAAACGCGACTGGTCCAAGCCCGACGCCAATGCCGGCACACAATTCGCCAATGTAGATGCCTGAGGCATTCGGCGCGGCCCTTGCCACGCCGGGGCTGCCCTGGCTTTTGCTGGCCATCGGCGTGGCAGGGATCGTGCGCGGCTTTACCGGCTTTGGCACGGCGCTGATCTTTGTCCCCGTGGCGGGAATATTCCTCGCGCCGCAGGTCGTGGTTGGGGTGATGATGCTCACCGGTCTGGTCAGTTCGGCAGCCCTTCTGCCGCGTGCCTGGGGGCAGGCGGACCGGCGCGAGGTCGGGTTGCTGGCGCTTGCCGCAGTGCTGACCGTGCCGCTTGGCCTCTGGCTGATGACGCGGCTCGATCCGGTGCTGATCCGCTGGTGCGTGGCGGTGATCGCCGGCATCACGCTGGCCGCACTGATCTCGGGCTGGCGGTTCTCGGGCCGGGTGAACCGTCCGCAGCTTGCGGGCATCGGGGCCGCGGCGGGGGGCATTGGCGGGCTGACCGGGCTCACCGGGCCTGCGGTGATCCTGTTCTACCTTGCCGGACAATCGGTGGCGCAGCGGGTGCGCGCCAACACGATCCTGTTTCTGGCCGCCCTCGACGTCGTGATCGTGGCCAACCTGCTCTTTCGCGGGGCTGTCACGGCTGGCTTGGTGACGCTCGCGCTGGTGCTGGCGGTGCCCTATCTGATCACCTCGCTGATCGGACAGGCGCTGTTTGACCCGCGCCACGAGCGGCTCTACCGTTGGGCGGCCTATGCCGTGATCGGCCTTGCCGTGCTGAGCGGCCTGCCACTCTGGACGTGAAGGAGACGCTGCCATGCAGATGACCGAAATCAGCTTTGCCGGGGCTACGCCGATCGACGGCTACGGTCCGGGATTCTTCCGCGTTGCGGGCGAGGTCATGGAGGGCCCGATCCTCGTGACCGTGCAATCGGCGCGAGGCTGGGGCGGGTTCGAGGATACCAAACCCCTGTTGGACCTTGCCCAGGAGGTGGACGTGATCTTCATCGGCACCGGCGCCGAGGTGGCGCATATCCCCGCCGATCTGCGCCACGCGCTGGAAGAGGCCAATGTCGGGGTCGAGACGATGAGTTCCCCCGCCGCCTGCCGCACCTATAACGTGCTCCTCTCCGAGGGGCGGCGCGTGGCGGTGGCCGCATTGCCGGTGTGACGATGCGCGCAGCGTTCGCGCTTTTCGCGCCCCCGGCTTTGGGCTAAAGCGGGCGCATGATGCTGACTGTAACCGATCTGAGCATAGCGCGCGGCGGAATTCCCGTCCTCGAAGGGCTGAACCTGACGCTCGAGGCCGGTCAGGCGATGGTCCTGCGCGGGCCGAACGGTATCGGCAAGACCACGCTGCTGCGCACCATCGCCGGGTTGCAGCCGCCGCTCTCGGGTCGTGTCGAGGTGACGCCCGAAAGCCTCGTTTATGCGGGCCATGCCGACGGGATCAAACCGACGCTGACGGTGACGGAAAACCTCAACTTCTGGGCGCAAGCCTTTGGCAATGATGATATTTCCGCAGCAATACACGCCTTCGCCCTCGGGCCCCTCGCCGCGCGTCCCGCAGGTGCGCTCTCGGCCGGGCAGAAACGCAGGCTGGGGCTGGCGCGGCTTCTGGTGACGGGCCGCGCGATCTGGGTGCTGGACGAGCCGACCGTGTCGCTCGACACCGATGCCGTGGCAATGTTCGCCGCCGCCGTGCGCGCCCATCTGGCACAGGGCGGCGCCACGCTGATCGCCACGCATATCGACCTTGGCCTCTCCGAGGCGCAGGTGCTCGATGTCGGCCCGTTTCGGGCCAAGCCGCTCGATATCGAAGATTTCGACGGGGCCTTCCTGTGATTGCGCTGCTGATGCGGGATATCCGGCTGGCGATGCGCGCCGGGGGCGGCTTTGGCCTTGGCCTGTCGTTCTTCCTGATCGTCGTGGTGCTTGTGCCCTTCGGCGTCGGCCCGCAAAGCGCGCTTCTCTCCAAGATTGCACCGGGCATCCTGTGGCTTGGCGCGCTTCTGGCCTGCCTGCTGTCGCTCGACCGCATCTTCGCGCTCGATTGGGAGGATGGCAGCCTCGACCTGCTCGCCACGTCGCCCCTGCCGATGGAGGGGATCGTGAGCGTCAAGGCGCTCGCCCACTGGCTCACGACCGGGTTGCCGCTGGTGCTGGTGGCGCCGGTCTTGGGCGTGCTGCTGAACCTGCCCGAGGCTGGCTTTCTCTGGCTCACGCTCTCGCTCGCCCTCGGCACCCCCGCGCTCAGCGTGATCGGCACGTTCGGCGCGGCGCTGACCGTGGGCCTCAAACGCGGCGGCTTGCTTCTCAGCCTGCTTGTGCTGCCGCTTTACGTGCCTACATTGATTTTCGGAGCCGAGATGGCCCGGCGCGGCGCGGAAGGGTTTGAAAACACCACGCCGCTGCTGTTACTCGCGGGGATCACCTGCGGCACCATCGCGCTTTTGCCTTTCGCCTCGGCTGCGGTATTGAGGGTCAACCTGCGATGAACAAAGGAAACGGGATGAGCCTGAATGCGCTCTGGGAATATGCCAATCCCAAGAAATTCATCAAGACCACCGACCGCGTCTTGCCGTGGTTTGCTTGGTCTGCGGCGCTGACGCTTGTGGTGGGCCTGGTCTGGGGCTTTTTCTTCACGCCGGATGACTACCGGCAGGGGTCCACCGTCAAGATCATCTACCTGCACGTGCCTGCGGCGCTGATGGCGATCAATGCCTGGCTGATGATGCTGGTCACCTCGCTGGTCTGGATCGTGCGCCGTCATCATGTCAGCGCGCTTGCCGCCCGCGCCGCCGCCCCTGTGGGTATGATTATGACGGTGATCGCGCTGCTGACCGGAGCGATCTGGGGTCAGCCGATGTGGGGCACATGGTGGGCCTGGGACCCGCGCCTCACAAGCTTTTTAATCCTGTTCCTGTTCTATCTCGGCTATATCGCCCTGTGGGAGGCGATCGAGAATGACGACACCGCCGCCGATCTCACCTCGATCCTGTGCCTGGTGGGCTCGGTCTTTGCGCTCCTGAGCCGCTACGCGGTGAATTTCTGGAATCAGGGGCTGCATCAGGGGGCATCACTCAGCCTCGACAAGGAAGAGAACGTGGCCGACGTGTTCTGGTATCCGCTCTTGGTTGCGATGGCGGGGTTTGTGCTGCTGTTCATCGCACTGGTGCTGATGCGCACCCGCACGGAAATTCGCGCCCGCCGGATGCGCGCGCTGCTGGCCCGTGAAAGGATGAGCGCATGATGCCGGACCTGGGAAAATACGCCGACGCGGTGCTGTCGTCCTATGCCGTTTCATTGGCGCTGCTGGCGCTGATCGTCTGGCTCAGCCTGCGCCGCTCCAAACGCATCAAGAAAGAGCTGGAAGAGGTTGAAACCAAGGTGAAATCCAATGGCTAAGCTGTCACCTCTGATGATCGCACCGCTGGTGATTTTCGCCGGTTTCGCGGGGTTGGCCCTCGTCGGGCTGGGGCGCGACAACCCCAATGAGTTGCCCTCTGCCTTGCAGGGCAAGACGGCACCGGCGGTGGCGGTCACCCCGTTGGGCGAGGGCGCGCCCTTCACCGATGCCGATCTGCGCGCGGGCGATGTTACGCTGGTGAATTACTGGGCCAGCTGGTGCGCGCCCTGCCGGGTCGAACATCCCAACCTCGAGGATCTGGCCGAAAGCGGCCTCACGGTCTACGGGGTGAATTACAAGGACAAGCCCGGCAATGCGCTCGGCTTTTTGGAAGAACTGGGCAATCCCTACACGGCGCTTGGGGCCGATGCTCAGGGTCGCATGGCGCTCGATTGGGGCGTCTACGGCGTGCCCGAGACCTACGTGATCGACGGCGACGGGAAGATTGTGCTGCGCTTTGCCGGGCCGATCACCGACCGCGTGATGGAAAAAACCATCCTCCCCGCGATCGAAAAGGCGCGGCAGTAACCCCACCCGGCGTCACGCGAAAATCTGCGCCCGGTGCTCTTCGAGATAGATCCGCAGCCACGGCGTAAACCGCGACGGATCATCCGCGATCCGCGCGCGCAGATCGTCCATGGCGCACCACTCCACCTCCATCACCTCATCCGGATCAGGCTGCACGGGGATGGGCGACGCAACATCGGCGGTAAAGATATCGACCACCTCATGCTCGATCAGACCACCGCCCACATCGGCGCGGTATTCCACCCGGTCGCGATAGCTCAGCCGCAGCCCGCTGATCCCCAATTCCTCATCCAGCCGACGGCGGGCGCACTCCGCAGGCTCTTCGCCCCAATGCGGATGCGTGCAACAGGTATTCGCCCAGAGACCCGGCGTGTGATACTTGCCCAGGGCCCGGCGCTGCAACAACACCCGCTCGCCACACATCACGAAGACCGACACCGCCTTGTGCCGCAGCCCGCGCCGATGCACCTCCAGCTTCTCGACAGCGACCAGATCGCCGCCCACCCATGTCGGGATCATCACGCTCATGTATAGACCGCCGGAACCAGCCGGGTCAGATGCGCGAGGTTCTTCAATCCGATCCTGAGATGCGCCATCGGGCGGGCCTTCACCAGTTTCTTGTTCATATAGGCCTCGAAAGTAAGGCGCTGCACGTCGATATCATGGCAGAGCGAGACGAAACGCTCACGCCGCTCATCCGACTTGTAATAGGCATTCTGCATCGAGGCCAGCACCCGAAACACGGTTTTATGCTCGCGCATGAAAAGCTGCCGGGCCAGCCGCAGATCCTTGACCCGCCCCGACGTAAGGCACGCGGCCGCCGCCGTCGCCGCCACCCGTCCACCGACCATCGCGTAGTAAATCCCCTCGCCAGAGGACGGGGCCACCACCCCCGCCGCATCG
This sequence comes from Roseovarius sp., assembly GCF_040219995.1. Taxonomy (GTDB): domain Bacteria; phylum Pseudomonadota; class Alphaproteobacteria; order Rhodobacterales; family Rhodobacteraceae; genus Roseovarius. The sequence continues at coordinate 128,909 of NZ_JAVJUC010000009.1, read as the reverse complement.
CCCGCCAGCACCACGTCGCGGCCATTGTCCCAGCAATCGAGCGGCTTCAGCGGGATCGGCGCACCCTCGCGGCGAATGGTCGGACAATCGGCCAGCCCGCTGGAAACGCGCAGCGCCGCCGTCGCCTGCTTCAGATCCACCCCCTTGACCATCGACCCCATACCGACGCTCGCCGATTTGCCATGCGGGAACACCCAGCCATAGAAATCGGGCGAGATCGCGCCGTCATAGATCACGTCACAGCGCGCCGGGTCATAGGCCCCGGTGGCCTGCGGTGCCTCGATGATCTCGTGATAGGCGATGACATAGGGTATCTTGTCGCCGCCCGGCACCTCGTCCCGCGCCACGTTCGAACGCGCACCATCTGCACCGATGATCAAACGGGTCTCAAGGCGGCGCTCTTCGCCGCTCGCCTTGTCACGGTAGATCACGGCGGGCGCGGCGCCCGCGCGGTCGATCCGCAGATAGGTGCCAGTGACCCGCTTGGCCCCCGCCGATGCCGCGCGGGCGCGCAGAAACTCGTCGAAATGCTCGCGGTCCACCATCCCGACAAAGCCGTTCTCGATGGGGATATCCACATGTCGCCCGGTGGGCGAAATCATCCGCGCGGTGCTGATCTTGGCCACAAGCTGTTCATCGGGCAAATCGAAATCGGCAATCAGGCGTGGCGGGATCGCCCCGCCACAGGGCTTGATCCGCCCGTCCCGATCCAAGAGCGCCACGCTGTGACCCGAGCGCGCCAGATCCTCGGCTGCCGTAGCCCCCGAGGGGCCACCGCCAACGACAACAACATCATACATGCTCATTCTCCCGGAACGAGGGTCGCAGCACCGCGGTCACGACCGTGATCAATCACCCTGAGCGCCAGAAGCGCCGAGAGCACGAAAAGAGCGGCCTCGAAGGTAAAGACCGCGCCGAAGGCGGGGGCATCCGCCACCATCACCCGGCGCATCACATCGACCGCCGCCGCACCAACGAGCCCGCCAAAACCTGCGGCCATGGCCTGCGCCGCGCCCCACAGGCCCATGCGCGTGCCCTCGCGCGATCCGCGCCCCTGCCCCGCAAGCGCCATCATCGCGCCGATGGCGGCGACCGCGAACATGCCGTTGAAGAACCCCAGCAACACAACCGCCGGAACCAGCGCCGCCGCCACGCCCGACGCCCCGAGGGCAGTGATCAGCCCCAAGGACATCGCCGAGCCAAGACAGCCCGCCACCACCCAATGCCGGATGGAGCCGAGCCGCAGCCCTGTGGCCGCGATGCCCACCGTCAGCATGCCAAGAAAAACCCCCCCGTTCTGCGCGCCCGACAGTTGCGTCGACTGTCCCGGCGTCATGCCAAAGACCAGCCCGGCATAAGGCTCGAGGATCAGTTCCTGCATGAAATAGGCGGTCATCGAGAGAAACACGAAAATCGTGAAATTGCGCGCCTCGGGCTCGGCCCAGATCTCTGCCAGCCCCTCGCGGAACCGCACCGGCCCATCCGCCTTGAGCGGCTGCGCACCGGTGCGCGCCTCGATGCCCCAGATCGCCAGCGCGGTCAGCACCACCGCACCAAGGCTCACGATGCCCACGATCCGCAGCAGCAGCGCAGGTGTATAGGGATCGAGAAACGCACCCACCGTGCCCGCCGTGATCGCAATCCCCGCGATCATCATCAGCCAGGTGATCGTTGCCGCCGCCGCCCGGCGGCGTGCCGCACAGGCCGTGGCCAGAAGCGCCAGAAGCGACGTGCCCGAGGCCCCTGCCCCCAGACCGATCAGCGCATAGGCCAGGATCGACAGCGCCAGCCCCGCGCCGAACTGCGTCTCCATCATCACCACACCGAGCGCCGCCAGCCAGCCGCCCGCCGCCAGCACAGCCATGCCGCCGATGATCCAGCGGGTGCGGTTGCCCGAGGTATCCGACAGAAAGCCCCAATTCGGCCGGGTGATCTGAATCCCGTAATGCAGTCCCACCAGCAGCCCCGGCAGCACCGCGGGTAACGCCAGTTCCACCACCATCAGCCGGTTCAGCGTCGAGGTCGTGAGCACCACCACCGCGCCAAGGCACATCTGCACCAGCCCCATGCGAAAGATTTGCAGCCAGCTCAGGTTCATCCCGCCCCTCCGATCGTGCGAATGGCAAAGGCGGCGATCATCATGCCGGAGACATATGCGGTGACGCCCGTGCCGTTATACCAGGGCGCGCGGCCCTTGGGATCGGATAACAGAATTCGCATCGCCCAGAGTTGCGCCAAAACAAGCAAACCGATCGCGGCGGCATGATATGGACGGTCCCAGCCCAGCAAGAGGCCGATCACCGCCAGTTGCGGCAGCGCCATCACCACGCAGGCCACCCGCGCCGCGCGCTCGGGCCCGAGCGTGACGGGCAGCGAGTTGACCCCGGTCTGCCGGTCGCCCTCGAGCGCCTTGAAATCGTTGAGTGTCATGATGCCATGCGCGCCAAGCGCATAGAGCGCCGCGACGATCACGACCTCGGCCGCAGGCGCACCGGCGGCCAGCACGGCGGCCCCGGTGAACCACGGTAAACCCTCATAGCACAGCCCCACGAGGCCCGGACCCCAGACGCCCGACCGCTTGAGCCGCACGGGCTCCGCCGAATAGGCCCAGGCTGCAAGCACGCCAAAGACGGTCGCACCAAAGCCCCACGGCCCCAGCGTGGAGCCAAGCACCAGCGCCAGACCGCTCATCGCCAGCGCGATCCACAACCCCCACCGGCCCGGAATCGCCCCCGAGGGGATCGGCCGGTCAGGCTCGTTGATCGCGTCCACATGCCGGTCGCACCAGTCATTCGCCGCCTGACTCATGCCGCAAACCACGGGCCCCGCCAGAACCATCCCGATCAGCACCAACCAAGGCGCGGAACTCAGAGGCACTCCCGACGAGACGACGCCGCAAAGATAGGCCCAGATCGGCGGAAACCACGTGATCGGCTTGATCAGCGTGAGCATGGCGCGCGGTTTCGGCAGGCGGCGCGCGTCGCGTAATGAATATGTGACACTCATAGTGTCAACTAAACTATACATTGCGAGTCGGATAAAGGGTTTTGTTGTGGTGACGGGGGATATGGCCTGTCAGTTTTGGGCTGTTGCTGCCATCCGATTGAAGCACTCTGCGCGAAACTCGGCCCAAGGCCGCCGCGCATCGCCGTGCCGCCCCCCGGCGCGGCGATTTGGCTGCAACCTGCTCTGCGCCCGGATGTTTTTCGGCCTTGGCTGGTATAAAGCGCTACAAAACTGACGTTGGATCGCCACACCGCGGCACGACGATGCGCGGCTCACGGCAACGACTGATTCAGGCCACACCCAGCCCGAACCATCCCCCCAGAGCTAAACCTCACCCCTCACTGTCGGAGTTCAGCATCCCGTACTTGCGCAGCTTCACATAAAGGCTCTGGCGCGACAGGCCGAGCATTTCCGCCGCTGCGACCCGGTTGTTACCGGTCAGTTGCACCGCCGTCTCGATGCACATCTTCTCGACCACATCGGATGTGGCCGAGACCAGCTCTTTCAAAGACGCTGTGCCGACCAGATCCATGACGTTCTTCATTGCCTCGTCACTGACCGCGACCGCACCTTCGGCGGCCTGGTAATCGCTCGGCGTCTGCTCGCGCAGGATCAGGCCAAAGCCCAGATCGCCGCCGCGATGGCGCAGCCGGGCGGCGGATATCGCCACCGGCGCGCGCGTGCCGACGATGCTCTTGACCTGTGCGGCATAGCTGCGCATGCGCCCCGACTTGGCTGCGGTCTCCAGGATCAGCTTGAGATCGACCGCGCCGCGCGACAGGAATTCCGACAGCGACTGCTCCTTCACGTCGCGCAGTTGCGCGGCATCGGCCATGATCAGGAACGCCTCGTTGGCATCGCGGATCATGCCCTTGGCATCGGTCAGCACGATGGCATCGCTGGACGCCGCAAAGAGCGCCGCAAGGGCTTGGGTGAATTCCGGTCCGCTGGCATCCTTTTCATCGACCAGGTTGATCCGGCACAACAGCACCAGATCGCCCGACGCGCGGAAAAACTCCGGAAACACCATGACCACGCGGCCGTTGCGCCGCGCCACCACCTCGACCCCCTTGGTCTCACTGGCCTGAGCGGCACCATGCACCGCCTCCATGAACTCGCCGCGACGACGGCCCTCAAAGGCCTGCGCAAACGCGGTGCCGGCCAACGTGTCGGGTTTCGACCCCAGCAGATGCGCCGCCGCACTGTTGATGTCGCGAATGCGCCCGCTCTCGGGATCGACCAGCGCCATCGGCGTCTCGGAGGCCTCCAGCACGACGCGGTAGTAGGTCTCGCCACCACGCAGACGCTGCTGGTCGCGCTCGCGGGCCTGCTGCTCACGCAACAGGCGCTGCTGCACCTCGGCGACCGGTTGCATGTCGCGCCCCAACAACAGCACGCCCTGCCCGGTGACCCGGTGCAGCGTGTAGCGTACGGGAAATTCCCATGTGGCATTGTCGATGTGATTGAGTTCGACCGGGCGCGGCACGGCCTTGGGATCGCCCAGCATCTCACGTCGGCGCGCGGCGAACTTCTCTTCGCTCTCAGAGGTGAGGAAACTGATGAACTCGCGCCCGACCCAATGGTCAAGACAGCCCAGGGACGGGCATTCCGGGCTGACCGAAATGCCCGACACGACACCGGCCTCATCCACCATCACGGCGATATCCGAGGCCTGCTCAATGATATTATCGACAGCCCCCGGATCAGGAAGAGCACCAGCGCACAGTCGTTCCGATGTCCGTTCCTGCTTGGTCACACCAATACTCCGGTTTTACGCGCCCTCCCGCTCTCACAGAGCCGAGTCGAACGGCAGTTCTTGTCCGACCGCAGCCAGACCGCATCGTTCGATCGCTTCGCGGATCGACTTCACGGCATGATCCGCCCCGGTGCGGCGTTCTATCATCCGCGCGTCGTCCACGACGCGGCCACCAATGACGATCGGCGGACAGTCAGGATTGTCAGCCCGGATGTAATCTATTAATTCCGTCACCTTTTCAACCGTTTTCCGCGTCGCCACACTCAAGCCCAGCATGGAAAAGCGCCCACTCGAGATAAGCTTGGTCAATTCCTCGCGATTAAGCCCGATCCCCATGTGAACCCAGAGCCCGTGCCGACGGAATTGATCCGCCGCGACGAAGGCCCCAAGCGAATGCTGCTCGAACTCGGGAATGATCATCAGAACCGACTGGCCAAGCGGAATGCTGCGATCGAGCCAGCGATCGAAACCGTCCTCGCCATAGCTGCGGAACAGCGCCTGCAATCGCGACGCGCCAAGCGTGACATCGACAAAGCTGGCGCGATCCTGCACCCACATCTCGCCCAGCACACGGGCGGCGTCGGGGATATAGGACTGGAACACCTCGCGCTGCGTCACACCCTTGGCGATCAGCGACGAGATCACTGCCTTGTGGCTGGTCTCTGATTCCGACACAAGCGCGGCGCAAAGCTGCGTGATCCATTCGTCGCGTGTCTTGGGTTCGGTGCTGTGGCTCGCCGAGGCGACGGATCGCAGTGCGGACTCAACCAAAAAGCGAATACCCTTGCCTTGCCCGCCGGATATTCCGGGCTGTTCCTCTTGTCCCTCATCTCGCATGTTGTCCCCTCCTCCAAGCCCGTCGCAGCGACCTCGCATGCAATGGCACGCACCTACGCTATTAGGATGAATTTAGTTTGCGCGCGAGAAGGTCAAATGTCAAAATTTTCTGACATATCTGAAATCAAATCTTCTAGCGCACTGAATTCGCGCTTCATTCTTTTCTCTTTCCTGACATGTAACAAGGCAATTTCAACGGGTCGCGGCCACAGGTCGATTCCCGAAGATGCGTCCAGAACGGATGACATGCGCTAAATTACAGGTGTAAATTATAATTGACACTTTGCCCGTCCCGCACTTAGCATGAATCCAGACAAACTTGCCTGTGAGGGGGGACAAATGGCGCAGCACGCGCAGACCACCAACGCTTCAGGCGCGCTTTACACCGAGGAACAGCGCGCGCGCCGCGACGCGAGTGTCTGGACACTGGTGCAGGGCATTCTTGCGCCGCTGCAATTCCTGGTGTTTCTCGTGTCGCTTGTGCTGGTTATCCGCTACCTGCTGACAGGAACCGGCTACGAGGCCGCGACATTGTCGATCCTCGCCAAGACCGGCTTGCTCTATCTCATCATGGTGACCGGCGCGATCTGGGAAAAGGTGGTGTTCGGCCAATACCTCTTCGCCCCGGCCTTTTTCTGGGAGGACGTGTTCAGCTTCGCGGTGATCGCGCTGCACACCGCCTATGTCTGGGCGCTCTACACAGGAGCGCTCCCGCCCGTGGAACTGATGGCCCTCGCGCTTGCCGCCTACACCGCCTACGTCATCAATGCCGGGCAGTTCCTGCTCAAGCTGCGCGCCGCCCGTCGGCAGATGGAGGGTGCCGTATGACCCGCCACGACGCCCCCCCGCCGACCCGCGGCTGCCGTGACGCACCGGTCCTCAAACAGCGCGGACAGCACGAGGTGTTCTGCGGTCTCACCGGCATCATCTGGCTGCACCGCAAAATGCAGGATGCCTTCTTTTTGGTCGTCGGATCCCGCACCTGCGCGCATTTGCTGCAATCCGCGGCTGGCGTGATGATCTTCGCCGAGCCCCGATTCGGCACCGCGATTCTCGAAGAGACCGATCTCGCGGGCCTCAAGGACGCGCAGGAGGAGCTGGAGCGCGAGGTCGAGCGCCTGCTCGCCCGCCGCCCCGACATCCGGCAGCTTTTCCTCGTCGGCTCCTGCCCCTCCGAGGTGATCAAGCTCGATCTCGCCCGCGCCGCCGAACGGCTGACCATGCGCCACGCCCCCAAGGTGCGGGTGCTCAACTATTCCGGCTCGGGCATCGAGACGACCTTTACCGAAGGCGAGGATGCCTGCCTCGCCTCGATGGTCCCCGCCCTGCCGCAGACCGATGAACGCCAGCTGATGCTGGTGGGCGCGCTGCCCGACGTGGTCGAGGATCAGGCGCTTGACCTTCTGGCGCAGATGGGGATCGACAAGGTCACGGTCCTGCCTGCGCGCCATGCAGATGACCCGGTTGCTGTGGGCCCGAACACCGTGTTCGCCCTCACCCAGCCGTTCCTGGGGGGCACCCATGCCGCCCTTGAACGGCGCGGGGCGCGTCATGTTCCTGCACCGCTACCTTTCGGCGAGGAGGGCACGACCGCGTGGTTGGCCGCTCTCGCGCAGGAATTCGGTGTCGAACGGGCGCGTTTTGATGCCGTCACTGACGCGCCCCGCGCCCGCGCCCGCCGTGCGGTCAAGCAAGCCGCCGAAACGCTCGCCGGCAAGACCGTCTTCTTCTTCCCCGACAGCCAGCTTGAGATCCCGCTGGCGCGCTTTCTCACCCGCGAATGCGGCATGGAGGCGCTCGAGGTCGGCACGCCCTACCTGCACAAGGCCATCCTCGGCCCCGATCTCGATCTTCTGGCCGAAGGCCCGCAGATCGCCGAAGGTCAGGACGTGGACCTGCAACTCGAACGCTGCCGCGCCGCGCGCCCCGATCTCACGGTCTGCGGCCTTGGCCTCGCCAACCCGCTCGAGGCCGAAGGGCTCACCACCAAATGGGCCATCGAGCTGGTCTTCACCCCGGTGCATTTCTACGAACAGGCGGGCGATCTTGCCGGGCTCTTCTCGCGCCCCCTGCGCCGCCGCGCGGCCCTGCATCTGGAGGCGGCGGAATGAAGCTGACGCTCTGGACATATGAAGGCCCGCCCCATGTCGGCGCGATGCGCGTCGCCACCGCGATGACCGGCCTGCATTACGTGCTACACGCGCCGCAGGGCGACACCTATGCCGATCTGCTCTTTACGATGATCGAGCGCCGCAACCACCGCCCGCCGGTGACCTACACCACCTTTCAGGCGCGCGATCTGGGCTCGGACACCGCCAACCTCTTCAAGACCGCCTGCCAGAACGCCTATGAGCGGTTCAAACCGCAAGCGATGATCGTCGGCGCCTCCTGCACCGCCGAACTTATCCAGGACGACCCCGGCGGCATGGCCGAGATGATGGGCCTGCCCGTCCCGGTCATCGCGCTCGAACTGCCCAGCTACCAGCGCAAGGAAAATTTCGGCGCGGATGAGACGTTCTTTCAGATCACCCGCGCCATCGCAAAACCAGTCGAGAAGACCGCCCATGTCAGCTGCAACCTGATCGGGCCGACGGCGCTTGGCTTCCGCCATCGCGACGACATCACCGAACTGACGGGGATGCTGGCCGATATGGGCGTGGCAGTGAATGTCTGCGCGCCCTATGGGGCCTCGCCCTCCGACATCTCCCGTCTGGGGGCCGCGCATTTCAACGTGCTGATGTATCCCGAAACCGGCGAGGCCGCCTGCCGCTGGATGGAGCGCGAACTCGACCTGCCGTTCACCAAGACCGTCCCCATCGGCGTCGGTGCCACCCGCGACTTCATGGCCGAGGTGGCGGCCCTCACCGGCCTCACCCCGCAGATCGACGAGAGCCGCCTGCGCCTGCCATGGTATTCGGCCAGCGTCGACAGCACCTATCTGACCGGCAAGCGCGTCTTCCTCTTCGGCGACGGCACCCATGTGGCGGCTGCGGCGCGCATCGCCCGCGACGAGATGGGCTTCGAGGTGGTGGGCATGGGTTGCTACAACCGCGAAATGGCCCGCCCCATCCGCAAGCTGGCCAAGGAGTACGGCGTCGAGGCGCTCGTTACCGACGATTACCTGGAGGTCGAGGCCGCCATCGAAGGACTCGCCCCCGAAATGATCCTCGGCACCCAGATGGAGCGGATGATCGGCAAGCGCCTTAACATCCCCTGCGCCGTGATCTCGGCCCCCGTCCACGTGCAGGACTACCCCGCCCGCTACTCCCCGCAGATGGGGATCGAGGGCGCGAACGTGATCTTCGACACATGGGTGCATCCGCTGGTCATGGGGCTGGAAGAGCACCTGCTGCACATGTTCCGCGACGATTTCGAATTCAACGATGCCGCCGGGGCCAGCCATCACGGCGGCCACCACACCACGCCCGCGCCCGAGACGCAGCAGCCGGAAACGACCGGAGAGTCGGCACCCGGCACCGTCATCTGGCTCGACGAGGCCGAGCGTGAATTGAAGAAGATCCCCTTCTTCGTGCGCGGCAAGGCCCGGCGCAACACCGAAACCTTCGCCGCCAATCAGGGCGTCCACGAGATCGGCATCGACACGCTATACGAGGCAAAGGCGCATTATGCACGTTGATCGCGACATATCCGCCCCTGCGCCCTACCGCGTCGTGATCCTCACGCTCGATGCCCATGCGGCAGGCCCCTGCGCACGTGTCGCCGAACGTCTGGCGGATGATTTCCCGGGGCTGGAACTCAGCGTCCACGCCGCCGCCGAATGGGGCGAAAGCCCCGAGGCCCTGGCCGAGGCCAAGGCGGCGATTGCCAAGGGCGATATCGTCATCGCCAACCTGCTGTTCCTCGAAGAGCATATCAACGCCATCCTCCCCGACCTCAAGGCGCGCCGCGCTGACTGCGACGCGATGGCGGGCGTCATCGCCGATGCGCAGATCGTGAAGCTCACCCGCATGGGCACGCTCGACATGGGTGCCCCCGCCTCGGGCGCGATGAAGCTGCTCAAGAAACTGCGCGGCTCCGGCAAGCCCTCGACCGAATCCGGCGCCAAGAAAATGCGCATGCTGCGCCGCCTGCCCAAGATCCTGCGCCTCATCCCCGGCAAGAGCCAGGACCTGCGCGCCTGGTTCCTGATCATGCAATACTGGCTCGGTGGCTCGGACGACAATATCGAGGCGATGGTGCGGTTCCTGCTGTCGCGCTACTGCCGTCGCGCCGATTGGCGCGGTGTCACCGCCCCAGCCCCGATCGAATATCCCGATACCGGCCTCTATCACCCCGACCTGCCCGAGCGCATCACCACCGACCCCGCCGACCTGCCAAGCCCCGAGGGGGCCAAGGGCACCGTGGGCCTCCTGATGATGCGCAGCTATGTGCTGGCGGGCGATACCGCGCATTACGACACCGTCATCCGCACGCTCGAGGCGCGCGGGCTGCGCGTCTTGCCCGCCTTTGCCGGTGGGCTCGACGGTCGCCCCGCAATCGAGGCGTTCTTCACCGATGAGACCGGCCCGAAGATCGACACGCTGCTGTCGCTGACCGGCTTCAGCCTCGTGGGCGGCCCGGCCTATAACGACAACGCCGCCGCGCTCGACACGCTGACCGGGCTCGACATTCCCTATGTCGCGGCGCACCCGCTGGAATTCCAGACCCTCGATCAATGGGCAGGCTCCAAGCAGGGTCTCGGGCCCATCGAGACCACCATGCTCATCGCCCTGCCCGAGCTTGACGGCGCGACCAATCCGACCGTCTTTGCCGGTCGCCACGGCGCACAGGGCTGCCGGGGCTGCGCGCGCAACTGCGCGCCGCAGTCCACCGTCAAGGAAATGGCCCCCTGCCCCGAGCGCATCGAGGTGCTGGCGGCCCGCGTCGAAAAGCAGGTCGCACTGCGCCGCTCGCGCGTGGCAGAACGGCGCGTCGGCATCATCCTGTTCGGCTTTCCACCGAATGCGGGCGCGGCTGGCACGGCGGCCTATCTCGACGTGTTCCAATCGCTGCACAACACGCTGCACGCCATGGCCGCGCGCGGCTATGACCTCACTCCGCCGGAAACGGTCGAGGATCTGCGCGCCGAGGTGCTCGGCGGCAATGCCGCGCAATACGGGCAGGAGGCCAATATCGCCGCCCATGTCAGCGCCGACGAAATCGTCCGCGGCACGCCCTGGCTGACCGAGATCGAGGCGCAATGGGGCGCCGCCCCCGGCAAGGTGCAATCCGACGGGCGCGGCGTCTATATCCTGGGCTGTCAGTTCGGCAATGTGTTTGTCGGTCTGCAACCGGCCTTTGGCTATGAGGGCGACCCGATGCGCCTTCTCTTCGAGGGCGGCTTTGCCCCGACCCACGCCTTCACCCAGTTCTATCTGTGGCTGAAAAACGCTTTCCGCGCCGATGCGCTGCTGCATTTCGGCATGCATGGCGCGCTCGAATTCATGCCCGGCAAACAGGCGGGGCCGGGCAATGCCTGCTGGCCGGATCGCCTGATCGGCGACATGCCCAACGTCTATCTCTATGCCGCCAACAACCCCTCCGAGGCGACACTGGCCAAGCGGCGCACGGGGGCGGTCACCGTCACCCACCTCACCCCGCCGCTGGCGGTGGCCGGGCTCTACAAGGGGCTGACGGAGTTGAAAGACAGCCTGACCCGCTGGCGCGAGATGGCGGGCGACGCCCCCGAACGCGCCGAGCTCGAGGCGCTGATCGTTGAGCAGGCGGCAGCGGTCGATCTCGACGGCAGCGATATCGCGGCGCTCTGGCTGCGCCTGCTGGAAACCGAAGCGGCGCTCATTCCCGAAGGCCTGCACGTTCTGGGCCGCCCGATGACCGCCGAGGCCCGCGCCGAGTATCTCGACCTGATGGCCGATGCCGACGCGGAGACCCGTGCGACAGCCGACGCGCATCTGCAGCAGGAGACGGAGATCCCCGCGCTCCTCAACGCGCTCGAGGGCCGCTTTACCCCGCCGGTGCATGGCGGTGATTTGATCCGCTCGCCCGATATCCTGCCCACCGGGCGCAATATCCACGCGTTTGACCCGTTCCGCATGCCCTCGGAATTCGCCTGCCGTGAGGGCGCGAAACAGGCGCAGCTTCTGCTCGACACCCATCACAGCCTGCCGCGCAGCGTGGCGCTGGTGCTCTGGGGCTCGGACAATATCAAATCCGACGGCGCGCCACTGGCACAAGCGCTGGCCCTGATCGGCGCAACGCCACGCTTCGACGCCTTCGGGCGGCTCTGCGGTGCGGACCTGATCCCGCTGGAAACCCTGGGCCGCCCCCGCATCGACGTGGTGATGACCCTCTCGGGCATCTTCCGCGACCTGCTGCCCCTGCAAACCCGCCTGCTGGCCGAGGCCGCGCTCAAGGCCGCCTCAGCCGACGAGCCGGTCGAGATGAACTTCATCCGCGCCCATGCGCTGGCGCATATCGAGCGCACCGGTTGCACGATGGACGAGGCCGCGCTGCGCGTCTTTTCCAATGCCGAAGGTGCCTATGGCTCGAACGTCAACCAGATGGTCGATAGCTCCGCCTTTGGCGAAGAGGACGAGCTCGCCGATGCCTACGAGGCGCGCAAGAGCTTTGCCTACGGCGTCAACGGCAAGGCGCAACAGCAGACAGCCCTCTTGCAGGAAACGCTGCGCACCGTCGATCTCGCCTATCAGAACCTCGAATCGATCGAACTGGGCGTCACCACGGTCGACCACTATTTCGACACGCTCGGCGGCATCGCCCGCGCGGTGAAACGCGCCCGCGGCGGGCAGGAGGCCGCGCTCTACATCTCCGACACCACGCGCGGCGCGGGCAAGGTTCGCACGCTGGCCGATCAGGTGGCGCTCGAAACCCGCTCGCGCTCGCTCAATCCAAAATTCCACGAGGCCCTCCTGGGGCATGGGGCCGAGGGCGTGCGCCAGATCGAGGCGCATGTGACCAATACGATGGGCTGGTCCGCGACCACCGGTCAGGTGGAGCCTTGGGTCTACCAGCGCCTCTCCGAGACCTTTGTGCTGGATGAGGCGATGCGCGAGCGGATGAGCGCGCTCAACCCCGCCGCCTCCTCGCGCATGGCGAACCGGCTGATCGAGGCGCATGAGCGCGCCTATTGGAGCCCGGATGCGGCCACGCTCGACGCCCTGCGCGCCGCCGCCGACGCGATCGAAGACCGGATGGAAGGGGTGGCGGCAGAATGACGAACCGGAGCGCATATGGCCAAGGCGCACGTGGGGGCCAGCCCCCACACCCCCGGGATATTTACGGCCAGAAGAAACAGGGGGCCATGAGGCCCACCGATTGGAGGACTATATGAGCCCGCGCGACGATATCCCGAACCTTCGGGGACAGGACGGCGAGGGATCGGTGCAAGTGCATCAGGATGCCTCGATGAAGATCGAGGGCGCCAAGGTGTTTTCGGTCTATGGCAAGGGCGGGATCGGCAAATCGACCACCTCGTCGAACCTCTCGGCGGCCTTTGCGGCCATGGGCAAGCGGGTGTTGCAGATCGGCTGCGACCCCAAGCATGACAGCACCTTTACGCTGACGGGTCAGTTGCAGCCCACGGTGATCGACATTCTCAAGGATGTGGACTTCCACTCCGAAGAACTGCGCCCCGAGGATTTCGTCACGACAGGCTGGGGCGGCGTGCAATGCGTCGAGGCCGGCGGCCCGCCCGCCGGAACCGGCTGCGGCGGTTACGTTGTCGGCCAGACGGTGAAGCTCTTGAAACAGCACCACATGCTGGATGATGCCGATGTGGTGATCTTCGACGTGCTGGGCGACGTGGTCTGCGGCGGCTTTGCCGCGCCCCTGCAGCATGCCGACCGGGCGCTGATCGTCACCGCCAATGATTTCGACAGCATCTACGCGATGAACCGGATCATCGCCGCCGTGCAGGCGAAATCGGCCAATTACAAGGTGCGGCTTGCGGGCTGCGTGGCGAACCGCTCCAAGGACACCGACGAGGTCGACCGCTACTGCGATGTCGTGGGCTTCAACCGGATCGCGCATATGCCCGACATCGACGCCATCCGCCGCTCGCGCCTCAAGAAGAAGACACTCTTCGAGATGGAAACCGACGACGAGGTGCAGATGGTCCGCGACATCTATACCGGCCTTGCCCAGCATCTGTGGAACGGCACCGATCCGCTGGCCCCCTCGCCGATGGAAGACCGCGATATATTCGAGCTTCTGGGGTTCGATTGATGTCCTATGACCAGACACTCGCGCGGGTCGAGACCTATTTCGACCGCACCGCCACCCGGGCCTGGGAGGCGCTGACCAGCGATGCGCCGGTGTCGAAGATCCGCCAGACGGTGCGCGAGGGGCGCGATGTCATGCGCGCACAGATGCTGGCGCGACTGCCCGACGATCTGCGCGGCGCGCGCATCCTCGATGCAGGCTGCGGCGCGGGGCAGATGACCGCGGAACTCGCGGCGCGCGGGGCCGATGTGGTGGCGGTGGATATCTCTCCCGCGCTTGTCGACATCGCGCGAAAACGTGTTGATGAGCGGCTCAAGAGACGTGTTTCCTTTCACTCCGGCGACATGTTGGCACAAAACCTCGGGCGCTTCGATCATGTCCTCGCGATGGACAGCCTGATCTATTACGGGGTCGCCGACCTCAGCCGCGCGCTCACCGGCCTCGCAGCGCGCACCAGTGGCGGGATCATCTTTACCGTCGCCCCGCGCACGCCGCTTCTGATGGCGATGTGGCGGGTGGGCAAGCTCTTCCCGCGCGCCGACCGCTCACCGGTCATGGTGCCGCATTCGGCAGCACGGCTGGCACAGGGCCTGCGCGCGGCAGGCAGCACGGCACGGCTCACGCCCCTGACCCGGGTCGCACGCGGCTTCTACATCTCACAGGCGATGGAGGTGCGGGGATGATCGGACCGGCCTGGAAACGCACCAACGCGCAGTTGATGGCGGTCACCACCCGCTGGCTTCCCTTTGCCGATGCGGCAAGCGAGGGCCTGCCGCTCGGTCAACTTCTGCGCCTGTCGCTCTTCCAGGTCTCGGTCGGCATGGCCACGGTGCTGCTTCTGGGCACGCTCAACCGCGTGATGATCGTCGAACTGTCTGTTCCTGCCGTCATCGTCGCAGTGATGATCGCCCTACCCGTCCTCATCGCCCCCTTCCGCGCCCTTCTGGGGTTCCGGTCCGACACCTACCGCTCCGCCTTGGGGTGGAAGCGCATCCCCTATCTCTGGTTCGGCTCGCTTTGGCAAATGGGCGGCCTTGCGGTCATGCCCTTCGCCCTTCTGGTGCTGAGCGGGCAGCAACAGGTCGGCCCGACATGGGCGGGCGAAGTTTTGGCCGCCATCGCCTTTCTGATGACCGGCCTCGGGCTGCACATGACCCAGACCGCCGGTCTGGCACTCGCCTCTGATCGGGCCACCGATGAGACCCGCCCCCGCGTCGTGGCGCTGCTCTACGTGATGTTCCTTCTGGGCATGGCGCTCTCGGCCATCGTGATCGGCTGGCTCTTGCGCGATTTCGCCCCCTTCACGCTGGTGCGCGTGGTGCAGGGCGCGGCCTCGGTCGGCATCATCCTCAACCTGATCGCACTCTGGAAGCAGGAAAAGCTCAACCCGATGAGCCGCGCCGAACGCGAGGCCCCGCGCCCGCAGTTCCGCGACGCGTGGGCTGACCTGATGAAGGGCGGTACGGCGGGGCGGCTGCTGGCGGTGGTCTTCCTCGGTACCATGGCCTTCAACATGCAGGACGTGCTGCTCGAGCCGTACGGCGGCGAGGTGCTGGGCCTCTCGGTCTCGGCCACCACGGTGCTGACGGCGATCTGGGCCGCAGGCGCGCTCGCGGGCTTTGTCCTTGCCGGGCGTGCGCTACTGAAAGGGGCCAACACCTACCGCATGGCGGGCACGGGGCTTCTGGTCGGGATCGTGGCCTTCGCCACGGTGATCTTTGCCGCCCCCATGCAATCGCCGGTGCTGTTCTTTGCCGGGGCGGGCCTCATCGGCCTGGGCGGCGGGCTTTTTGCGGTCTCGACCCTCACCGCCGCGATGGGGCTGGCGCGTGAGGGCGGCAGCGGCCATGGCCTCGCGCTCGGCGCATGGGGTGCCGCACAGGCCACGGCGGCGGGCCTCTCGATCGCCATCGGCGGAGCCTTGCGCGATGTGGTCAATCACGTCGCGCTCTCGGGTGCCTGGGGCGAGGCGCTCGCGACCAACGCCACCGGCTATTCCCTCGTCTATCACGCGGAAATCGCGCTTCTCTTTCTCACCCTTGTCGTGCTGGGGCCGCTCGTTCGGCTGACCCCGCGCGGCAGCATATCGCAATCGGAGGGCGGCCGCATCGGGCTGGCCGAGTTCCCCTCATGACCAATGTTCGCTCGAAAGGAGTCTGACATGACCGAGCCATTCTTTGGAAATTTCGACCTCGCGAGCCTCTCGCTCTGGCTGTTCTACGGCTTCTTCGTGGTGCTGATCTTCTACATTCAGCGCGAGAACATGCGCGAGGGCTACCCGCTCGAGGATGACGACGGCAACCCGTCGGCCAATCAGGGCCTGTTCCCGGTGCCAGGCGACAAGACCTTCAAACTGCCGCATGGCCGTGGCGAGGTCACCGTGCCCTCGGGCCAGAACCCCGACCGCACCGATCTCGCGCTGGAGAAAACCGCCCATGGCAACGGCTTTCCCTTTGTGCCAACGGGCGATGCGATGGCCGACGGTGTCGGCCCCGCCTCCTGGGCGCCGCGCCGCGACATCCCCGAGCTGGACGGCCACGGCCACCCCAAGATCGTGCCGATGTCGGCGACCGAGCATTTCGTGGTGGCCGCAGGGCGTGATCCGCGCGGGCTTGAGGTGCAGGGCGGCGATCACGAGGTCGTGGGCACCGTCAGCGACATGTGGATCGACGAACCCGAGCAGCTGGTGCGCTATCTCGAGATCGAATTGCAGGCCCCCTGGGGCGAGGGCAAGCGGCTGGTGCCGATGACCTTCGCGCGCATCCGGTCTGACCGCGTGCAGATCCGCTCGATCTTCGGCAAGCATTTCGCGGGCGTGCCGGTGCATGCCTCACCACGTCAGGTGACACTGCTCGAAGAGGACAAGATCGCGGGCTACTACGGTGGCGGCACGCTTTACGCCTCCGAGGCGCGGCTCGAGCCGCAACTGGGATAAGGACCAAGACCATGAGCCATGACGACTTTGCCGTTGAACCCGTACCCGGCCTGCCCGAGAGACCGCCCGAGGGCGAACATATCCTCTGGCAGGGCAAACCCGATTGGTGGCGGCTCAGCGTCGAGTCGCTGAGCCTGACTTGGATCGCGGGCTATTTCGTCTTCCTCGCGGCCTGGCGATTCATCACACTCATCGACCAGATGCCGCTGACAGGGGCCTTTGCCGCCTCCGCGCCGCTCTTGATCATGGGCGCGGTGGTCTGCGCGATCCTGATGGTCGTGGGCTATGTGCAGGCCCGCGCCACCGTCTACACGATCACCAATCGCCGCGTGGCGATGCGGATCGGGGCGGCGCTCACGGTGACGCTCAACCTGCCCTACACCCAGATCGGACGTGCCGATTTCAAACCCGGCAAGCGCGGCACCGGCACCATTACCTTTGATCTGATGGGCGACACGCGCCTGTCGTATCTGGTGTGCTGGCCACATGTGCGTCCCTGGGTGATGCGCCGCACGCAGCCCGCGCTGCGCTGCATTCCCGAGGCCGACAAGATCGCCGCGCTGATCGCCGAGGCGGCCGAGACCCGCATCGCCACGCCGCGCGTTGAGCGCACCGCGCCGCAACCCGCGATGGCGGCGGAATAACACGAGGAGGCCCAGACGATGACTGACGCAAGCGCCCCGAGATACAAGACCCCGCAGGACCGCGACCTTGTCCCCCGGATGATGGTCCGCGCGATGCTGGTGCTGGTGCTGTCGGTACTGGCCATCGTCAGCTACGCGCGCTTCACCGACGCGCCGCTCGTCTCCACCCCGCCCCAAAGCCCGGTGGTGCTGGAACGGCAGATGTTCCTCTCCGGCGACATGGGTGGCCGCGCCACCGTGCTCGACGCCAATGGCAGCGTCATCGCCAAGCTGTCCCCCGAAGAGGGCGGCTTCATCGCCGGAGTCGAGCGGGTGATCAACCGCGAACGCATCAAACACGACGTGGTCCGCACCGGGCCCGTCACCGTGAGGCAGCACGAAAACGGCCGCCTCTCGATCCACGACCCCAGCACAGGCTGGCGCGCTGACCTCATGGGGTTTGGCGCGGATAACGCGGCAGCCTTCGCAAAGCTGCTGGCAAACTGAGAAAGGAGGCCAATAATGGGATGGCTTACCAAGGAAATCGAACACGCGCCCTGTACGGTTGAAATCAGTCACAAGTTTGAATCGCTCCACGCGCATGTACGCTTCAACAACGGCGCCACGGTCTATCCGGGCGACGAGGTGAAGGTGCACGGCCCCGAGATCATGGCCCCCTTCGGCGAGGTGGTCTCCGAGGATCGCGACGCCACCATCGTCCGCGCCAGCGGGCTCGAGCGCCTCTGGACCCGGATGACCGGGGATTTCGAGGTCATGGAGCTTTGCGAATTCTCGTTCTCCGAGGAGGTGACGCTATGAATGCCCTCGTGAAACATTCCGCCGACGCGACCACCGTCGAAGAAGGCCTCGCCATCCAGGAAGAGCAGGCCAAGTTCGACAGCAAGGCCGCAACCGAGGTGGCGATGCAGAACACGCTGCTGACGCCGCGCTTTTATACCACCGATTTCGACGAGCTTGACGCGATCGACGTCTCTTCCGTCCGCGAGGATTGGGACAAGCTCATCGACCAGATGGAGTCTGATCCCAACAAGGGCCATTTCAAGAAGAACGAGGACTGGGATCACGTCGATTGGGACGGGATGGAGCCGGGGCTGAAAAAGGAGTTCATCGACTTCCTGATCTCCTCCTGCACCGCCGAATTCTCGGGCTGCGTGCTCTACAAGGAAATGAAGCGGCGCGGCAACAACAAGGACATCACGCAGCTTTTCCAACTGATGGCGCGCGACGAGGCCCGCCATGCGGGCTTCATCAACGACGCCCTGCGCGAGGCGGGGGTGGCGGTCAATCTGGGCTTTCTGACCCAGAAGAAGAAATACACCTACTTCCGGCCCAAATTCATCTACTACGCCACCTATCTGTCGGAAAAGATCGGCTATGCCCGCTACATCACGATCTTCCGGCATCTGGAACAGCATCCCGAGCATCGCTTTCACCCGATCTTCAAGTGGTTCCACGAGTGGTGCAATGACGAATTCAGCCACGGCGAGGCCTTTGCCCTGCTGATGAAGACAGACCCCAAGCTGACCTCCGGCAAGAACGTGCTCTGGATCAAGTTCTTCCTCACCGCCGTTTACGCCACGATGTATGTGCGCGACCACCAGCGGCCCAAATTCCACGCCGCCCTCGGCGTCGAGCCCGACTGGTACGCCAACGAGGTCTTCACTAAGACGTCTGAGCTGACCAAGCAGATCTTCCCGATCACGCTCGATATCGACAACCCGCGGTGGGCTGCGGGGCTGGTCCGGCTGCAAAAGGCGAATGCCGATCTGGCCCGCGCCAAGGCGGAAAAAGGTGTCGGAGCATGGCTGAGGAGCCTCGGCGCGCAGACACGCGCGGCGGCGGCTTTCGTGGGGCTCTACACCATCCCGGCCAAGAAACATACGGTGCCCGCCAGCACCCGCCTGGAGCCGGCCTATTGACCCCGGTTTCGGTGCCTGTGGCACCGACCGATGTGGGGGGCCAGCCCCCCACACCCCCCGGAATATTTCCGGCAAGATGAAGGAATAGACGTGCATAGCCCCTGGATCGCAGCCCTGATGGCGCTTTTTCTCTGGTGGTTCGCCACCGGGGCGATCCTGATTGTCGTGCGCCTCTGCGAACGGCGCGGCGATGCGGCGGGCCGCCGCGCGGTAATCCTGGCGCTGCCGGTTCTGGGCGCGGGGATCTGGGGCTATGAGGCGACACTGGGCCTGACCGGCGTGGGGGCCGCCTATGGCGCGTTCCTCTCGGCGCTGGCGATCTGGGGCTGGATCGAGCTCAGCTTTCTCACCGGCGCCATCACCGGGCCAAACCGCCGCCCCTGCCCCACGCATCTGCCGGAATGGGAGCGGTTCCTCCGCGCCTGGGGCACCGTCGCCTATCACGAGATGCTGCTCACCGGCGTGCTGATCCTTGTCTGGATCTTCGGCTATGAGGCTGCCAATACCTTTGGCCTCTGGACCTTCACGGTGCTCTATTTCGCCCGCGTCACCGCCAAGCTGAACCTCTATTTCGGCGTGCCGCGCATCAATACCGAGTTCATCCCCCGCGCGCTGTCGCATCTGGGCAGCCATTTCCGCATCGCGCCGGTGGGCTGGTTCTTCCCCGGCTCAGTCACCGCGCTCAGCCTCGCCGTGGCCTGCTGGCTGGAGCGGCTCTATTCCGCAGGCCAGCCCGGCGAGGTGGTGGGCTTTGCGCTCCTGTCGGCGATCACCGCGCTGGCACTTCTCGAACATTGGCTGATGGTGCTGCCCGTGCCTGACGCGAAACTCTGGCGCTGGATGCTGCCCGCGCCCAAACATGCACCTAAAAAGACAAGACCGGAGGGACATCATGGATTTTGACGCCATGTTCGACGCGCAACTGGACACCCTGCGCGAAGAGGGAAATTACCGCGTTTTCGCCGAGCTGGAGCGGCGCTGCGGCGAGTTTCCCAAGGCCAAGAGCCATGATGCCGAGGCCCCTGACGAGGTGACAGTCTGGTGTTCCAACGACTATCTCGGCATGGGCCAGCACCCGGTCGTGCGGCAGGCCATGAAAGACGCGATCGACCAATGCGGCACCGGCGCGGGCGGCACCCGCAACATCTCGGGCACCAATCACCACCACCTGCTGCTCGAGCGCGAACTGGCCGACCTGCATGGCAAGGAGGACGCGCTCCTCTTCACCTCCGGCTACGTGTCGAACTGGGCCGCGCTCTCGACCCTTGGCAGCCGGTTGCCCGACGCGGTGATCCTCTCGGACGAGCTCAACCATGCCAGCATGATCGAAGGCATCCGCCACAGCCGCGCGCAAAAGGTGATCTGGAAACACAACGACCCCGAGGATCTCGACCGCAAGCTGGCCCGCCTGCCCGCCAACGCACCCAAGATCGTGGCCTTTGAGTCGGTCTATTCGATGGATGGCGACATCAGCCCGATGGAGGAGATCGTCGAAGTCGCCGAGAAACACGGCGCGCTGACCTATCTCGACGAGGTGCATGCCGTGGGCCTCTACGGCCCGCGCGGCGGCGGCGTCTCCGAAGAACGCGGCCTGGCGGATCGCATCACCCTGATCGAGGGCACGCTCGGCAAGGCCTATGGCTGCATGGGCGGCTATGTCACCGGCTCCGCCAGCCTGTGCGATTTCATCCGCTCCTTCGCGTCGGGCTTCATCTTCACCACCGCCCTGCCCCCCGCCGTGGCCGCCGCCGCGACCGCCAGCATCGCGCATCTCAAGCAGTCGGACGACGAGCGGCAGGCGCAGCGCGCGCAAGTGGCCCGGCTGCGTAGCCTACTCGACGCGCGCGGCATCCCGCATCTTGATAATGACAGCCACATCATCCCGGTGATGATCAAGGACCCGGTCAAATGCCGGATGCTCGCCGATATCCTGATGCGCGACTGGGGCATCTATGTGCAGCCGATCAACTATCCCACCGTGCCCAAGGGCACCGAACGGCTCCGCTTCACCCCCGGCCCGCTGCACTCGGATGCCGATATCGACCATCTGGTGACGGCGCTCACGACGTTGTGGAAGCAATGCGCGCTGGCGCATGCGGTGGCCTGACGCGCCCATCCTAGTCGATCAGCCTCCACGTCCCTGACCCGTCGCGCCAGTAGAACAGGTCCGGCGCGAAGGACTCGTTCAACTCACTGTTCTCGAACACCACCGGCGAGGGCACCAGCGTCGCCAGCCGCCCGTTGCCGAACAGCTCCAGCCGCGCCTCCTCTGCATCGAACGGGCGCAGCTCAAAGCCCTGCGACGGATCGACGAACGGCGCATAGAGCGTGTCAAGAAACGTCTCTGGCGTCATGCCATAGCTGGCCGACAGGTGGTCGATCATCGGGCGGAGTTCGGTCAGGACACCGTCGCGCCCCGCCTGATACGCCGCATGCGCACGGCGCATCTCGCCCTCGACCGCAACCCGGGTCGCCATGTCCTTTTCGAGCACCTCGCCACCCGGCCATGCCGACGCAGGCATGTCGATCGCGTAATCGAGGGTCAGCGCGATGGTGCCCTCCGCATCGGCAACCTCCGGCCGCTCCACCACCGAGATGAACGGCGTCTCTCCAGGGCGCGCGACAAAGGGCTGCTCCTCCGCCCCCGGAATCGAGAGATCGAGCGCATAGGCGTCACCCGAGAACGGGTCCGGGAAACTGCCCGCCTCGTGATGGGTAAAGCGCAGCCGCACCACCATCCCCTCCATCACCGGCTCACTCACCTCGGAATGGCGCACCGTCACCACGTTGCGCTCCGGTTGCAGGCCGGAATTGATCGGCACCTTGGTCAGCACCTGCGCCCGGAACGGTTTGGCCGGTTGCTCGACCCCAAAGAGCGGTATGTCGTTCAGCCGGATATCCAGCACCACCGCATTCGCCTGCAGGTCAATCGCAAATTCCGTCCTGCCCGGATCGGCTCCGTCGGCCAGAGCAGGCGCGGCGCAGACCGCAACCAGCGGCAACATCCTTAATGCGCGACGTGCCACTGTCACGCCTCATCAGGGAAGAATGCAAGGTCAGGCGCGAGAACCTCGCCCGTCTCCGGGTTCCGAAAGGTGACAGGCGGCGGCACGAGCGTCGCGAACCGCCCGTTCCCGATCAGCACGATCCTGGCCTCGTCGGCGTCATAGGGGTGCAACGCGAATCCATAGGATGGGTCCAGGAACGGCACATACGTCGTGTCCAGCATCGCCTCGCGCGGCATGTCCAAACACGCCGCCATCCGCTCTAGCTTGGGGCCGAGTTCCGCCACAACGGACCCGCGCCCCTCGGCAAAGGCGTCATGAGCCCTTCGCATGGCCGCCTCGACGGCGATTTGCGTAGACATACCCCGCGCCAGCACACGACCATCGGGCGAGGCTGCCGGCGGAATGTCGATCGCGTAGTCGTCACTCGAAAACGGGTCGGGAAATGTCCCCGCCTCCCGGTAACTCAGGCGCAGCTTGACCCACATTCCATCCATCATCGGTTCCGGAATTTCGGAATAGCGAACCGATATCTCGTTCAGCCCCGGCAAAAGCGCCGCGTTGAAGTGCAGGAAGTGAACCCCTCTCGCATCGAACGGGTTCGCCGGTTCGACCACCCCGAACAACGGAACGTCATTGTTCCGAATATCGAGATCGACGCCGGTCAGATCCATCTCGACACCGAATGCCGTCTTGGCCGGATCGGCAGTTTGCGCCAGAACAGGCCCAGCAGAGCTTGCCGCAAGTAGGATCGCCACGGCCAGACGACGCTGAACCACATGGCACCCGGCCAGCCCGCGTATCATCGCATGCGCCACACCAACCTCAGACGAGATACAGAACGGACGCAACGACAAGCCCCCCACTGGCAGGGTTGCGCATGAAGGCGACCGCGGATTGAACGGCGGTCTTGTCCGGTGTTGCCGGGTCGGCCCACCGCAAGGGCGATGGCAGTATGAATGCCAGACGGCCCTCAGCCGCATGGAAAATCTGGGCCTCTCCGGGCGATGGCCAGAACCGCGCCGGTTGCAACGTCTCGCCTTCCGGCAATGTCGGCGCCAGCTTTTGCGCGGCGTCGTTCACGCTCATGAATTCGGTGACGTCCCGGTAGTGCATGACCGTCGCGGTCCGTTCCCAGGCGGGAAGATAGGCCTGCCTGACGCGGGCAGCATCGCCGCTTATCAGGGCGGCATGTACACCGCGATAAGCTGCAAGCAGTTCCTCTCGCAGCACTTCCGCCCCTGGCAGCACTGGCGCGCCCTCCCATGTGAGCGGTGGCAAATCGTCGGGCACCGTGACATCGAACGTGACCACCCGCGATGGAACGGCAGGGCCGTAGATATCGCGGTATTCCCCGTCCTCGACCGTGAAACGCCCGGTGCTGCCGAAGACCGCCCTGCCCTGCCCACGGCTTGCCCCCAGTGACGTTTGCTCCACCGGCGCAAGGTGACCGGTTTCCATGTCGAAGGCCAGGTGCAAGGCCGTGTAGTCCTCGTCCGTTTCGGTCCGCAGATTGTAACGCACCAGGTCGATCCGGACGGCAAATTCCGGGTTCGGAGCGCCCGCCGGATAGGCCTCACCCCAGACCGGCACGAAGTTGAACGCTAGCGTATTCGTTCCCGCCCGCAGCAGCGTGTTGATCGGCACCGTCCATTCCTGCCGCTCGGCTGCCGGCTTTATCGACACCGGCACGTCATTGACGGACACGATATGCCAGCAGGCGACCGTGCGGAACCGAAGGTAATAATAATGCGGATCGCTGGTCTGTGCCATGAGAGAGGCTCCTGGAAAGGCGGACAAGGCGGTTGCCGCGCAAACGAAAAAACGTCGGTTCATCTGGTCAATCATGTCAATACGGCTCCCATGGGGGGGTTTCCCCGGTAACCTCGGGAACCGTCGGTTCGAGCAGTTCGATTTCATCTCCAGAGGGCTTGCTCCAGTCCTCTTCATCACCGTTACCGACCTCTGCGATCGACTGCGACACCTCGCCTGTACTCCGCGAAGCCGTGCCACCGGTAGAGCGCTCAAAATTCGGATCCCCCGGTGCGGGCGGGTCAAGCGTGTCGCCGCGGCTGGTTATCCCCACGCTCACATAGCCTTTCACCCGTGCGCGCAAACCTTCGAAATAATACCTCTTCTCGCGACCCGCGTCGGTTTTGCGCATCTCCCAGCACCACGCCGTATGCATCGAGCCGCGCGCACCAGCTTCAGCCTGGACGATCCAAATCTCGCCCTCGGCATGAATCTCGACCGTCGCATCCCCCTTGATATCGACTTTCCCCCCGAACGTGTCCGAGCCCTCACCTTTCTCAAAACCGTTCTCGCCATTGGCGGCATAGCGGTACGCCAGACCGGACCCGTACTTGTAGGACAACTCACCACCGGCGCTCAACACGACATCGGCCCTGACGCGCCCCCGGATCGCGCGGCCCTCGCGCATCGCTTCTGCGCGCGCGCGTTGCACCAACTCGGAAGCCGCCGGTGACAAAAGGCCTGCAACGGCAAGTTCGACGACGTCAATTGTCCCTTCAGCTTTCACGGACAGGGACGACTCGAACTTGTCGACCTTGAATTTCAGGTCCGGGCTTGCATCGACTTTTTCCAGTTTGAACGCGCTCGCTTCCAGCGTCAGTTCCACCACAAGCGTCACCCCAGAGCCGTCAACCACCTCCGCCTCAAAGCCCTCGGCCTCGCGCCCGTGTACAAAAGAGCCCATGGTCGAGATCATCTTGCTCAATAGGCCGGACGTTCCCCGGGAGGCTGCCTGGTTCGACGGAGGGGCCGCCGCAGCAGTATGCTTCGTTGCCCCGGCTTCGCTCTTCACATCGATCGTTTTATCACCAACCTTGCCCGTCATCTCGCCGCTGATGCCCGTGCTTGCCCCAAAGCGACTGGTGCGAAAGTCGAGCGTAACATCGGCTATGATCCTGCCGTTGATATCCACCTCTGGAAACGCATGCACCGTGTAGGTTGCCACCATTCCGGATTCGGGCAAACACATCCGCGGTGTATACCGTGCACCTTGGTTGTTCTCGAACGAATCCATGCCGGATATCAGCATGTCCACCGCACTCATCGCCACGACGAAATCCTGCGGCAAAATGGAATCACCAAGCACTTGAAAATTCGCTGTCTGAGGGGCAGCGACCGACTGCTCGGTTTCCGTTTTCGGAAGCAGCGACTCGCCTGACACCAGCCCACGCGTATTGAACCCCTGAGGTCGGGCGGGCCGCATCTGACATTGCTGTCCATCGGCCTTGCTTTTGACCTTACCGACAAGGTTCATGCCTTGCTTGTCATCCGCGATGATAAACAATCGGGTTGGCGGCGCATCACCGTTCGACGGCCATGTCAGTTTTCGGTCAGGCGCGGAACTGTCGGATAGCTCACCACTGGTCAGGCAACAGGGTTGTCCGGGTTCGCAATCGCACTGCGCGGAGCCGAACCCAGGATCATTCACCGACGCCATCGGGCTCGACGCGGGCAGGTTGTTGCGCGCCGTGGTGGCATATCGGTCATAGCCGGGGCTGCCTTCGGGTTCAC
The DNA here is from genome assembly GCF_040219995.1 of Roseovarius sp. Taxonomy (GTDB): domain Bacteria; phylum Pseudomonadota; class Alphaproteobacteria; order Rhodobacterales; family Rhodobacteraceae; genus Roseovarius. The sequence goes on along the minus strand of NZ_JAVJUC010000009.1, from coordinate 103,062 downwards.
TCAGCAGGCCGCTGCGCGCGCGGGCAAGCTGCTCGTATTGATAGCTGTTCTGCTGGCCCGCGTCATACATCGCGACCATTGCATCTTCGACTTCCTGCATCAGGCTCATGACATGCCCCCGCATGCCACAGCGCCCGACCCCCGGTCTCGTCGTGCAATACAGTAAAAATCCATCAAACTCACCGGGGAACGCCCATCAAAATCGCTGCATCCAATAGTGCCGCAGAGACTGTGCGGCGGAAACCGAAAACCTGTCAACATCGCGACCACTCTCCTGCTACCCCGCCACGTCCGCCGGGCGGCGCACCATCCAGCGCAGCAAGGCGTCCTTCTTCTGCCAAGGCCTCAGATCGTGGCGATTGAGGATCGCAGCCGCCTCGGGTTCACGCTCCCAGAACTCGGGGCCGAGTTGCAGGATCAGCCGTGCCATCACGCGCACCTGCTTGACCGAACTCAGCCCGAAACGGGCGGCGGCGGCAGGGGCGGATTGGGCCACCGTGCGACAGGTCTGCAATTCGACATCGGGGAACTCCTCGTGCAGCAGGCGCACCAGCGCCCGCTGCGCGCGCTTTTTCTGCAACCGGTCAAAGATCGCATATTCCTCGTCGCTGAGCGACAGCCCGCCCCGCTCCAGCGTCGCATCGACCGGCGGGGCCATCTCGATCAACCGCGCCGAGAGCGGCTCCACCGGATCGAACACCGACACCGGCACCGCGATCGGCGCGCCGTCGGGCAACAGGCACATCGGGCTTATCGGGATGTAGAACCGCTCGATCGCCTCCATCAGCGCGGCCAGCTTTTCGGGAACCAGCGCCACCGCCATGTCGAGCATCACGCGCGGGTCGAAAAACCGGAAGTAGACCGGGCTTTCCGGGGCATCCGGCAGGCGCACCATCGTGAAGCGGCGGAAATGCGCGCGCAGGTCGCGGCCACTATGTTCACTGCGAAAAAACACGCCCACATGCGCATCAGCGGGCCGCGCCCCCAGCACCTCTCGCAGCGGGTCGCCCGCGCGCAGCCGCACCAGCCACGGTGCTCCCGCCTGCATCGACGCATCAAGCGAGGCGTTGAGGCAGTAATGTTCCGCCCCGCTCTCGGCCAGAAGCGCGGGCAGGCCCGGCCAGCTTGCCCCGTCGAGCAACGCAAAAAGCCTGTCATCCTGCGGCAATGCCAACCAGTCGATGTCTGTCAGGGCAACGGGTGGCTGACGCTCGGGGGAAACAAGACGACCCACCAGAACCGGCTGATCCTCCGCGCCGGTCGACAGTGCCGCCGCAAGTTCCGGTCCCGGTGCATCGGGCACGCGGGCCACTGCCATCATCTCCGCCAGCCCGAGCCCGCGTGCGTCAAGCGAGCGGCTGATGCCGCTGACAAAGTCGTCGGCGCTGTCCGCCTTGAGGGCCAGCCGCCCAAGCACTGCATCCGACGGGACCGACCAGAACCGCGCCTCGGGCGACCGCGCCACCATGTGCAGATATCCGATCCAGTGTCCGTTGCCCGCCACGCCCAAACCCTCACGCTTTCGTGAGTGCACTATAGCAACGCAAGCCCACCCTGCAACACGCCGCAAGACGCGACACGGGCAGAGATCGCGCAGGTCCGGCACAAGCGACATGCCGCCACGCTCAACTGGCAGGCACCTGTCTGGTCAGCCCTGCCCCGTCTGCGGCCCCGACTGCGGCACCGACCGAATACCGACGTAATACCGACCATTTACCGACGGTCCGAAAGGGCGTTCTCAGACGGGCGCGCGCTGCTTGCAGGAATCGCTTTGGCCAATGCCGCATCTCGCCTATCACCTACGTCAGGCCCCGCCCCTCCCGGCGGTGGACAACAGCGAAGGAGACACAGATGAGCCTGTTCGACGAAGACCTGTTCCTCAAGGGGCTGGAGCAACGCAAGGCCACGCTCGGGGCGGAATATGTGGAGCAAAACCTCGCCGCAGCGGATGACTTTACCCGCCCTTTTCAGCAGGCGATGACCGCCTGGTGCTGGGGCTTCGGATGGGGCGACGATGTGATCGACGCCAAGACCCGCAGCATGATGAACCTCGCGATGATCGGTGCGCTCGGCAAGATGCAGGAATGGGAAACCCACTGCCGCGGCGCGCGCCGCAACGGCGTGACCCAGGAGGAACTGCGCGCCATCATCCACGTCATCGGCATCTATTGCGGCGTGCCGCAAGCGCTGGAATGCTTCCGTGCAGCCCGCAAGGTGCTGGACGCGGAATGAGATGCAGTATCGACGCTCGCACGTGAGAGTTGAACGGCCGTGTGTGACGCGCTATCGTGCCGGTACAGACGTGTAACGGGGTTGATGCGCAGAACACGCCTACCGGCCCAGAGTAACAGTTAAGGTTGTAAAAACATGCCCCGCACAAGCCGCATCACCGATCTGGGGTCAGGGCACGGATGTTTCCCGCCCAGCCCCGCCATCGAGGGCAGCCCAGACGTCTTCATAAATGATCTCAATGCGTTGCGTCAGGGCGACGCACTCGCGCCACACGGCTGCAGCAACTGCCCGCCGCATGCCCGCGCTGTTTCGGGCGGGTCGCCCTCGGTCTACGTGAACGGCAAGCCGCTGGCGCGCTTGGGCGATGCGATCAATTGCGGCGGCAAGATGCAGCAAGCCTCGGGCGATGTCTACGCCGATGAGCTGGAACCGGTCCTGAGCCGCGCCACCCCGACCGCATCCGGAGTCTATTCCGCAGCAGGCCCCTGCGCCCGCGACTGCATCAAATCGGCGCAAAAGCGAAAACAATCCTTTGTCGGCTGAGACCATCCCGCAGCCCGGCAAGGGCGTCACCGAAGCTGCGCAGAATTCGGACCCTCACACGCTCTGGAGCGGCGAGGGCATGCCAGCGGCGCTCCTTCTGGATGCCAGTGCACATGACGGCCTGCCTGCGCGGCTCGAGCGGTCCGGCCTGCCGCATACGTGCCTGTTTTCCGGACCCGATGCCGAAACCCTGGCCGAAGAGGCCCCCTATCTCGCAACCCTCGACCCCCAGAATGCAACCGCGTCTCGCAGCCTGTTGAATTTTGTCATCGGTTCGGGTGCGGGTGCCATCCTGATGCATGCCCCGGTGGAACTCGACCGGCAGCGCACGCATCTGCGCAAATGGCTGTCGGTGCATCTGCCCAAGGGTCATTCCAGAGAGGACAAACCCGTGCTGTTCCGGTTCTACGACCCTGCGATCCTTGCCGCCTTTCTAGGCACGCTAACACCTGCCGACGCGGCGGCATTCTTTGGTCCGATCGAACGTATCGTCACCGTCGAAACCCGGGCTGCAAAGGCCTTCAGCCTGACCGACATCGCCCGCGCCACGCCGCGCAGCACCTTTCCTCCGGATGGGCTGTACCGGATCAGCGAAACCCAGTACGCCATTCTAGCCAAGCTGACCGGGGACACGTTTCGCACAGACCTCGCGCGTTATTTACGTTCCGAATTCTCGCCCGAGACACGCGATATGTCGGATGAAGAGATGCACGCCCTGATCGACGCGGCCATCGCCGACGCCGACCGGATTGGCGACAAGCGGCAGGGGTCTGTCCTTAGTCTGGTGGTGATCCGGCTGCTGCGCCCCGACTTGCTCGAAGACGCCTATGTGATGAAGCAGGTCATGGTCGATCACCCGCTCGCGGCGCACCCCAATCAGCGCGTCGGCTTGTTGCTGGGAATCCTGACCAGCGACTTTCAGACGCTTGATGAACGCTCGGCGTTCTTTGCACGGCTCAACCGTTTCTGGACCGAGGAGTTCTGATGCCGCAGGATTTCGACTGTCCGACCGGGAAATGCGGAAATGAACCTGACTGCCGGAGTGTCACTGTCGGCGACCCGATCAGCCCGTCCTCTGCGTTACACACCGAGCGCAACCGCTGCAACCGCTGCCCGTCCACGCCACCAATTCCGGTCTATTACGACAAACCCGGACGGCTGTGGGGCACGCGGCGGGTGCTTCTGCACTGGACCGACAACGAAGGGAACCTGTGGGAGCCCGACAATGCCGTCACCGCCTGGTGGTTCCATGACGATCCGTTACCGGGCTTTCGCGACAACGAAAACATGACGTTTCGCGTTTCTATCGTTGCAAGCGGCGGACGCGGTGGATGGCAATGCCGCTATCAAAACGGCACGCTAGACGACACCTCGAGCGCAATGGGCACCTATGATTACGCACCCGCCGGAAGCGCGAGCCACGTCTCGATGGACGTGACACCTCATAATTCCAATTCGGCCTATGTGGGCGGGCTGACCCAGCAATACTGACGCATCTCGGCGACATGCACGTCAGCCTCGCCCCGGCGCTTTTCGCGAGTGCGGCACCGTTTGGCAACGCAGGCTAAAACGCCTCTAATGGCAACAACAACCCTCAGCCCTGAGCCGCGAGGAACACGTCAATACCCGCCTGCGCGACCTCGCGGTCCTGCGCGGGCGTGCCGGAACTGACGCCGATGCCGCCCACCACGTCGCCACCCACAACAACAGGCAGGCCGCCACCCACCACCATAAGACGACCGCCGATGGCCGAGGCGATGCCATAGACCGGCTTGCCGGGCTGGCTGACTTCACCATATTCATGCGTCGCCTTCTTGGCACCGGCCGCGGTGAACGCCTTGTCGATGGCGATGGTGATCGACGTCACCTTGCCGCCATCCATACGTTCGAACGCCACGAGGTTGCCGCCCTCATCGGTGATGGCGATGCACATCGGCACGCCGATCTCGGCGGCCTTGGCGCGGGCTCCTTCCAGAAGGACACCCGCATCGGCCAGATCGAGCCGTTTCACTGTCATCATACTTCAGGCCCTCCTCAGGCGGCCTTGGCGCGGCGACGCGCGGCATGCAAGAGCGGCTCGGTGTAGCCCGAGGGCTGCTCCGCACCCTTGAAAATCAGGTCATGCGCGGCCTTGAACGCCACGCCGTCGAAACCGGGGGCCATGGGCAGGTATGCCGGATCATGGGCATTTTGCGCATCCACCTTGGGGGCCATCCGGCGCAGAGATGCCTCGACCTCCTCAGGCGTGCATATGCCGTGCAACAGCCAGTTGGCAAGGTATTGCGAGGAAATGCGCAGCGTCGCGCGATCCTCCATCAGCGCCACATCGTTGATGTCGGGCACCTTGGAACAGCCCACACCCTGATCGACCCACCGGACCACGTAGCCCAGGATCGACTGGCACGAGTTATCGAGTTCGCGCTGCACATCCTCGCCCGACAGGTTGCGCCCGATCATCAGCGGTGGTGTCAAAAGCGCCGCGCGCGACGCCGTTTCACGGCTCTTCATCTCGTCCTGCACCGCCGCCACATCGACGCGGTGGTAATGCGTGGCATGCAATGTGGCGGCCGTCGGCGACGGCACCCAAGCGGTGTTGGCCCCGGCCTTCGGATGGCCGATCTTGACATTCAGCATCTCGGCCATGGCGTCGGGCTTGGCCCACATGCCCTTGCCGATCTGGCCCTTGCCGGACATGCCTGCGGCAAGCCCCGCATCGACATTGCCCGCCTCATAGGCGGCAAGCCACGCCTCTTTCTGCATCTCGCCCTTGGGCACAACCGGCCCGGCCTGCATCGAGGTATGGATCTCGTCGCCGGTGCGGTCGAGAAAGCCGGTGTTGATGAAGACACAGCGATCCTTGACCGCCTTGATGCAGGCCAGCAGGTTCGCCGAGGTGCGGCGTTCTTCGTCCATCACGCCCAGCTTGACGGTATTGCGCGGCAGACCAAGCATATCCTCGACCCGGCCATAAAGTGCATCGGCAAATGCCACTTCCTCGGGGCCGTGCATCTTGGGCTTGACCACGTAGACAGATCCCGCGCGCGAATTGCATGGCCCGTCATTCTTCAGATCATGCATCGCGGCGGCGACCGTCACGGCAGCATCAAGCATGCCTTCGGGCGTCTCTGCCCCGTCCAACAGAACCGCGTCGGTGGTCATCAGATGGCCCACGTTGCGCACCAGCATCAGCGCGCGGCCGGGATGCGTCACGGGATTTCCCTGCGGGTCGAGATAGCTGACATCGGGGTTCAGACGGCGGGTGATCTGCTTGCCGCCCTTCTCGAGCGTCTCTTCCAGATCACCGCGCATGAGGCCCAGCCAGTTGGCATAGACCACGCATTTGTCCTCGGCATCGACAGCGGCGACGGAATCCTCGCAATCCTGGATTGCGGTCAGCGCGCTTTCCAGCCGGATATCGGCGATGCCCGCCGGATCGTCCGTGCCGATGGCCGAGGCGCAGTCAATCACAACCTCGATGAGCAGGCCATGCGCCCGCAGGAAGATGTTGCCGCCCTCGGTATACCCCGCGAATTGCTCTGCATCGGCAAGGGTGGTCTCGGTCTCGCCCACGGTCACGCAAAGTCCGCCATCCCGCACCGCAAGCGCGCTGACATCGGCCCAGCTTGCCTGCGCCAGCGGTGTCACATCATCAAGATGCGCGCGCGCCCGTGCGATCACCTGCGCCCCGCGCGCGGCGTCATAGCCCGCACCTTGCGGCTGACCCTCGATTGCGTCGGTGCCGTAGAGCGCATCATACAGAGACCCCCACCGCGCATTGGCGGCGTTGAGCGCAAAGCGCGCATTCATCACCGGCACCACAAGCTGCGGCCCGGCAATGCTTGCGATCTCGGGATCGACGTTTTCGGTGGTCATGGCAAACGGGCCAGGCTCGGGTTCCAGATACCCGATCTCGGCCAGAAAGGCGCGATACGCCTCGCCGTCGAACGGCTGGCCCCGGCGCGCGATATGCCAGTCGTCGATCTTGCCCTGCAACTCGGCGCGTCGTGCCAGCAGATCAGCGTTCTGCGGGGCCAGATCGCGTAACAGCGCGGCATAGCCGGACCAGAACTGATCCGGCGAAACGCCCGTCAGCACCTCGTCCTCGATCAGGCTTGCAAGCGGTTGGGCCACAGACAGCCCGTGGCGGTCTACGTATTGGGTCATATCCGATCTCCATTTGATTGGGCGGAGGGCTAGCGCACGGGGTTGAAAATTGTAACAAGCGGGAAAATGTTTTCCATTGTATGGAAAGGTATACCGCAATGGCCGATCCGAAACCCGACGGCGTGCAATCGGTGCAGCGCGCGCTTGGCCTGTTGCGGCTGCTCAGCCAACATGACGAGGGCATGCGGGTCAGCGACATTGCGCGCGCGGCGGGGCTGCCGCTCTCGACCACGCACCGGCTGCTGACCACGCTGGAAATCGAGGATTTCGTGCAGTTTGAGCCAGAGCGCGCGCTCTGGCATGTGGGGCGCGAGGCGTTCAGCGTCGGCGCGGCCTTCGGACGAAGGCATAATTTCGTGGCCCCGGCCCTGCCCCTATTACGGCGGCTGCGCGATGCCACCCGCGAGACCGCCAATCTCGGGCTGCTCGACCGCGACGAGTTGATTACCCTCGGTCAGGTCGGCAGCCGCGAGATCATGCGCGCGATTTCCGCCCCCGGCGGGCGGGTCCCGGCGTTCTGTTCGGGCATGGGCAAGGCCATTCTCGCCACCTGGCGCGATGCCGATATCGCGGCCTTCGTCGCACGCACCGGGTTTCGTCCCCTCACCGGCCGTTCGCATCGCGACCTTGAGACGGCGATGGCTGATATCACGAACATCCGCGCGCGCGGCTATGCGCTCGATGACGAAGAGCACGTCGCGGGGTTGCGCTGTGTCGCCGCCGTGGTGTGGTCGGCGGAGGGCGAGGCCGCCTGCGCCATCTCGATCTCGGGCGTGGCCACCCGCCTGCCCGACGACAAGATCGAGGCCGTGGGCCGCACCGTACGCCGCGCGGCGGATGAACTGACGATGCGTCTCGGTGGGGCGCCACCGCAGGAAACGTGATCGGCCACCTATGCCGAAAGGTTTGCATTTGCACGCGCACCTGCCAAGAATGGCCGCGACGACACGGAGACGCCCACCCGATGCGCAGCCCGATCCTTGCCACTCTCGTCGCACTCTGCGCGACCCTGACACATGCCGCACCCACCGGCACCTTCCGCCATGCCCACAACGTCGGTTTCGGCGCGCAATCAAGCCTCGATCCCGCCTCCAAGGGCCGCGTGCTCCAGATCATCGAGAAGGTCCAGAGCCGCCTTGTGCGCCCGGGCCGCGGCGGCAAGCCCGAACCCGATCTCGCCACCGCGTGGAAGCCCAATGAAGACGGCACAGTCTGGACCTTTCATATCCGCGAAGGCGTGCGCTTTCACGATGGCACCGCGTTGGACGCGGGCGACGTGGTCTACTCGATCAAGCGCGTGATCGACCCCGACTATGGCAGCCCCGCCCGCGCCGCCGTCAAGATGATCGAGCATATCGAGGCGACCGGGCCGCTGACCGTGCGCATGCGGCTCGAATCCACCTTTGCCGACCTACCCCTGCAACTGATGGACCCGCGCCTGCGGATCATCCCCGAAGGCGCGGGCGAGACGGTAGACCAGAGCGGCATCGGCACCGGGCCGTTCAAGGTCGAGACATTCGACCCCGATGGCATCACCGTGCTGAGCGCCTATGAGGGCTATTGGGAAGGCCCGCCGGCGCTGGCTCGGATCGAGGTGATCGGCGTGCCGGATGCACAGGCACGGCTTCAGGCCTTTCTCAGCGGGCAGTTGGACATGGAGCGCGGAATCGCCCCCGTCCTGCGCCGGGCGCTCGACAAGTCCTTGCGCTACCAGTTGCTGGAAATTCCCACCGGCAACTGGATGGGCCTTGCCTTCCGCACCGACATGGCCCCGTTCGACGACCCGCGCGTGCGCCGCGCGCTGCGGCTGGTGGTGGATCGCGACGAGATGCTTGACCTGGCACTTGACGGCGGCGGGGTGGTGGCCTGCGATACGCCGGTCTCTCCGAATGACCAATACCGCGCCGAGATGCGATGCCCGCCCGATCCCGAACGCGCCCGCGCGCTCTTGGCCGAGGCAGGCCATCCGGATGGAATCGACGTGGATATCCACGTCTCATCGCTCGATCCCAGCTGGCCGGTGATCGGCGTCGCCTATCAGGAACAGGCCGCCGAGGCAGGTATTCGCGTCAACGTGGTCAACGCCGCGGCCGATGGCTACTGGTCCACGGTCTGGATGAAAAAGCCCGCCTTCACCACGAGCTGGGGCGAGCGGCCCGCCGATCAGGCCCTGAACGAGGCGTTCCATTCCAGCGCCAAGTGGAATGAGAGCCACTATTCCAATCCCGAATTCGACCGCCTGCTGGAAGCCGCGCGCGCCGAGTTGAATTTCGCCAAGCGCCGCGCGCTCTACATCAAGGCGCAGGAATATCTGGCCGAGACATCGGGCACGCTGATTCCGTTCCACGTCACGCAGCTTGTGGTGCTGTCAAACCGGGTGACGCACTTTGATCCCGTGCCCAACGACGCGCTGCGCTGGCATCTCGTGGCGGTCGTAGACTAGGCGCGCGCTCACTCCGCTGCCTTCTCCACCTGTCCGCGCGCCCTCGTCCATCGCCGCCAGTTCCGCCAACGTCACCGGTTTCAGCGGCGGACGGATACGGCAATATCCCGTCTCGTCGGGCGTTTGACCATTCGCCTCAGCCAACAGGGCGGTGACGGTCAATCCGCAATAGCGCCCCTGGCACGGCCCCATCCCGGACCGCCCGAACGCCTTGGCGTAGTTTGGCCCAAGACAGCCCAGCTTGGCATAACTCAGGATCACCCCCGCCGTCACCTCTTCGCAGCGGCAGATCACGGTGGCATTGTCAGGCGCGATACCCCCGGGAAAGCGCGGATAGCCCGCGTCGAAAGAGGGGCGCGCTGCCTGTGTGTCCGGCACGTGGACGATCTCCGACGATAGGTCCAAACCCTTGAGCAGATAGCGCGAGCCGCGCAGAGCACCGCCCAGATACCGCGCCGATGATGGCCCGATCATAGCGTGTCATGCGCGCGCCCTCATGCGGGTGGGCGGTCTCCAGCCCCTCGGCCGCCTCCATCATGCAGGCCTGCCGCACGACGCCGCGCCACGCTCTACAACTCCGAAAACGACGGCTTGTCATCAACCACGAGGTCGAACTTGCGGCTCATTACGATGTTGATCACCGAAAAGGCCACCATGATCCGCACACCCAGCCGGATCAGCACCCTGCAATCAGGCAAGCTCAATATCGCCAGCCACCCGGCAGCTTCAAGCGCATTTCCTGCCCCGCCTTCTGACGCATTTTCGTCAGGATCACGACGATCTCGACCTGTCGCTGATCATGCCCTCCTCGGACATGATCGAAGATCTGATCGCCTCTCAGCAATACGATGTGGGCCTTGCCGAGACCCCCGTGCCGCGCGCCGAAGATGCCCTTGCACGCGCCCGGGTGATCACGCCCGCCGATCTCGAAGGGCGTCCCATGGCGGTGCTTTTTTGACACGCACAACACCGCGCTCCAGATCGGGGCGGCGTTCCGCGCCGTCGGCTGCCGCTTCAACAAGCGGCTGGAATTGCGCACCTTCCTACCCGGTTTGCAATTCGTGGCGGCGGGGGCCTTCATCACCGATCGGCAGATGGCGGTGAATCAGGCTGCCCGCGCCGTCGAGACGGTGCTTGATACCAGCTAGGCTAGGCTAGGCGACGCGTTGCTCAGCCCGACTTTCGCCCTGCCGGATGGGCCGCATGCGCGTTCTTCCAGGCCACGATCTCGGCCAGGATCGACAGCGCGATCTCATGCGGGTCGACTGCACCGATATTCAGCCCGGCGGGCGATTTGAGCACCGCGAGCCGCGCCACATCGACGCCCTGCGCGGCCAAGTTTTCGCGCAGCACCTCAGCCTTGCGACAGCTCGCAACCATTGTCACCCGCCCAGCCTGTGTAGCCAACGCCGCTTGCAGCGCCGCAATGTCGCCCCGGCCCTGCGAGGCGACAACGACGAAGTCGCGCGGCTCCAGCGCAGGCATCTGCCCCTCTACCAGCCATGCGACCTCGGCCTGCCCGGCCTCTGCCCCCTCTTCCATGATCACGCGAAAGCCCATCAGGGCAGCATGTTCGGCCAGCGCCCGCGCAATCGGGGTCGCTCCATGGATCATCAGGCAGGGAGCGGCGCGCCACGGCTCGATCAGCAGATCCACCGTGCCGCCCGAGGGGCAGCCGCTTTTGTAAAGCTGCATCTCGGCCTCGCGCTCCAATGTCACCACCGTCTCTGAGGGGCGCACCGAAATTAGACGCGGCGCGCCCTCGCTCAGCGCCTCGGTTGAGGCTGCACACACCGCGCGTTGCACGCAGGCCCCGCCCAGATGGCCGATGATCTCGCCCGCGCCCGTGACCGCCGCCTTGGCCCCGGCCTTGGCCGAGGTCGCATCGGCGGTGCGGATGACGGTGGCCACGCAGAACGGCGCGCCCTCCCGACGTAAGCGCTCGATTTCCTCGAATATGTCGAATCCGGCCATCGGTCCCTCCTCAGATCCGTGCGAATTCCGCCTCCAGCGCGGCCAGCGCCGCAAGGCTGCCAGCAGGCAGATGCGCATCGAGATGGGGCCGCGCCGCCGCCATCGCCCGCGCCACCGGCGCATGCTCTTGCCAACCACCCAAGGGGTTGAGCCAGATAATCCGACGCGCCTTGCGCCTGAGCCGCGCCAGCACCGCCGCCAGCGCCTCGGGCGACCTCGTGCAATAGCCATCCGACAGGATCAGCACCACGGTGCGCCCGCCCAAGGCCCGCGCGCCATAGCCATCCAGAAACCGCTCCAGCGCGCCCGAGATATCCGTGCCGCCGCCGAACCCCTCGGCCATCAGCGACAACCGGCTTGCGGCACGCAAGGAATCATGGTCGCGCAGCGCATCGGTCACCCGCATCAGCCTCGTGTGAAAGAGATAGGCATCGGTGCGCATATCCTGCCCCACCAGCCCGCGCAGAAAGGCCAGGAACACCCGCGCATGCACGCTCATCGAGCCGCTCACATCACAGAGCGCCACGATGCGCATAGGGCGCGGCGGGCGGCGGCGGTGAAAAAGCTCCATCGGCTCGCCGCCGCGCGCAAGGCTCGCCCGCTGCACCCGCCGCAGATCGAGCGGGCCGCCACGCCGCGCCCGCTTGCGCCTGCGCGAGGTGCGGTCGCGGATCGCGCGGGCGAGGCTGGCCGCCACGCGCTCGGCCTCGCGCAGGGTGGTCTCGTCCATAACCTCGCGCAGGTCGCGACGGCCAAGCGCCTCGGTCCGCGTCGCCATCAGCCGCCCGTCTCGGCCCTCTGCCTCGTCCTCGCCCGCGTCGGGCACATCGGCCTCAGTCTGATCCGGCACACCGCCGTCCTGCTCGTCCAGATGGCTGTGCCACAGGACCGGGCGCGCCGATTGCACCCGAACATGGGTGTTGTCGGCGCGGTCCTGCCGGGTGCGCCCGGCATTGAACCAAAAGGCATTGAACAGATCGTCGAAGCGCCGCCACTCCTCGGCATCGCGTGCCAGCACGGCGGCGAGCGCCGCGCGCGCCTCATCAGGCACGCTTGCCTGCACCTGCGTCAAAGCCTCCAGCGCCGCCCCGGTGTCGGGCGCTCCCACCTTCATCCCGTTACCCCGCAGATGCGCCACGAAATCGGCCATCCGGTCGGCCATGCCCCCGGACCGCGCGGCAAATCGGGTGACGCGCATCACGCCACCCGGCCGATCAGCCGGTCCATCACCTCAGGTGGCGCGGCATCGTGATCGGCAGCGGTTTTGAGCAGGCACACCAGCGTCGCCTGCACCGCCTCGGACGATTGCGCAAGATCGTTCACCCCGAGCCCCGACAGCGCCGCCGCCCAGTCGAGCATCTCGGCAACCCCCGGCACCTTCTCCAACTCCTCGCGCCGCAGCGCCTGCACCACGCCCACGATCTGCGCCGCCAGCCGCGCCTCCAGACCGGGCATGCGCGCCCGCAGGATCGCCAGTTCGGTGTCGCGATCGGGAAAATCGAGATAGGAATAAAGACACCGCCGCCGGAGCGCGTCCGACAGATCTCGCGTGCCATTGGCGGTCAGGATCACCACCGGGCGCGCACGCGCCGAGATCGTACCCAGTTCCGGGATCGTGATCTGGAAGTCCGACAGCACCTCCAGCAGGTAGGCCTCGAATTCCTCGTCGGCGCGGTCGATCTCGTCGATCAGCAGTACCGGGGCCTCCTCTTGAGAAATCGCCTCCAGCAGGGGCCGCTTAAGCAGGTAGGTTTCCGAAAAAAGTGCCGCCTCATCGACGCCGCCGCGCGCATCCGCCGCGCGAATGGACAGCAATTGCCGCTGGTAATTCCATTCATAGATCGCCTGTGCAGCGTCCAGTCCCTCGTAGCATTGCAGCCGGATCAAACGAGTCTCACGCGCCCCGGCCAGCGCCTTTGCCACCTCTGTCTTGCCCACGCCCGCCGGACCCTCCAGCAGCAGCGGACGCCCCATGCGCTCGGCCAAATGCAGCGCCATCGCCAGCCGCTCACCCGCGACATAGCCCTGCCCCGCCATCGCCTCCTGCATATCCTGCCAGTCCTGCATGCCGCCCCGCTGTTTCACCTTTCCCGAAATACTCCGATCCCACGCTCAGCCATGCAGGCCCAACTGATTGGCAATGCGCCAGATCCGCCAATGGTCATGCGGCATATGGCTCTGCGTCAGGCCAAAGGGCCGGAACGCATCATGCACAGCGTTGGAAAAGCACGGCACCGAACCGACATTCGGGCTCTCGCCCACGCCCTTGGCTCCGATGGGATGATGGGGAGAGGGGGTCACGGTGTGATCGGTGGTGTAATGCGGCGTCTCCCACGCGGTCGGCAGGAAGAAATCCATCAACGTGCCGGTCATCACATTGCCCATCTCGTCATAGGCGATCTCCTGCCCCATGGCGATGGCATAGCCCTCGGTGGCACCGCCATGCACCTGCCCCTCGATGATCATCGGGTTGATCCGGGTACCGCAATCGTCGAGCGCGTAGAACTGCCGCACCTCATGCTCGCCGGTATCGACGTCGAACTCCATCACGCAGATATAGGCCCCGAACGGGTAGGTCATGTTGGGCGGGTCGTAGTAACTCACCGCCTCCAGCCCCGGCTCCAGCCCCGGAATCGCCTGATTATAGGCGGCAAAGGCGATCTCCTTCATGCTCTTGAACCGCTCCGGCGCGCCCTTGACCGCAAAACGGTCGACGTCGAATTCCACGTCGTCGTCGTGGACTTCGAGCAGATAGGCCGCGATCATCTGCGCCTTCGCGCGAATCTTGCGCGCGGCCATGGCGGTCGCCGCCCCCGCGACAGGCGTCGAGCGCGAGCCATAGGTGCCGAGGCCGTAAGGCGCGGTGTCGGTATCGCCCTCCTCCAGCGTGATGTCATCCGCCGGAATGCCGATCTCCGAGGCGATGATCTGCGCAAAGGTCGTGGCATGCCCCTGCCCCTGGCTGATCGTGCCAAGGCGCGCGATGGCGCTGCCGGTGGGGTGAATGCGGATCTCGCAGCTGTCGAACATGCCGAGGCCCAGAATATCGCAATTCTTTACCGGCCCTGCGCCCACGATCTCGGTGAAATGCGTGAGGCCGATGCCGATCAGCTTGCGCGTCTTTCCGGCCTTGAAGTCCTCCAGCCGCTGCGCCTGTTCGGCGCGCAGCGCGTCGTAGTTGACGGCCCTTAGCGCCTTGTCCCACGCCGTGTGATAATCGCCGCTGTCATATTCCCAACCCAAGGCTGACTGATAGGGGAACTGATCGGCACGGATGAAGTTGATCCGCCGCAATTCGGCGGCATCCATCCCCAGCTTGATCGCCAGCACCTCGACCATCCGCTCAATGAAATAGGCGGCCTCGGTCACGCGGAAGGAACAGCGATAGGCCACGCCACCCGGCGCCTTGTTGGTATAAACGCCATCGACCGCCAGATAGGCCACCGGGATATCATAGCTGCCGGTGCAGATATTCATGAACCCCGCCGGAAACTTGGTCGGATCGGCGCAGGCATCGAAGCCGCCGTGATCGGCGGTGGTGTGACACCAGAGCCCGGTAATCTTGCCCTCTTTCGTCGCCGCAATCCTGCCCTGCATCCAGTAGTCGCGGGCAAACGCGGTGGTCATCAAGTTGTCCATCCGGTCCTCGACCCACTTGACCGGCTTGCCGGTCACGATCGAGGCCACGACCGAACAGACATAGCCCGGATAGACCCCCACCTTATTGCCAAAGCCTCCGCCGATATCGGGTGAGATGATGCGGATGTTGTGTTCTGCGATACCGGAAATCAGCGAGACCACGGTGCGGACCGCATGCGGCGCCTGAAAGGTGCCCCAGACGGTCAGCTTGCCGGTGACCTTGTCCATGCTCGCCACGCAGCCGCAGGTCTCCAGCGGGCAGGGATGGGTGCGGTGGTAATAGACCATCTCCTCGGCCACCACATCGGCCTCCGAGAGCACCGCCTCGGTCGCGTCCTTGTCGCCTTGCTCCCAGGTGAAGATATGGTTGTGATGGCGGCGCGGCCCGTGCGCGCCCTCGGTCTGACCTTCCAGATCCTCGCGCAGCACCGGCGCATCCGGCTCCAGCGCCTTGAACGGATCAACCACGACGGGCAGTTCCTCGTATTCCACCTCGACCAGTTCCACCGCATCGGCGGCGATATAGCGGTCCTCGGCCACGACAAAGGCCACCTCCTGCCCCTGATAAAGCACCTTGCCATCGGCCAGCACCATCTGCTTGTCGCCCGCCAGCGTCGGCATCCAGTGCAGGCCCAACGGCTCGAGATCGGCGGCGGTCAGCACGGCGATGACGCCGGGCACGGCCTTGGCCGCCTCGGCGTCGATCCCGGTGATACGCGCATGAGCGTAGGGCGAGCGGACGAAATCACCGAACAGCATGCCCTCCATGCGAATATCGTCGACGTAATTGCCCTTGCCCTGGGTGAAACGGACATCCTCCACGCGCTTGCGCGACGAGCCCATCCCCTTGAGGCTGGCGCTGCGGTCTTCGGGGGTTGCGACGTCGTCCTTCATTCCGCGGCCTCCTTCTGAGCATTGAGCATCTCGGCGGAGGCGAGGATCGCCTTGACGATGTTCTGATAGCCGGTGCAGCGGCACAGGTTCCCGGCCATGCCGAAACGCACCTCCTCCTCAGTGGGTGTCGGGTTCTCCTGCAACAGGCGATGCGCGCGGGTGATCATCCCCGGCGTGCAAAAGCCGCATTGCAGCCCGTGATGCTCGCGGAACATCTCCTGTATCACGCCAAGACTGCCATCCTCGTTCACCAGCCCCTCGACCGTGGTGATCTCGGCCCCGTCGGCCTGCGCCACGAAGACCGTGCAGGATTTGACCGACCTGCCGTTCATGTCCACGGTGCAGGCGCCGCAATGGCTGGTCTCGCAGCCGATATGCGGGCCAGTGATGCGCAGGTTTTCCCGCAGGAAATGGATGAGCAGCGTGCGCGGCTCCGCCAGCCCCTCGACCGCGCGGCCATTGACGTTCAGTTTCACATGCATTTTCGTCATCATCCCCTCCCTCAACCGGCGCGCTGTTGCGCCCGCGCGATGGCGCGGCGCAGAATCACGCCCGCCACATGTTGCTTGAACGCGACCGGGCCGCGATTGTCGGCCATCGGCTCGATCGCGCCCAGCATCGCCGCGACAGCTCCCTCGACATCGCCCCCCGCCAGCGCCGTGCCTGTATCCTCGGACCAGATCGGCGTATCGGCCAAATTGGTCATCGCGACCGAGGCCGTGCCATGGCCGATCAGCACCGCCGCCGCCGCTGTGGCATAGTCGCCGATCTTGCGCTTCTGCTTTTCATAGGCATAACCGGTGCCCTGCGCGGGCAGCGGGATACGGATTTGCGTGAGAATCTCCTCGTCGCCCCGCGCGGTGAAATAGGCCGCCTCATAGAACGCGCGCGCCGCCACCTCGCGGGCACCCTCCGGCCCCACCAATTCGAACCGCGCATCCACGCATTGCATCAGGCCCGGCATGTCATTGCCCGGATCGCCGTTGGCGACATTACCGCCCACCGTACCCAGATAGCGCACCTGCGGATCGGCGATCTGCAAGGCCGCCTCGCGCAGGATAGGCAGCGCCCCGGCCAGCCCCTCATGGGTGATCAGCTCATGCTGCGTGACCATAGCGCCGATGCGCGCCTCTCCCCCTGCGATCTCGATGCCGCGCAAATCGTCGATGGCCTGCAAATCCACCAGATGCGCCAGATCGGCCATGCGCAGCTTCATCATCGGAATGAGGCTGTGACCGCCCGCGATCACCCGCGCCTCATCGCCATGCTGCTGCAAAATCCCGATGGCCGACGCGATATCGGTCGGCCGGTGATACTCGAACCCGGCTGGTATCATGTGCTGTCCTCCCTGCGGCCAGTCCTCCCCGACCGGACAAGGCCATCAAGCGCCGCCTTCTGCTCACGCTCAAATCACGCGGAACAATCCGCGCGGTTCATTTCACGAAATGCGAATTATCCGCACGAACTGCGATCAGAGGCCCAGTGCCTCACGGATCGCCGTCAGGCGCGAGCGGCTGACCGGCACCTTGGAGAGCGCGGGCACAGCCTCAAAATAGCAAGTGCCGTTATCCTTGTGCCGCTCGAACCGCGAGACATGCGCCGGATTGACCAGGTAACTGCGATGCACGCGCAGGAACCCCGACGGGAGCAGCCGCGCCTCAGCCTCGGTGATCGACCAGGGGCAAAAGAGCTTGTCCTCGCCCTGATAGAGCACCGTGTAATGCCCCTCGGCACGGATCGCGGCCACGGCAGCAGCATCGGCGAAGTGGGTCTGCCCCTCGCGCTCATAGGGCAACCGCGCGGGGCGCGACGCAGCCTGTGGCACGGGCGGTGCCTCGGCTGGTTTCAGGAACGTCACCCCGGTCAACAGGAAAGCGCCGCAGATCAGGAACACCGACACCGTGACCCCCATCGCAAGGATACGGTTGTCGAGCACCGGCCCCGCCCCGCCCGCCTGATCCGTGGCGACAAAGCCGGTCAGTGCAATTGCCACGAAATGCACCGCGAAAACCGCGCAGCCGAAGCAGACCGTGCCCAGCAGGATATTGCGATGCGTACGCGCATCATAAGCCACCCAGATCGCCAATGATGACAGGACCACCGAGGCCAGCGTCGCGCTCATCATCTGCCATACAGAAGACACGGCGCGGCACATCTGCATCCCCGCCATGCCGATGTAATGCATCACCACGATCCCCAGACCCACGATCACCCCCGCTCCGAGGATCACGCCGGGCGTGCGCCTGCGGAAATGCAGCAGCAAGAGCGCCAGGCCCACCATCAGGATCGCCGCCAGCGCCGAGATCAGCGTGATGAGCGCGTCGTAGTAATAGAGGATCGGCAGTTGCAGCCCCAGCATGGCCACGAAATGCATCGACCAGATGCCGCCACCCAGCACCACGGCGGCCAGAGCAACCACCAGCTTGCGCCGCCCCTCGTCGAGATGCGACGCGCCGCGCGTCAGCGACAGCCCGGTAAACCCGGCCATCAGCGCCACCGCGAGCGACGCGGCCACCAGCCACGGATTATGCGAATAGTCCAGCACCTGCGTGATCCCCCGGCCCTGCAGGCAAAGCCTAGCAAGGCGCGGCGGCACACGCAATTTTATCACGCATGGGGCGCGGGAATGTGAGGGGCGCGCGTATCAACTCATCGGGGCGACAAGTGGTCTGCAGCGGTCATTGAGTGACCGCCAGAAGGCGCCGCGCGGGAGGGGCGTAGCCCGTTCCAGGCCAATCCCCCTACCCCGCGCCCAGCACCACCGTCACACGTAGCCCGCCCGCGCCATTCTCCAGCCGCAACCGCCCGCCCGCGCCCTCGACGATGTCACGCGCAATCGCAAGGCCCAGCCCCTCGCCCGGCCCGCTCTCATCAAGCCGCGTGCCCCGGCGCATCAGATCAGCCAGCCGCGCCTCGGGAATGCCCGGCCCGTCATCAGCCAGTTCAAGATGCACGCCCCCGTCATCGCTTTTCGACACCAGTACTGTCACCCGGGCCACCGCATGGCGCGCGGCATTCTCGGCCAGCGCCCCGAGCGCCTCGGCGAGATCGCTCTCGTCGATCACCGCCATCAGCCCATGCGCCCCGCTCACCTGCCACTCAATCCGCCCGCCCTCGGGCGTGCGCCGCAGGACCGAGATAACCCGCTCCACAACCTGCCCGACATCGGCCCGGGCGTGGCGCGCACGCGCCGCGCTTCGGGTGCGTGCCAATTCGCGCGTCACGTGCCGCTGCATCGTATCGGCCACGCTCTCGATCGCGTCCGCCGCCGCACCTTGCCCCGCATCGCGCAGCCGTGCCGTCTCGCCCATCAGCGCCTGCAAGGGCGTCTTGAGCCCGTGCGCCAGATCACCGGCGCGCGCCCGCGCCCGCTCGATATCGGCCTCGCGCTCGGCCAGAAGCGCGTCCATCCCGGCGGCCAGCGGCTGCACCTCGCCGGGCCAGTCGGTGCCTATGCGGGCGCTATCGCCCCGCCGCAGGTCGCTCAACCGAGCACCCAGCCGCCGTAACGGCCGCAGCCCCACCACAAGCTGCGCCCAGCCCGCCGCCACCAGCACCAGCGCCAGCAGCGCCAGATAGGGAGTCATGTCGCGGGCAAAATCGCGCCGCGCCTGCACCAGATCAGCAGCCTCCATCGCCACCGCCGCACGGGCCGCTCCGCCGCCCAGGCTGTCCGGCAGGCTGACGCGCCGCTCCAGCACCAGCACCGCACCGCCCTGCGGCCCGGGCACCTCATGGACATGCGGCGCACCATCCTGCGGCGTGTCCTCGGGCAGGGGCAGTTCGTAATCCCACAGCGACCGCGCGCGCAAATCGGTCGCACCCGCCTCGATCTGCCAGTACAGCCCGCCATAGGGCCGCGCAAAGCGCGGATCGGCGGGCGGGGTCACCAAGACCAGCGCATCGCCGCGCCGTTCAAGCCCCGCGATCACCTGATCAAGATGCACCGAAAGTTCGGCCAGCGCCCGCCGCTCTACATGGGTGCCGAACAAGGCCACCAGACCAACTCCGGCCAGCCCGAGCGCCAGCGCTGTCGCGACCGCCCCGGCAATCGCCAGCCGCAGTCGGAGCGAGAGCCGCGTCACACCTCCGTCCCTTCAATGAAATAGCCAAAGCCCCGCCGCGTTCCGATCACGCCGGCCCCCAGCTTGCGCCGCAGCCGTGCGATCACCGCCTCCAGAGCGTTGGCCTCGCGCGCATCCTCGTCGCCGTAAAGATGCTCCAGCAACTCGGACGGCGGCACCACCCGCGCCCGGTGCAGCGCGAGATAGGCCAGCAGCCGGTATTCGAGCGCCGTCACCTGCACCGGCGCGCCATGCACCGCGACCCGCATCCGGTTGGTGTCGAGCGCAAGCGCCCCCACCTCCATCATCGCCCCCGCATGGCCCGCCGCTCGGCGCACCAGCGCCCGGGCGCGTGCGACCAGTTCCTCCATGCGGAACGGCTTGGGCAGGTAATCATCGGCGCCGCTCTCAATCCCCTCGACCCGGTCCTGCCACGCGCCGCGCGCGGTCAGCACCAGCACCGGCATCACCCGCCCCGCCGCCCGCCAGCGGCGCAGCACCGACAGCCCGTCCAGACCCGGCAGGCCCAGATCCAGAACCGCGAGATCATAGTCTTCGGTGTCGCCCAAAAACCACGCTTCCTCGCCATCGCCGCAGGCTTCCACCCGAAACCCGGCCTGTCCGAGCGCCGCTCCGAGATCGGCAGCGATGCGCGGGTCATCCTCGACCACCAGCGCGCGCATCAGTCGTTCTCGACCTTGAGGATGCGACCGGTCCCGGCGTCAATCTCGACCTCGATCACCCGGCCAGACCCGGTGATCATCTCCAGCTCGTAGAGGTAGCGCCCGTCATCCTCGTCGAATTCCACCTCGATCACGCGACCGCCGAACCGGTCGGTGGCAATCGCGGTGATCTGCGACAGCGGCAGTATCACGCCGCGCTCGAATGCGGCGCGGGCGCGGTCGTGATCATCGTCATCGCTGGCCTGGACCGGGGCGGCCAGAAGCACGAGAAGGGCGAGAAACATGCGTGTCATGGCATCACTCTCTACCCGGACCGACCTGACAGCAAGCTGACAATCGCCGTCAGGTTCGCGTCAGGGCGAATCGGTCATACCCCAGATGTTACCGCGGCAAACCCGCCGCCCACATCAACCAAGGAGACACGACATGACCTTCAAGCACATCCTGATCACCGCCACCGCCCTCAGCATCGGCGCGGGCGCGGCCCTCGCCAGCGACGACGACTATCGCCACAGCGCCGACCTGCCCCCCCGCGCCGAATGGATGAGCATCGCCGACCTCGCCTCGCGCCTCGAAACCGAGGGCTACAAGATCCGCGAGATTGAGGTCGAACACGGCGTCTACGATGTCGAGATGTTCGATGACAGAGGTTACAAGGTCGAGGGCTATTTCGACCTCGTCACCGGCGAGCGCGTCAAATATCGCGGGTATGACGACTGATGGAACGACCATCCAAACCCAAGACCGTGGCGGTTTGGGATCCTCTGGTACGTCTCGGACACTGGGGTCTGGTGGTGGCGTTTGCCACCGCCTACCTCTCCGAGGGCGATCCGGAATGGCTCCATACCTATGCCGGTTACGCCATCGCCGGGATCGTGGGGCTTCGCGTGATCTGGGGCTTTGCCGGCCCGCGCCACGCGCGGTTCTCGGATTTCGTCACCGGGCCGGGCAGCGTTCTGGCCTATCTCAAGGGGCTGCTGACCGGTCAGTCCGAACGTCATCCCGGTCATAGCCCGGCAGGCGGCGCAATGACCGTGGTCCTTCTCGTGGCGCTGGCCGCCACCGCCTTTACCGGCATGGGCAACCTCGCCGCCGAAGAGGGACACGGCCCGCTTTCGGGGATCGTTGCACAGGCAAGCGAACACAGTGCCGGGCTTGACGAGCACAACGAGGACGACGGCGCAGAACTCTGGGAAGAGACCCACGAGATCGCCGCCAACCTGACGCTGATCCTGATCTTCCTGCATCTGGGCGGCGTGGCGCTGGCCAGCTACGCGCATCGCGAAAACCTCGCCCGCGCCATGGTCACCGGGCGCAAACGGGCCTGACAGCAGGCCCTCAGAACACCGCGTGCGCGCCACGCGGTGCCTCTGTCTCGCCACGCACAAGCCTGCCGTAAAAATCCTCCAGCGTCTCTTGCCCAGTTTCAGGCGTCGCCTCAGCATCATAGCGCCCGGTCACCGGATCGAGCACCAGCATCGACTGCGTCGCGTAATAGCGCCCGATCCGCGCCAGTTCCGCCGTCGCCGCGAGCCGGTCCGACACCCGGCCGCCAAGGCTCAGCCCCGCCACGATCGCATCCATCAGCCGCACCGGCACATGGCGAAACTCCGGCTCCCTCTCAAGCGCGCGAAACAGCATACCACCCTGCTCCAGCGGGGTGACCGCGGGACCGGGCCCACCGATCGGCAAGACCCGGTTCCAGCGGGCCGGATCCCCCGCACAGCCCAGCATGTAGCGCGCCAGATCGCCGTCGCTGATCGGCTTGCAGGCGGTGCCCCGCCCGTCCCCGAACAAAAGAAACGGCTTGCCCGCGCGCAGCCGCTGCAACTGCCCGGACAGGGATTTGAAAAACGCCGTCGGGCGCACGATCGAATAGCGCAGCCCCGACGCCATCAGCGCCGCCTCCGCCGCCAGCTTGGCGCGCTGAAACTCCAGCAACGGGTGCTGCACGCAGATCGCCGACAACAGCACGAAATGCCCCACGCCTGCTGCCCGCGCCGCCTCCACCGCCGCCACGGTGGCAGCATGATCAACCTCCCAGGCATCGGCGGGCGCGCCATTGCGCGAGGCCATGCAGCAGATCACCACATCCGCGCCGCCCGCCTCCAGCGCCTGCGCCACCGTGCCGAAATGCAACGCCACAGCCTCGGGCAGGCCATGCGCGCCCTGCGCGTGATGCGGGCGCAACACGCAGTCCACCGCGTGGCCCTCTTCCAGCGCCACCGCCACCACCGCGCGCCCGATTGTGCCGGTCGCCCCCAGCACCAGCACACGCGTCTTTGCCTGATCCGCCTCGGTCATCCGCTGATGGGGCACCGGGCGCGCGCAGAAATCAACCCGCCCCGGCTTCATCTTGCCGAAAATATTCCGGGGGAGTCGCCGCCAGGCGACGGGGGCAGCGCCCCCTCTCACGACCGGGTGATTGCCATTCGGCCCGCCGTTCTCTAGCAAGATGCCCGAGACCATCCCCGCGAAAGGCCCGGCCATGTTCCAGAGTTTCACCGAGACCGCCCGCCCCGATCAGGGCCCGCCGCGCCTCGCGCGTCTGCGCGCCGCGATGCGGACGGCGGGGCTCGCGGGCTTTCTGGTGCCGCGCGCCGACGCGCATCAGGGCGAATACGTGGCCCCCTGCGACGCGCGGCTGGAATGGCTGACGGGTTTCACCGGCTCGGCGGGGTTCTGCGCCGTGCTGAACGACGCGGCGGGGGTCTTCGTGGACAGCCGCTACCGCGTGCAAGCCCGCGCGCAGGTCGATACCGCACATTTCACCCCCGTCGACTGGCCCGAAACACGGCTTGCCGATTGGCTGAACGCACATCTGCCCGAGGGCGGCGATGTGGGGTTTGACCCCTGGCTCTACACACCCGAGCAAATCGACTCCGCGCGCGCCGCATTAGGTCAAAGCGGGGTCCGGCTGGTGCCCGGCAGCAACCTGATTGACGCCGTCTGGCCCGACCGCCCGGCCCCGCCGCAAGGTGCCATCAAGCCTTGGCCCGACGCCTATGCCGGGCAGAGCCACGCCGAGAAACGCAACACCCTCGGACAAGCATTGCGCGACGCCGGGCACAGCGCGGCGGTGATAACGCTTGCGGATTCGCTCGCTTGGCTCCTGAACATTCGCGGTGACGACATCCCCCGCAACCCCGTACCGCAGGGCTTTGCCATTCTGCAGGGCGACGGGCGCGTGACGCTCTTCACCGACCCCGCCAAGCTCGATAGTGCCGCCCGTGCCCATCTGGGCGACGCGGTCACACTCGCTGCGCCCGGGGATTTCGGCGCTGCGCTCGATGCGCTCACCGGTCCGGTGCGGCTCGACCGCGAGAGCGTGCCGCTCTGGGTGGTGCAGCGGCTCGAGGCGGCGGGCGTGGAGACTGCTTGGGGCAGCGATCCCTGTATCCTGCCCAAAGCCCGCAAGACCAAAGCCGAGATCGCCGCCACCCGCGCCGCCCATCTGCGCGACGGTGCCGCGATGTGCGAATTTCTGGCGTGGTTCGACGACCAGCCCCCCGGCACGCTGACCGAGATCGACGTGGTGCGCCAGTTGGAATCCAGCCGCGCCGCCACCGGCAAATTGCTCGATATCAGCTTTGACACCATCGCGGGCTCCGGTCCCAATGGCGCGCTGCCGCATTACCGGGTGAGTGAGGCCAGCAACCGCCGCCTCCTCGACGGTGATCTGATCGTGCTCGACAGCGGCGGGCAATATATCGACGGCACCACCGACATCACCCGCACCCTGCCCGTGGGCACGCCCGGCGAGGCCGAGCGCGCCGCCTTCACCCGCGTGCTTCAAGGCATGATCGCCATCTCGCGCCTGCGCTTTCCGCGCGGCCTCGCGGGACGCGATCTCGACGCGCTCGCCCGCTATCACCTGTGGCTCGCCGATCTAGACTATGGCCATGGCACGGGGCACGGCGTCGGCGTCTATTCCTGCGTCCACGAAGGGCCGCAGCGCCTGTCGCGCAGCGGGACCGTGCCGCTGGAACCCGGCATGATCCTGTCGAACGAGCCGGGCTATTACCGCGAGGGGGCCTTTGGCATCCGCATCGAGAACCTGATCGTGGTCGAAGAGCTGACGCCGCTGCCCCACGGCGACGGGGCCACGCATCTCGGCTTCGAGACGCTGACATTCGCGCCGATCGACCATCGCCTGATCGACACAGCCCTGCTCAGCGCGTCTGAGCGCGACTGGCTCAAGACCTATCACGCCGCCTGCCGCGACAAGTTGGGACCTCTGCTTTCACCAAACGCGCGGCTATGGTTGGAAAAAGTGACGCAGACATGCTGACATATTCCTGTTAGGTTCCTGCGTCAAAGCAATGAAAAGACGAAACGAGAGGGATGGATGATGCCGAAGATCACGATACGCAAGGCGACAGGAACATGGACCGTGCGCGCCGGAGGCGCCGTTCTGGCCGAGAGCCGCAATGCGCTCGAACTGACCGAGGGCGACTATCCCTTCGTGATCTATTTCCCGCGCGAGGACATCGCGATGGCCTTTCTTGATGAGAGCGAACAGAGCAGCCATTGCCCGCACAAGGGCGACGCGCGCTATTATTCCATTGTCACCAAAAGCCAGACGCTGGAAAACGCGGCCTGGAGCTACGAAGACCCCAAGCCCGAGGTGGCCGAGATCAAGGATCACATCGCGTTTTATTCCAGCGACCGCGTCGCGGTGGAGCAGATCTGAGGTAGGTTCTGGCCTTGAGCCGACATTGCCGTGAGCCGCGCATCGACGGGCCGCGGTGCGGCGATCCTACCTCAGTTGTTTAGCGCTTTATATCAGCCAAGCCCGAAGAACATCAGAGCAAAGAGCAGGTTGCACCCAAAACGCCGTTCCGGGGGGCGGCCGGGCGCTGCGCGGCGGGCTTCGCCCTTGATTCCGCGCAGGGCCATAACGGCAACGACTGCTCCAGGCCAAGACGCCCACCTACCCCACCGGCGGCACCAACTTACCGGGGTTCATGATGCCCTTGGGGTCGAGCGCCGCCTTGATCGCGCCCATCATCGCCCAACCCGGCCCGTGCTCGCGCGTCATGTAATCAAGCTTACCCACGCCGATCCCATGCTCGCCGGTGGCCGTTCCGCCTAGGGCCAGACTGCGCTCCACCATGCGCACGGCGGCGGCCTTGGCGCGGGCCAGTTCCTCGGGGTTGTTCTCATCTACCAACAGCACCGCGTGAAAATTGCCATCCCCCACATGACCCAGGATCGGCCCCGAAACACCCGCCTCGTGCAGGTCGGCGCGGGTCTCCTCTATGGCCTGCGCCAGCTTCGAGATCGGCACGCAGATATCGGTGACCACCGCCCGCGCCCCCGGTCGTGCGGCGAGGATCGCGTAATAGGCGTTGTGCCGCATCGTCCAGAGCGCATTGCGCGCCTCCGTCCGTGTCGCCCAGTCAAAACCCGATCCGCCATAATCGGCGGCCGATGCGCCGAAACTCTCGGCCTGTTCGGTCACGCCGGCAGGGCTGCCGTGAAACTCCAGCAACAGATGCGGCTTTTCCGGCAGGTCCATGCGCGCATAGGCGTTCACCGCACGCACGCTGTCGGTATCCATCAACTCGATCCGCGCCATCGGCACCCCGCACTGGATCGTGTCGATCACGGTCTGCACCGCCTGGTCCACCGTCTCGAAGCTGCAGACTGCGGCCGATATCGCCTCGGGTTGCCCATAGAGCCGGAGGGTCAGTTCCGTCATCAACCCCAGCGTGCCCTCGGAGCCGACGAAAAGCCCCGTCAGATCGTATCCGGACGAGGATTTGCGTGCCCCTGTCCCGGTGCGTATCACCTCGCCCGCCGCCGTCACCACCTCAAGCGCCAGCACATTGTCGCGCATCGTGCCATAGCGCACGGCGGTGGTGCCGCTGGCACGCGTCGCAGCCATCCCGCCAAGTGAGGCATTGGCCCCGGGATCGACCGGGAACATAAGCCCCGTGGCGCGCAATTCCTCGTTCAGCGCCTCGCGCGTGACACCGGGCTGCACCCGCACGGTCATGTCCTCTTGCGCGATCTCCAGCACCCGGTTCATGCGGCTGAAATCCACGGCGACACCGCCCACGAAGGCCTGCGCCTGCCCCTCCAGCGAGGTGCCCGTGCCCCAGCCGATCACCGGCAGTCCATGCCGCGCGCAGATGCCGACGATCTGCGCCACCTCCTCGGTCGTCTCTGGATAGGCGACCGCATCGGGCGGAGCTTCGGGAAAATACGACTCGCTGCGCCCGTGCAGGTCAAGATCGGACTTGGACCGCGTCACCCGTTGTCCTAGACAGGATTGGAGTTCGGCGATTGCGGTTTCGATGTCCATGTCGTGGCTTTCATTCGTGAGTGTGATGCCACACTAGGCGATGCGCGCCCGAGACGAAAGCGCGGTCCGGACGGTCAAGAGGTGGAGATGCAGGCAGAGGACGCGTCGTTTTTACGTCAACTGTGCCGCGCGGCGGCACAGGGGCTGCGCGATGGCTGGCAGGTGCTGCGCAAACGCGGGCCAAGCCAGTTCCAGTTCTGGCTGATCGCGCTGATGATCGGCATCGCGGCGGGCTTTGCCGCGCTGTTCTTCCGCAAGGGGATCATCGCCCTTCAGGGCCTAGTTTACGGCACCGAGGACGTGGCGCGCCTGCACAGCCTTGCCGAACACATGCCCTGGTACTGGATTTTGATACTGCCGGTGGCGGGCGGACTGGTGGTGGGGCTGATCCTGCATCATTTCACGGATGACGCGCGGGTGCGCTCGGTGGCCGATGTGATCGAGGGCGCGGCGATGGCCGAGGGCCGGGTGGAGCGGCGCGAGGGGTTGGCCTCGGCGGCCGCCTCGCTGATCACATTGGGCACCGGTGGCTCGTCGGGGCGCGAGGGGCCGGTGGTGCATCTCGCGGGCGTGATCTCAAGCTGGGTCAGCGATCGGATCGACGCCAACGGGGTGACCGGGCGCGACCTTCTGGGCTGCGCGGTGGCCGCCGCTGTCTCGGCCTCGTTCAACGCCCCCATTGCCGGCGCGCTCTTCGCGCTCGAGGTGGTGCTGCGGCACTTCGCGCTGCACGCCTTTGCCCCTATCGTGATCGCGAGCGTGGCAGGCACAGTGATCAACCGGCTTGAATTTGGCGATGTGACCGAGTTCGCCCTGCCGCAGGCCAGCGCACTGGAATTCTACGCCGAACTGCCCGCCTTCCTGATCCTCGGGCTTGTCTGCGGCGTGGTCGCGGCGGCCCTCATGCGCGCGATCTTTCTGGCCGAGGACGTGGCCAGCCACGTGCAGCTGAAACTGCGCCTGCCGCGCTGGCTCCGGCCTGCGGGCGCGGGGCTGTTGCTGGGCGCGATCGCAATCTGGTTTCCGCATATCATCGGCGTGGGGTACGAAACCACCTCGGCGGCACTGACCGGAGAGCTTTTGTGGCACGAGGCGGTGGTCTTTGCCGTGCTCAAGGTGGCCGCAGTGGCGATCACAATCGGCGGGCGCATGGGCGGCGGGGTGTTCTCGCCCTCGCTGATGGTCGGTGCCCTGACCGGGCTGGCCTTTGGTCACATGGCAACGGCCGCCTTTCCCGATGTGTCGGGGGCCTACACGCTCTATGCGCTGGCGGGGATGGGGGCAGTCGCGGCGGCGGTGCTGGGCGCGCCGATATCGACCACGCTCATTGTGTTTGAGTTGACCGGCGACTGGCAGACCGGCCTTGCGGTGATGGTGGCGGTCTCGATGTCGACCGCGCTCGGCTCCAAGCTGGTGCGGCGCTCGTTCTTCCTGACCCAACTCATGCGGCGCGGCGTCCGGCTGGCGGCGGGGCCGCAGGATTACCTTCTTGCGATGTTCCGGGTGCGCACCCTGATGCGCCCCCCCGATCACGAACGCGCGGCGGATGAGGCGCAATGCTGGTCGCTGATCGAACAGGGGGTCTATATCGACGTCACCACCACGCTCGAGGCCGCGATGCCGATGTTCGAGCGTGCGGGCGTGCCGTTTCTGCCGGTGGTGATACTGACAGGGGGCGATCAGCCGCCCGAATTGCAGGGCGCGCTCTTTCACGTGGACGCGCTCAAGGCCTATAACCGCGCCTTGGCGGCGGTGTCCGAGGAAGAGCACAGCTGACAGCACAGGCACGGACGTGGCCAGCGTGTCGCGGACATCGGATAGACACACTCACGCGTCACATCAGATGCATGCCATGAGGCGGGCCGCCTCGCAGTCTCGTCCCCTCACAATACCCACAGACACTCATACCATTGGGCGACGGTGTGAGGCGGCCCTGCGAACCAGTCCTCAGAAGGACATGATCCGCGTCCCGTCACCCAGCAGACGTTTGGCGACTGCAGGCGGCTTGGCTGCACCAATACCATCCAAAAGCGCCGATTGATCAACCCCTTTATTGGGCAAGTAAATTGCGCAGACCTCAACTGTCGCGCCCTGCTCCATGATCTTCTGCATAAGGACTTGCGGGCTCATGCCCTTGGGCTTCTGTGGCGCAGTGGCCGCCGCCGGGGCGTCTCTCAGCG
This sequence comes from Roseovarius sp., assembly GCF_040219995.1. GTDB lineage: Bacteria > Pseudomonadota > Alphaproteobacteria > Rhodobacterales > Rhodobacteraceae > Roseovarius. Next base: position 73,936 of record NZ_JAVJUC010000009.1, on the reverse strand, counting down.
CCAGATCGCCCGCCGGGCCGCACAAGAGCACATAGGCCCCCGCCCCCGCCTGCATGGATTGCATGGTCAGCACCATCGACATGAGCTGCGTCTGCGGCTCTTCGCTGGTCAGGATGGTGACCATCTGCTTGGCCTCTTCGGCCTCGGCTGCAGGTGCGGCCAGCGTGGCAAGTCCAAGGGCGGCAGCGGTCAGGAATTTACGCATGGGAACCTCTCGGGTTTAAGGTGAATTCAGTATCTCTCTTTCACACCGGCACCCTAAAAGCGCCTCGTCCCACGCAGCCTTGATCTACATCAAACATATTCACATTTGGGAATTTATTTTAACATCCCAGCCGCGCCAGAACCGCGTCCGTATCAATCCCGCCAATCGCCCCCGCGACCCGCCCGCGCGGATCGCTCAGACGGGTGGCGATATAGGCCCCGGCCACGGCATCCGGCGCGTGGCGCAGCAGCACCGAAGCGGTGAGCAATGTGGCGAGGCTCTCGGCATACCAGCGCGCCTGCGCCTCCTCGGGTGGCTTGGGAAAGGTCTGCATATGCGCGCGCAGCGCCGCGTCAAAGCGCCTGTCCTGCCCTTCCACCTGCGCCAGCTCCTCCGACAGCGCCTCGCTCGCCAGCGGCTCCTTCGCCAGCGTGCGCAGGATATCGAGGCAGATCACGTTGCCCGACCCCTCCCAGATCGAATTGAGCGGCGCCTCGCGATAGAGCAGCGGCAGGGGCGTGTCCTCGACATAGCCCATGCCGCCCATCGCCTCCATCGCCTCATAGACCAGCCCGGGGCAGAGCTTGTTGCCGAGAAACTTGGCCAGCGCGACGCCAAGCCGGGCAAAGGCACGGTCGCGCGGGCTGCTGCCGTCAAACGCCCGCGCCACGTGCATCCCAAGCGCCAGCGTCCCCTCCCAATCGAGCACCAGATCGGCCAGCACCGAGCGCATCAGCGGCTGGTCGATCAAACGCTTCTGAAACGCTGACCGGTGGCCCGCCCAGTGATGCGCCTCCGACAGCGCTGCGCGCATCAGCCCCGCCGGCGCCATCGCGGTATCGAGCCGGGTGTGATGCACCATCTCGAGGATCGTGCGCACCCCCGCGCCCTCCTCGCCCAGCCGATGCGCCAGCGCGCCGTGATACTCGATCTCGGCCGAGGCATTGGCACGGTTGCCCAGCTTGTCCTTCAATCGCTGGATATGAATGCCGTTGCGCCCCCCCTCCAGCCAGCGCGGCACCAGAAAGCAGGTGAGCCCGCCCTCGGCCTGCGCCAGCGTCAGGAACCCGTCCGACATCGGCGCAGAGCAGAACCACTTATGCCCGGTCAGCCGGTAATGATCGCCCTCCCGCTCGGCCCGCGTGGCATTGGCGCGAATGTCCGAACCGCCCTGTTTCTCGGTCATTGCCATACCCAAGGTGGCCCCCGCCTTGCGCGCCAGCGGTCGGGCCACAGGATCATAAAGCCGCGCAGTCAGCTTCGGCACCCACTCCGCAAGCAGCGCCTTTTCGGCCCGCAGCGCCGGGATCGCGGCATAGGTCATGGTCATCGGACAGCACACGCCCGGCTCCACCTGGCTGGTCAGATAGACCATCGCGGCATGGGTGGCATGACCGCCCTGCGCCCCCTCCCACGGCAGTGCGGCATAGCCCGCGCCGATCCCCGCCTGCATCAGATCGTGATAGGCGGGGTGAAAACGCACCTCGTCGAGCCTGCGCCCGCCCGCATCGAACAGCAGCAATTCGGGCGGCTGCCGGTTGGCGTCGCGCCCCGCCGCGCGCATCGCCTGCGTTCCGATCTTCGCGCCGTAATCCGCCAGATGATCGGCATCCGCCCCCGCCGCCCCGGCATGGGTCTGCAAGGCCGGATCATCGCCCCACAGATCCAGATCGCCGCGCGGCGCGGGCTGGTTCAGGACCTCATGGGTGGCAAGCGTCTCCTGCGCAGGGATCTGGGACATGGCGGGCCTCCTTTGCCATCATGCTAGAGCGCGGTAATTCGCGGCGAAAGGGGATTCACAAAGCGAATCACCTGTGGCATGGTGCATGCGATCGCCCGACAAGAGGCGGCAGAACGAGGCAAAGCACACCATGACCCCCCGCAGCCGCCCCTGGGGCACGCTGATCTTTTTCACCGTGGCGTTCTTTCTGGGCGCCTATTTCACCTTCGCCGCCGTGCAGGGGGATTACGGACTGTTCCGCCGCGCCGAGATCGAGGCGCAAAGCGCCGAGTTGCGGGCGCAACTCCAGACACTGGAGACACAGGTGGCCCGAATGGAAAACCTGACGCACCGGCTGTCGGACGGCTATCTCGATCTGGACCTGCTCGACCAGCAGGCGCGCGAAGTGCTCGGCCTGATGCGCGGCGACGAGATCGTCATTCGTTAAGGTCCGGCGGTGGCCTTAAGCGGTCATTGATTTTCCCGTAGAAGGTGCCGCGCAATCGCAGGGCCGGGGACTGGCGATGCAACGCTCGTGGCGGGCGCTTTATGCCAGCCAAGTCATTGTAACCTCGATACGTTGCGCAACTTCTCAAATCGCCAGGCCGCGGGACGGCCCGGCGATCGCGCGGCACCTTCGGTGCGTTTCGCGCGGCTCACGGCAACGACAGCTTCAGGCCAATCCCCCCACTTTCACCTCCCCCAAATTCATCCTCGCAACGCCGCAACGATTGGTGTATGAAATAGTTTAATGCTAAACTATATTCGCCAACAAGGAGTTGCCCGCCCATGGCCACCCGGAAAAGCGCCAAGAAACCAAACGTTTCCGCAGACGAACTCACCCAATATTACCGCGATATGCTGCTTATCCGCCGATTCGAGGAGAAGGCCGGCCAGCTTTACGGCATGGGCCTGATCGGCGGCTTCTGTCACCTCTACATCGGCCAGGAGGCCGTTGTCGTGGGTCTCGAGGCCGCCGCCGAGGACGGCGACAAGCGCGTCACCACCTACCGCGATCATGGCCACATGCTCGCCTGCGGAATGGATCCAAAGGGCGTCATGGCCGAACTCACCGGGCGCGAGGGTGGCTACAGCCGGGGCAAGGGCGGCTCGAGGCACATGTTCTCGACCGAAAAGCAGTTCTACGGCGGTCACGGCATCGTAGGGGCCAACGTGCCACTTGGCGCGGGGCTCGCCTTCGCCGACAAGTACCTTGAAAACAACCGCGTCACCTTCACCTATTTCGGCGATGGCGCGGCCAATCAGGGGCAGGTCTACGAAACCTTCAACATGGCTGCGCTCTGGGACCTGCCGGTGGTCTTCGTGATCGAGAACAACCAATACGCCATGGGCACCTCGCAGAAACGCTCCACCTCCACCCCTGACATCTACACCCGGGGCGAGGCCTTCGGCATTCCCGGCGAGGCGGTTGACGGCATGGACGTGCTCGCGGTGAAAGAAGCGGGCGACAAGGCCGTCGCGCACTGCCGCTCCGGCAAGGGACCGTACATCCTTGAAATCAAGACCTACCGCTACCGTGGCCATTCGATGTCCGACCCCGCCAAGTACCGCACCCGCGAAGAGGTGCAGAAAATGCGCGAGGAGAAAGACGCCATCGAACATGTCCGCGAGCTGCTGATCTCCGGCGGCCACGCCTCCGAGGAGGATCTCAAGGCCATCGACAAGGAAATCAAGGAAGTGGTCAACGCCAGCGCCGATTTCGCCAAGGAAAGCCCGGAGCCCGCAACCGACGAACTCTGGACCGACATCATCGCCGACGTGGCACCGCAGAACGCCTGAGGAGGAGAGACGACAATGGCTACCGAAATTCTCATGCCCGCCCTCTCCCCCACGATGGAGGAAGGCACACTCGCCAAATGGCTGGTCAAGGAAGGCGACACCGTCAATGCCGGTGACATCATGGCCGAAATCGAAACCGACAAGGCCACGATGGAATTCGAGGCGGTGGACGAAGGCACCATCGGCAAGATCCTGATTCAAGACGGCACCGAAGGCGTCAAGGTCAACACCCCGATCGCCGTCCTGCTGGAAGAAGGCGAAAGCGCCGACGATATCGACACCGCATCAAGCGCCCCGGCCCCCAAGGCCGAGGACGACGGCGACGACGCGGAAGCCCCGAAATCCGCTGAGACCAAGGCCCCCGCCGCCCCCAAATCCGACACCAGCCCCGACTGGCCCGAGGGCACCGAGATGGAGAACAAGACCGTCCGCGAGGCCCTCAACGCCGCCATGGCCGAGGAGATGCGCCGCGACGACACGGTCTTCATCATGGGCGAAGAGGTGGCCGAATACGAGGGCGCCTACAAGATCACCCAGAACCTGCTGGATGAATTCGGCGGCAAACGCGTGATCGACACGCCAATCACCGAACACGGCTTTGCCGGCATCGGGGTGGGCGCATCCTGGGGCGGGCTGCGTCCCATCGTCGAATTCATGACCTGGAATTTCGCTATGCAGGCGATCGACCAGATCATCAACTCCGCCGCCAAAACGCTCTACATGTCGGGCGGCCAGATGGGCAGCCCCATCGTCTTCCGTGGCCCCAACGGTGCCGCCGCCCGCGTCGGCGCCCAGCACAGCCAGGACTACGCCGCCTGGTATGCCCAGGTGCCCGGCCTGCGCGTGGTTCAGCCCTATTCCGCTGCCTGTGCCAAGGGTCTGTTGAAAAGCGCAATCCGCGACCCCAACCCGGTGATCTTTCTCGAAAACGAGATCCTATACGGCAAGTCCTTCGAGGTGCCCAAGATGGATGATTTCACCATCCCCTTCGGCAAGGCCAAGATCTGGCGCGAGGGCGCGGACGTGACCATCGTCAGCTTCGGCATCGGCATGACCTACGCGCTCGAGGCCGCAGAGAAACTCGCCGAGGACGGTATCGACGCCGAGGTGATCGACCTGCGCACCCTGCGTCCAATGGACACCGACACGGTGATCAAATCGGTGATGAAAACCAACCGCTGCGTCACCGTCGAAGAAGGCTGGCCGGTACCCTCCATCGGCAGCTACATCTCCTCGGTGCTGATGCAAAAGGCGTTCGACTATCTCGACGCGCCGGTCATCAACTGCACCGGCAAGGACGTGCCGATGCCCTACGCGGCCAATCTCGAAAAGCTGGCGCTGACCTCGACCACCGAGGTGATCGACGCCGTGCGCCAAGTGACCTACCGGTAAGGAGAGCGACGCGATGCCAACCGAAATACTCATGCCCGCCCTCTCGCCCACCATGGAAGAGGGCACGCTCGCCAAATGGCTGGTCAAGGAGGGGGATACCGTCAACGCGGGCGACCTGCTGGCCGAGATCGAGACCGACAAGGCCACGATGGAATTCGAGGCGGTGGACGAAGGCACCATCGGCAAGATCCTGATCGAGGACGGCACCGAGGGCGTCAAGGTCAACACACTGATTGCCGTGTTGCTGGAGGAAGGCGAAAGCGCCGACGATATCGACACCGCAGCAAGCGCCCCGAAATCGGCGGACGCGGAAGAGCCTGCCAAGAACGACAAGACCAGCGAAAAACAGGGCGGCGAAGGCTCCGGCAAAGGCAAGAGCACCGAGCCGGTTGCCAAGTCCGACACCCCCGCCCCGGCAGCCCCCAAGGATGACAGTGGCGAGCGTATCTTCGCCTCGCCCCTCGCCCGCCGGATCGCTGCGGAAAAAGGGCTGGATCTCCGCCAGATCAAGGGCACCGGCCCGCATGGCCGCATCGTGCGCGCCGATGTGGAGGAGGCCAAGCCCGCCGCCGCGCCCGCCAAGGAGGCCGTCAAACCGGCGGACAAGGCCCCTGCCCCGGCCTCGGGCCCCTCGTCAGATGCCGTCATGGCGATGTACGAGGGCCGCGAGTTCGAGGAGGTCAAGCTCGACGGGATGCGCAAGACCATCGCCGCGCGTCTCACCGAGGCCAAGCAGACCGTGCCGCATTTCTACCTGCGCCGCGAGATCAGGCTCGACGCGCTGATGAAATTCCGTGGTGACCTCAACAAGCAGCTTGAATCGCGCGGCGTAAAGCTCAGCGTCAACGACTTCATCATCAAGGCCTGTGCCCTGGCGTTGCAGGCCGTGCCCGACGCCAATGCCGTCTGGGCGGGCGACAAGGTGCTCAAGCTCAAACCCTCGGACGTGGCCGTCGCTGTCGCCATCGAGGGCGGGCTGTTCACGCCGGTGCTCAAGGATGCCGAGATGAAATCGCTGTCGGCGCTGTCGGCGGAGATGAAGGACCTCGCCACCCGCGCCCGCGACCGCAAACTTGCCCCCCATGAATATCAGGGCGGCACCTTCGCGATCTCAAATCTCGGCATGTTCGGGATCGAGAATTTCGACGCCGTGATCAACCCCCCGCATGGCGCGATCCTCGCCGTCGGCGCGGGCCAGAAAAAGCCGGTGGTGGGTTCTGATGGCGAACTGACCGTTGCCACGGTCATGTCGGTGACGCTCTCGGTCGATCACCGGGTGATCGACGGCGCGATGGGCGCGGACCTCCTCAAGCAGATCGTCGAGAACCTCGAAAACCCGATGGTCATGCTAGCCTGACAAAACGCCCCGGCCTCCGGGCCGGGGCACGCGCCTTCCGTGACGCGGAACTCAGCGGAAAATCCGCTCGCCCTGCTCGTCGATGACCTGTTTCGCCTTGCGGATCGAAAACGTCTCGGCCTCGTCCAGGCTGCGCAACGTGTCAGCGCGCAGCAGATGATGCACCTTCACCTCGCCGTCCACCTCTTTCTCGATCCGCGCGCCGACGCGATACCCCTCATCGTCGCTCTGCGGCGCGGCAATGATCCGAAACTCCTTGTAAGTTTCAGACACCTCCGCCCGCGCCTCGGGCTTGGTACCGCCTCCGAACAGGCGTGACAGGATCGACATGGGGGCCTCCTTACTGATCCAGGAAACTCCGCAGCTTGCGCGACCGCGAGGGATGCTTGAGCTTGCGCAGCGCCTTGGCCTCGATCTGGCGGATACGCTCACGGGTGACGCTGAACTGCTGCCCCACCTCTTCAAGCGTGTGGTCGGTGTTCATTCCGATGCCGAAGCGCATGCGCAACACCCGTTCCTCGCGTGGGGTGAGCGAGGACAGCACCCGCGTCGTGGTTTCCTTGAGATTGTCCTGAATAGCTGAATCAAGCGGCAGGATGACATTCTTGTCCTCGATGAAATCGCCAAGCTGGCTGTCTTCCTCATCGCCGATCGGCGTCTCCAGAGAAATCGGCTCCTTGGCGATCTTCATCACCTTACGGACCTTCTCAAGCGGCATTTGCAGCTTCTCTGCCAACTCTTCCGGCGTCGGCTCGCGGCCGATCTCATGCAGCATCTGGCGCCCCGTGCGCACCAGCTTGTTGATCGTCTCTATCATGTGCACCGGGATACGGATGGTGCGCGCCTGGTCGGCGATCGAGCGGGTGATCGCCTGACGGATCCACCATGTCGCGTAGGTCGAGAACTTGTAGCCCCGGCGATACTCGAACTTGTCCACCGCCTTAATCAGGCCAATGTTACCTTCCTGAATGAGATCAAGGAATTGCAGGCCACGGTTGGTGTATTTCTTGGCAATCGAGATGACCAGACGCAGGTTCGCCTCGACCATTTCCTTCTTGGCCTGACGCGCCTCTTTCTCGCCCTTCTGGACCTGCCCGACGATGCGGCGGAACTCCGAGATATCCAGGCCCACATACTGGCCCACCTGCGCCATGTCGGCGCGCAGTTCGGCCACCTTCTCGGGGCTGCGTTCCATGAACATCTGCCAGCCGCGCCCGGATTTCGCCGCCATATCGTCGAGCCAGTTGGGATCAAGCTCGCGCCCGCGATACTCCTCGACGAATTCCTTGCGGTTGATCCGCGCCTGATCGGCGAGTTTGACCATCGCCGTGTCGATCTGCATGATCCGGCGGTTGATCCCGTAAAGCTGGTCGATCAGCGCCTCGATACGGTTGTTATGCAGGTGCAACTCATTGACAAGCTTGACGATTTCCGACCGCAGCTTTTGGTATTTCACTTCCTGATCAGCCGAGAACGATCCGTCCTCGTTGAGCGTCGCGGAAATCCGGCTATCTTGCATTTCGCTCAGCTGCGCGAAATCCTCGGCGATGCGGTCGAGCGTTTCGAGGACGCGCGGCTTGAGCGCGGCTTCCATCGCCGCAAGGCTCATGTTGGCCTGCTCGTCATCGTCCTCATCATCTTCGCTCTGGATCGGGTTGCCGTCGGCATCGAGTTCCGGCTCGTCACTGCTCTCGCTGCGGTTGGCCGGCGGGCTGGTCACGTTGGCCGCCTCGACGACCGGCTCCGCCCCCTCTTCGCCCGGCTGATTGCCGAACGTGGCCTCAAGGTCGATCACGTCGCGCAGCAGAATGTCTTCGCCGAGAAGTTCGTCGCGCCAGATGGTGATCGCCTGAAAGGTCAGCGGGCTTTCGCAGAGCCCCGCGATCATCGTGTTGCGGCCTGCCTCGATGCGCTTGGCGATGGCGATCTCGCCCTCGCGGCTCAAGAGTTCGACCGAGCCCATCTCGCGCAGATACATCCGCACCGGGTCATCCGTGCGGTCGAGCTTTTCTTCCTTACCCGAGCCAAGCGTGATCTCGCCACGCTTGCCCACTTCGGCGACGGCGGTGGTCCGGCTCTCTTCCTCTTCGGCGTCCTCGGCCTCGATGATGTTGATACCCATCTCTGAAAGCATCGACATCACGTCCTCGATCTGCTCGGAACTGACCTGATCGGGCGGCAGCACCTCGTTAAGCTGATCGTAGGTGATGAACCCCTTCTCACGCGCCTCGGCAATCATCCTCTTGACCGCCGCCTGGGACATGTCGAGCGAGACTTCGGTCTCGGCGTCGTCGGGCTTTTGGTCCTCGGTATCCTTGGCGGCCATGAAAGACTCCTCAGTTAGGGACGGTGCAGGTGATTCGGTTAACCCGAATCAATAGCGCGATCAGGTGATTCGCACACCCGTTTACCCCGATTTTATTGTCCATTCTTCCCCAAAATGCGGTTATCGCCTCTGTTTGGAAAAGCTTATCTTACCCAGGAGCGCGGCAAACTGCTCTTTCTCGTCACGTTTGATCGCCGCTCCGTTCTCACCCAGCTCGTATTCGGCCTTGTCTTCCTGCTGGCTGCGCAGCGCCTTGTTGCGCGCCTCCGCCGCCTGTGCAAGCCGCCATGTGATCGCCTCGTCGGCCAGTCCGGCCATGTCCTCGGCGGCCTCGTGCATCTCGGCCAGCACGCCCCGCTGCGCCATCAGCTTGGCCAATTCTTCGCTCAGGGTCAGGTTGGCAAGCTCGGTATCGCCCAGATACCGCACCGGCGGGGCAAGCGCGACATGGGGCAGCGCCAGCAGCTTTTCAAGGGGCGCGGCCCCCATCTCGTCCTCAATCTGCGCGCGCAGGGTGTCGGCGCCCGCAGGCGCGTGGCGCAGGATCAGCGCGCGCAGCCGCGCATGGTCCGGGTCCTGACACTCCATGCGCTCGATCTGGCCCTCGAATGTCTCCATCACCTCGGGGCAGCAGATGAGGGTCGCCAGAATTACCGCCTCGCGCAGCTGCGTATCCCCCGCCGCCGTGACCAGCAGCGAGGATTTCGTGGTCGCGCGCGCAGGCTCCGGCGGGGGCCATTTGCCACCGCGCGGACGGGGTGTGAACTTGCTCGACGCCGCACGGCGCGGATTGAAGAGCTGCCAGCGCAGATCCTTGAGTTCCTGATCATAGTAGTTGCGCAGCGACGGGTCGCGAATCAGCCCGGTCTTCTCGCGGCAGACACGCTCCAGCGCCGCCTTGCGCTCGGGGCTGTCGAAATCGCGACCCTCGGTCTCGCGCTGCCACAGCAGGCGCACCATCGGCAGCGCCGCGTCGATCCGCGCCTGCACCGCCCCCGCCCCTTCGGCCCTGAGCAGATCGTCGGGGTCCTGCCCCTCGGGCATAAGCGCAAAGCGCAACGATTTGCCCGCTTCAAGCAGCGGCAGCGCAAGGTCGACCACCCGGTAGGCGGCCTGAAGCCCGGCCCGGTCGCCATCCAGCATGATCACCGGCTCGGGTGCGATCCGCCACAGGAGTTGCATCTGATGCTCGGTCACCGCCGTGCCCAGCGGGGCCACCGCCGCGCCAAAGCCCGCCGCCACCAGCGCGATCACATCCATATAACCCTCGGCCACGATCAGCAGCTGCCCCTTGCCCGCCGCTTCACGGGCAGGGCCATGGTTATAAAGCGTGTGCGACTTGTCGAATATCTCGGTCTCGGGCGAGTTGAGATATTTGGCGTTGTCGTTGGGGTCCATCGCCCGCCCGCCAAAGGCGATGCACCGCCCGCGCGCGTCTCGGATGGGGAACATGATCCGGTTGCGGAACGTGTCATAGGGCTTGCCGCCCCGCGTGCTTTCCTTGGCCAGACCACAGGCAAGGATCATCTCGGGCGCCACGCCCTTGCCCGTCAGGTGATCCCACAGCCCCTGCCAGCCATCAGGGGCAAAGCCGATGTCAAACTTGGACAAAGTCGCCTCATCCAGCCTGCGCCCCTTGAGGTAATCGCGCGCCGCAGTCCCGGCCCCTGACCGCAATTGCAGGCCGAAATACTTGACCGCCTGCTCCATCACCTCGACCAGCTGCGCGCGCCGGTCGGCCTTTTTCTGCGCCTGCGGGTCGCGTTCGGGCACGCTCATGCCCGCCTCGGTGGCTAGGATCTTCACCGCCTCGATGAAATCGACATTCTCGGTCTCGCGCACGAATGAGATCGCATCACCCTTGGCGTGACAGCCAAAGCAGTAATAAAACCCCTTGCGGTCATCGACATGAAAAGACGCGGTTTTTTCCTGATGGAACGGGCACGGTGCCCACATGTCGCCCTTGGCCTGATTGGACTTGCGCGTGTCCCACATGACCTTGCGCCCGACGACCTGAGACAGCGACAGGCGGCTTTGCAACTCATCGAGGAATCCGGGGGGCAGGCTCATACCCCTATATTGGGCGCGTGACGCTCAGAGTCCAGTGGTCTACTGCGCCTCGCATTGCGTGACATAGCTGCCCGCCACGTCCTTGCTCAATTCCGCCTCGCCGAGCGTATAGACCCAATCGACCAGCGGCTGCACCGCAGGCTCATAGGGAGCCATCTGCCCGGTCATGTCGGCGCTGATCGCCTTGATGGTCTGCGGCGCCTCCTGCCCGTCCTTGCGCGCCTCGACCGCGCGCGCCACGATCTCTCCTGTGGGGGCACAGATCGGGTTCTGCGCCGTGGCGCTCAGCGGCACGGTGCTCAGGGCGGCAATCAACATCAGGCGCATGGCGGTCTCTCCCTTTCAACTATGGACGTATCTAGGGCAAATCGCGCGCCCTGTCAGCGCCTCACACCGGGGAATTTCGCCGCGCCGCAACCCGTCGCATCGCCGTCTCCGCCTCGTGGATCAATGTCCCGGCCATCGAGCGAAACACCATGATCCGCCACTTGTCTGCGCCCATGCGCGCAATCGCCCCGGCCATATGCGCCACCTCCGTGCGGGCGACATGGCCGCGCTTGAACACATGATCGCGCAGGTCGAGCGGGCAGAGCCGCGCCAGCACCTCCGCCGCCCCCGGCCCCTCCAGCACCAGCACCGCCCAGGCGTCAGACTGATCGACAAGGGCGGCATGCGCCGCCAGCCCGGGATCAGGCTCCGGCCCGATCAAAAGCGCCATCTCGCGCCCGAACCACATCGCCCGCGCGCCCTTGCGCCCGGTCATCCGTCCGGGCCCAGGCCAGCCCATCCCATGCGCCGCCTGCATCGCTTCCGACAGCGCGGCGGCCTGCCCGTTATAGGGCGCAAGGCTTGTCAGGCGCTCCGGCACAGCCGCGCTCAGCCGCAACTCGCCCGCCGCCACCGGCAACCGCCCCTCTCCGGGGCTCTCGGCTTGCAACTCAACCACGCAACCGCCCTCCATCCGGGTCATTCTGCACGACGCCCGTCACCTCGCAGATCGTCTCCGAGCCGCGCAGGTGATCGACCATGCGCACCCGCTCGCCGATCCGCTCCGGCCCGCGCCGCAGAAACGCCTGCCCGATCACATGGCCCAACGTCGGCGAATAGCACGCACTGGTGATATAGCCCTGATCGTTGGCGCTCACGGCCTCGGCCCCCTCCTCGAACAGATGCGCGCCGGGCAACATTTCCTTGACCGCGCCCACGGGTTTCAACCCCACCAGCCGCTCCCGCTCCGGGTCCATCAATCCGCCCCGCGACGCCGCCGGTTTGCCGACAAAATCCTTCTTGCCGCTCATCATCCCCTGCATCCCGATATCATAGGCGGTCACCCGCCCGTGGATCTCGGCATGGGTGATAAAGCCCTTCTCGATCCGCAATACATTCAGCGCCTCCATCCCGTAGGCACCGCCGCCCATGGCCTCGGCGCGCGCCACCAATTCCTTGAAGAGCGCCGCCCCATAACGCGCGGGCACCGCGATCTCATAGGCATGCTCACCCGAGAACGAAATGCGGAACAGCCGCGCCGCCACGCCGCCCACACTCACCGGACCACAACCCATGAAGGGAAACCCCGCATCGTCAATCGGCGCATCCAAGAGACCATTGAGCAGATCGCGCGCCTGCGGCCCCGCCACGGCGAACTGCGCCCACTGTTCCGTCACCGACACCATCCGGACGTCCCAACCGGGCCGCAGAACCTGCGCCACGAACTCCAGATGCCGCATCACTTGTCCCGCAGCCGCCGTGGTGGTGGTCATCAGGTAATGGCGCTCCCCCAGCCGCGCGCAGGTGCCGTCATCCATGACATGCCCGTCCTCGCGCAGCATAAGGCCATAGCGCACGCGGCCCTCCTTCAGCGTCGATAACGTGTTGGTATAGACGAAATCCAGAAACCGCGCCGCATCCGGGCCCTGAATATCTATCTTGCCGAGGGTCGAGACATCGCAGACCCCCACGCACCCGCGCACCATCTCCACCTCACGGTCGCAGGATTGCCGCCAATGGCTCTCGCCCTTGCGCGGGAAATAGCTGGGCCTATACCACAGCCCCGCCTCGATCATCGGCGCGCCGCACGCCACGCTCTCGGCATGCGAGGTGGTCAGCCGCTCGGGCGCAAAGCCCTTGCCCTTGGCCCCCGCGCCCATGGCCGCAATCGGCACCGGCACATAGGGCGGGCGAAAGGTAGTGGTGCCGGTCTCGGGGATACCGCGCCCGGTCGCGTCCGCCAGCACGGCGAGCGCATTGACGTTCGAGTTCTTGCCCTGATCGGGCGCCATGCCTTGGGTCGTGTAGCGCTTCATATGCTCGACCGAGCGAAAGTTTTCGCGCGCGGCAAGATCCACGTCCTTGACCGTCACATCGTTCTGAAAATCGAGCCAGGCGCGCCCCTTGCCCGGCACCTGCCACAGCGGGAAAATATCATAGGCGGCGTCTCCCGCCGACGGCACGCTGATCTCCGGCTGCTTCAACCCGAGATCGCTTGCCGCGCGCAGCCCCTCGGCCAATCCGCTCTCCAGACAGGCGCGGGTCGAAAACTCCCCCTTCACAGCGCCCGCCACGCGCTGCCCCGGCACAGCCCCCTCGGGCGGCAGAAAGGCCAGCCGGTCCGCGTCCCAGACCGGTCGCGCCCCCATGTGACAGGCCAGATGCACCGACGGGTTCCACCCACCCGAGACCGCCAGACACTCCGCGGCAATCCGCTCCTCTCCCTTGGCCGTGGCAATCGTCACCGCCTCCAGCCCGCGCCGTCCGCTCGTCCCACAGACCTGCGCGCCGGGGTAGAACGGGACGTCGAGATCGCAGCGCGCATAATGCCGCGAATCGACCAGCGCCGCGACATGCACCCCCGCCTCCTGCAAATCGGCCACGGTGCGATGCGCGCTGTCATTGTTGCCAAAGACCACCGTGCTCTGCCCCGGCACCACGCCCCAGCGATTGAGATAGGCGCGCACCGCGCCCGCCATCATCACCCCGGGCCGGTCGTTGCCCGCGAATGCCACCGGCCGCTCCAGCGCCCCCGCCGCCAGCACCGTGCGCTTTGCCACGATCCGCCAGAACGCGCCCTTCGGTGCGTGGGCGCGATCCGCCACATCCGGCGCCAACCGTTCCAACGCGCCATAGGTGCCCTGATCATAGGCCCCGGTCACGGCAGTGCGCGTCATGATCCGGACATTAGACATGGCGGCGAGCTCCGCCGCGATCTCCGCCACCCACGCCACGGCGGGCACCCCGTCGACCTCCTCGCTCTCGGCCAGAAGCCGCCCGCCAAGCCGGGTGTCCTCCTCGGCGAGGATCACATCCGCGCCCGCCTCCGCCGCCGCGCGCGCCGCCATCAGCCCGGCAGGCCCGCCACCGATCACCAGCACATCGCAATGGGCAAAGGCGCGCTCATAACGATCCTGCGCCGGCTCGCCCGACAGCGCGCCCAGACCGGCAGCGCGGCGGATCACCGGCTCATAGACCCGCTCCCAAAAGGCGCGCGGCCACATGAAGGTCTTGTAGTAGAACCCCGCCCCGAGAAAGGGCGCAAGAAGATCATTCGCCGCCAGCAGATCGACCCCAAGCGTCGGCCAGCGGTTCTGACTGCGCGCCCAGAGCCCCTCGTGCAACTCGACCGTGGTCGCCCGGAGGTTGGGCTCCTGCGCCGCCCCCAGCCCCAGCGTGACCAGCGCATTGGGCTCCTCGCTGCCCGCAGTCATCACGCCGCGCGGGCGGTGATACTTGAACGACCGTGCCACCATCCGCACGTCATTGGCCAGAAGCGCCGAGGCCAGCGTATCGCCCGCAAACCCCTGATAGTCCCGCCCGTCAAAACGAAACGAAACCGGACGGTCACGGTCGATCAGCCCCTTGCCCGCAACCCTCATGCGCCCGCCTCCGCCGCCAGCGCCACAGCCAGAACCTCATGCGTGACCGTATCGCGGGTCACGATCAGCCAGGCCCCGCAACCCTGCTCATGCTGCCACAGATCGCGCGTCACCCCCGCCGCGTTGTCGCGGTTATGCAGGTAGTCGTCCCAATCCGGCCCCCAAGCGTCCCCCTCGGGCCGCGCCAGCGCCGCGCCCTGATAATAGAACTCGCGACGATCCCGCTCGCCGCAGACCGGACAGTTGATCCTCATCTGACCGCCCCCAATTTATTCACAGTGAACGACAAGAACTTCGACGACAGGCGTGTTGTCCTCGGTGGAGTATTTGTATCGAAATTGACCTCCGAGACGAACAAAAGCTGCCAGAACTTCGGTGCTACATACCATCTCGTTAGTGCTTTGTGCGGCCTTGGCTCTAAATTCACTCAGCGTCAGGCCAGACTTCAGTAGCCTGTCTTTGAATACGGCATCTGACCAACTCCAACGCCCCTCTAAAGATACCGTTGAGTCGTGAGAGTAAATGCGCGTAATCAACGTGCCATCTGCTGTAGTAAATGGTAGCTGTGGCCGCATCTCGTCTTCAATTTCTCTTGCCCTCTCACATACATCATCACTGACGGAGTTTGGACGGCACAAAAATTCCGCTGCACTGAGAGAAGAGCTTCCGGTTCCCAAAAAAATAAGTGCAAAGGCGTACATAATAGATCTCGCCATGATTAACTCCTAGTGCAGGTTATGCTGCGCGCCGGTGCCTTCCTCGTCCATCAGCCCCCGCCCGGTCGCAAAGCGGTCGAGCCGAAATCCCGTGGCCGCTGGATGCGGGCGGTCGGTGGCGATCAGATGCGCCATCGCATCCCCCGATCCCGGCACCGCCTTGAACCCGCCATAGCACCAGCCGCAATTGAGATAGAGGCCGTCGATCCCCGCATGGTCGATGACGGGTGAGCCATCGGGCGACATGTCCATGATCCCGCCCCAGCTGCGCAGCACGCGGGCATTGCCGATCATCGGCATCAGGGTCATGCCCGCCTCCATCACATGCTCGACCAGCGGCAGGTTGCCGCGCGCGGCGTAAGACGCGTACATGTCCAGATCGCCGCCAAAGACCAGCCCGCCCTTGTCGGACTGGCTGATATAGAAATGCCCCATGCCGAAACTGATCACATGGTCGATGCAGGGCTTCAGCCCCTCGGTGACAAAGGCTTGCAGCACGTGGCTCTCGATCGGCAGGCGCATGCCCGCCATCGCCGCCACCTGACTTGAGCGCCCAGCGACGACAATGGCCAGCTTCTTGGCGCGAATGGCACCGCGCGTGGTCTGCACGCCTTTCACCCGGCCATTCTCGATATCGATCCCCGTGACCTCGCAATTCTGGATGAGGTCGACGCCCCGGTCGCTGGCACCCCGCGCATAGCCCCAGGCCACCGCGTCATGCCGTGCGGTGCCCGCGCGCCGCTGCAAGAGGCCGCCATAGATCGGAAACCGCGCCTGCTCGTAATCGAGATAGGGCACCATGCGTTTGAGCTCCGCCACGCTCAAGAGTTCCGCATCGTCGCCCTGATTGCGCATCGCGTTGCCGCGCCGTGCCGCCGCATCGCGCTGCCCGTCGGAGTGAAACAGCACGATCTGCCCGCGCTGCGAGTGCATGACGTTGTAATTCAGATCCTCTTCCAACCCCTCCCACAGTTTCAGCGAATGGCTGTAGAATTCAGAATTGCCCGGCAGGAAATAATTGGCCCGCACGATGGTGGTGTTGCGGCCCACGTTGCCACCGCCAAGATAGCCCTTTTCCAGCACCGCGACATTGGTGATCCCATACCGGCTGGCCAGGTAATAGGCGGTCGAGAGGCCATGCCCGCCGCCACCGATGATCACCACGTCATAGTCGGATTTGGGCACCGCATCGCGCCAATGCGCCTGCCAGCCTTTGTTGCCGGTCAGCCCTTCCTTCAGAACCCGCAGCCCCGAAAACCGCATGCCTGCCCCCTTGCCCGTGATGTGATGCGACTGAACCAAGTCTCATCTTCAATAGCAATGGCAGAGCCGAAGCTCTGCCATCTTTCCCGCCATTTCCCGGCCCATGCGCGACCTGCGCGCGTCAGAGCCCCGTTACAGACCCATGGCGCGATAGCTGGCCGCGACCTTGGCGATGGACACCAGATACGCCGCCGTGCGCAGATCGGTCACGTCCTGCCGACTGTGCCAGACCTCGCGCATCGACTGGTAGGCGCTGCGCATGGTGTCGTCGAGACCGGAGCGCACCAGTTCCAACTCACCCGCACCGCGCAGATATTGCTGCTTGAAATGCGGGCTCATCTGCCAGTTGTCGCCCAGATGCGCGTCGAGCCGCTCCAACTCGTCCACGATCAGCTGGTGGCGCGCCTCTTCCTGACGCCGCCCGATGCGACCAAAGCGGATATGGCTGAGGTTCTTGACCCATTCGAAATAGGACACCGTCACACCGCCCGCATTGGCAAACATGTCGGGGATGATCACGGTGCCTTTCTGGCGGAGGATATCGTCGGCCCCGGCGGTGACCGGCCCGTTCGCCGCCTCGATGATCAGCGGCGCCTTGATGCGATCGGCATTCTCGAGGTTGATCACCCCTTCCATCGCCGCCGGAATGAGGATCTCGCACTCGTTCTCCAGCGCCTTGGTGCCGTCCGCGATATATTTGCCGTCGGGATAGCCATCGACGCCGCCATGCCGCGCAATCCAGTTGCGCACCGCCTCCACGTCAAAACCACTCTCGTCGATCAGCGCACCGTCGCGCTCGATGATCGCGGTGATCTTGCAGCCATCCTCCTCGCTCAGGAACTTCGCCGCGTGATAGCCCACGTTGCCAAGGCCCTGCACCACCACCCGCTTGCCGTCGAGCTTGCCCGACATGCCCGCCGCCGCGACATCCTCGGGGTGACGAAAGAACTCGCGCAGGGCGTATTGCACGCCGCGTCCGGTCGCTTCGGTCCGGCCTTGGATGCCGCCGCCATGAATGGGCTTGCCGGTGACACAGGCGCGGTAGTTGATATCGGTGGTGGCCATGCGCTTGTACTGATCCGCGATCCAGGCCATCTCGCGCTCGCTGGTGCCCATGTCGGGGGCGGGCACGTTCTGCGCGGGGTGGATCAGATCACGCTTGATCAGCTCATAGGCAAAGCGCCGGGTGATCATCTCAAGCTCATGCTCTTCCCACTCGCGCGGATCGAGGCGCAGCCCCCCCTTGGAGCCACCGAACGGGGCCTCGACCAGCGCGCATTTATAGGTCATCAGCGCCGCCAGCGCCTCGACCTCGTCCTGATTGACCCCCATGGCATAGCGGATGCCGCCCTTGACGGGCTCCATATGCTCGGAATGGACACTGCGATAGCCGGTGAACGTGTGGATCTGCCCGCGCAGCCGCACGCCGAATCGCACGGTGTAGGTGGCATTGCAGACGCGGATCTTTTCCTCCAGCCCCGGCGGCAATTCCATCAGTGCCACGGCGCGGTTGAACATCAGATCCACGCTTTCGCGGAATGTCGGTTCTCTCTTGGCGGTCATTACAACTCCCTCCCTTTTGTGCCACAGTCGCGCGAACACTATAGGCTCCGAGTCTCTGGCATGTGGCTGATGGGATGGTTAAGGGCTGAGCCACGATTGTCCACCCGTAACCTGATCCACGGTGCCTGTGGTCTTTCACAATCCCGAAACGCCCGGTTTGTCGCGCCCCCGGAAACGATACGGCTCGCCATTCTATATTGTTGATTTAAATGCGTTAACTTTCGATTTCTGTCCCCTTTCGGCCATAATTCGACCATAATGAACTGGGATAGAGATTAATGGTGCATTGGGTGTGCCGATTTATGGTTTCGGGGGCCCTTGAGGTCATTAAGAGGTGATCAGAATGCGTGTAGAGCAAGCTCCGAGGAAACCGGGCCTGACCGCCCTGTTGAAAAATGGGACCGCACTTGCCTCGCGGCCCGTTCACAAGTTTCTGAACAACGAGGACGGCACCGTCACGGCCTTCTCGTTCGTCGTGTTCATCATGATGCTCGTGATGGGCGGGATCGCCCTTGATACGATGCGTCAGGAAACGGCCCGTGCCAGTCTCCAGGCCACGCTCGACCGGGCGGTGCTTGCCGGCGCACAGGCCAGTACCAACGCCCAGGCGCGCGACGTGATCGAGGATTACTTCGACAAGGCCGGGCTCGGCGCGTACCTGCTGGCCGAACAGGAAGATGAAATCGACATCAAGCTCAACTCCGCCAAGGTCAGCGCCCGCGCGGAACGCATCGTCGACACCTATCTGATGAAATTCGCCAATGTCGACCAGCTCCAATCCGCCGCCGGTGCCACCGCCGAGGTCACGATCCCGAAACTCGAGGTCGCAATGGTGCTCGACAACTCCGGCTCGATGCAAGGCACGCGCATCGAAGCCCTTCGTCCTGCCGCGATCGAGTTCATCCAGACTGTGATGGAAAATACCGAAGAACGGGATGCTGTTATTTCCATCGTGCCGTATAGCTGGTCCGTGTCGCCCCCGAAGAGCCTTTTCGAGGCGCTCAACGTCAGCACGACCCATCAATATTCGCGGTGCCTCGAATTCAGCGACGCGGATTACGACAACGCCGCAATGGATCCGAACGCGATCTATCAACAGATGCTCTACACCTCCAAGCGAGGCACCACGTTCGGGGATCTGTCCAACGATTCGTTCGCGTGGGGGTCAGGCGACACCTACAACCAGACCTGCTACCCCGAGGACTTCTTTCAGATCCTGCCCTACGCCACAAAGCAGTCCGTGCTCGAAACCAAGATCAATGCCTTGCAGGCCGCCGGCAGTACCAGCACGAATGAGGGCATAAAATGGGGCTCTGCCCTGCTCGACCCCGCTTTCGCACCGGTCGTGACCGCCTTGCAGGCCGCCAAGACCAAGATCGACGAATACGGAAATACGGTGGCATATCACGATGTTGATCCGCTGCTGAGCAACATGCCCGCCACCTATGACACCGGCGACACCCTCAAGGTGATGCTGGTCATGAGCGACGGCAAGAACGACTATAGTTACCGGCTACCGGCTCAGTATCGTGGCGCAAACTCCAACCTCTACGAGGTGACCTACCAGGACCAGGAGTTTCACTACCTTTATGACCGTTACGATACCAGCCGCCGCTGGTATGGAAGCCAGTACGAGCAATACTGCAGCTGGTCACGTTACGACTGCAAGTATCGGGCATCTGGCGGTGAAACCACCTCCTTCTTTCTCTACAGCCCGCACTATAATGACTTTTACAACACGGAAACCGGCGCGACCTACCAGAACAGCGACATTACCAGCATGCCTGGCTACATCTCGCATGAGCGCATTGACTGGGATATCGCGTGGGGCCTGATGACGCCCGAATACTACAAGAACAAGACAGGCAGCTGGGGCCCTTACAACGAATTCGGGTCCTCCGGGAGCAAAGCGATCACCCCGGGCAAGAAGGACGCGCAGATGGAGGACATCTGCGACGCCGCCAACGCTGCGGGTATCACGATCTACACAGTGGCCTTCGAAATGGGCAGTCAGGCCAGCGCGGCGAACAAACTGCGGGCCTGTGCCTCCACCACATCGCACCACTTCAACGCAACCACGTTCAACATCAAGACCGTGTTCAACACCATCGCGGTCAACGTCAAACAGTTGAGGCTGACCCAATGATCCGGTCGTTCGCACGGCGGGTACGCCGATACCTGCGGGACGAAAAGGGCACCGCCTCACTTGAATTCGTGATGGTGGCCCCGCTCTTCTTCTCGTTCATGTTCTTTTCGATTGAACTGGGTTTCGTGACCCTGCGCGCCACCATGCTCGAGCGCGGTCTGGACATCGCGGTCCGCGAAATTCGCCTCGGCACCGGAAGCGCACCGCAGCATGACGACATCAAGGATATCATCTGCGACAACTCGCTGATCATCCCCGATTGCGCGAACAAGCTGCGCCTCGAAATGATCCCGACCGATCTGCGCAACTTTACCCAGCTTGATCCCTCCCCGGATTGCACCGATGCCGCCGACGAATCCAAGCCGCTGCGTGAATTTACATCCGGCGGCGAAAACCAGCTGATGATGCTGCGCGCCTGCGCCAAGTACACACCGATTTACCCGTCGCAATGGCTGGGACGCGCGGTATTCAAGGATCCCAATGGCGAGGCGCTTATCGTTGCCACCAGTGCCTTTGTGCAGGAGCCGATTTGATATGAAACCTTCCCTTTTGAAGCGACTGTTCGGATCATTCTGGTCGGACGAACGCGGCACCGCCGCCCTCGAGACCGTGATCATGGCCCCGTTCCTGACGATTGGCCTGTTCTTCTCGTATGAGGCCTATGGTGCCTACCGCCAGCAAAGCCTGACCGACAAGGCGACCTACACGATCGCCGACATCCTCTCGCGAGAGCAGAACAACAGTTCGCCGATCGACGACACCTATATCGACAACGCAAAGACGCTGTTCAACGATCTGACACGTTCCGATATCGGCCAGTTGCGGATCACCGTCGTGCGCCGTCACCTCGACCCTGACAACAATGTCGATTTCTTCGAATTGCGCTGGTCCGAACTGCGCGGCCAGGGTGCGTTCGAGGAGATGACGCAGGAGATGGTCGAGAATGCGGATGATTTCTTTCCGGCCATGCTCAACGGGCAGGAGATGATTCTCGTTGAGAGCCGGTCGCTCTACCGACCGTCCGTCACGCTCGGCGGTGTGTTCCGTGAATTTCCGATCGAGGCGCGGATGTTCATGACGCTGCGTTTCGCACCGCAGCTATGCCACATCGACATCTGCAACACCAGCAATACGACCAGCTAGGCCTCCGGGTCAGTCGTTGCCGCGCTGCGTGATACGTTCCTGAATCATCTCGGCCATGACCTTGGCCGGGGTGCCGGGTGTGACACCCCCCACCCCCACGCGCCGCCCGATCCGCCACCAGATGCCCGGCTCCCAGGCAAACGGCCCCTTGCGGCTGAGCTTGAGCATGAATCCGTTGGACGGCTTGAAGGCGAACGCCCCCCGGTCCACCCCGATGATCTCGTCCATTTCGGCCAACACGCGCCCATCGCTGCACCGCAGGCCCGCAGGCGACAGCACCAGCCGCAACGTGGTCGCGCGCCACATGCGCTGCGCCAGCCACAGCGCCCCGGTTCCGAACCCCACCATGAAGACCTGCCAGCCCAGGCTCGGGGATTGCACCAGCGCGAGATAAAGCAGGATCAGGCCAAGCCCGGCCACCGATCCCACACCGATCATCCTGCGCCCTGCCGAGGCAGCCAGAACCACCTGCACGTCATCATCGTCAATCATCGCGCGTCTCCCTTTGCCCCGCGCATCTACCCCGCCTATTCCGGCTTGGCGAGGGGGATCGTCAAAAACGCACAGCCTCTCTTTGCCTGCGAACAGACCGCCCCCTGCCCATGCGCGGCGCGCATGCTTATCTAATCGGGTGAAAGGAGACCGCTCATGTCGATCAGACCCGTTCTCGAAACCCGCCCCGCGCAGCCCACGATGGAGGGTGCCGGCGTTCACCTGCACCGCGCCTTCGGCTTTCACGACCCGTCGGAGCTGGACCCGTTCCTGCTGTTCGACGATTTTCGCAACGACGATCCGGCGCGCTATGCCAAGGGCTTCCCATGGCATCCGCATCGCGGCATCGAGACGATCACCTATGTCCTCGCGGGTGACGTCGCGCATGGCGACAGCCTCGGCAACACGGGCACTCTGGGCGCGGGCGATGTGCAGTGGATGACCGCCGGGTCGGGCATCCTGCATCAGGAAATGCCACGCGGCAACGCCTCCGGACAGATGCACGGCTTTCAACTCTGGGCCAACCTGCCCGCCTCGCTCAAGATGACCGCACCGCGCTATCAGGATGTGAAATCCCCCGACATCCCCGAGATCATCGACGATGACGGCACCCGCGTGCGGGTGATCGTGGGCGAATTCTGGGGCAAGCGCGGCCCGGTGGACGGCATCGCCGCCGATCCGCAATATCTCGACATCTCGGTGCCGCCGGGGGTGCGAAAGACCTTTCGGGTCGATACCTACCGGCGCAGCTTTGCCTATGTCTTTGCCGGGTCCGGGGCCTTTGCCGATGCCTCGACGCCGACCGGCGTGCTGCTGGAAAAGGAAGTGGCGGGCCGCGAACTCCATCTGCGCGACCCGTCCGGCGACCGCACGCTGGTGCGCTTCGGCACCGGAGACGAGGTTACCGTGCAGGCGGGCGAAGACGGCGTGCGCTTTCTTCTGATCTCTGGCGCACCGCTGCAAGAGCCGGTGGCATGGCATGGCCCGATCGTGATGAACACACAAGATGAATTGCGTCAGGCCATGCGAGAGTTGCGCAATGGCAGTTTCATCAAGTAACGCGTTTGATGCGGCGGATCGGTCCCGGGATTTCCGGGCCATTCGCGCATCGACCAGGGCAGGCCTCAGCCGCGCAGTTTCTCCACCAGCCGCCGCATGAAATCATGCCCGGCCTCGAACTGCGCCACGGTGATGAACTCATCCGGCTGATGCGCCTGCGCAATGTCGCCGGGCCCGCAGATCACCGCCGAATAGCCGCGCTCCTGAAACTGCCCCGCCTCGGTGCCGTAGCTGACCACGTGACGGCCATTGTCGCCTGTGATCTGCCGCGCCAACCCTTCCGCGGCACCGCCCTCTTCCGGCTGCAACCCTGGCACACGGAATTTGCGCCGCAACTCGATCCGCGTATCGGGATGCACCGCCTGCATCTCGGCCTCGGCCTCGGCGACCCTCGCCTCGAACCGCGCGCCCCACTCCTCGGGGTCCTCGCCCGGCACGACCCGGAAATCCATCCCGAAGCGGCAATCCTTGGCGGTGATGTTATGCGCCGTGCCGCCCGAGATCGTGCCCACATGCAGCGTCGTCCAGGGCGGCTCGAACATTGACCCAAGCTCCGACGGCGTGCGCGCCCGGTTCTCGGCGTTCTGCTGATTGGCCCAGTCGATCAGCGGCGCGGCAGCCATGATCGCGTTGACGCCCCGGTGCATGATCGAGCTGTGCACCTCAAAGCCCACCACATGCACGTCATAGCCCAGCCCGCCCTTGTGGCCGGTCACCGCCTGCAAGGTCGACGGCTCTCCGATGATCGCCAGCTCCGCCTTCGGCAACACCTCCAGCATCCGCTCGATCATCGGTGGCGCACCGACGCAGCCCACTTCCTCGTCATAGCTCAGCGCCAGTTGCAGGGGCCGCGCAACACCCGCATGATGCGCCTCGACCAGCGCCCAGATGGCAAGCGCGTCAAAGCCCTTCATATCGACGCAACCACGCCCGAAATACTTGCCGTCGCGCTCCGTCACGGTAAACGGGTCAGAGGTCCAGGGCTGGCCATCCACCGGCACCACGTCGGTATGCCCCGAAAGCACCACACCGCCCTCGACCTGAGGTCCGACATGGGCGAACAGCGCGGCCTTCTCGCCGGTTTCGTCATAATGGCGATGCGCGGTGATGCCATGTCCGCGCAGATAATCCTCGACCCAATCCACCAACGGCAGATTGCTGTCCCGGCTCACGGTGGGAAAGCTCACGAGCTGTGTCATCAGCTCGACCGGCGTCAGTCTTTGGGTCATGATCAATAGCCGCTTTCCGAGGTCAGCACGAAATGGCCCGGGTCCACTTCCTGATATTCCGACGGCCCCGGCTCGTATCCGACCGGGTGGATCGGCGAGGGGATCGGCTTGAAATTCAGATCCTTCTCGGATTTGCGGCGGCGCGGATCGGCCACCGGTACGGCCTTCATCAGGGCCTGCGTATAGGGGTGCTGCGGGTTCTCGAAGACGGCGGCGCGCGGGCCGCGTTCGACGATCCGGCCCAGATACATCACGCCGACATCATGGCTCACACGCTCGACCACCGCCATGTCATGGCTGATGAAGAGATAACTCAGCCCCAGTTCGGCCTGCAATTCCATCATCAGGTTCAGCACCTGCGCCTGCACGCTCACGTCAAGCGCGCTCACCGCCTCGTCAGCCACGATAAGCTTGGGGTTCAATGCCAGCGCACGCGCAATCGCCACCCGCTGCCGCTGCCCGCCCGAGAGCTCATGCGGGAACCGCCGCAGGAACGAGCGCGGCAATTCCACCCGGTCGAACAGCATCGCCACGCGGTCATCCATTTCCGAGCGGCTCACAAGGCCGTAATTGCGCATCGGCTCGGCCACCTGATCGGCCAGCTTCATCTGCGGATTGAGGCTCGCAAACGGGTCCTGAAACACCATCTGCATATCGACGCGCGCCTTACGCAGCGCGCCGGGATCGAGCGCGATGATATCGGTGCCATCCAGCACCACCTCGCCCGCCATCGGCTCCACCAGCCGCAGGATCGAGCGCCCGGCGGTTGATTTGCCGCAGCCCGATTCACCCACAAGGCTCAGCGTGCGGCCCTTGGCAAGCGAAAAGGACAGATCCTCGACCGCATGCACATTGGCCACCGTGCGGCGAAAGAAGCCACCCTTGACGGCGAACCGCGTGGTCAGCCCTTTGACGTGCAACAGTTCCTCGTCTTGGCCCTTGATCGGCTTGATCTCCTGCGCATCCGCGCCCACCAGCTTCATCGGCTCGGGATAGGCCTTGCCCTGCATCTCGCCCAGCTTGGGCACAGCGGCCAGCAGCGCCTTGGTATAATCATGCTGAGGCGACTCAAATATCTGCTCGACCGGCCCCTCCTCGACCTTGTTGCCTCGGAACATCACGACCACCCGGTCGGCCATCTGCGCCACCACGGCCATGTCATGGGTGATGAAGATCACCGCCGTCCCGGTCTCGCGCTTCAAGCGGTCCATGAGCGCCAGGATCTCGGCCTGAATGGTCACGTCGAGCGCCGTCGTCGGCTCGTCCGCGATCAGCAGTCGCGGCTTGCAGGCCAATGCCATGGCAATCACCACCCGCTGCCGCATCCCCCCCGACAGCTCATGCGGATACTGATCGAGGCGGCGCTCCGGCTCGGGGATACGCACCTCCTTCAAGAGTTCCAGCGCCCGCGCACGGGCCTGCCGCTTGTCCATCCCGCGATGCACGCGCAGCCCTTCGGACAGCTGCCGCCCCACGGTGAACACAGGGTTGAGCGCGGTCATCGGCTCCTGAAAGATCATCCCGATCTCGTTGCCCCGGATCGTGCGCATCAACCCCTGTTCGGTTTGCGCAAGATCGACCTCGCCATCCTCGCGGCGGTCGAACAGCATCCGCCCGCCCGCGATGGTGCCGCCGCCATATTCGATAAGCCGCATCAGCGACAGCGACGACACCGACTTGCCCGATCCCGATTCGCCCACGATGCAGACGGTCTCGCCGGGATTGACCTTGAAAGAGACATCCTCGACCCCCACAACGGGGCCATCCTTGGTCTCGAAGGTGACCCGAAGATTCTCGATCCGGGCAATCGGGGTGTCCAGCATGCGGCGCGGCCTTTTCTCATCCATGACGGGCAATGGTGAAACGCTACTCACTTTGACGCACCAGTGTCAAACCATGTCCGGGTGATCCCGCGCGATTGTCGAATTCGCGGAATGCGCCCCTTGCTTTTTGCCCGAATCCGGTCTGTGATGCGCGAACCGGCGGGGATGCGGTGCGGGTGCTTACATGCGCCCGACAGCCTTTTTCCGCCACACCAAGCCCGGCACAAGTCGGCAAAACCGAAAACGAGATGGCCGAACCAGAGCTGTCCAACACCGGAGGAATCAAACCCCATGACCCTGAAATCCTTACTTCTCGGGGCAACCGCCGCGTCGTGCCTTGGCCTTGCGGCACATGCCGAACGCGGGTCGGATGGCCATGTCAACGTGATCTACTGGCAGGCGCCGTCGATCATGAACCCCTACCTGTCCGGCGGCACCAAGGAGATCGAGGCGGCAAGCCTCGTGATCGAGCCGCTCGGGCGCTACAATGAAAAGGGCGAGATGGTCCCCTACCTCGCCGAGGAAATTCCCACCGTCGAAAACGGCGGCGTGGCCGAAGACCTCAAGTCGATCACCTGGAAGATCAAGCCGGGGCTGAAATGGTCCGACGGCACGCCTTTTACCGCCACGGACGTGAAATTCACCGCCGAGTACTGCATGAATCCCGAAGGCGGCTGCGCCCAGCTGGCCAAATACGAGGGCGTCAGTTCGGTCGAGGTGATCGATGACCTGACCGTCAAGGTCAATTTCGCCGATGCCCAGCCCAACCCCTACGGTCCCTTCATGGGCGGCCAATCCCCGATCATTCAGGCTGCGCAATACGCCGAATGCACCGGCGCGCGCGCCTCGGAATGCGCCGAGGAGAACTTTGCCCCGATCGGCACAGGGCCCTTCGTGGTGGACGAATTCCGCCCCAATGATGTGATCTCGCTCTCGGCCAATCCCGAGTATCGCGACCCCGACAAGCCGGCCTTCGCAACCATGACCTTCAAGGGCGGCGGCGACGCCACGGCGGCGGGCCGCGCTGTGCTGGAAACCGGCGAGTTCGACTACGCCTGGAACCTGCAACTCGCCCCCGACGTGATCGCCAACATGGAGGAGGCGGGGCAAGGCGAGGCGCTTGCCGCCTTCGGCACTCTGGTCGAGCGGATTGAGGTCAACCTGACCGACCCGTCCCCCGACCTGCCCGAGGGCGAGCGCGCCACCGCGGCGCATCCGCATCCCATCCTGACCGATCCGGCCGTGCGCCAGGCGCTCTCGATGGCAATCGACCGCGTCCTGCTGACCGAGATCGGCTATGGCAAGGCGGGCCGCCCAACCTGTGACTGGGTGCCCGGCCCCGACATTTACGCCGCCGACAACACTCATTGCCTCGAGCACGACCTCGAGGGCGCCAAGGCGCTTCTGGAAGAGGCTGGCTGGACCGACAGCAACGGCGACGGCGTGCGCGAGAAAGACGGCGTGAAACTCTCGCTGCTGTTCCAGACCTCGACCAATGCCGTGCGCCAGGATTTCCAGGCGCTGATCAAGCAGTGGTGGTCGGAAATCGGCGTCGAGACCGAGCTGCGCAATGTTTCAGCTTCCGTCTTCTTCGGCGGCGATCCGGGCAGCCCGGACACCTTCCAGAAGTTCTATGCCGACGTGGAGATGTATGCGAACCTCTTCGACGGCACCGACCCGCAGAACTATCTCGCCTCGCGCACCTGCGGCAAGGCCCCGCGCCCCGAGAGCCAGTGGCAGGGCGAGAACATCAACCGCTTCTGCGACCCGGAATATGACGAACTGGTCAAGGAACTGGGCCGCACGGCGGACCTGAACGAGCGGGCCGAGATCGCCATCAAGCTCAACAACATGATCACCAAAGAGCAAAACGTGATCATCCCCCTCGTCCACCGTGGCCGGGTCTCTGCCAAGTCCAACACCCTGGGCGGCGTGATCCTGAACGTGTGGGATACCGAGCTGTGGAACGCAGCCGACTGGTACCGCATCGAGGAGTGATCCGGCCATTGCCGGATAAGGGCCGGGCGCATGCCCGGCCCCTCTTTTCATTGAATACCCCGCAGAGGCGCCGCGCATGCTGACTTATACGATCCGACGGCTCGTGCTCTCGATTCCGACGCTGCTGTTCATCAGCCTCGTGATCTTCCTGCTGCTGGAGCTTGCCCCCGGCGACCCGATGGCGCAGGTGCCGCTGACCGTGCCGCCCGAGGTCAAGGAACGCATGCGCGAGGCGCTTGGCCTGGGCGAGCCGACGCATGTGCGCTTTTTCAAATGGATGTACCAGTTCTTCGTGGTCGAGCCGATGCTGCTCTTCGACCATATCTTCGGCACGGCCCTGGCCGAAGGCCAGCAGCGCGTGCTCAGCTGGCAGTTCCGCTCGCCGGTCATGGACGTGATCGTGCAGCGCATGCCGCAGACGCTCTGGGTCGTGGCGATGTCCTACGTGGTGGGCATCCTCATTGCCATGCCCATCGGAATCTATTCCGCCTACCGGCAATACTCGCTTTTCGATCAGGCGGGTACGTTCATCACCATGGTGGGCTATTCGGTGCCGCCGTTCTTCTCGGGCGTGCTGGTGATCGTGATCTTCTCGGTGCAGCTTGGCTGGCTGCCCTCGATCTACGACACCACGCTCGAGGTGGTCGACTGGGAGACCTTCAAGAAACAGATCTTGCAAATGGTCATGCCGGTGATGGTGCTGGCCTTGCAGACCACGGCGCAGATCAGCCGCTTCATGCGCGCCACGATGCTCGACAAACTCAACCAGGATTACGTGCGCACCGCTCGCGCCAAGGGGCTGTCGGAATGGGCGGTCGTCATGGTGCATGTGCTGCGCAACTCGATGATCCCGGTGGTCACGGTGATCGCGCTCGGGGTGCCCTACATCTTCGGCGGCGCGATCATCACCGAGCAGATCTTCAAGGTGAACGGGCTTGGCCAGCTGCTAATCACCGCCATTCAGGCCAATGACCTGCCGATGGTGCAGACCGTGACCTTCATGATCGCGGTGCTCATCGTGTTCTTCAATATCGTCGCCGACGTGCTCTATGGCGTGCTCGACCCGAGGATCCGCTATGACTGAGACCCCCAAACCGATCACCGCCCTCGCCGACGAAGGCCCGACCGCCCCGCCGCGCCGCCACTGGCGAGATGTCTGGGACCAGTTCAAATCGCATCGCGGCGCGCTTGCGGGTGGTATCGTGCTGCTCTTCATCATCCTCGCTGTGTTTCTGGGGCCGTACATCTGGCCTTATGACGCCACCTATATCGACATCCGCTCGCGCAATCAGGGGCCGAGCCTCGCGCATCCTTTCGGCACCGATCAGCTGGGCCGCGACACGCTGGCACGGATGCTGGAGGGGGGCCGGACCTCCGTCGCCGTCGGGCTGACGGCGATGCTGCTGGCGCTGGTGCTGGGCTCTCTGATCGGCGTTCTGGCCGGGTTCTTCCGCCGCCTCGACGGGCCGCTCATGCGCTTTACCGACCTCTTCCTGTCGCTGCCGCTGCTGCCGCTTCTGCTGGTGATGGTGCTTCTGTTCCGCGAGGCGCTGAACGGCATGTTCGGCCCGGAAATGGGCATCTTCATCCTGATCGTGGTGGCCATCGGCGTCACCAGCTGGATGCCCACGGCACGGATCGTGCGCGGCGATGTTCTGGCCCTCAAGGAGCGCGAATTCATACTCGCCGCGCGCTCCATCGGGACCACGAATTTCAACCTCATCACCCGGCATATCCTGCCCAACGTGATGTCGCCGATCATGGTCTCAGCCACGCTTGGCATCGCCAACGCGATCATCACCGAAAGCGCGCTGTCGTTTTTAGGCCTAGGCTTCCCGCCCGATTTCCCAACCTGGGGGCGTCTGCTGAACGACGCAACGCAATATCTGCAGGACTACCCCGAACGGGTGTTCTGGCCCGGCCTCGCGATCTCGCTCACGGTGCTGTCGATCAACTATATGGGCGACGGCCTGCGCGACGCGCTCGACCCGCGCATCCGGGGGCGCTGACGGGGATGATGCCTGGCACAGGGCCAATAGTGCCGGGCGCGGGGCGGTTCTGGCCTGTTGCTGCCGTTGTCGTAAGCCGCGCATCGTCGTGCCGCGGTGTGGCGATCCAACGTCCATTCGACAGTGCTTTATGCCAGCCCAGTCCGAAAAAGAATAGATCGCAGAGCAGGTTGCAGCCAAATCGCCGCGCCGGGGGGCGGCACGGCGATGCGCGGCGGCCTTCGGCCGCGTTCCGCGCAAGGTGATTCAATCGGATGCCAGCTTCAGGCCATCCCATCCCATCCGACCCGCCTCCTCACAGATCCCGCCCCGCAAACCGCCCCGGCCCGAAACTGGCCGAGAGCTGCGCCACCTCGATCCGCTTGCCCGCCTCCGGCCCGTCCCCAGCCCGCGCAGCGGCGGTGTAGATCCATTCCGCCACCGGCACCGTGTCCTCACGCAACACCTGCCCCCCCCGCCGCACCCGCAGCAGATACGCCTCACTCTCCTCACCAAGCGGCACCTCGGGCGTATCCCACCGGTCGCCACCAATGCGCGTGCGCCTGATCCACGTCACCCGCAAATCCCCTGCCGCCTCGACCAGCCGCAGATGCACCGGCGCATAGGGCCGCAGCCCAACCCCGTCAAAGGCAATCACCGCATGGCCGAAACTCGGATCGTCCACCGGGCGCGCGCCCGGCCCGATCCGGAAATGCCGCGCCTGCCCGCGCTGCGCCTCGTTGAGCTCGATCTGCTGCGGCACGCCATCCATCCGCACGAGGATCGAGCCCACCGGCCATGGCCCGGCCCCTTCCGTCCCCAACTGCCCGCGCAGCCGGTGCCGCAGGATATAGGTCTCGGGCGCCACCAGTTCGGCATCGCGGAACTGAAACAGCTCCCATCCCCCCGGCGTGCCATCCCCGATGGCACAGAGATTGGCCCCATTGAGCAGCGCCGCCTCGCTCACGCTCTCCAGCGTGCCGTGACGCATCCGCACGAACAGCCCCGCGCCCCGGTCCACCAACCCAGCACAGGCCGGGAAAAGCGGCGTCTCGGTCAGCCCCACCGTGCTGCGCGCCGCAATCAGCGTATTCAGCCGGTAATTGGCATCCTCGTTTGAGGCATAAACCGCCGCCGTGCCGGGCCAGGGATCGGCGGTCACCGCGATATGCGGCGCATGCGGCACCTCCTCGCCCGTGAGCAACGGCAGATCGAGGAAAAGCGGCGTCACCGGGCCCGGCGCGCTGAACGGGCGCAAGCGGGCCGGAGCGTCCTCGATCAGGATGGGGCGGAAACTCTCAGGCTCGACCCTCACCGCATCGACGCGCTGCGCATTGCCCATCTGCTCCACCCGGTCGATGCGAAACCGCGCACCGCCCTCGGCCAAGGGCAATGCGATCACATCTCCCGCCCCGGTGGCCAGCTGCGACGGCGGCAAAGTCAGCCGCAACGTGTCCACCGACACCCGCGCCTCCGACAGCCAGCGCTCGACCACCTGCCGCCCCTCGGCTCGGGTCAGCGCCAGCGGCATTTCCGACATCGCCACCGCATGGGTCGCCTCATCCGGCAGGATCGCCTCTTCCGAGACCGCCTCAAAATCAGCGTCCGCCTCCAGAAACCGCAACCGCACCCGGCCCGCCAGTTCCAGATCGCTGCCCCGCGTCTCCTCGATCACGCCGCCCAGTTCCGGGTCGCGCACCACGCGCGCCAGATCGACCATGTGATCGGCCCGCCCGTCGCGGCGGCGGAATTGCAGCACGCCGCCGCGCTCGATCGCATCCACCCCATGCGCCAGCATCAGCGGTTGCAACGCCGAGCGCGCCTCGCTCACCTGATCGACCAGATAGCCCCGCACAAAGCCGGGGACCGCGCCGGTTTCGGGCGCATCCAGCCCCGCCCGCCCGCTGACTTCCGCGATCACATCGGCCAGCCTGCGCCCGCTCACCCGGCCCGTGATCCAGTGCCCCCGCGCATAGTTTTCCCCATCCGACCACAGGTCGAGATTGGCCGGAAAATAGGGATAGGGCCGCGCGTCCCAGGCCCAGA
Organism: Roseovarius sp.; assembly: GCF_040219995.1. Taxonomy (GTDB): domain Bacteria; phylum Pseudomonadota; class Alphaproteobacteria; order Rhodobacterales; family Rhodobacteraceae; genus Roseovarius. Next base: position 41,731 of record NZ_JAVJUC010000009.1, on the reverse strand, counting down.
CATAGGCGTGATCCATGTCGATCATGCGCCCTTCGAATTCCTCTGACACAGGGTTACGCGCGGGATCACCCCAATACCCCGCCATCGCCCGCAGATATTGCAATTGGATCAACTCGTCCCGCTGCCCGGTGGAATGACGCGGCAGACTCGACTCCGACGATTTCGGGTCGAGAAACTTGTTGGGCTGATTCGTGCCCTTGTCCACCGCCGCACAGCCATATTCGGTAAAGCGGATCGGTTTGGCTTGCGGCACCCATGCAGTCGGCTCGGACGCGCGCACGCCGCCCACCCGGTCGAAATGCCGATTTGCCCACCAGCCCCGCAGATCCTTGAACCGCCAGATCCACGGCTCATCATAGGCCACGTCGGTGATCGGCACGCGGCGCTGCGCCGCCCGCGCCTCGGGGCTGGGATAGAACCAGTCATAGCCCTCGCCACCCTCGATATTCGATTGCAGATACTCGAGATCATGGATCGACGGCCAGTCCTGCGCGTCAAAATGCTCATACCCCTCACGCCAGTCGCTCAGCGGCATGTAATTATCGATCCCGATGAAATCGATATTCTCGTCCGCCCACAGCGGATCAAGGTGAAAGAACCGGTCGCCTCCCCCCGGCTGATAGCCGAAATATTCCGACCAGTCGGCGGCATAGCTGATCTTCACCTCCGGCCCCAACAGGCTGCGCACCTCGGCGGCAAGATCAACCAACTGCGCCACCGCCGGAAAGCTGTTCGCCTCCCCCCGGATCTGCGTCAGGCTGCGCATTTCCGAGCCGATACAAAAGCTCTCCACCCCGCCCACGGCGGCACATAACGCCGCCTGATGCAGGATGAACCGCCGGTAGGACCACTCCTCCGGCCCGTGATAGGCCACCGGGCTGCGCTTTACCGCGCCACCAAAGCTCAGCAGGTCAAGCACCCCGGTCCCCGCCTGTTCCACCGGCTGCGCTGCAATCGGCGTCACGGTAAAATCCACCGCCCGCGCGGTCCCGAAAAACGCCGCCACCTCGGCCTCCGCCGCCGCGGTCTGATCCGGGCTGCCGTCCTGCCCCGGTGCCTTGGAGGTGGTGATCCGCCCGCGCCAGGGCAGCACCGGCTGATCGCCTGCATCGCTCCACGGATCGGGCAAGCCGTTGCCCGGCATCTGCTCCATCAGGATGAACGGATAATAGAGCACCTCCTGCCCCGCCTGTTGCAGGGCGAGAATGGCCTCGATCACCGCCTGATCGGTGGGCGTGCCACCATAGACCTCGCGGCCTTCGGCATCCTTCGGCACCTCGCCCGCCTGCGCGCGCCGCAGCCCCGACACCTCCCACGGCATGTTTGAGGCATCGAACTGCTTTTGCTCCACGCGCGGGCGAATGCGACAGTCTCCACAACGCAGATCATCCCCAAACCAGCTCACGATCAGCGACGTGGCATGACAAGCGGGCAATTCCCCGGTCAGCGCTTCGAGGGCGGTCACGAAATCAGGCTGCCCCGAGGGCGTGTTGACATTGGCGACGCCCGACGCCCCGAACCCGAAATTCATCGTGACCGGGCTGGTCGCCAGCACATATTCCCCGCTCCCCGGCAACAGCGCCACGCCGCGCACCGCGCGCACCGGATCAAGGTCCGCGCCCGGTGTTTCGGCCTGCGACGGGCGGCACACCTCAAAACTGAATTGCGGCACGCGATTGCCGAACTGGCTAATATCCAGATCCTCGATCACCACATAGGCGGTGCCGCGATAGGCAGGCACATTGCCCGCCCCCTCCACCGCCTCGATCAGCGGGTCAGGCAGTTGATCGCGCGTGCCCGGATAGGCGCGCATGTTCAGCCCCGAAAACGACACTTCCGTCCCATCCGCCCAGACCCGCGCCACGCGGGCAATCTCCCCCTCGCACAGCGCGAGTGCCAGGCTCACCGAATAGCTGACCTGTCGCGTGTCGGGCGTGGCGGGACGCGGAGTGCCCTTGCCGCCACCCCGGTTGCCTTGCGTCACGGTGACATTCTCTCGAAACTCGGTGGCCCAGATCACCTGCCCGCCCACGCGCATGCGCCCGTAAACCTGTGGGATCGCGTCGCCCTCACCCGCACCGGTCAGGCGCAACCGGCTGACGCGGCCTGTCTCGACCACCTCAGAGCCCTGCCCCAGCAGCCGCTGATCGATCGACCGGCCGATGACGGCCCCGGCAAACCGCCCGATCGCCACCGATGACAGCCCCAGGACAGAGCCGCCCACGGCCCCGCCAATCGCCGCCCCTGCGGCGGATAACAGAATGGTTGCCATGGTTCAGCCCTCCTCGGGAAATTGAAATCGCGCCACGACACGCCGCCGCCAGGGCGCGCTCAGTGCGGTCTCGACCACGCCATGCCCCGAATAGGCATGGATGAACGTGGCACTCGCGCCGGTCTCGGCCACGATGCCCAGATGCTTGGCCACAGACCCCTCGCGCATGCGAAACAGGATCACGTCACCCGCCGCCTCGTCGCGCACGTCTTTGAGCCAAAGATGCCGCGCGGCGGCCTGCCACAGCGCCTCCTGCCGGGCCGGTTCCGCCCAGTCCATCGAATACGCGGGCGGGCGCTCGGGCTCGGCCCCCTTGACCTCGCACCAGATCCCCCGCACCAGACCCAGGCAATCGCAACCCGCCCCGCGACAGGCCGCCTGATGCCGGTAGGGCGTGCCCAGCCAGCCCCGCGCCGCCGCAACAATCCGCGCGCCCTGCCCGCTCATCTGCGGCTCCCGCCATCCAGTGCCGGGCTCTTGGTGGGATCGGTGATTGTCCAGTCATCGCCGGGAATGTCCGGGAAGCCCTGAAAATTCAGCAGGTTGTCGAACTTGAACTGACAGGTGGACATCCGCTTATCGCAGCCCGCCTCGATCCGCAGCGCATCGCCCTGCAACACAGTCGCCCCAAGCGGCTGCCACAGCTCGATCACCCGGCCCGCGCCCTCCATACGGTCGCGCTTGATCAACCCGATCAGCCCCGCGGCGGCCCCGCTCAACACCCGGATCACGCCATGGCGAAACCAATCCTCTTCAAACCCGCCCATCTCGCCAAAGCGAAACACGCGGGTCTCCTCCACCACCTCGGCAGGCCGCTCCGCAACATACCCCGGCGTATCCAGATCGAACGTGCAGTCGCGATCCCCCAAAACCGCGCTGCAGCTCTTCTGATAGACCCGCCCCAGCGGCACGTTGAGCGCATCGGTCAACCCGCGCAGTTCCGCCTCGAACGCCCCACCCGCGCGCCTCAACTCGCCCATCGTGCCGGCAAAGATCAGCGCCCGCGCCGCCACGTCCTGCCAGTTCACCAGCCAGGCGCGCAGCCCTGCCCCGTCATAGCGCCCGGCCTCGATATCCACCTCACGGATGGCCGCGTCGCTCAGCGCGCCCAGCGCCTCGGTATTGTCCACCGACAGCCCCGTCGTCTGCTGCAACGCCAGCGCGCTCAGCCCGGTATCGGGGCGAAACGCGATGCCCTCAAACGCCAGCGCCCGGTCGTGATCGGTGAACCCCATCACCACCCCGTCGCGCCGGGTCAGCGCCCAACAGCGGCAGGTCGTCGTCACCCCGGTCCCGAGATGCGCCAAAAGCCCGCTCATACCCGGATCTCCACCACCGGCACATTGGGCACTTCTCCGGCCTGAAAACTGGCAAGGCTGGTCTGGATACGGTCGGTATCGAACCGCACCGGCACGTCGAACTCATAGCCCGCGGTGATTGCCACATCACGATTGGGCGGCTCTGAAAACGTGACAGTGCCGGTCGTGATGTCGACCTCGTAATGCACGCCCTCGCGCATCTCGACATTCGAGAGCCCCATGCGCACGCTGCCCTGCACCGGCTTGACGATGGGCCGCACCGCCACCTGCTCGCCCGAGCGATAGGTCTTGACCAGTTGAAACGCCACGGTGGCATCGTCGCCGACCCCGATCTCCTGTTCGCGGTAATCCGGCGTGGCCTTGGCCCGGCCCGATTTGAAATCGGTCCAGTCCTTCCAGCGAAACCCGAATAACTGCCCGCGCCGCGCCTCGAAAAACGCGATCAGCGCCTCGACATCATCGAGCGAGCGCAGCGCAACCCCTGCGTCATAGCGCCTGCGCGCCTGTGCCCAGGGCGTGTTGCGCTCCTCAAACCCGTTGGCGAGCGTGACGATATCCGTCAACCGCTCCGGCCCGCCAAGCGAGCCGAAACTCAGGCTCGCCGGAAATCTGACTTCGTGAAATCCCATGTCCCGCTCCCTTTCAGCGATTGCGCCCGCCGCGCCCGATCACGCGGCCCAGCTGCGCCGCGATCTGCCCCTGGCTGCGGCGAAACCCGTCCACGTCGGGCGTCTGGATATTCATCACCACGCTGACGCCGCCGCCGCCCTGCGCACGCACGCCCAGCCGCCCGTCCGGGCCACGGCTCAACGGCATGATCGCCTCCGGCCCCGCCTCGCCCATCAGCCCGGTGCCGCCGCGCATCGGAAAACTCACCGGCCCGCTCACCACCCCGCCAGTGGCAAAGGGCTGCACCCGGCCTTGCGAAAAACTCGCGCCCTTGGCAAACGGGAACAGCCCCTGCACGAGGCCCCCAACCCCTTGCGCGATCAGCCCGCCCAACTGGTCCGTCACGGGCCGCGTCGCGTCGTTGAAGGCGGTGTTGACCATGATCGTCGCCAGCCTGCGCAGGCTGTCGGACAGGCTGTCCCCCTCCACCACCGCGCCCCGCAGGGCCGAGCGCAGGCCCCGGCTCAGCCCCCGGTCGAGGGTCTGCACATCCTGGCCCGCGCTCGCAAAGCCGCCCCGCACCCGGCCCAGTTCCGCGTTGAACGCCGCCGCCATGCCGGTGGCCTGCCCCAGGGCATCATCAAGGGCGGTGATCTGCGCCTCCAGATCGTCGGCGCGCTCCAGCTCATCCATCGCTCATCTCTCCTTGCTCATCGGGAAAGGCGCGCAGCAGTGCCTCCAGCCCGTCCCGCGCCATCGGGCGCACGCCCTCCCGCTCGCCCAGCATCAGCCGCAACTCCACCGGCGTCAGCGCCCAGAATTCAGCCGGTCGCAGGCCAAGCCCCTGCATCCCCGCCCGCATCAGCGCAGGCCAGTCGAACCGGTCCCTCATCCGCCCACCTCGGGCAGGGCAAAGGCCCGCGCCAGCAATTCCGCCGCCGCCCGCGCCGCCGCCAGTGGCCCGCCCTCGATCTCGGCGCTCAGCAGGTCCGCCGCTGACCCGCGCCAGCCGCCGCCACGCAGCCCCGCCACGATCAGCGCCAGCACATCACGCGTCAAAAACGCCCCCTCCTCGAACCGCGCCACCAGATCGACGAGCGAGCCTTGCTCCAGCGCCGCCTCCAACTCGGCCAGCGCCCCCAGCGTCAGCCGCATCACATGCCGCTCGCCGCCGATCACCAGCGCCACCTCGCCTGCCCAGGGGTTCGCCATGCTCAGAGCACCGTAAAGCTCAGCCGCCCCGCCGAGGCGAGGCCCAGCTCATAGGTCGCCTCGCCGTCATGGGTGCCGCCATATTCGATCGCCGTCACCTGAAACGGCCCCTCGATGGTGCCAAAATCCGGGATCACCACCTGAAAATCCGGCATCTCCCCGTCAAAGAAGATCTGCCGCGCGCGCTCATCGCTTGCCGCATCCCGAAAGATGCCCGAGCCGCTGATGCTCGCCGATTTCACACCGGCGCCCGCCAGCAATTCGCGCCAGCCCCCGGCCGACTCGAGGCTTGTCACATCCACGCTTTCGGCGTTGAAGCTCACCCGCGTCGCCCGCAGCCCCGCCACCGTCTGGAAATTGCCGCTGCCGTTGATGTCGATCTTGATCAGCAGGTCCTTGCCGTTCTGCACTGCCATTGGTCTTACTCCATCATCTTGGGTTAGGCGCCGTCATCGACACGCGCACGAAAAGTCAGGTCGATCCGACGACGGCTGCCACGGGTCTCGCGCCGGGCCCGGGCCCGCCAGAACTGCACCGCCACGGCGCGCCCCCGGGCCAGCGTCATCTCCGCCCCCTCCAGCGCGTCGCTCACCGCACCCGCCACCTGTTTTGCCTCCAGAAACCCCGCCGCCTCGCTGACCACCGTCACCGTCAACCGGTGCCATGCGCCCGCCGCAGTGCCATCACCGCGCGCCCGCGCATCCTCGGGGCCAAGCGTCACGTAAAGCGGCGGCACAGCACCGTTGGGCACCGCGTCATAGATCGCGCCGCCCACCAATGCCGCCAAGGCCGAATCCCCGCGCAACCGCTCGAACAGCGCCTGCTGCAACGCCGCCGCCACGCCGTAACTCATGTCACCACCTCCTCTTCGGCCCAGAGCGTGAGAAACCGCGCCCCTGCGTCCTGCTCGGTCACCGACAGGATGGTGAAGATCCGCGCGCCATCGCGCAGCCGCTGCCCCGGTTCGGGGCGCTGCGGGCTGCCCTGCGGCGCGGCACGTACGGTGATCCTGAACGCCGTCCGCGCGACGCTCACCCCCTCGCCCTCGGCCTCGCGGCCCGTGCGCGCGCGCACTTCCGCCCAAAGCGTGCCGCGCGCCTCCCAGGTCTCGATGAACCCGCCCGCCCCGTCGGGGCTGCGCGCCGCCACCTCCAGCACGAGCGGCCGGTTGAGCCGCACCGCCATCACCGCGCCCCCCCACCGAGCAAACGCACGGTGCGATAGCGCTCGATCAGGCTCGACACGCCGAAGGGCATGCAGCCGCCGCTCAACCCGGTCTCGTGGCGATACTCATAGTAATGCGCCGCCAGCATCAGCACCGCCTGCGCCAGATCCGACGGCAGATCTTTCCAGCCCGCGCCATAGCCCGCGCGGAACACGATCTCGGCCACGCCCCCCGGCGCGATCGACGGCAGGAGCGTGCCCGCCGGGCGCAATACCGGGCGATGCGCGTCCCGCTCCAGCCGGTAGAGCGAAGGCGCGATCACCTCTTCCTCATCGTCGCGATTGCGCAACGCCAGCCGCAGGATCGCACTCACCGGGGCCACCGGCAAGGCCTGCCCTTGCGCATCGCGCCAGCCGCTCAGCACCCAGGAAAACTCGCGCTCCAGCAGCACCTTGCCGGTGCGCGCCTCGATCGCCGCCAGCGCGGCCCGCAGGAAACTCTCCAATACGGGGTCCTGGATATCGCCATCCGAAAACCCCGTCCCCAGCCGCAGATGCGCCTTGAATTCCGCCAGCGGCAGCGCGGCCAGGGGCACCGCGGTCTCTTCCATCAACATCATGGACCTACTCCATATATCCCGGACCCCTCCGGTGAGTGAGGCGCGCGCCGCCCGGCGTTGCACGGACGGAGGGGGGTGACTGAACAACGCCGTATCACAGGCCACGCGCGCCCCGGACGGGGGCCAAACCGCCCCCGCCCCGATCACCGCCCCTTACGAGACGGCGAAGCGCAACAGCTTGATCGCCTTGAAATCGCTCACATCACCGCCCACGCGCTTGGTCGCGTAGAACAGAACATGCGGCTTGGCGCTGTAGGGATCGCGCAGCACCCGCAGATCGGGGCGCTCGGCCACCGTGTAGCCCGCGCCGAAATCACCGAATGCAATCGCATCCGCCCCGCTCGCGATATCCGGCATGTCCTCGGCGATCAGCACCGGATAGCCCAGCAGACGCGCAGGCTCTCCGGCGGCCAGACCGTCCGACCACAGGAACCGCCCATCGGCATCCTTCATCTTGCGCACGGCACCGGCGGTGCGCGAATTCATAACAAAGGTCGCATGCGCGCGGTACTGCGCGCCCAGCGCATAGACCAGGTCGATGATCGGATCGGGCCCGCCGATATCCCCATCCACGCCGGTTGGCACATAGCCGAGGTTGCCCCAGGCCCAGACCTCGTTATCGACCGCCGGATGCGTGAGGAACCCGCGCGGCTTGTCCACCCCGTCGCCCGCGATGAACGCCGCCGCCTCGGCGCGCGCAAACTTGTCGGCGATGCGCCCCGCCAGCCAGCCTTCGACGTCGAACGCACTGTCATCAAGCAGCCGCTGCGACGCCTTGGGCAGCGCACTCAATTCGTGCAGCGGGATGCTGATCCGGTCGATCACCGGCGTGTCGCTCTCGGCCACGGGGCCGGTCTCGGTCGCCCAGCCATGGCCCACATCGGCATGGTCAATCAGCACGTCAAAACTTGTCGCCTCGACGGCCACCACGTTGGCCACGGCACGGATCGACGCGGTCGAACTCAGCACCGAGCGGATCGTCTCGGCGGTCTGCGGATCGACGAGATACCCACCCTCACCGGCGACCGAGGTGTTGAGCGCCTTGCCCTCGAGCTCCAGCCCCCGCAGCCCGTCATCGTCGCCCGCCCGCAGATAGGCATCAAACGCCTTGCGATGCGGGGCACCTGCTTCGGCAGCCGCGACCAGATGCGGGCGCGCCATGGCGATTGTCTTGCGTTCAAACATGGTCATCTTCTCTTCCTGCTGTTGAAGCCGTTTGTGAATATCGGACTGAAAGCCCTTGAATTCGCTCAGGAACCCCGCCACGGCGGTGCCCACCTCTGCCGCCGGAGACAGATCTTCCCCGGCCCGAGCCTGCGCTTGGGTTGTCATCGTTTTTCCCTTCAGCTTGGTCTGGTCGCGCGGGGGTTACGTCCGCGCCATCTCCCGGCGGGCCGCGTCGAACACAGCCGCCAAATCACGCAAGGTTTCGTCCGCCGGGCGCTCGCCCTTGGCCGCCACCCGCGCACTGGGCAGCATCGGGAAGGTCACCAGCGACACCTCCCAAAGCTCCAGTTCCTGCAAGAGCCTGCGGCCCTTGTCCCCCTTGGTCGCGCGCAGCGTGCGGTAGCCGATGCTCAGCCCGTCAATCGCCCCCGCCGCGATCAGCGCCACCGCCTCGCGCGCGCGGCCCACGCTCTCCAGCAAGCGGCCTTTCACATACAGGCCGCGCGCATCCTCGCGCACCTCGTCCCAGATGCCGATGGGCTGCGCCGGATCGTGCTGCCACAGCATCTTGACGCGCCGCCCCTCGGCGGCCAACCGCTTCAGGCTCGCGGCATAGGCCCCCTTGGCCACAACGTCCCCGCTCTGATCGGGCGCATCAAAGAGGCTCGCATAGCCCTCGATCCGCCCCTCCTCGGTCACGCTCAGCGCCGCACCTTCGGCGCGCGCGAACTTGCGCTCAAGTCCGTTCTCCATCCACCTCATCCTTTCTTTGTCAAACTCACGGCAACGCCGCCAGGATCGGCTGAAACGCCTGCACCAATATCGCCGCGACCACGCCATAAACCGCCAGCCACAGCCGCCGCTCCAACCGCTCCAGCGCCGCCTCCAGCCGCTCCAGCCGCTCTTGCGTCGCCTTCACCTGCAATTCCGAGACCCGTTCATGAGCCTCCAGCCGCAGCGCGGGCGCGCAATCGAACGGCTCGAACCCATAGCGCGGCGGCGGCGCCCCCTCAGCCATCCGCATCCCCCGGTGCCAATGCGGGCAGGCCCAGCAAGTCGCGCTTTTCCGCTGCGGTCAGGAATTCCGCCTGCGCCACCCGCGCCCATTGCGCATCACGCTCCGCCGACAGCGCCGACACCTGATCGAGATCGGGGCGCAGCTCGAACGCCTCCCCCGCCATCCGCGCCAGCCACGCCGCCACGGCAGCACTGACGCGCGTGGCCAGCGGCAACACCGTCAGGCGGTAAAACGCCCGGTTCGCCTCTTGGTAATTGGCGAATGTCGCGTCGCCGGGAATGCCCAGCAGCATCGGCGGCACCCCGAAGGCCAGTGCGATCTCGCGCGCCGCACTCTCCTTGGTTTTCTGGAATTCCATGTCCGACGGGCTGAACCCCATCGGCTTCCAGTCAAGCCCGCCTTCCAGCAGCATCGGGCGGCCCGCATTGCGCGCGCCCTGATGATGCGCCTCCATCTCGGCGACCAGCCGGTCATACTGATCAGAGCCAAGCGCACCCTGCCCCTCGGCCCCCTTGTAGACGATCGCCCCCGACGGCCGCGCCGCATTGTCCAGCAGCGCCTTCGACCAGCGGCTCGCAGCATTATGCACATCTACCGCCTGCGCCGCCGCCTGCAACGGCGACAGCCCGTAATGATCGTCCTGCGGATGAAAGCTCTTGATATGGCAGATCGAGGGCGCACCCTCGGTGACATCGAACCGATGCTTGCGCCCGGCCACGGCATATTCATACCCCACCGGCCAGCCATCCGCGCCCGGCACCACGCTCATCCGGTCCGAGCGCAGCACGTGCAACTCCACCGGAACGCCGCCCGCACCCACGGCCTCGACATAGGCATTGCCGGTCAGCAACAACTGACCATAAAGCGCCTCGAACAACTCCGCCCGCCCCTGCGCCGGGTTCGGCATCTTGATCAGGCTCAGCACGGGATGCACTGCAAAGCGTTGCTCGGCATCCTGCAGCACCAGCGGCAGGGCGGCGGCGGCCTCGGCGATCATCTTGACACAGCGAAACCCCACCGGATTGCCCGCAAAGCCGGTGCGCGCAAGGCTCACCACGTCGCGCGGGCTCCAGGCCACACGACCGGCCCCGCCCCAGGCGACGACGCGACCCGTGGCGCTCGCCTTCTGCTCGGGAACGGCCTGCGCCTCGGCCTCACCCCCCTGCCGGAAGAAATCCAGTATCATCGCGCCACTCTCCTTGATCCCGCATCGGTTCAGGCCTCTTGCCCGCTTGATGAGGATCAGACCCCGAAAGGTTTAAGGAAAGTGAACCGGAGCGCGCGCACCGCGCGCCGCCAAAACGCACCGACGCAATACCGACAGAATACCGACGCGATACAGCCCGCTAATCAGAGCCTTCGGTCTCGATCTTGATTTCACGCCCGCAATGCTTGCAATGGATCGCATCCGGGTCATGCCTGAGCAGCCCGCAGCCCTCGCATTTCTGCCGCACCTTGGCCGGCAGAAAGATCGCCCGCGCCAATCGCAGGAACAGCCCGACCCCGACCACCATGATCCCGACAGCCAGCAATCTGCCGATGCCGGTGGTCATCAGAATGTCGCCGTAGCCGGTCGTGGTCAGCGTCGTCACCGTGAAATAAAGCGCGTCAACATAAGTGTTTAGCCCGGGCTCCTGCCCACCGCGCAGCACCAGCACCAGCGCCGTCATCGCAAAGATAAACACCAGCAGATTGACCGCCGCGACAATCGCATCCTCGTGCAACCGAAAGACCCGCACATCGCGCCGCAGGTCTTTGAGCAGGTGATAGGAATGCACCAGCCGCAGCGCCCGCAACAACCGCAGCGCCGCCCAGCCCTGCCCAAGAAACGGCGCCGCGATCAGCGAGGCCAGAACCAGAACATCAATGATAACATAGACTTGCCGTAAATGCCGCAGCCGGTTCTCGGCGATCCACAACCGGCAGGCAAAATCCGCAAGGATGATCACGGCAATCCCCGCATCCGCCGCAATCAGCCCCGGGCCGAGCGGCATGGTCGCTGTGGCGAGGAAAAAGATAATGGTGACTGCATCAAAGGTCAAAAGCGCATAACGAAACCGCGTCGCACGTGTTGAGCGGCCCTCGTAGAGAAGCCTGACACGATCTTTCATGCTGCGATCCGATGCACTCATGAGGTCGAGCATAGCCGCGCAACCCCGCGACTTACAGGTGAAATCAGCCCTCGGTCTCGGCCTTTTCCGCCAGCGTAAGCCACTCGTCCTCGGCCTGCGCCAAAGCCTCCTGTCGTGCGGTCAGCGCCTCGGTCGCCTTCTTGAATTTCACTGGCTCTCGAGTGAAGAGATCGGCATCGGCAAGCAGCCCTTCCAGCTTGGCGATCTCGGCCTCCAGCCGCGCGATCACCCCCGGCAATTCCTCCAGCCGGTGCTTGTCGGTAAAGCTCAACTTCGCGGCTTTATCCTGCTTTGACTTCGCCGCCTTACTCTCTGTTTTCTCTACTTTTCTCTCAACCGGCGCGGCCCCGTCCCGGCCCCGCTGCGCCCGGTAATCGCTCCAGCCGCCAGCATAGGCGGTGGCGCGCCCGTCACCCTCCATCGCGATGGTCGTGGTCGCCACCCGATCGAGGAAATCCCGGTCGTGGCTGACCAGCAGCACCGTTCCGTCATAATCGTCGAGCAGCTCCTGCAACAGGTCCAGCGTCTCGATATCGAGATCGTTGGTCGGCTCGTCCAGCACCAGCAGATTGCTCTCGCGCGCCATCAGCTTGGCCAGCAAGAGCCGCGCTTTTTCCCCACCGGACAGGGACTTGACCGGCGCGCGTGCCTGCCGCTCGTCAAACAGAAAATCCTTGAGATAGCCCACCACATGGCGCGGCTGCCCGCGCACCAGCACCTGATCCGCCTGCCCCGAAACACGCATGTCGATATCGCCCGTCAGGCTCTCCCACAGGCTCATCTCGGGCGCAAGCTGCGCGCGGGCCTGATCGAACACGGCGGGCATGAGGTTGGTGCCATGCGTCACCCGCCCAGTATCCGGCTCGACCTCGCCCATCAGCATCTTCAAGAGCGTCGTCTTGCCCACCCCGTTGGGCCCGACAAAGGCCACGCGATCGCCGCGCAGGATCTTGATGCTGAATTCACTCAGGATGAGCTTGTCATCGTAACGCTTTGAAATACCGTCCGCTTCTATTACCTTGCGGCCCGAGGAAGGACCCGAGTCGAGCGCCATCGCCGCCGTGCCCTGACGACGGATCTGACTGCTGCGTTCGGCCCGCAGCTCCTGCAAGGCGCGCACCCGGCCCTGATTGCGCTTGCGCCGCGCGCTGATGCCCTCGACCGCCCATCGGGCCTCGGCCTTGATCTTGCGGTTGAGCTTGTGGCGCTGTTGGTCCTCTTCCTCCCAGACCTTGTCGCGCCAGGCCTCAAAGCCCTCGAAGCCGCGCTCTTGCCTGCGCACCATTTCCCTGTCAATCCAGAGGGTTGCACGACTAAGTTCACGTAGAAACGCACGGTCATGGCTGATCAGGACATAGCCCTTGCGCGTCTCGCGCAATTGCGTCTCCAACCAGCCGATGGCCTCAATGTCCAAGTGGTTGGTCGGCTCGTCGAGCAGCATCAATTCGGGCGCTTCGGCCATCAGCTTGGCCAGCGCCGCGCGCCGCCGCTCCCCGCCCGAGGCGGTCTCGACAGGACGGTCGGGGTCGAATTTCAGCCCCTCGGCGGCCATCTCCACCCGGTACATCTCGCCCGCGTCAAGCTCGCTCATCGCGAACTCGCCCAGGGTGGCAAAGCCCTTCATTTCGGGCTCCTGCTCCATATAGCCCACACTCGTGCCCGGCGTCACGATGCGCTCGCCCCGGTCCGGCTCCACCAGCCCAGCCATGACCTTCATAAGCGTCGATTTGCCCGATCCGTTGCGCCCGACCAGCGCCACCCGGTCACCGGGCTGCACCACCAGCGACAGCGCGTCAAAGATCGGCTCACCGCCGAAGGTGAGGGAAATGTCGTTGAGTTGGAGAAGCGGTGCACGTGCCATGAGCGCGGGCTATCCCGCCGCCCCGTCGCGGTCAAGCACCCTCAGCCCGCCATCGCCCGCAACAGCCGCTTTCGGGTATCGGGAATGGCCCCGATCTCGACCCCGGTAAAGACATGCAACGTGCCAAGGTTGCGGTCGATCACCGCATGATCGCTGACCCAGCCCCCCATCATCAGATAGGTGCGCAACAAAGGCGGCATGTGGCGCATCGCCAGTTTCAGATCGGGCTTATGCCGCTTCAGGCGTTGCGCGAATCGAAAGACGCTTGGCGCCTTGACGCGCGGCCACCAGCGCCGCGGGGCCAGATGCCGCTCACGCAGCACAGCAAAAGCGTCGAGATAATCGCCCGTATCCACACCCTTGAACGACGAGCAGCCGAACAGCATCCCGATGCCCTGCTCATCCACGAACCGCGTCATCGCAGCCCAGGCAACGCGCAGGATATCAGGGTCGTTCAGGCCCGGTGCGATGCAAAACCGGCCCATCTCGGCCATCTTGCCGTCAAACTCCTCAAGGGCCGACAATTCGTAGAACTGCGCCGAATAACTCTGCGCTATCTCGCAGCCATCGTTGAGGGTCAGAATACGGAAACAGCAGACCAGACGTCCCGTCGCACTCTCCTCGACCAATATGTGTTCGCAGATATCATCGAAGGGATCGACATCGAGCCCGCCGTCCTGACCCAGAAAGGCGACTGCCCGCAGGGCTTGTGCCCGCCGGGTATCCTCGCCGCCGGCGCCCCGCCGCGCCAGATACCGCCTCTCGCCTGTCATCGCAGCCTCTTCACATGCCAGCGTGAGCCTAGCCAAGCCCCCGCTAGCACACAAGCCATGACAGGCGCGTGACGGCGCTAGCTGCCAAATTCGGTGTCGTTCGCGAACGGATTGATGTTCCCGAGGTTGCCAAGGATCTGCCGCAAGAAGCCGTTATCGACGACCGAGCTATCGGTGACACGGCGCGTGAGCGGCACAACCTTGCCGTCCTCGAGCCCGAATGTCTCGATATTGGCGATGGTGTTATCATCGTTGAAGGAAATCGCGAGCACGGTCCGTTCCACCACCTGCGGGCGGAACATGCCCCAGGTGCGCTTGCGCGAGCGGACATAGTAGTAATCACCCTCGTCCGACATCCCCGAAAGCGACGGCGGACCCACGACGTCATCCACCGTAGCGCGTGTATCCACACCGACGATAAGGTTCTGCAGGTCGTCTTCGGGCGGCACATAGCCGTGGTTCTTGTAGGTGGCGCTACACGCCGCAACGGTCAGCAGACCACACAGCACAAGGCCGCGAAGCAGTCGGGATGTGTTACCTGTCATGTCTGCCCTCTTGTCATGGCCGCGCGCGGCTTTTATCCCGCTTACATCAAGGTGGCCTGCAGGTTCAAGAAAGGAAGCAGAGGGAAACATGCCGGATAAGACGCAAAATCCCGAAGTGGTCCGCGTCGCGCACCTGCGCGGCAAGGACGAGGTGCCGTTCGAGATCACACCGGATGCCGCCGCGCGCACGCAGATCGCAGAGGATCTCGGGCTTCTCGACCTGCGCAAACTGCGCCTCAGCGGGAGCATTTCGGCAGAGGGCAGCACAGATTGGCTCCTCACGGCCTCGTTGGGGGCCACAGTCGTGCAGCGTTGCGTCGTGACGCTCGATCCCGTCACGACCCGCATCGACGAGCCTGTCACACGCCGCTTCTCACCCGACGCCGAAGCGCCGGAGCTCGCCCCCGGAGAAGAGATGGAGATGCCCGAGGACGACACGCTGGAACCCTTGGGTCAAGAGATCGATCTGCGCCGCGTGATGATCGAGGCGCTCAGCCTTGCACTGCCGCCATGGCCGCGCAGTGATGGCGCGGAACTGGGCCAGATGACCGCAACCGCCGAGGGCGCAGAACCTCTTACCGATGAGGATACCAAACCCTTTGCCGGCCTCAAGACACTGCGCGATCAACTCAAGGGGGAAGAGTGACGATAGCTTCGCTGCGACGCGTCAAGAATCGCTTGCCCCGGCAACAAATCTCTGTATTTTCGCGCTCTCATCGGAATTGAGGGTTGAACCGGCGGCTCACTACGGATTAAGAGCCGCGGACACCCGTGAAACCGGGCCATCTGGCCCACAGGAATTGAGGTTGTGACATGGCCGTCCAACAGAACAAAGTATCGAAATCGCGCCGCAACAACCGCCGCGCGCATGACTCGCTGGTTGCGGGCAACCCGAACGAATGCCCCAATTGCGGCGAGCTGAAGCGCCCGCATCACGTCTGTGCCGCCTGCGGCCACTACGCTGATCGCGAAGTCGTGAGCCTCGTTGACGAGATCGACTTGGAAGACGACGCGGCTTAAGCACTCGAAGGCGATATGCCGAATGACCGCTCGGACAGACCAGACGAGGACGGGCCCTGCCCGCACAATCATCTCGGTTGACGCCATGGGCGGCGATCAGGGGCCCGCGGCAGTGGTCGCGGGCATTGCCTATTCCGCACAGAAGAACTCCGAAATCGGCTTTATCGTCCATGGCCCGGGCGACGAGCTGGAGCGTCTTGTCGCCAAGCGTAAGGGCTTGGCGAACCGCTGCGAAATCCGCCACGCCCCGGACGTCGTCACCATGGATGACAAGCCGAGCAGCGTCGTGCGACACGGACGCGAGACCTCGATGTGGTCTGCCCTCGAATCGGTGCGCAACGGCGAGGCCACGGTCTGCGTATCCTGCGGCAATACCGGAGCGTTGATGCTGATGTCGGTGCTGCGACTGCGCAAACTGCCCGGCATCTACCGCCCGGCCATCGCCGTCATGTGGCCATCTCAGAACCCCCAAGAACACAACATCATGCTTGACGGTGGCGCGGATATTCGCGCCGACGCAAAGGATCTCATGCAATACGCGCTGATGGGGGCGTCCTACGCGCGCAACGGCTTCGGGCTGGAGCGGCCGCGCATCGGCCTGCTGAACGTGGGCACAGAAGAACACAAGGGCCGTGCCGAACTGCGCGAAGCGTATGACCTCATCGCGGCCAACGCCCGCATTGCGGATTTCGAGTTCGTCGGCTTCGTCGAGGGGCGCGACCTGCCCGGCACCGTCTGCGACGTGATCGTGACCGACGGCTTTACCGGCAACGTGGCGCTCAAGACCGGCGAAGGCACCGCCAAGCTGGTCGGCGATCTGCTGCGCGAGGCGTTCGCCTATTCGCCGCTCTCCCGCCTTGCGTCGGTGCTGGCCTACACGTCGCTGCGCCGCATGAAGAAACGGGTCGATCCGCGCCGCGCCAATGGCGGCGTGTTCCTCGGCCTCAACGGCACCGTCGTCAAATCGCACGGATCGGCAGACGCAACAGGCGTCAGTTCGGCGATCAAGCTCGCGTTTGAGTTGGCGCAATCGAATTTCACCGAGAGACTTGCCGCGCGCGTGGCATCTGCGGCGCTCCTGGATCAGGGCGACAGTGCCGAGAACACCCCGGATGAGGAGGCCCAATGACCCGCCGTGCCGTCATCGAGGGGATCGGTCATTACTTGCCGGACCGCATCGTTCCCAATTCCGAATTCGAAAAGACACTCGATACGTCGGACGAATGGATTCGCACCCGGTCGGGCATTGAGCGTCGGCGCTTCGCCGCCGAAGGCCAGACAACATCGGATCTCGCCCTTCGCGCCGCAAAGGCCGCGTTGGCACAGGCGGGGCTGACGGCCGAGGACATCGACGGTGTCATCGTCGCCACCTCTACGCCCGACCTGACCTTTCCCTCTGTCGCCACGATGGTGCAGAAGGATTTGGGCATGACGCACGGCTTTGGTTTCGACGTACAGGCGGTCTGCGCCGGGTTCATCTACGCGCTGACCACCGCCAACGCGCTCATTCTCACGGGTCAGGCCACCCGGCTTCTGGTCATCGGTGCCGAGACCTTCAGCCGCATCATGGACTGGACGGATCGCTCCACCTGCGTGCTGTTCGGGGACGGTGCAGGCGCGATTGTGCTCGGGGCGCAAGACGGCGATGGCACCAACGCGGATCGCGGCATCCTGTCCTCCGATCTCAATTCCGACGGGCGGTATCGCGACATGCTCTATGTCGATGGCGGCGTCTCGACAACCGGCACAGCGGGGAAACTGCGGATGCAGGGCAACCCGCTGTTCCGGCAGGCCGTCGAGAAACTCACCTCAACCGCTGAGACAGCCCTTGCGGAGGTAGGTCTCACCGGCCCCGACGTCGACTGGATCGTACCCCACCAGGCAAATATCCGCATCATCCAGGGCACCGCCAAGAAGATGGGCTTGCCTATGGACCGTGTGATCGTCACCGTGCAGGATCACGGCAATACCTCTGCCGCCTCGATCCCGCTGGCCATGTCGGTGGGTGTCGCCGAAGGCCGGATCAAACCCGGCGACCTAGTACTCTCCGAAGCGATCGGCGGCGGCCTGGCCTGGGGTGCCGTCGTCCTGCGATGGTGATCCCGGCCATGCTCTGAGTTGTTTTGCCCGGCCCGTCCTGCTACGACTTTGCTAGGCACAGCAGGAGCGCGCGGGTGAGCATCGCCGGAAAGCTATTGATCGTCTCGGGCGCGTTGATCGGCGTCCTGATCGTACTTGCCGCTCTGAACGAACGAACGCTGCCACTCTTTGGTGGCGACAGGTCCCTTGCGGCCCGCGTGATGCTGACCACGTTCAGCCTGTTCGGGGGGCTGGCCCTCGCTCTGGCGCAACCGGCGCTTTGGCGCGGCCTGTCGCATCTCGTGCAAACCCGCGTGGCGCAGGGCGGCTCCCATAGCGATATGGCACAGTGGCTGTTGCGCACCGAACTGCGCGACACGGCACAGACGCTCGGTTTCGTTCTGATGGGGCTGTTCACAAGTGCCGCAGTTGTGTTTGCCTGGCTGCAATGGACGGGACTCGGCTAACTTGCTCACCAAAGACGCGGCGTAGTTCAAACGGTTCGAGCAAGAACAGTCGCGCGACATGCCGGAAGGAGCCTGCACCGTTCGAAAAGAAGATACGCTCTCGGGCATAGCCCGCCGCACCGGCACGATCACATCAGACCTGGCGGTGCTTAATGACATCTCCGACCCGGATCGGATCCAGGAAGATCGACCCATGGTCGCGCCGGGCCCGGCCTGAGATTTGCCGTCCGCGCCCCGTTCAACCGCATTTTGGCCGCGCGGGCCGCGTCTCAGCCGTAGGATTCCACAAAAACGCGCAAAAAACCGCACTTGAACGGCAACGGCTAAGTCGTTGACATTGACTCGGAAATTGCTTCGCCGCAAAGTATTGCGAAAAACAGCGGGGATGTAATGGGACACAAGACACTTACAAGAATGGATTTGAGCGAAGCAATTTTTCGCGAAGTGGGCCTTTCGCGCAATGACGCAGCCCAAATGGTCGAGAGCGTTCTGGACCATATGTCCGATGCGCTCGTCGAGGGGGAGCAGGTCAAGATTTCTTCCTTCGGCACGTTCTCGGTCCGAGACAAGACCGCTCGCGTGGGCCGTAACCCAAAGACCGGCGAAGAGGTTCCGATCAACCCGCGCCGCGTGCTGACCTTCCGGCCGTCGCATCTGATGAAAGACCGGGTCGCTGCCGGCAACAAGAGCTGAGGACACCGCCCAATATGGCAAAATCCGCCGACGCCTTTCGAACCATAAGCGAGGTTGCCGAATGGCTGGAGGTTCCGGCGCATGTGCTACGGTTCTGGGAGAGCAAGTTCACGCAGGTCAAACCCGTGAAACGCGCGGGCGGGCGACGCTATTACCGCCCCGCCGACATGCGGCTTTTGGGCGGCATCAAGTTACTACTGCATGATGAGGGCATGACCATCAAGGGCGTGCAAAAAATCCTGCGCGAAGAGGGGGTGCAGCACGTTGCGGCGCTGTCGCGAGGGCTGGGCGACGAGGCCGACGACCAAGCACTCGATATCGCCGCTAACCCTGAGCCCCAGCCACCCGCGCAGGTCCTCTCATTCGAGCGCCCGACAGAAAGCGCGAGCACCAAGGACACGCGTGGGGTTACCGCAGATATCCGTCAGCAGCCGGAGACGGAGCCTGAAGAGCACGCGCCCTCTGAGAACCAAGTCGAGAAGGATGACGCCGCGACTGAGGCAACAACGGACGACACGTCTGAGCCGACGGATGCCGAAACCGAACACGGCGCCAACGAACCGACACCCAACTTGTTCTCAGAAGACACGACATCGCCCGAACCGCCTCCGACCTACGAACAGGAGCAAGCTTCTGAACCGGGGCTGTCGGCAGAATCGGATAACCTCTTCAAAGCGCCCGGGAACGCATCCGCCCCCCAAGACAACGCGGGTGAGCCACCGGCCACGCTCGCGCCGCTGCCCACCCTGCCCGACGACCCGTCGGACAGCACACCCTGTCCGACCGGTGCTCTGACGTCACTCGGAACGCTCAAAAGGCCAGTGTCCAGCGATTTCGCCGCCGAACTCGCGAGCTTGGCGGTCCGCCTGCGCAAAAGCGGGACGTCAAAAGGCGCTTACAGGGCAGGCAAGGAATAAAAATTGGGATTCCCCCCTTGTCCCTACCCGGAAAACCAGTATGAACAGCGCATCGTCGGGCTATGGCGCAGCCTGGTAGCGCGTCCGTCTGGGGGACGGAAGGTCGCAGGTTCGAGTCCTGCTAGCCCGACCAAATTTACCGACGATCCCGCCCGCCTCGGCCCCTCGGGCACCGCAACACGGATGCGGGGCATGACGAGAGGGTGACGGCGATGACCGGGGTTGTTTCAAGCCAGCAGATCAGGGACATGATCACCGCAGGCATACTCTCGGCCTCTTCCGAGATACTTCCTGAACAGATCCAACCGGCCAGCCTTGATCTGCGTCTCGGGCCCGTCGCCTACCGCGTGCGCGCATCCTTCCTGACCGGCACCGGCCGCACCGTCACCGACCGGATCGGCGAATTCGAGATGCATCGCATCGACCTTGAACCGGGGGCTGTTCTGGAAAAGGGATGCGTCTATGTGGTCCCGCTGATGGAACAGCTCGCGTTGCCCGAAGGCGTGCAAGCCGTGGCAAACGCCAAATCCTCCACCGGGCGGCTCGACCTTCTGACTCGGGTCATCACCGACGGCGGAGTGGAATTTGACCGCGTTGCGCCGGGCTATGCAGGACCGCTTTACGCTGAAATCTGCCCGCGCTCCTTTTCCGTACTCGTCCGCCCCGGCATGCGGCTCAACCAGATCCGGTTTCGCGCAGGTCAGGCGGTGCTCTGTGACGACGCGCTGCGTGCGCTGCATTCCGCCACACCGCTCGTCGATGGAGACAGCGCCGTGATCGATGAAGGTCTCGGCTTTTCAGTCGATCTGCGACCTGCAACCGGCACCCTTGTAGGTTACCGGGCCAAACCACATGCAGGCGTGATCGACCTGGACCGGATCGGACATTATGCACCTGCGGACTACTGGGAGGAGGTGCATGCCGAGAATGGCCACATCATCCTCGACCCTGGCGCCTTTTACATCCTCGTCAGCCGCGAGGCAGTGCATATCCCGCCCCAATACGCAGCCGAGATGGCCCCCTACGTGGCCATGGTGGGCGAGTTCCGCGTGCATTACGCAGGCTTTTTCGACCCTGGCTTCGGCCATGCGGCCGCAGGCGGGGCCGGATCGCGCGGTGTGCTCGAAGTGCGCTGCCACGAGGCCCCGTTCGTGCTCGAACATGGCCAAATCGTCGGACGGCTTGTCTATGAGAAGATGGATCAGGTCCCCGATCAGCTATACGGGGCGGGGATCGCGTCCAACTATCAGGGTCAGGGCCTGAAGCTGTCCAAGCACTTCAAAAGCTGAGCCCCGCGCCAGCCACAGCGACTTTGTTTCCCATAAAGAAACAATCCCGGCGCATTGGCCAGGATTGTTCCCATTCGAAACCGGGTAAGCCCCCGCAACCGATTTCTTTGGTCGGCCCCTATGGAGGGCCGACCGGCTGCAAAGGATCGTTATTCCACGAGCAGACGCGCCTCGTGCTTCTTGAGGGAGCGGCGTGCGGCCTGATAGGCTTCGATGCCGTGCGCCTCGCGCAGTTCCGGGAACAGGTCGAAAATCTCATCCCGCTGCTCGATTCCCATGCCATCCAGCACCTGCTCACCGGGCTGGAAGCTTTCGGTCCAAGCGCCGTTCGACAGGACCACCTCGTGCTGGTCGAACATGAAGTGGATGTAGGTCGTGCCGCTGGCATCGACCTGATCGACACCTTCCATACCGGTCAGGTGCTTGGCGGCCGCCAAAACCTCGCGCTCTTCGAAATAGAGCGCGGCGCGCTCGGAATTGAGCAGCAGACGGTGCTGCGGGCTGACCAGCATATCGCGCTCGGGCAGGCCATGACCAAGCGCCCCGGCCCGGATCTGAACCGGCTTGAGATGCGGCGCATTCTGCAGATCCTGCATGCCAAGCGCCCGATGCCCGATCCAGCGGATTTCCTGCAAGCCATTGTCGCGGGTGATCACCCGGTCGCCAAGCTGCAACTCCTCCACCAGCTTTTCCCCACGCGGCGTGGCAATCAGCGTGCCGGGCGTGAAGCAGGGGATCAGGTTCTCGATCTCGCTGAATTCCAGCGTGCCGCTGACGCTGTCATCAGCGGCAAGGAAATTCACCGTTCCGCTGGTCGAGTCACCATCCGGATCAACCGTCTCACCCACGATTTCGAACCGGCCAAGACCGCGCAGATCAAGCGTGTCGAAATCATCGTCGATACCGTCATCGGTGCTGTCCCCGGTGCCACCGTCGATCGTGTCACCCGCGCCAACATCGAGGAACACGTCGCGGTCATCACCGCCCATGAGGCTGTCAGCGCCCTCTCCGCCGCTGATCAGGTCATTGCCGGCTCCCCCCAGTACTGTGTCATCACCGGTACCACCGATAAGCGTATCGTTGCCTGACCCGCCACCGATCGAGTCATCATCGATTCCACCGTCGATCATGTCATCTCCGGCACCACCGAGAATCGTGTCATCATCATCTTGGCCGAAGATGGTGTCATTGCCATCCCCGCCGTCAATGAAATCACGCCCGTTGTCGGTGACGAGGTCCGTGTCATCGGGGATGTTCAACTCGTCCGGCAAACTCGGGTCGAGTCCCCCGAAAATAAGATCATCCCCGGCACCGCCTGTAATCGTGTCGGAGCCTTCACCGCCAATTATCGTATCATTGCCGTCGCCGCCATCAATCTCATCTGCATCAATGCCGCCGTCGATGAAATCATTCCCTGCGTCACCAAAAATCGTGTCGCGATCATCACCGGTAAAGATGGTGTCGTTGCCGTCACCGCCAGATACGAAATCCCTGTCATCCTCGGGATCGCTGTCGGCCGGAAACAGCCCCGGAAAGCCGAGGTCAGGCAATGGCGGCGGGGTGCCCGATACAGGGGCGCTTGTATCGATCAGATCGTTGCCGTCACCACCAAACACCGTATCGTTGCCCGCACCGCCCGTGATCGTGTCGTCGCCGGGGCCGCCTTCAATGGAGTCGTTGCCGGGACCGCCATCCAGAACGTCATTGCCGTCCTCGCCAAGCAGGGTGTCGTCACCGTCCTCGCCGATCAGCGTGTCGTCGCCCGGCGCGCCGCCATCAACCACACCGCCGATCGGGTTGAAATACACATCCGTCAGGTTGATGCCATCACCGCTGCCATCCGCATCCGTGTAGCGGACGACGACCTGCGCGACCGGCCCGGCAATGCTGACTGAAAGCGCGTTGGCCGCATCGGCATCCGTGCCAGACCCGCTGCCGGTCGCCTCTTCACCGCTCAAGACCGAGACATCGGTGCCACCAGTCAACGCCACCGGGATCAGGTTGTCATCGCCATCAAAGGCGAATATCTGCACGTTTTCAGTGCCGTCGAGGTCATTGATCTGGAAAGACACATCATTGACCGGGGCCGAAAACTCCAGCTTGAGGTCGGTCGTCCCCGCACTCGGCAAGGACGCTGCCATCGAACTGCTGGCATCGGCCGGAGTGCCGCCGGTCTCGACGCGGTCCACGTTCTGAGGGTTGTCGGCAAAGGTGGTGCTCACCGGTCCAGTGGCCTGCAACACGGAAAACGTCACATCTACGCTTCCGGTATCCTGCACAAAGCCGTTGATCGGATCGCCCATCTCGATCGGGTCGGCGTCGTTCGGGTCGGGTGCGAGGTCCCATTGAAACACCTCACGCCCGGCCCCGGGGTCGCTGCTGTCCCCGACCAGAAGGTCATTGCCAGCGCCGCCCTCGACCGAGTCGCTGCCGGAACCTGCGAAAACAGAATCATCGCCGTCCCCCGAAAGGATGGTATCCGATCCGCCGAAACCATCGACGACGTCGTTGTTCGTGCCACCCGGACCATTGCCTGCATCAATGGCCTCACCTTCCGGATCGGCAGCAAATGTCGCATCGATGCGGTTGTCGCTGTTATCGCCTTCAACCCTGTTCGTCGCCATGTTCTTCTCCCACTATTCCCGGGGTCGGCACGTGCCCCGAAGTGCTAAAATCAATTTCCCAAAGCTGGCGATGCCACCACGCGGGACGACCGTCGCAACCGAATTGCAAGGAGAATGACAGCATAGCCCATGACCGAACGGGTCTCTTTCGGATCCCGACGTCCCATCGAAATGTCGGTTATCCAACCAACTACACAGCGATCACACTTTTGCACACGTGACATTCACGCGCCGATTACGTGCGGTCGCCCCCAGACCTAGCAACATCACCCCCCAGTTGGGCTGCATTCTTTCTACGTCAGCCCTCGCGAACGCCCAAGGGGAATTTGGGCCAAAAAGTGCCGAAACAATGTTCGCGCACCCCAAAATTCGCCGCATTTACCATGGCTTCGCCACAATCTTGATTCGGCATTGTTTCTCGAAATTTGCATCAAACTGCGTTGAAATTAGCACTAACGGCCTTGTGATACGCATTTTCTGGCGCAGTTTTCCTCGCGCCGGTCATACATTGTTTCAATAACGGGCTCAGACCCGCAGGCCATATATCTGACAAATCGTGGCGAAATTCGGTCAAACAGACTTATTCTGATCATTGATCAATTTTCACTTCTGGGGCGAAACGTTTCCAAAGGATCAACAATCTGAAAGGCGCAATACGTGGCGCGCCTGATTCGCGTGCTGCCGTCACCACGTCATCGAATTTGAGAGGCTGGTGCCCAAGGCGAGACTCGAACTCGCACGGTATTGCTACCGGGGGATTTTGAATCCCCTGCGTCTACCATTCCGCCACTTGGGCCCGGCGCAGTGCTTAGCCGAGCGCAGAGGCTTCGTCCAGAGGCCCCGGTGATTTTAGATCGCTTTCTGTACAGGGCTTGACCCCGGGGGGCCACCCATGCTGTTTCGCAGAAAACCCGCTCAGGACAGGCCATATGATCAGATCCCTATATGATTGGACACTGCGCATGGCCGAACATCGCCACGCGCTCTGGGTGCTGGCCTTTATCAGCTTCATCGAAAGCTCGATCTTTCCGATCCCGCCAGATGTTCTGATGATCCCGATGATTCTCGCCCGCCCCTCGCGCGCCTGGCTGATCGCGGGCATAGCACTCCTCTCCTCGGTCCTCGGCGGCATGCTTGGATACGCTATCGGCGCCTTCGCCTATCAGGAAATTGGCCAGCCCATTCTGGCCGCATTGGGCAAGGGCGACGCGATGGAGGCGTTCAGCACAAGATTCAACGATTTTGGCTTCTGGGCAGTTCTGACGGCGGGGGTGACACCCTTTCCCTACAAGGTGATCACCATCATGTCAGGCTGGACGGCGATGCCGGTCGGCACCTTCATCGCCACCTCGATCCTGGCGCGCGGCATCCGCTTCTTTCTCGTGGCCGGCCTGCTCTGGAAGTTCGGTACGCCAGTGCGCGATTTCATCGAACGCCGCCTGGGGCTGATGACCATTCTCTTTGTGCTGCTGCTCTTCGGCGGCTTTTATGCCACAAGGTTCCTGTGATGCGCCTCAGTCAACGCCAATTGATCCTGCTCGCCGCCTGCGGCTCTGCCGCGCTGATGCTGGGCGCGCTCGCCTTTCAGCACATAGGCGGCATGGCCCCGTGCAAGCTCTGTCTCTGGCAACGCTGGCCGCATGTCATAGCCATTGCGCTCGGGGCAGCGGCCTTGCTCGCCCTGCCCCGGCTGATGGCGCTTGGCGGGTTGCTCGCCGCCCTCTCCACGGCGGCGCTCGGTGGCTATCACACCGGGGTCGAGCGTGGCTGGTGGGAGGGGCCATCGGAATGCTCCTCGTCCGGCGCGGCGGGGCTCAGCTCCGATGAGTTGTTCAACCAGATCATGGCCGCGCCACTGGTGCGCTGCGACGAGGTGCCGTGGGAGATGCTCGGCCTGGGGATGGCAAGGGGGAAGATGCTGGTGTAGCTCGGTCTCGCGGCACTCTGGCTGATGGCCCTGCGCGCGCTGAGATAGATGCGTCCGGCGCGAACGGGTCTTGTGCGGGCCCGTCGCGGTAGTTGGAGTGAGCCGCGCCATCGCATGTCCGCGGGCAGGCGATCCGACAGTATTTCAGTGCGCTTTATGTCTGCTTTCCCGCAAAAGATCTAACCGGCGCGCAGACTTCGACACATCGCCTGTCCGGGGGGCGGACATGCGATGGCGCGGCGGGCTTCGCCCTCGATTCCGCGCCGGGTCTGCCAATCCAATGTCCGCCCGAGGCCATTTGCACCCCACCTACCCCCCCGATTTCCAGGTATTCAGCAGCAGGCTCGTCTCCGAGCTCGCAATCCCGTCGAAGCGCCGGATCTGCGCCAGCACGCGGTCAAGCTCTTCCAGCGTCTCGGTGCCGATCTCCACGATCACGTCCCAGCGACCGTTAGTGGTATGCGTCGCGCGCACGGCGCTCAACCCGTTGAGCTGCCGGATCACCCGCTCGGTGCCGCGCCCCTCGATCCCCAGCATCATCAGCCCGCGCACCGGGTCGCGCGCCGTATCGCCGCGCAGCACCACCGTGAAACCGACGATCTCACCACTCTGCCGCAGCCGCTCGATGCGCGCCCGCACCGTGGTGCGCGACACCCCCAGCCCGATCGCCAGATCCGACAGCGAGGCCCGCGCATCGTGGCGCAGCATCGAGATAAGCCGCCGGTCGGTATCGTCCATTTTGCAGGTCCTTGATTTCGTTTCGCACAGATATCCCCCGATTAGTGCAAAACAGCCGCTTCAATTCAACCCGTTTCGGCAGCACCCTAACCAAGATACGCAAATCATCAGAGGTTTCCATGATCCCCCAAGACATCATCCTGATCGGCGCCCCCGTCGATAGCGGCAAGGATCGGCGCGGCTGCCTGATGGGTCCCGACGCCTATCGCACCGCCGGCCTTGCCGAGGCGCTGATGGATCTCGGCCACCGCGTCTCTGATACCGGCAATCTCACGCCGCGGCCTGCCACGCCCGATCCGGCGCTGCCACCGCATGTCTACGCGCCAGAGCAGACCGCAGGCTGGACCGCGACGCTTGCCGAGGCGGCGCAGGACGCGCTGCAAAGCGGCCTGCCGGTGTTCCTCGGCGGCGATCACAGCCTGTCGCTCGGCTCGGTCGCGGGTGCGGCCAATCACGCCGCCCAAGCGGGCCGCCCGCAATTCGTCCTCTGGCTCGACGCCCATAGCGATTTCCATACCCCGCAGACAACCGCCTCGGGCAACCTGCACGGCACACCGCTCGGCTATGTCACCGGGCGCGCGGGCTTTCACGGCTTTCCGCCCGTCGCCCATCCGGTGCCAGAGGAGAACATCTGCATTCTCGGGCTGCGCTCGGTCGATGCCGCCGAACGCGAGGCGCTGCAGGCCACGCAGATCCGGTATCACGACATGCGGGTGATCGACGAGCAGGGCATCTCACGCCCGCTCGCCGCCTTTCTCGATCATGTCGCGGCCATGGGCGGCGCGCTGCATGTCTCGCTCGACGTGGATTTTCTCGATCCCTCCTTCGCCCCCGCCGTCGGCACCACCGTGCCGGGTGGCGCCACCATCCGCGAGGCGCATCTAGTGATGGAGATGATCTGCGACAGCGGCCTCATGACTTCGCTCGACCTCGTGGAGTTGAACCCCTTTCTCGATGATCGCGGTCGCACCGCGCAGGTGATGGTCGATCTTGCGGCCTCGGCGCTTGGCCGCCGTGTCTTTGACCGCCCCACATTGGCCTATAGCTGAGGATAGCCCATGACACTCGCCCCCTCCGACAAGGCGCTCGTGCCTTTTGTGTCCGTCGACAACATGATGAAACTCGTGTATCACATCGGGATCGAGCCGATGCTTGCGGGCCTCGCCGACTATATCGAGGCCGATTTCCGCCGCTGGGCGCTCTTCGACAAGACCCCCCGCATCGCCTCGCATTCCGAGGAAGGTGTGATCGAACTGATGCCCACTTCGGATGGCGAGGTCTACGGCTTCAAATACGTCAACGGCCACCCCAAGAACACCAAGGCCGGCTTGCAGACCGTCACCGCCTTCGGGCTGCTGGCCAATGTCGGCAATGGCTATCCGGTGCTTTTGTCGGAAATGACCGTGCTCACCGCGCTGCGCACGGCGGCCACCTCGGCGATGGTGGCAAAGCATCTGGCACCCAAGGGGGCTGACACGATGGCGATGATCGGCGCCGGCGCGCAGTCGGAATTCCAGAGCCTCGCGATGAAGGCACTGGTGGGGCTGAAATCGGTGCGGCTCTATGACATCGACCCGAAGGCAACCGAAAAGGCCGCGCGTAATCTCACCGGCATGGGGCTGAAGGTCGTGCAATGCCGCACGCCGGAGGAAAGCATGGAAGGCGCGCAGATCATCACAACCTGCACCGCCGACAAGCAATATGCCACGATCTTGTCAGACAACATGGTGGGAAGCGGCGTGCATATCAACGCCATCGGCGGCGACTGCCCGGGCAAGACGGAACTGGCGGCGGGGGTGCTGCACCGCTCCACGATCTTTGTGGAATATCCCGAACAGACCCGCATCGAGGGCGAGATCCAGCAGCTTGACCCGGACCACCCGGTGACCGAGATGTGGCAGGTCATCTCGGGCGAGGCCCCGGGCCGCACCTCTGCCGAGCAGATCACGCTCTTCGACAGCGTCGGTTTCGCGATCGAGGATTTCAGCGCCCTGCGCTATATCCGCGACCATATCGGCGGCACCGATTACTACATGAATCTCGACCTGCTGGCCGACCCGGACGATCCGCGCGACCTGTTCGGCATGCTGCAACGCGCCGCGCCCTGAACGATCAAGGACAGCGATCAAACGCCACAGATTGCAATCTGACCAAACTGCCACGCCGGACAGAACTTGCAACCTGCCCGGATTGCACACACTCTGGTCCACAACCCGGCCACAGCGATCCGATGTCAAACCAAAGCTTAAGGACACCCCATGCCGATCCTTGATGCGTCCTCCTCCCACCTCCTGCTCATCGATTTTCAGGCACGTTTGATGCCCGCGATCCATGACGGCGATGCGGTGACCACGCAGGCGTCGAAACTGCTCTCGGCGGCGCGTCTCCTGGACCTGCCGCGCAGCTATACCGAACAGAACTCCGAAAAACTGGGCGGCACCGTGACCAGTCTCGCACCGGAGCAGGGCGAAACCGTGCTCTCAAAGATGAGTTTCGATGCCTGTCGCGATAGCGCAGTTGCCGAAGACCTCTCAGATAACGCGACCCTGATCGTCGCAGGCTGTGAGGCACATGTCTGCGTGCTGCAAACGGTTCTGGGCCTGCTGGACCGGGGTAAACGCGTAGCGGTAGCGGCAGACGCCACAGGCTCACGCACGCCCGCCAACCGCGACGCAGCACTTGCCCGCATGGCCGCGCATGGGGCTGAGATCGTGACAACCGAAATGGTGCTCTTCGAATGGCTGGGCACCGCTGAACACAGCAAATTCCGCGACATTAAGCAGCTGATCAAGTAACTATCTCAACCCACGTACGGGTCCTGCGGCATAACAAAATGGCAGTGAAACTTTCTGGCTTACCTCTAACGTCGAGAGACCACTGCCGACGTTCAAGCGTAGTTCATATGTTCTTCTCTAGTGGCAAGGTTCACGCAGACTGTCCAAAAGGTCAGATCAGCTCTTACAATGATAGCAAGAAATCTCTTGATCGCTGAAAGTGATGTCGCAAGGATTTAGCCGCTTCACGCGTTGGATCGTCATACTGGTCAAGATGACTGAGAACCTTGAGGGTTTTGCCCACGTAATCAGTGATTGATCCGTCACAGGGCTCGGCATTTCCATGGTCCAAAAGATCAGACATCTTCATAGTGGCAGTGTGAACGAAAGGTTTCCGTGCGCAGACCCCGTCAATCACAATTCCAGATCCTCGGTTGCTATAAGCAAGTCCATCATACGGCAATAAGAGCACATCCACTTCCGCCATAGCCATCCGAAAAGCAGCAGCGTCCATTGCCAACGGCAGGGTTCGTATCGACAAAGCGCCAGAGATAAAGGTCGTTGTCCGCAGTCTGAGAAACTTTGAATGATAGCGGATATAGCGCTTTCTCATTTTAACCGGAGGCTGCTGCATCAAGAACTCAACGCGTTTTTCTAACGGATGCCCGTTCAGGGCATTACTGAGTTGGTGTATTATATTGGGAAGGATAAAACCGCCCTTTTCCTTGCGAAACCCCCCAAGGCAGCCAACCCGGAGGTGCCGCGCAGATCTCCCAGGCTCGAGCGACTCCTGATCACTGTCCAGAGACATAATCCCCGGAAGCATGAGACAGTCATCGCTCTTCAGGCCGTAGCAACGCGACAGGTGCTCGGAAAGGTTGGAGGTCTCCGTAACCAAGACGAACTTTCCATTTTCGACAAGCACGGACACTTGCCTACGTTCGTCATTGGAAAGATCTAGAATATGCCGCTCTTCAAGCACTCTAAAACTGACCTTGAAGTGATCTGGTGCTTGAGCAACGACGTTGAGAAATACAAGAAAATCGTGCGCGCCAACAGTCGGAACAACTATCGGTGGCCACCGGTCACCATAGCGCTCAGAAACCAGTCGCCGGATCGCATCGGCATCATGTTTGACTGACCACTCCGGACGGTGTTTGTGGTCTTTGCGCGTCGAGAGAATATTGGCAATTCGGCATTGATCACTTGCAAGGGGAGAGAAATCGGTGCCTGTCACGTAGATTTTCTCACGTTCCGGTGTCAAAGAATGGATCGCATTCATTTGCGTGTGTTCATGGCCTCCAGAAACGCCCAGATACTTCTCAAATACTATCATTTGCCGTGGTACTCCCTTACTCAGGACGTTGAGCAACTATCGCAATTTCTCGCACCAGTCCACGCAGAACGCCATGCTAACGGCAGAATTCGATCTACTTCCGCGTGCTAACGAGATGTTTCACACCCCGCGGCGGTCCTGCGGCATGCCGCCGCGCACCGCAGCCTCCGCCGCCGCCGCAAGCGCCTTGCGATCCGTGAAATCCGTAACCCGCAGCGGCGCGTGATAGAGCAGAGTCACGCCGCCCTGCCTTGCTGCGCCAAGCACCTGCACAAGATGCCCGCCAAAGCTCATGTCACCCCACCAGCCATAGAACCGGCGATCCTGATCAGACGGCGCACGGTAAATCACTGTCACCGGCTGTACCTGCATAGTCTGCGCCTTGTTTAGGGTGAAGAACGCCTCGAAAAGCGTTGATTTGAAAGAAAGAACTCGCATGCCGTCGGTCGAACTTCCTTCCGGAAAAAATAGCAGCCTGTGCCCCAGCCCCAAACGCTCTGCGAAAATCGTGGTCTGCCCGCGCGCCTCGCGTCGGTCACGCTTGATGAAAACCGTGCCGGTGAGCCGCGCCAACGCGCCGATACCGGGCCAGCCTGCGACCTCAGATTTTGACACGAAATACACCCGCTTGCGCGCGTTGAGCGCGAAGATGTCAAGCCAGGAGACATGGTTGCAGACCACCGCGCCGGGGCCGGTCATCGGCTGCCCCTCGATGCGATGCGCCATGCCGAGGATCGCGAAAACACAGCGGCTTACCCATTTGGTGATTGAGGGCGTCCAGGGCCTGTGCTGACCATAGACCGGCCGCTCAATTAGCCGCAGCGGCAGGGTGACCAGCACACCGGCCAGCAGCAAAAGCATCAAGAGCGTCCCGCGCAACGCGACCCGAGGCCAGTGCCCCGCGCCGCGCGGCACCACGGGCGGCGGCGCGCCCGACCGCCAGGTCACGCTCACCGCGTCGCCCCCTTGGCATAGATCGCGCGTTGCGTCGGGCTCAGCCGCGCGGTGTCCATGATCAGGCACACATCGGTGGTGTTGAAGGCATGATCCACATAAGCCCCCTCGCCGACATGGCCGCCAAGCCGCAGATAGGCCTTGATCAGCGGCGGCACCTGCAACATCGCGGCGCGTCGGTCGAGCGCGTCTTCCGCAATCAGATCCATCCGCTGAAAATGGTCGGGCCGGGCACGCGCCCGCAACTCGACCGGTGCCAGATGACGGTGATGTAGCAGCGATAGCGGTTGCGCCAACTGTATCGGATCTGTACCGTGAAAGCTTGCCACGCCGAACAGGATCTCGATCCCGTGGGCCTCGATATAATCGGCAAGACCCTGCCAGAGGTGATACATGCCGGGCCCGCCACGATAGGACTTGGCCAGGCACGACCGCCCCAGTTCCAGCAAACGCCGCCCGCTCTGCCGTAACGCGCTCAAATCATATTCGTCCTCGGAATAAAACTGCCCCGCGCCGGTGGCCTGATCGGCGCGCAGCAGCCGGTAGACACCCACCACAGCATCCGCCTGCGCCGTGTCGAGCAGCAGCAGGTGGTCAAAATAGGCGTCGAACCGGTCCCGCTCCAGCCGTGCATCATGATCAACCATCGGCCCGTCGCTGCCCAGTTCCGCCACGAAAACCTCGTATCGCAGCCGTTGCGCGGCGCGCACGTCGTCTTCGGTCTCAGCGAGTTTGACACGGAATTGGGGGGCGTTGGCAGTCATCGGCCTCGTCTCTGCGCTCTGTCGCGGTTCTAGGCAAGCTCACGACAAAGTGCAACGCCGCCCGCGCATGCGGGCTTGGCGGATGTTAACGATTTGATAACCTTGATCAGGGATCAAGAACGGGAAGCAGTTCCACTCGTGATCCGTCGATCACAACCTTGCCCTCTTCACGAAAGTTGACCGTTATGCGCCCGCCGATATTCGATTGCACCTGTCCCACGCCCCAATCCGGGCGACCGGGGTGCTCGACCAGCATCCCTGGCTCGAGAATCGAATTCATATCGCTCATGCCACCCCCTGACGTGAAAGCCCGACCGCATGGTGCAGGATGATCCACCGCTCTCCGCGATGATAGGCTCGCGCATCTGTCACGATCTGGCAAGCCCTCTTGGCGCGATTGCCAATGGCCTCGAACTGCTCTCGCTTTCCGGCCTCGGCAAGAGCGCAGAAATGGCACTCATTCAGGACAGCCTGCGCGGTGCCATGGCCACGCTTGATTTGTCTCGCCTTGCCTTTGGCCGCGCCGACCCGGGTGACATGATGGATGCGCAAGATCTGCACGCCACCCTCGCGGCCTACTATGCCAGCCGGCCCAGGTTGACGCTGGAATGGCAAGTGTCCGGCCCTCTCGTCCGCACCCATGCACAGATCATCGCGCTAATCTGCCTGGGTGTGGAGCGGGCCTTGCCGCGTGGCGGGAAACTTCGCGCAGCAAGCGCGCACCCGCGCATTGAAGTCTCGGCCTTCGGCAACACGCTGACCCCGGATCTGACACTTTGGGATGGTATGAAGTTTGGCAACACCCCACCCGCACCGGACCCCCGCACCGCGCAATTCAACATGCTGCATTACTGCCTTACCGTGCAGGGGCTGGCGCTTGACCACGCGCTGACCGAGGGGGCGTTCACCGTCTCGGCTTAGGCCCGCGTCGCACCATCACCCTCGACAAGATACTTGAAACTCGTCAGTTGCGCCGCACCAACCGGGCCGCGCGCGTGCATCTTACCGGTGGCAATGCCGATCTCGGCCCCCATACCAAACTCGCCCCCATCGGCGAATTGCGTCGAGGCGTTGCGCATCAGGATCGCGCTGTCGAGCCGGGCAAAGAACCGCTCCGCCGCCGCGTCATCCTCTGTGATGACGCAATCGGTGTGGTTCGAGCCGTAGAGCCGGATATGGGCAATCGCGCCATCGATATCCTCGACCACCTTGGCCGCGATGATGCTGTCGAGATACTCGCAGCCCCAATCCTCAGGCTTAGCGGGCACCGTGCCGTCGATCCCCAACAGCGCCTCCTCGGCGCGCACCTCGACGCCCGCGTCGATCAGCGCGCGGATCACCCCTTGCCCGATGGTGCCCGCCACATCGCGGTGGATCAGCAGGCATTCCGCCGCGCCGCAAATCCCGGTGCGCCGCGTCTTGGCGTTGAGCACGACGCGCAGGGCTTTCTCCGGGTCCGCCGCCGCATCTAGATAGATATGCACGATCCCTTCGAGATGGGCAAAGACCGGCACCCGCGCCTCGCGCTGCACGAGGCCGACCAGCCCCTTGCCGCCACGCGGCACGATCACATCAATCGTGTCGGTCATGGTCAGCATTTCCTGCACCGCCGCGCGATCCCGGGTCGGCACACGCTGAATCGCGTCCTCTGGCAGGCCAGCCGCGCGCAGCCCCTCGACCAGACAGGCATGGATCGCGCCCGATGAATGAAAGCTCTCGGAACCGCCGCGCAGGATCACCGCATTGCCGGATTTCAGGCAGAGCGCCCCGGCATCCGCCGTAACATTGGGGCGGCTCTCGTAGATCACCCCGATCACGCCCAGGGGCGTGCGCACGCGGCGGATATGAATACCCGACGGCTGGTCCCATTCCGCCAGAACCTCGCCCACCGGATCCTCTTGTGCAGCCACGGCGCGCAGCCCCTCGACCATGGCCTTGATGCGGGCCTCATCGAGCGCCAGCCGGTCCATCATTGCCGCTGACAGCCCCTTGTCGCGGCCAAGCGCCAGATCCTCTGCATTCGCGGTCAGGATCGCCTCACGCCTCTGCCAGACCGCATCGGCGGCGGCCTCCAGCGCATGGCGCTTGGTGGCGGGATCGGCCACGGCCAGTTCTGCGGCGGCGGCACGCGCCCGCGCGCCGATCCCGGCCATCAGCGCGGCAATATCGGTCTGGTCCTTCATGGTCTCGCCCCCTGCAAACACGTTTCAGATTGCCATATCGTCGCGGTGGATCAAAGGGCCGCGCGCCGGATAACCCAGCACCTCCTCAATCTGGTCCGAGCGCAGGTGCTTGATCCGGTCGGCATCGCCCGCGTCGTAGCGCGTGAGACCCTGTCCCAGCACGCGGCCCATCTCATCGGCGACCTCGACCGGATCACCCCGGCCAAACCGGCCCGTGACCTGCATGACACCGGCAGGCAAGAGGCTGCTGCCCTTGGCCAACGCGCCCGCCGCGCCTGCGTCAACGGTGATCCGCCCCTTGGGCTTCATCGCCGCGATCCACGCCTTGCGCTTTTGCTGCGGATCGCCTTGCGCCAGAAACCACGTCGCCGGGGCCCCCTCTTCCAGGGCCCGCACCGGATGCAGCACCGCCCCTTGGGTGATCGCCATGTCGCAGCCACCCGCCGTAGCGGTCTTGGCGGCCATCAGCTTGGTCTTCATCCCGCCCTTGCTCAAACCCGATCCGGCATCGCCCGCCATCGCCTCGATCTCGGGGGTGATCGCGTCGATCACATCAAGCCGATGAGCGGCCGCGTCCTGCATCGGGTTTGCGGAATAGAACCCGTCCACATCCGATAACAGGATCAGCTGATCCGCCCCTGCCGTAACCGCCACCTGCGCCGCCATCCGGTCATTGTCGCCATAGCGGATTTCATCGGTGGCGACGGTGTCGTTCTCATTGACAATCGGCACCGCCCCAAGACGCAACAACTGCTCCAGCGTGGCGCGGGAATTGAGATAGCGGCGTCGGTCGGCGCTATCCTCCAGCGTGACCAGCACCTGCGCCGAGGTCAGCCCGTGTCGCGCAAGCGCCGCATCATAGGCCCCGGCAAGGCGGATCTGCCCCACGGCAGCAGCAGCCTGGCTTTGCTCCAGGCTCAGGTCGGTCGCAGGCAGTCCCAGAACCCCGCGCCCGAGCGCGATTGAGCCGGACGAGACTAGGATCACATCCGTGCCCCGGGCCCGCAGCCGTGCCACATCCTCGGCCAGTGAGGCCAGCCACTCGGCTCGCAACGCGCCGCTCGCCCGGTCCACCAAAAGGGCCGAGCCGATCTTGATCACCAGCCGTTTCGCGTCTCTTACGGTTGCCACTGCGCGTCGTCGTCCTCTACCGTCTTGTGGCGCAGCCGGTTCGCGTCGATCCGCTCCCGCAACGCGCGCAGCACCTCTGTGACACCCTCGCCAGACACCCCCGACATCAGCATCACCGGCGTGCCGCAGGCGGCCTCCAACTCCTCCTTCAGGAAGGCGCGTTCCTCCCCGTCCAGCGTGTCGATCTTGTTGAGCACGGTCAGGCGCGGCTTGTGCGCCAACCCTTCACCATAGGCTTCCAACTCATTGATAATGGTCTGATAATCGGCCACGAGATCACCCGAACTTCCATCCACCAGATGCAAGAGCACGGCGCAACGCTCGACATGGCCGAGGAAAAGATCGCCCAGCCCCCGTCCTTCGGACGCGCCGTCGATCAGCCCCGGAATATCGGCCACGACGAATTCGACATTGTCCACGCCAACAACGCCCAGATTGGGATGCAGCGTGGTGAACGGATAATCCGCGATCTTGGGCCGGGCGTTGGACGTGGTCGCAAGAAAGGTCGATTTGCCCGCATTGGGCAGCCCCAACAACCCGACATCGGCAATCAGCTTGAGCCGTAGCCAGATCGTGCGCTCAACCCCCTCCTGCCCCGGATTCGCCCGGCGCGGGGCCTGGTTGGTCGAGGTCTTGAAACGCACGTTGCCCCAGCCGCCATTGCCACCCTTGGCCAGTTGCACACGCTGGCCGATCTCGGTCATGTCGGCGATCACCGTCTCTTCGTCCTCATCGAGGATCTCGGTGCCCACCGGCACCCGTAAAACAATATCATCACCCGTATGACCGGTGCGCTGACGGCCCATGCCATGCTGACCGTTCTGGGCAAAGAAATGCTGCTGATAGCGGAAATCAATCAGCGTGTTGAGCCCGTCCACCGCCTCGGCCCAGACCGAACCGCCATGCCCGCCATCGCCGCCGTCGGGCCCGCCATATTCGATGAACTTTTCGCGCCGAAAGCTGACACAGCCCGCACCGCCCGAACCGGAGCGGATATAAACCTTTGCGAGATCGAGAAATTTCATGTGTCGTCCTTACGCAAAGGCCACGCCGCGGGCGCGCCTCATGTCATCTTCTTGCTATAGGTCCATGTCGGCACATTGGCACAACGGGCCACGGAATAGCTTTCTGCATCCCCAAGATACTGAAAGCCGCAATTCGTCAAGACCCGGGCCGAGGCGGCATTGTCCTGAAATACGCTAGCGAAAATCGCCCGCGCCTCGTGCGGATTGGCGGCCAGCACCGCCTCCACCGCCGCCGAGGCGACGCCTGTATTCCAATAGGCCGGGGCCACCCAATAGGCTATCTCCGACCGGCCCACATCGAC
The DNA here is from genome assembly GCF_040219995.1 of Roseovarius sp. Lineage (GTDB taxonomy): Bacteria > Pseudomonadota > Alphaproteobacteria > Rhodobacterales > Rhodobacteraceae > Roseovarius. The sequence continues at coordinate 4,816 of NZ_JAVJUC010000009.1, read as the reverse complement.
GCGGGCGAGGCTGATCAGCCCCATCACCTCGGTGCGGCCCGACTTGGTGCCGTCGATGGCCCAGATATCCTCGACCCAGCCCTCGGCCTGCGCCCTCGCGATCAGCGCCTCGGTGCTGCCCGGCGGCAAGGGGTGCGGGATCGAAGACGTGGCCCGCGCCACCCGCTCGTCACCTGCATTGTGCGAGATCAGCCCTGCATCCGACACCCGCAAGGGCCGCAGGTCAAACCGCTCGGCCTCGATCACCGGCTGATTGACGATTGTGTCCAGTTTCATGCGCTCCTCCTCATGCTTCGGGCGCGTCGCGTGTCTCATCCAGTTGGGGACTCCGGCCCGCGTCACAAGATGCGCGCTCCTCTTCGCACCCGATTGTGACGCATCCTTGACCGCGCCTTGGCCCTTAGACGGAAAAGGGGACCGGCAGCTTCGCCGATCCCCTCGTGTCATTGACCTGTCAAGGACGGCTTACTCGGCGGCCTCCGCCACTGGCAGAACCGAAATGAAGGTGCGGCCCTTGATGCCCTTGTGGAATTTCACGGCACCCTCGGCCGTGGCAAAGATCGTGTGATCCTTGCCCTGCCCTACGCCCGCTCCCGGCCAGAACTTGTTGCCGCGCTGACGCGCGATGATGTTCCCGGGAATCACGGCTTCTCCGCCGTATTTCTTGACGCCAAGGCGGCGACCGGCAGAGTCGCGACCGTTACGGGATGAACCGCCTGCTTTTTTATGTGCCATTTGGTCTCTCCTTAGCCTTTGGCCAGATCTTGGGCCTGCGCGATCCAGCCTTCACGCTCGATCCGACCCTTGAACGACAGTTTTTCGTCCATATCAGCAACGTCGGCCTCCGTCCATGCCGCGATCTGGGCAAAGGACGTGACACCGGCCTCGTGCAGCTTCTTCTCAAGCGCGGGGCCAACGCCCGACAGTTTCTTGAGATCGTCATCACCGGCTGCGGCTTTGGGCGCCTCGGCCTTGGCGGCTGCCTTCTTGGCGGGTGCCTTCGTCTCGGTGGCGGCCACGGCCACGGCCCCGACGGACCCGGCACCGATGGCGGCCTTGACGCCCGACTTGTCGCCACCCTTGGCGAGGATCTCGGTCACGCGCAGCAGGGTCAGCTGCTGACGGTGGCCCTTTGTGCGCTGCGAGCCGTGTTTGCGGCGCCGCTTGACGAAGTGGATGACCTTGTCACCCTTGACCTGATCGACGACCTCGGCCTGAACGGCGGCACCTTCGATAAGCGGCGCACCGATCACCGGCGCGTCACCGCCCAGCATCAGAACTTCGTTGAATTGAACTGTCTCACCGGCATCCGCTGCAAGCTTTTCGACACGGAGCATGTCACCCGACTGCACCTTGTACTGCTTGCCACCGGTCTTGAGGACCGCAAACATGGGCTCTTCCTTTTTCTTCCGCGCTCTGTGGTCCCTGCCCTGGCAGGCGTTTCCGGCCCCTTGGCCACCTCGAACGGCGCACCCGTCAAGGGTGTCATGAACAACGAACCCGGCAAGATCATCCCGCCGGGTTGCGGGCGTATGCGACAGCGGGGCCGCAAAGTCAAGGCCCGGTCAGGGCAAAGCTGCGTAAATCCGGGCGCGCGCGGTCTCACAATTCCTGCGCGGGCTGCAATTCGGCCATCCGGGCCGCCAGCACCTCGAAGCGGTTGGCCATGATCTCGTACTGCACCGCGTTCATCAGCTCATAGACACGCGCCATAGTGGGATGCTCCAGCGCCTCGACATAGGCGCGCAAGTCCTCGGTCGAGAGGCTCGCATAGGTCGCCGCAGCATTGGCCAGCGCCGAGGCCTCGATCTGCGCCCGCAACTCCGCCTCGCCCTCGGCCATAAGCGCGCGCAGCGCCTGTTCGTCGAGGTCGTAGTAGAGCACGCCGGCATAGGACGCGGCCAAGAGGAACCGCACCTGGATTTCCTGCACCGCGCGCACCCCCGTCCCGGCACTGTCCACGGCGGCGTTCATGTCGCGCAAAACCTCGCGCCGATCCTCCGGCATCTCGGTCATCAGATCCAGTCCGTCGGCGCGCTTGGCATCGTCGTCCTCGCGCATGTGCGAGGCATTCTCGACCGCCACCAGCCGTTGCCCGAGATCAGACGCGTAGAATTCGGCTGCATGGCTCAGCATCTCGTCGCTCAGCGTCTCGCTCAGCATGTCGAGCGCCATCTCGCGCATCCTGTCGGTGTCGAACACCTCCTTGGCCACGCGCTCCCACTCGGACCCGAAATCGCTGGCCTCGAGGCCCAGCATCGCGGGCGCGTCGGCCGCAGCCAATGCGATGGAATCGAGCGCCACGCCAAAGCCGGTGACCTCCAGATAGGCCTCCAGCCGGTCGCGATCAGCGGCACGCGCGGGCAGTGCGGCGATAGTGCCCACAACGGCCACAAAACCCACGGCAAAGACCACCGCGCGCAAAAGTGGCTTCGTAGCAAGGAGCGGGTTTTGCATCACAGATTCCTTTCTTCCAGTCACGGTGTTCAACCTAGGCAAATTCCTATGCCAAACAATGCAAATCCCCCTTGCCCCTCCAGCCAAAGGCGATTAAACGCCACGTCCAGACCCCCGCGGAGAGGTGCAGGAGTGGTCGAACTGGGCGTTCTCGAAAACCGATGACCCTTCACGGGGTCCCAGGGTTCGAATCCCTGTCTCTCCGCCAGTTACCCTTGATTTTACTGGGTAAAATTGGCAAATTATAACGATTCCCCACATTAAGCCCCACATAGAAAAAGCGCTTAAGGGTGTTTTGCTTTTTTCCTTCAAACTGCCCGGAAGAAAAAATGACTATTGCCGCCGGTTCCAGTTTGTCACCTTGTGAATTTTAGAAGGCCCCCTGTCTGGCCTCTCGGCGGCTTACCGTAACGCTTCAGGACAAGTTACGCGCGGTAACGTGGAGGTCTGATTAGTCAGCTGGTGCGCGGGATGTGCAGCGATTGGGCGGTCTCGATCCGGACGGCATGAGTGTTTCGCTTTTAAATTCCAACACCATTCGTTTCACTTCGCTGCGTGTACTCGATATGTTTCCGACCAAGACTGGGGATAGAAACCATGCCAAAGAACGCAAACTGGTGGGGTGGGTTGACAGTTAAGCACCCAATTGCCGCCTATAGATATCGCCCAAAAAACGAACATTTGGTGGATTCAATCGAGAAAGCATTGAAACGGAAAGCGCTCTGGATGACACCGCTTTCATCTCAAGATGATCTTCTTGAGGCTTCAGTAGCAAAAAGGCGGCCCACAGATTTTTCTGAGGAACAAGAAAGAACATTGCGGGCCACTAGGAGGCTGATAACTTTCATTATCCAGTCCAACACGATGATGGAAAAGCAAAAATCCGGATCTGCGTTTTCTGGTGCTGAACTGAATTCTTGGGTAGATGAAGAAATCAAATCATCGTTTAGAACTGAAATGTTAGATCAATTCCTGACTGCAGAAGACGAGCGCTTGCCTGACCTTATTCAGGAAGCGCGTTCGAACCTTCGTTGTGCTTGTTTCGCGCCAACGCCGCTCTCGCAGCCCATGTGGGCTAGTTATGCGTCCGAGCATCAAGGGTGCTGCCTTGAGTATAACGATTATTACAACTATGACTTCCAGATCTTCAATTTGCTTTCGCCAAAGCCAGTAGAGTACTCGAGCAGCAAAAGAATATTGGATAGGTATGACATTTGGGAGGCCTTGGCATTCTTGAACTACTCTAGCAGAATAGAAGCTGGGCCTTTTTCTATTTCTTCCATCGATGATCCGAGAGTCACAGCCGTTAAAAAGCTGTTACTGACCAAATCTGAAGATTGGAGTTATCAAAAAGAATTCCGCGTCGTCGACTTCGGAAATGAGAGTGGTTACAAGCAGTGGCCATTTCTGAAACTGCGCAGGATAATATTCGGAGCGGCAACTCCTGATGACCTAATCACGGAAATAACCGGTGAGTTTTCTGGACAACTCAAGTTCGCAAAGATTGAAGTGTTACCGGGTGAATCTGAGTTTCAAGTTGTAGATATGAGGTCGTAGCTGGCCGTGGCCAGCTTGGGCCGCCGCTGCTCAATCCGACAGAGCAACAAATGCTTGATGGCACCCAAGCCATTGAGCATCACCGCAAGTGCCTGCGCTTCTTCTCGACCGCCGAAAGAACGTTCGACCCCGGTCCTGTCCGCTCCGCCAATTAAATTCGTTGTCAAACAGAAATCTTGGCATTAAATGCGAACACCCCACATCAAGCACCACACAAATAAACGCTTGCTTAATATAGAGAAACTTCGGGTTTTGTCTCTGCCGTTGACGTAGCAGCAGCTCAGCAGTAGCCTCGGGATCGAAGTGATTAAAAGGAGGATTGACGTGGGCTTACGTTTTGCTCTTACTGCTACGTTAACTGCATTGTTTCTGAGCTTTGCTACCGCAGGACAGGCGGCGACGATTTCGTCGGATCCAGATCCACTTGATTTCGGAAACATTAAATTGGGTGAGCGTGCTGAACTCACATTTGAAATCTTTCCAGTTATCGACGACCCTAGTACCTTTCTCGATGTATGGCTTTCTATCGACGTATCGGGTTTTTGGGTTGTTTCTCAAGAAACCGCGTTCGGAGGGAGTTGTGTGGGCTCCTTTGACAACTGCTTGATAACGGTGGGCTTCCAACCAAATACCGTCGGGCAATATGTAGGAAGCGTGAGTGCAACTGACCTGCCACGGGATTTTTCCTCCATTTGGAATTAGAGTCCGACCCAACGAAGGGACGGACAATGAAGCGAACGAGATACAGCGAAGAACAGATCATCGGCATCCTGACCGAGCATGAGGCCGGCGCGAAGTGCGC
>NZ_JAVJUC010000008.1:0-51200 GCF_040219995.1 Roseovarius sp. | reverse complement strand
TTTTGCCTGTTCGGTAGACTGGTTTTCATCATGTCCACCGCCGTGCGTGCCTGCAGCATAGGCCGGTGCGGAAAGCGCGATTGCGAAGCTTGTCGTCAGAAGAAGATTTCTCATTTCATTTTCCTGTAGGTTGGTTTGGTTGGAGATGACGAAGGGCTGCTCAGCCCTTCGAGGTTGGTTTCGGTGTGAGAATGGTCCTGGGGCTGTTGTTGGAGGCGAATTCAGGCAACTCGCCGGTCCATTCGTAGGCCATCTCGCCCGGGGGGTTCTCGTACCAGCCGGGATCGGAATAATCGTCCGGGTCGATGCCGTCTCGCACCTTTACGACCGAAAACATGCCGCCCATCTCGATGGGTCCATACGGCCCCCAACCCGTCATCATCGGGATGGTATTGTCAGGTAGCGGCATTTCCATTTTTGCCATTTCCCCCATGCCGCTCGTTCCCATCGGCATGTACTCCGGCTGAAACTGACGGATTTTCTGGGTCAGTGGTTTCTTGTTCACACCGATGAAGGTCGGCACATCGTGGCCCATTGCGTTCATGGTATGATGAGACTTGTGACAATGGATCGCCCAGTCGCCCAGATGATCGGCTGTGAACTCGTATGCGCGCATGGCGCCAACGGGTATGTCGATGCTGACCTCCGGCCATTGAGCTTCGGGCGGCACCCAGCCACCATCTGTGCAGGTGACCTTGAAGTCATAGCCGTGCATGTGAATAGGGTGATTGGTCATCGTCAAGTTGCCGACGCGCACCCGCACCCGGTCCCCTTTGTTGACAACCAGCGGGTCGATGTCGGGGAAGATGCGGCTGTTCCAGGTCCATAGATTGAAATCTGTCATCGTCATGATCCGTGGCACATAGGTGCCCGGATCTATGTCGAAGGCGTTGAGCATGATCAGGAAATCACGGTCAACCGGCATGAACGAAGGATCCTTTGGATGAACAACAAACATCCCCATCATGCCCATGGCCATCTGGACCATTTCATCGCCGTGAGGATGGTACATGAACGTGCCGGACTTCACCAAGTCGAACTCGTAGATGAAGGTCTTTCCTGGTGGGATACCGGGGTGACTCAGACCGCTCACGCCGTCCATGCCGGAAGGCAGGATCATACCGTGCCAGTGGATCGTCGTCGCTTCCGGCAGCTTGTTGGTCACGTAAATGCGTACTCGGTCGCCTTCGACCGCCTCGATGGTCGGACCGGTGGATTGGCCGTTGTAACCCCACAGATGCGCGACCATGCCATCGGCCAATTCACGCTCGACAGGCTCGGCAACGAGATGGAACTCCTTGACCCCGCCATTCATGCGGTGCGGGAGCGTCCAGCCGTTGAGCGTCACGACGGGATTGTATTCCGGTCCGGACGAGGGCCGCGGAGTGATCGCTGTCTTGGCACTATCCATCTGGGCCGCTTCTGGCAGACCCATGTTGGTGGTCTTGCCCCAAGCTTGAGAGGAGACGAGCGCCGCTCCTGCGGCGCCGGCCCCGAGTAATTGACGTCGATTGATCATGTCATATTCCTTTCAGTGTCCTGCGCCGCCACCGGCGGCTAGTGATACGCCCTCTCCCTCGCCCAGTCTGCCTGCGCCACCGCCATAGATTGCCGCTGTCAGGTTCGCCTGAGCCAGGTAGAAGTCGCGCTTGGCATTGGCCGCCTCGAGTGAGGAACCAAGCTTTTCGCGCACATCCGTAAGCAACTCGAATGTGTTGGTAATCATGCCGTTATAGGACAGCAGGCCCTCTTCCTCGATGGTCTTGCGCAGCGGCACCAGAACGTCGCGATAGTGACGCGCAATCTTGTAGGATGCGTGATAGGCGGTCTCGGCAGCACGTGCCTCGGACCTTACGTTGACCGCGCGTTCGGCGAGGACATTTGCCGCCTGAAGATACATCAATTCGGCCTTGCGCATCCTCGCTTTGCCAGTGTCATAGATTGGTATGGCGAACTCTAGTTCAATCTGCGGGGTCGTTTCGGTTTCAAGGTTTCCGTTTTCTCTCTCCCGTTCGGCTTCGAAGCCTGCGATGAACTCGAGATCGGTTACCAGTCGTGTTTGATCGGTCAGTCCGAACGCCGCCGCCTGCGCTTCAAGCCCGAGTTTTGCGACCCTGAGATCGAACCGGTTGCGCAACGCCTTTGCTTCGAGGTTGGTAATAGGCCCGACCGACCGCGGCAGTGTCGGCAAAGCATCAGGCACGTAGTAGTTCACTTCGGTGCCCCACAGCCCCATTAACCGCGTCAGATCCTCCTTGGCTTGGGTCGCATTCAGTCGGGCCTGTGCCAGCTGTCCAGCCAGCTCGGCATTGAACGCTTGTTCCCGCGCCTGACCGGCCTTGTTCAGCGCGCCGGTCTCGCCCAGCCGGGCCGCAAGTTCTGACCCGGCGTCGGAAGTGGCTTTTGCACGTTTAAGATACGAAACGGTCTCGAACGCGGCCACGGCGTTGATCCACGCTGTTCGGGTTTGGTTGGCAAGCGCAAGAGTATCGTTCACCGCGTTCATTTGTGCTGCACGGAAGTTGACGTCGGCAAGCGCAACTCGCTGCTGGCGCGTTTGCGCATCGAGGATGTTCGTGCGAAACAACCCCTCGATTGCTCGGTAGGCACCCAACTCCGCAGCGCCTATACCCAGCACCCCGATCGCCACGATCGGGTTTTCAGGCGTAGCTTCTTGCCATGCGTCTGCCGCCGAAAGCCCGACATTAGCGTAAGAGGCTTGCAACCCCTTGTTGTTCAAGAGCGCGACTTGGACGGCGGTGTCTGCAGAAATCGTCCGTTGGTGGACCATTGCGTGAACTTGCTTTTTCAGCTCCGCGTTCTCGGCTTGGGTCTGAGCGAAGGCCGTTCTCTTGCCGATCGTTGCCGCGGTCTGGCTTGATACGTTCGCAAACCCGGCCTTCTGATCTCTGTAGGACTCTGGAACAGCCGTAGCGCAGGCCGCCAGCGTCAGCGGGAGGCCGAGCGCGAGTGAAAGTTTCGACATAACCATCAGTTTGCCTCCGATTGCTCTTCGTTGACCTTGCGCCAGTCGCGGGGCCCTGTCGGGCCGCGATACGTGTACCCGGTCAGAGGATTGCTGTAAGACAATGGAGACGAGATGGCGCCATTGACCGTATCCTGTTGGCTGGCAACGCTCGGAAGCGGCGTGGGCTCAGAGGCGCACGCCCCAAGCAGGAGCGCAGAAGCGCCCATAGAGATATGAATTTTCATTATTTTGGACCTGACTTATTGATCAATTCGAGCATGCAATACAGGCACACTCAGATGATCCGCATTACGGATCGGCGACTAAGTCAGACTCGTGGTGGGCGTTGTGGGCTGTCCGGATCAAACGATATGATCAGGCGGTCGATAGCCGTGTAACGCGCGTTTGGTTTGTCGCGCGATCGGATCACGTCGCTTTCATCAAGAACACCCGAGAAACATATGCCGCTGCAGCATTGAATGCCGCCATGGTCGTCATCCGCGTTGGAAACACCTCCGCGTTCATCACAATGAGTTGCAACGGAATGCTCGTGGCCAATACCGCCTAATTTAGACATTGTTTCGGCGGTATGCTCAATGCCAATGGACCCGCCATGTCCGCCCATCTGAGCATGTAGCGCAGACGGCGGAACTGTAGCCAATGCAAGCACACAGATGATACCAAGCATCATCTGACGCAATCTGGAAATGGTGAGTTCGCTCCTCATAATAAGTTAAATGTATCATGGAAACCGTTCTGTCAACGTTTCCATCCTTTGAAAAACAGTTCACTCTTATTAGTTCTTGTTTGCTTATTAGGCGTTCAGTCCAGGCATTTGGTGGATCGAGTCGAGGATGAAACGATCCGGCTCTGAGGTCCAGACCTTGCAGATGTATTCGTTTGGCGTCAGGTCACCGAGGGTCTTGAGACGCTGGGCGAAATTGTAGGCTGCCATGAAGTCTGTGAGGTGTGTGCGCAGTTGATCGTGACTGTCGTAGTGGAAACGCTTGACAGTCGCGTTCTTGATCGTCCGATTCATCCGCTCGACCTGACCGTTGGTCCAAGGATGGTTGGGGTTGGTCAACCCGTGCTCGATCCCGTTGGCCTCACAGATCATGTCAAAGCGCATCGGCCGCGAATAGGCTGTATTCCTTTTGCGCGGCTGCTCCGCGAACTGAATGCCGTTGTCGGTCAGGATCGTGTGGACCTGGTAGGGCACGGCCTCAAGCATGTGCTGAAGAAACTCCCATGCGGTGCGCCTGTCGGTCTTCTCGACGAGTTGGGTCACCGCGAACTTGCTTGTGCGGTCAATGCCGACGAAGAGATAAAGCTTGCCCTCGGCTGTTTGCACCTCAGCGATGTTGATGTGTAAGAAGCCGATCGGGTAGCGCTTGAACTTCTGCCGCTTGGGCTTGTCACCGGCCACGTCCGGCAGGCGCGAGATGCCATGCCGCTGCAGACAACGATGTAGAGAAGACCGCGTTAAACTCGGGATCGAAGGCTGAAGGGCATAAAGACAGTCATCCAGCGGAAGCAGTGTGTGCCGCCGGAAGGCAACGATCATGGCCTGCTTTTGCTCAGTGAGAACGGTAGAGCGCGGAGTTCTCGGGCCGGTCTTCGGGTCCTCAACCGTCTGGCGCTTGCGCCATTTCGCAACCGTCTTCGGATTGGTCCCCAAAACCCGGCTCAACTCCGAGAGCGAAGCCTGCGATCGCTGTATTGCAGCTCTGATGGCGTGCGTGGTCGTGGCGCTCCCGTGACGAACTTGGCCCATAGTGCTTCCTTCCATTCCTGCGAAAGGATCACACCATCAAACCGTGGGATTGAACACCTAAGGCATAGGTACGCAGGGCGCCGGTTGTTGCGGGGGCCATCCCTGGCGCGTTATCGGGCATACCCGGGAGGGTGATGCCGGTGATGTCGGGGCGTTCCTCCAGTAGCCGTTCGATGATTTCAGACGGGACGAGACCGCTGACGACATAGCCGTCGATCATGGCGAGGTGACAGCCGATACCCCGCTCGGGCACGCCCATCTCGACAGATCTTTGGTCGAAATCCCGGTCGTCGATCACATTGACCGCAAAGCCTTCGGCACGCAGATATTCGGCATAGGCGTCGCAGCAGCCGCAGCCGGGATCGCGCCAGATTGTCACCGGCTCGGCACTTTGTGCAGCCACGGACGCGACAAGGGTCGGACGGGTATCGCGATCGGCCGCGACGTAGGCGGCCACAGCGGCACCGGTGATCCCCAGCGTGATGACAAGTATCTTTTTCATGGTCGGTGTTCCTTTCTCAGATGGCCGCGAGGGTCACCCAAGTGGTGCCCCCGTCCCGGCTGTGTTGCAGTTTGGTAGCGGAGACGGCGGCGATGTGGTTGGGGTCTGCCGGATCAACGGCAAGCGCCTGTGCGTGCATGTTGGCCCTGTTCTCCCAGGCTGCGCCGCCATCTGCGGAGGCCCAAAGTCCTGAAGGCAGGGCGGCGTAGAGCCGTTCCGGCGCGCCATGAGTCGAGACCAGCGCGCTGACGGGCTCGCCTTCAGGCAACGGGGCTTCCAGCGCGGGCGACGTTCCCGCGACCAGCGCATCCATCGCGTCACCCGCCACCACGTCCTGCCAGCGGCAGAAACAGTCGGGCACTCGGGTAACGCCCTGATCGGTCCCGGCGTATATCCAGATACCGCCCATACCGCTGGCGAGATTGACCGAAGCAAGCGCGAGCACCTCGCGCTCGGCCTCGGCAAGCCAGGGGCGATCCATGACGAACGACCAGTTGGTCCCCGCATCCTCGCAGCGCCACAGCCCGTCGCCCGCAAGCGCCGCATAGATCGTGTCGGGCGCGCCAGCCGCTATGGCGAGCGCGGTGACCTGCGCCAGTGGCAAATCGCCTGAGGCCGCAGCCCATGTTCGGCCCCCATCGTCGGACCGGTCCAGCCCGCCGCCCTCCAGCGCCGCGAAAAGCCGCCCCGGCCGGTCTGGGTGACAGGTCAGCGCCCGGATCGGGCTGCGCGGTGAAGACAGAGGGGTTACATCGCCGGACGGATCAAACCGCCACACCTGCGCGCCAGCCACGACAAGCGCATCACCGTCGAACGCCAGAACAGAGTGTGACGTGCTTCCGGCCCAGGCCCGCGGCGTTGGTAACAGCCCGGCGGCGGCCACACCGCCAAGTATGGCAAGGACGCCGCGCCGGCTGAACGTCCGTGTGTTTTCTGAGCTTACATTCAGCATTGCTTTCACCTCACGCCACACGGATCACACCCATCATCCCGCCCGCCTGATGCTCGAGGATGTGGCAATGGAACATCCAGTCGCCCGGATTGTCGGCGACGAACGCGATCTCGACACGTTCACGCGGGGCCATCAAAACCGTGTCCTGCCACTTACGATGCGCCGTGGGCGTCCCGTTGCGGCTGATCACACGGAAGGAATGGCCGTGCAGGTGGATCGGGTGGTGGAACGCGGTGGCGTTGGTCATGGCGATGACGTGAGAGATATCGCGTTCCAGTACCAGCATCGGGTCGAGGATATGCCCTTCGGCCGCCACGCCGTTGACGAACCAGATGCCGCCGTCGTGCATCCGGCTCATCATCCCGCCGCCCATCATGCCACCACTACCGGAAAGGCCCATCTCGCGCTCGACCATCCCGCCCATCATGCCACCGGTAAAGGTCACGTCGTGACGGTGGGCACGGCTGACGTCGGGTTCGGGCAGCGGGTTGGGGGCGAGCGCCATGTCCCATTCGGGCGGCGCATCACGCAGGGGCGTCTCCGAATAGGCCAGATCGACCACTTCGAAATTTCCGTCCGAATAGAACCGGTCGGTGACTGTCAGCGTCTCACCGGGCGCGCCCGTCATGTCGATCATCAGATCGACCCGCATCGCGGGACCTATCACCACCCATCCGCGCGCGTCTTGTGGCGCATGCGGCGTGACCGGCTGGCCGTCGAGCGCGATAACCTGCGGCTCGAGGTTGCCGAAATCCAGCGCGAAGATGCGGGCGTTGGCCGCGTTGATCAGACGCAGCCGAATCCGTTCGCCCGCCCGCACCGGCACAGCATCCGGCACGCGGCCATTGATCGTGACAGTATTCCCCAGTCGTCCGCCGTGGCTCATATCGTGGAACCCGCCGAAGTCTTCGGCAATCCCGGCCTTCTGGGTCAGCCGCCAGTCGTCCATAACCCAGACCATCTCGCGGTCCACGCGCGGCGGGTTTGCCTCTTCGATGATCAACGCACCGTAGAGCCCGCGCCCGACCTGCTCGAAGCTGCGCTGATGGGGGTGATACCAGAATGTGCCTGCATCGACCGCGTCGAACGCGTAGGTAAAGGTCTCGCCCGGCGCGATCGGGGCCTGGGTCAGATGCGGTACGCCGTCCATGGCATTGGGCACCCGCAGCCCGTGCCAGTGCACGGTTGTGTCCTCGTCCAGCGCATTCTCGACCGCGATGCGCAGCCGGTCACCCTGCCGCACCCGGATCTCGGAGCCCGGAACAGCGCCGCCATAGCACCAGATGTCAGTCTCGCCCCAGGGCTCGGGAACAAGGCGTGCCCGTCCCGGCGCGGCGCGCAGGGTGAAGGGTTTTGGAGTGTCCGCCCAGGCGGAACGCAGGGAAACTGCTGCACCGGCAGCGGCGCTACCGGCCAGAAAGCCGCGGCGCGACAGCGCCGGTGTGAATGTCGATTTCATGTGTCTGTCTCATCTGAATCTTGCCGTTGGGTGCGCCATTGGCGCGAGAACTGCGCGTCTCGATGCGTCAGTCAGCGCATCAGTCGCGGGCAGACAGTCAGCAGCGCGCCCCTTTGGTGCCTGCCAACCGTCGGATCAGATGAGGGTTCGAGGTGGGAAAGGGTCTGGAGGCGCTTGTAGCCCGCGCGGGAACGTCATGCCAAGAGGCCATTCCTGCATCGGAATGGCTATTGCAAATTGCGCAGCAGCCATCCCTTTTACCATGGCGAAGAACGGTGCCGTGCAAATCAGGTCGCAACTTGCAGTCGCGTCGCTGTCGCCGCCCTCAGGTCAGCCCTAGCAATCGGGCATCGACATTGCGCCATCTGCAGACGTCGCCATGTCCAACGCCATCGCGTTCGCACTCACCACATGCACGACCGTGCTCGCGGCGAACACCGCAAGAAACACCACAGTAATGAGTGAAGCGAATTTCCGCTTGTCAGATATATATTTCCGGGTTTATTCAATGTCCATTCACGGTCCGGGGCCAACGTCCACGATCGAGTCCCACAACGCAAATCGGTCTCACCCCGCGCAACACGACAGCTTCGCGACATCCTTGTCGAAGGATTGCGCGGCGAGCTTCAATCCCTCGACCGTGGTGAGATAGGGGAAGATCGTCTCGCCGAGCGCCTTGGTCGTCATGCCGAACGACAACGCCATGACGAGAGTCTGGACGCAGTCGGCCCCGTCCGGTGCCATGATCACGCCGCCCAGCAGGTGATCGGTCTTCGCATCTGCGACCAGCTTGATCAGCCCGCGCGTGTCGCGGGCTGCGCGCGCGCGGGGCACGTTGTCGAGGGTCAGTACGCTGGTCTTGACGTCATGACCCGCCGCTCGCGCGTGGCGTTCGGTCAGGCCGACGCCGGCGACCTGCGGATCGGTGAACACCACCCAGGGCATCGCGGCGTTGTCGTAGCGCTCCGCCCCGCCCAACACGGCGTTGCGGGCGGCAATCTTCGCGCCGTAGGCGGCCATGTAGACGAACTGGTCGCGATCCGTGACGTCACCCGCTGAAAAGATGCCGGGCTTCGTGGTCTGCATGTCGACGCCAACCCGGATCGCACCGCGTGCGTCGGTCTCGACGCCAATTTCGGCTAGGCCCAGCCCCTCGGTGTTGGGCGCGCGTCCTGTCGTCAGGACGAGGCGGTCGGCCGTCAGTTCACGCTCCGCGCCATTCACCGTCACGGTCAGCACCGCACGGTCCCCGTCGCGCCGCGCGGCGTGATAGGTTGCGCCGTCAAGAACCGTGACACTCTCGGCGCGCAAGACCTTGGTGAGCGCCTGCGCCACCTCCGGCTCGGTGCGCGGCAACAGGCGCGAGCGGCAGACGATGGTAACCCGCGTGCCCATCCGCGCCATCATCTGTGCCAGCTCCACGCCGATATAGCCGCCGCCGAGGAAGATCAGGCTTTCGGGCAACCGGTCCAGCTCCAGAACCGATGTGCTGTCGAGCGTTGGGACGTCCGGGATACCGGGGATACCGGGCGCGGCGGGTCGGCTGCCGGTGGCGACAATGACCTTGGGAACCATGATCCTGCGCCCGCCGACCTCGACCCCGCCGGGGACGAGCCGCGCCGGACCCTCGTCGATATAGGTCACGCCATCGTAGCCCGGCAACAGGTCGGCGTACTTCTTCTGGCGCAGCGTCGCGACCAGATCGTCCTTGGCCGCGACGAGAGCGGTCCAGTCGGCGACCTTCGCTTTGCCGACGAGGCCAGGAAACCGGGATGCCGCCCGCGCGCCGTGCACTGCCTCGGCTGAGCGGATCATCGTCTTGGAGGGTACGCAACCCACGTTCACGCAGGTGCCGCCGATGGTGCCATGCCCGATGAGCGCGACGCGCTTTCCTCCTTCCGCGGCGGTGATCGCGGCCGAGAAGCCGGCCGATCCGGCGCCGATCACGGCAAGGTCGAAGTTGCCCTTGGGCGCGCAGCAATCGTCTTTCATCACATCATCCATCCGTTCGAGTGTTCAGTCGCCGCTGCCGTCTCCAGACCGCGTACACGGTCAGTGCGACGAAAAACGCGAGCGCGGGCAGCAGAACGTAGTCGAGCCAACCCAGCCAGACCGACAGGCCCATGGCGCCCAGAAGCACCACGAGCACCGGCGTGAAGCAGCAGAGCGCCGCGATGACGGTGCCTACGATCCCTGTCGCGATCAGCTTGCGGTCGGACTGCTCGGTCATCCCGTCAGCCCGTGATGCGCGCCGGGTAGCCTGCATTGGCCCACGCGGTCGCTATGGCGTCGGCGCTCGTCGCGGCGGTGTCGAAGATCACCGTGGCCGTGCGGGCCTCGAAGTCGATCTCGACGGCGCGCACGCCCTCGACGCCTTCCATCGCGCGCTTCACCGTCACTGGGCAGAGCGCGCAGGTCATGTTGTCGACCGCGAAGGTGACGGTCTGCTCGGCGGCGACGGTCTGCGCAGCGGCTGGGATGGAAATGATGGGCGCGACGGCGGTCAGGCCGAACAGGACGAGGGCAAGGATCTTCTTCATGGGGATATCCTTTCGGGGTCAGTAGAGAAGCGGGGCCCACCAGTCGATGGTGAGTGCTGCGACAACGAGGATGAGGTAGGCCCAGAGCGCGGTCTTGGTGATGCGCGCCGATGCTGGCCTAGCGCAGTAGGAACCGGTTTCGCTGACGGTCGGCTTGCGGAAATACACTTGCCGGAAGCCGGCACCGACGAAGCCGAGCGCGATCACGGCGAAGATCGGCTTGTAAGGCTCCAGCGCCGTCAGGTTGCCGATCCAGGCCCCCGAGATGCCGAGGGTCAGCAGCACCAGCGGCCCCACGCAGCAGGCCGAGGCGAGAAAGGCGCCCACCACACCGCCCGCCGCGAGCCAGCCCTTTCGGGCCGGGCGATCCGCGCCCGTGCTGTCCGTTCTGTCGTCTGTCAGCGCCATGTAGCGCACCTCTCGCTTGTGGTTGACGAGAGGTGTAGGGTCTGTAGCAACTACAGGCTCAAGAGGAAAAATCGCATGTCCGATCACGAACGCGAGAGCGGCTTAACACGCGGAGATCTGGCCCGGGCGACTGGCTGCAACATCGAGACGATCCGCTATTACGAGAAAATCGGCCTTCTGCCCGACCCACCCCGCACGGACGCCGGCTACCGCATCTATTCCGCCGCACACGCCACACGCCTGCGTTTTATCCTGCGTGCCCGGGAACTCGGGTTCTCCATGGAAGACATTCGCGGGCTTTTGGGGCTGGAGGACGGAGCCGCGCCGACTTGCGCCGAGGTCAAGGAACGGACAGAGCGTCACCTTGCTGATGTGCATGCGAAGATCGCAGACCTAAGGCGCATTGAATCGGTTCTCGCCGAGACAGCCGGCAGGTGCTCCGGCGCCGACGTCCCCGACTGTCCGGTTCTCGACACGATCGGATCGCTGGGCCGTTGAAGCCGGGCTGCGTTACCTGCCCACCCCTTCAGTCGCCCACAAAAACCAGGTCGCAGCCGGACTCAGTCGAGTCAGGCCACGATCCTCAGGATGACCGAGAACGCGTAAGCCGTGCCGTTCACTTCGCCCTTGTCACATTCACCCTCAATGGTGCCCATCTGGATCGTCATATGAGTCTCGAATTGCCCTTAAATCGGTTCTGCCTAAATCTGTGTCGCGGATAGGGTGCATTCGGGCTCTCAGCAGTTCTGGACCGGCTCAAAAGCAGACGAAACCTTGAAGGCTTCGAACCTCGTGAGTTCGAGGACCAAGGCCAGGCTCGCTTGTCTCTTGCAGGCGCTCTTGAAGCAGGCCTTGCATTCGTTTCAGGTCGCTTTCGCTGAGCTTGCACTCGCAGGCGACGCCGATCAGGTCGTCATGACCTGTCATGATCCCGGTGAACATGATTCTCCTCTTCTTCCGGCTTGCCGTGACCGTAGAGGTCGGCGTTTTCGTGTGCACGGTTTTCGTGCTCGAACTCAAGACTGGAATGGCCAATGTTGAAGTCCTCCTTCAGTCGGTCCTTGATAGCTGCCTTGATCTTTTCGATTTCACCCCAGCCGTCAGCTGTCAGCACCACGTGGCAGTCCAGCGCCGCCTTGTGCTCCTGCATCTGCCACAAATGCACGTGGTGAACGTCCGCGACACCATCGACATTCCGCATCGCATCAACGACGGCTTCGTTGTCGATGTCCGGTGGACTGCCGAGCATCAGCGTCCGAATCGGACCGCCGATCTCTGTAAAGGCGAGGTAGAGGATGTAGAGAGCGATGCCGATTGTGATCGCCGGGTCGACCCACTGCATGTGATAGAGGAGGATGAGCGAGCCGCCAATGATAACCGCCACGGAGGCCAAAGCGTCCGACAGGTTGTGCAGAAAAAGCGCTCGGATGTTCACACTGCCTTTCTGCATCGAATAGGTAAGTAGCGCCGTCAACGTGTCGACGACCAGTGCCACACCGCCCAGGATCACCACCGTCCAACCAGCGACCTCGGGCGGGTCGATCATCCGCATGCCACCCTCATAGATCAGGTAGAAACCAATCAGAATCAGGGTCGTGTAGTTGATGAGGGCTGCAACGATTTCGACTCGCCCATAGCCGAAGGTCATGCGTTCATCGGCGGGTCGTCTAGCGATTCTGCGTGCAACGAACGCGATCACCAGTGACGCCATGTCCGAGAAATTATGCAGGGCATCCGCGATCAGCGCCAGGCTGCCGGAAAGGATGCCGCCAATGATCTGCGCGACGGTCAGAAGGCCGTTGGCCCAGATGGCGATGGCGACCCGTTGATCACCAGATTCAGGATCGATGTGGGCGTGGCCGTGATCATGCGGCACGATTTTTCTCCTCGTGGCTATGATTGGGCCGACTGAGACCCGGAACCCGTGGCAAAACTCCCCGGCGAATCGCACGCACCCGTGCATTCATCCATTGCCGAACGACATGGCGATAGAGAAGGTCACGCGCGAATCCGAAGCTCTGGCGATATTTCACATAAAAGTCGTCGGGTGCATCGAAGGTTCCGAAATCATTAATGATACCTGTTTTCTGAATGTAAGTGCTGCCGCCGCTCCAACTGACTGGTGGCGCGCTCAGGCAATCCGTTCCGGCCCCGTAGCCGCAAAGGCTTTCTGTGTCGCTGAACTCCTTCTGAAGCGTCTGCAAGAAGCGCGCGTCCAGAATGAAGCCTTCCAGATTGATCCATCCCTCATCGGTTTCGACTTCGACCCATGAATGAAGGATTTCGGACGGTGCGAGGGGGTAGACCAATTCGGGCACCACGCCGCGCTGAAGCGCCTTGTGGATGGTGAAACCGTGCAGTCGGCAGGGAATGCCCAAGCTGCGCAACAGTGCCATGAGAAGCGTACCTTTCGTGTTGCACTGCCCGTAACCATCCGCCAGTACCGCAGAGGCAGGAATGTCGTCGGCGCGGTTGTAGCCGAAGGCAATCTCGTTTCGGACGAAATCGTAGATGGCCCCAATTCGGTTGTAACGGTGAAGTTCTGCCCAGCCGCGCTCTTCGATCAGTTTTGCTATTGAAGGCGCGTCAAAATCCAGCAGCCGGGTTTTGGCCAAATGAGGGTCGGCGGGGTTCACGGAATATCTCCTCGAATCGTTCACAAGACAATGTAGTTGCTACAGTCACTGTAGCTTCAAGCCCCAATTTCAGGTCATGTCCTTGGTCACCTGGTCGTCATTGTGCTTTGCCTTGTGGTGTTCACCATGCGCGTCTTTCAGGATTCCGACGCCACCCCATGCCGCGATACCGGCGACAATCACGCCCACCACAAGGTCCGGCCAGTTCGTACCGAGCCAGGCCACGAGCCCTCCTGCGGCGACGATTCCGAGATTGGCCGCGAAGTCGTTCCAGCTGAATGTATTCGCCGCTCGGATGTTCACGTCTGGATCGCGAAGCCGCGCCAACAACCAGACGCAAAGTGCGTTGATCGCCGCCGCTACCAGCGCCATGATGATCATGATAGTGCCAATAGGATCCGATCCGCCAACGTAGCGGCGCCAGGCGTCATAAAGGATGCCAAGGGCGAAGAGGATCAGCAGGCCGCCCGAAACATTAGCCGCTCCGCGCTTCCATGTGGCGGAACGAGACAGTGCAAAGAGGCTGATTGCATAGACAAAACTATCCGACAGATTGTCGAGCCCATTGGCGATAAGCGCGCTTGAATCGCCGAATGCGCCCGAGGCGAAGAAAGCGATTGCCAGCCCGATGTTGAGACCCAGCACGATCCAGAGTGTGCGTCTTTCCGATGCGTTCTTCTGCTCCGCCATGCCGGGTGTCCCATTTCAGTGAATTGCCAATGAGTAACTAACACCGGGCTTTTTGTGTTCCGATCAAAGGTGGTCAAAATAGCTCAGGCGCCAATGTCCTCATGCTCTGTCAGGCATTCGGAATGGTCGCGCAGCACCTCGAGCACACGGCAATCAGAAGTCTGTCCGCCGCTGCACTCATGCACCATCCGCTTCAATTCCGTGCGCAGCGCCTCTAGCCGAGCCAGTCGTTGCTCCACTTGCTTAAGCTGTCGACGGGCAATTGCATCCGCCTCTGCGCAGGACTTTCCTGGATGATCGCTGAGATCAAGCAGTTCGCGGATCGCATCCAGCGAGAACCCCAGTTGCCGTGCGTGCCGCACGAACGAAAGACGGTCGAGTTCGGCATTGCCATAGCGGCGTTGGCCCCCCTCGGTCCTGCCGGGCTCAGGCATGAGCCCGATCTGCTCGTAATATCGGATGGTCTGCACTTTCGTTCCGGTCTTCTTCGCAAGCGTCCCAATCGTCAACATTTCAGGCTCTCCACATTACCTACAGTGGGTGTAGCTTTATGCAGTGCGCATCACAAGCTTCACCTGAGTTTCACAGATCGGTGATTGTTGGCCGATCGATGACAATCGCGCTTGAACCTACAGTAGCTAGAGGATGTAGACTCGCAGAAACATAGAATCAATTTCGGGCGGAGCGGTGTGAGGCTTTCAGGTCTTCAAAATGTATTGTGGGTGCTTGCGGGCGTGGCCGCGTTCGTTTCCATCTGGCTGTTCCTGTGGGCTGACTATTGTATCGCCCAGCTTCGACTCTCGACAGGCTCCCTATCGGAAGTACCGTGAACAGCTGGTTGATGACTGAACTTTAAGGGGCCCCTAGCCTACAAATGCGACCACATGGAGAGCGGATCAAATTTGTTCTCAAAAGAACGGCTGTTGTACAGGAGGTTCAAACGAACAGCGCTGTTGCCCAGTTACTCGGACTCTTGGATGGGCTCACTGCACAAGGGGTTGACGGCGTCAAAAGGCATTAGGAAATAGCACGTTACAGGAACTTCCCGAGACCGAGCGCGAAGAAAAAAGAGGTCAGAATATGCGTATAGCCTTGTCAGGATTGCTTGTCAGTCTCGCACTCTTTCTTGTTTTAGTGGCAAGCCCTGTTCGCGCCTTGGAATCCAATGCATATCGTTCCGAAGCACTGACTGCGCGCTTGATCGTCGCGGAAGCGGGAATCGCCCCAGGGTCGCGGTTCCTTTCGGCGGGTTTGAAGATTGAACTGGAGGAAGGATGGAAAGCGTACTGGCGGTCGCCGGGCGAGGTTGGCCTGCCGCCGGAGATCGATTGGGAGGAGTCCACAAACCTGGAAGACGTCGAAATCCTTTGGCCTGCACCCACGCGGTTCCGAGCCTTCGGAATTGAAAACTTCGGCTACGCCAAGCAAGTGACATTTCCGTTGCAACTGCAGCTTGTGAACTCTGATAGGTCAGCCGAGCTGAAGGCAATCGTCAATCTGCTGATCTGCTCCAATGTGTGCGTTCCGGAAAGGTTTGAACTGACTCTCCCTGTTCCATTGGGATCCGGCGTCGACGCTAAAGCCGCGACCGAAATCGCGATATGGGCCGCTCGCGTACCTGTCGCAGGAACAGAAAGTGCAATAGCGATCTCGGGCGCAGCGCTGAAGCAGGGTCAAGCTTTGGTTATTCAGATGACGCGGCCTTCTGGCTGGAACAATCCCGATGTTTTTCCAGAATTTGGTGCAGGCACTGTATTCGGCGCGCCCGATATCCGACTCACAGATGATCGAACAGGTCTTTGGGCAAGCTTCCCAATTCTTGCGTTGAGCGAGGAACAATCCTCCCTTCGAATTACCGTCGTAGACGAGGACGTCGCGGTGACATTCGATGATGTGAACACCACCGACTTGGCGCCTTCTCCACCCTACGTATCCGAAACCAGTCAGGATAACGTTAAGTTCTTCCTTATTATACTGCTGTCTTTCCTGGGAGGTTTGATCCTGAACATAATGCCGTGCGTCTTGCCGGTTCTATCGATTAAATTCGCATCGGCGCTCCGAAATGAGGATCGCTCCGTCTCACAATTGCGCGCCGGATTTCTCGCCACGGCTGGCGGAACTGTTGCTTTCATGTGGGTGCTGGCCTTTTCGATCATAACGCTTCAGACGCTCGGATATGCCGTTGGATGGGGTATGCAATTTCAGAATGCATATTTTCTGATCGCACTCATCCTCGTTGTCGGACTCTTCTCAGCAAACTTGTTCGGAATTTTTGAAGTGTCCTTGCCAAGTAGCTGGATGGCTAGGCTATCTGGCCGCTTTGGGCGGGGGTATGTCGAAGACTTCTCCACCGGCGCACTGACTGCGGTACTTGCAACGCCTTGTTCCGCCCCTTTGCTGGGAACAGCCATTGCCTTCGCCCTTTCCGGCACGGCAGGAGATATACTTGCGGTTTTCACGGCGATGGGGATTGGGCTTGCACTGCCATATATTCTGACCGCCGTTTGGCCTGGTTTCCTCTCCCGACTGCCCAAACCGGGACCCTGGATGATGAGCTTAAAGATTGTTCTCGGATTGTTGCTTGCCGGAACCGTTGTATGGCTATGCTGGGTCTTGATTGGTGTAACGTCGCCAACCCTCACAGGCTTGGTGCTGTTGGGCCTTGGGCTTATCGTACCGACTGCAAGAGCCTATCAGGTCCAGCCTCGTAGAGGTTTGCTGTGGGGGATGACCGCAATTTTAGGCATGACATTGGCGGCCCCTGCACTGCTGCCTAATAGGCCCGCTGACGCAACAAACTCAAGTGCTTCTTACTGGGTCGAGTTCGATCGGTCCCGGATCGCGCGTGAAGTGTCGCAGGGCAAAACTGTATTCGTGGACGTTACTGCGGATTGGTGCATTACTTGCAAAGCAAACAAGACGCTGGTCCTGGATCGTGAACCAGTTTTTGGAGCACTTGGCGGGGAAGGCGTGATTGCGATGCGCGCGGATTGGACGCGACCGGACGCGACAGTCCAATCCTATCTCGAGGCGCACGGCCGATACGCAATTCCGTTCAACATCGTTTACGGTCCAGATGCGCCTGAAGGTATCATTTTATCCGAATTGCTATCCGTGGATGCCGTTCTCGAAGCGCTGTCGACTGCTAATCTCAGCGCTGTCCCAAAACGATGAAACGGCGCCGTTGCATTGCTCAAGAGAGGCAGAAATTGCAACGGTTTGGTTTTAGGAGAGGAGAAAGTGCTCTTGTATCGGTGACCTCGTGGCCCAAATCTATTTTTTGATCTGATCCAATCGGGCCGTGATAGCGGCACGCGTAGGATCGGTTTCCGGAAGGCTTTCTGCCAAGTTGCGCGCTTTGTTGGCAGCGTTCTGAGCAGCATCAATGTTGCCCAATACACTGTACGCCTCCGCAAGCCGAAGCCATCCTTCAAGATTGTCTGGGTCATCCAACAATCGCGCCGCCAAGCGGTCAACCATGGAGCGGACAAAAGCCCTGCGCTCCTCGACTGACATATCCTGGGCCGCCTCGATGTCGGCCGCACTGGGACCACGCACATCCTGCGGTTCTGGCAGAAAGTCAGCGAGATTTACAGGATATTTCTCGACCTGTTCTCCCAACCGGTTGGCGAAAGAGACGAAAACCTCCATCCACGGATAGGCGCGATCCGCTCTCTTGAGACGATCGATCAAAAGCGCCCGAGCTTCATCTGGAACCCCATTCTGTTCGAGGGCTTGGGCCCTGAAGAAAATTGCCCCCGGATCATTTGAGTCCATCTCAAAAGCCTGTTCGATCACTCGCTCCGCGTGCGGCGTCACGACCCCATTCTCGGCTGCGATCAAGGCCTCGGCAAATTGTAATAGAGTAGCGATACCTGCATCATCGCGAACAGCGACGTGTTCGAATGCATCGACAGCAGCGTCGTAGCGACCCATGCGCATGTAAGTCCGACCGAGCAGACGCCAACCTTCGCTTGGACCACCCGACTCGTCTGCTTCAAGACGGGCTTTTAATTTCTGGGTCAGCTCCGCGAGGTTTGCGGCTTCCTGGGTTTCCGCTCCGCGAGACGCCAGAGGCTGGCTTTTTATGTCCGGTGAACCGATTTGAGAATACAGAACGAAGGTCACCAAAGGCACGGCAATGGCCGATGCGAGGATGGCGCTTCGCCCGCTTGCGCCCGACGACCTGCGTGCCTCAAGCCGACCGGCGGTCAGTATGCGCCGTTTGATTTCTACCTTGGCCGCGGCGGCCTCGGTACCGGATATCAGATTCCGCTCTTGATCAGCATCAATTTCGGAAAGCTGATCCTTGAGGATGGCCAACGCCCCATCCTTTCTGTTCAGGACTTCACCTTTTCGATAAAGACCGGACAAGAACAGGAGCGCAGTAATCGATGCCATCGCGCCAAACACGAACCAAATCATGGATTTCTCTGTCCTTTATCTTCACGCAAAATGGCCTCGAACTCACGTTCTTCATCAGCGCTCAGGGGATCAGCTGTGCCATCAAGAACCGCGATGCTTCCACGCCGGATTGTGAGTAGAACAACCCCAATCCCAACGGCAAAAAGAACAGCAGGTCCGAACCACAACAGATACGTAGCGGGTTTGAGCCTTGGTCGGAACAGGACGAAATCACCATAGCGACCAACGAAAAATGCGATGATCTCGCCATCTGTATCACCTGCAATCAGGCGTTCGCGCAGCAACGTGCGCATTGTTCTGGCAACACCTGCATTTGAGCTGTCGATATCTTGATTTTGACAGACAACGCAACGCAGCTGCTTTGAAAGCTCCCGGGCGCGCATCTCCAGCACCGGATCATCCAACAGCTCATCGGGTTCAACCGCCCACACAGATGATGTCGCGGAAAGCGCTAGCACCAGCACCAGTGAACCGAGCCAACCTTTCATGATTGACCACCTGCTGCGGCCAACGCAGCACGAATTTCAGCCTGTGCCTCTGGCGTCACGATGGGACCAACATAGCGATAGACAACGATCCCCATTCCATCGATCACAAAAGTCTCCGGCACGCCGGAGATACCCCACTCAATCCCGACGCGGCCTTCGCTGTCTGATCCGATCCTTTCATAGGGGTTGCCAAGCTCATCCAGCCAATTGGCTGCATCTGCTGGTTTGTCCATGTAGTTGATCCCCATCAGCCGGATACCGTCCTGTTCGACAAATCGGGTGAGCACCGCATGCTCAGCACGGCATGGCACGCACCATGAAGCGAATACATTGACCAAAAACGGCTCGCCAATGCTGCGAAGGGCTGCGGCTGACAGGCCGGGTGTCTTCGTGCCATCTACTGGTGGCAGTTCAAAATTCGGTACTGGATCGGAGATTAAAGCAGAAGGAATTGCATTAGGATCTCGGTCAGGGTTGAGTCCCCAGAACAAAAAACCACCCAAGACTACTGCGACCAGCGCAGGGATCGCGAGAAGGATTTTCTTCATCATATCATTCCGCCGGCTGAAGCGCAGACGACTGGCTCTTTGGCGACGGCGCTCCCACCCGCAACCTGCGATCCGATAGCGAAAGGGACCCGCCAAGCACCAGCATCGTGGCTCCGATCCATATCCAGTTAACCAGTGGCTCGTAGAGAATGCGCAAATTCCATTCGCCCGACGCCGTATCGGCCGCGGGCTCACTGATGGTGACGTAGAGATCTCCGACGAGGGTTGATCGGATTGCAGATTCGGTCGTGGAAGTGCCCGCGACCGGATAACTTCTGCGCTCCGGATGCAGCGTCGCAATCTCACTCCCATCTTTCAAGACGCGAAGCTGGCCTTGTTGTGCGATGTAGTTTGGACCACGCAACTGTTCGACGCCGTCGAATATCACCTCAAAACCGGCAATTTCCACGGTCGTCCCCGGTCTTGCGAATAGCACACGTTCTTCCTTCCAGGCAGTTGAACCTACGAACCCAAGCACAAGCATTGCAACGCCAAGATGCGCGAGGGTCATACCGTGCGCAGCGCGCGGCAGGTTGCGCGCGCGACGCAGAGACTGAGAAAGCGGTAGATCAAAGAGCTTGATGCGCATTGCCCATTCGCGCAACGTCGCAACAAAAACCCAGGCGGCAATCCCTATTGAGACCACAGCAAGCAGTGGCCCGTCTGTTTGAAAGTACCAAACGATCCCTGCAACACCAATCGCGACACCAAAAACCCAACGCAGCCGCTGCCAGATTCCGGGCAGATCAGCGCGTTTCCAGGAAAGGAACGGGCCAACTCCCATGATGATGACGAGGGGCAGCATGAAGGGAATAAACGTCGCGTTGAAATATGGTGGACCAACTGATATTTTTTCTTCAGTCACCGCTTCTACAAACAATGGATAGAGTGTTCCAAAAAGAACCGTCGCTGTTGCGGTCGCAAGCAGAAGGTTGTTGAGCAAAAGCCCAGCCTCGCGGCTGATTGGCCGAAAGACGCCACCCGATCCAAGCTGAGGCGCGCGCCATGCGTAGAGCGTCAGAGATCCCACAATTGTCACACCAAGAAGGCCGAGAATGTACACGCCGCGCGCAGGGTCAACCGCAAACGCGTGAACAGATGTCAAAATGCCAGACCGGACGATAAATGTCCCCAGAAGTGACAGTGAAAAGGTCAGGATCGCCAGAAGAATAGTCCAACTTTTGAACGTATCCCGCTTTTCCGTAACAATAGCCGAGTGCAGAAGTGCAGTGCCCAGAAGCCATGGCATGAAGGATGCGTTTTCAACTGGATCCCAAAACCACCAGCCGCCCCAGCCAAGTTCGTAATAAGCCCACCAAGAGACGAGGGCTATCCCTGCAGTGAGGCTGATCCAGGCCGTCAATGTCCAGGGCCGCACCCAACGTGCCCACGCAGGATCCACTCGCCCCTCTATCAGAGCCGCGACTGCGAAGGAGAATACGATAGAGAAGCCGACGTACCCAAAATATAAGAGTGGGGGATGCATCGCCAACCCGATGTCCTGCAGAAGCGGGTTGAGATCCGTGCCATCTAGGGGCGGCGGGAAAACCCGATCGAACGGATTGGACGTGAAGAGCATGAAGCTCAGGAAGCCGACGCTGATCCAGGCTTGAACGGACAACGTTCGTGCCTTGAGACCCGCCGGAATGTTTCTGCCCAGCAGCGCGACCCCAGCCCCGAAAATAACGAGAATAAGGGTCCAGAGAAGTAGAGACCCTTCGTGGCTGCCCCAGGTGCCCGCAACCTTGAAGATCATCGGCTTCAGCGAGTGGGAATTCTCCACTACGTTGCGGATTGTGAAGTCACTGACAACAAAAGATCGCATGAGTGCGCCGAACGCTATGGCAACCAGCGTCACCTGAAGCGCGGCAGTCGTTTTGGCGCTTTCCATCCAAAGAACGCGCCCAGTGCTAGCCCCGGCAATCGGCAGGATGCTTTGGACCATCGCGACAGCAAGCGCCAAGATCAGTGCGAATTGTCCGATTTCAGGCGTCATTTTTCTATCTCTCTGAGTAGCGCTTCTGCATCCTAGCCGGACAAAGTTCCCGCATCGGCTGAATTCAGCATGATCTTCGACTATCCCATTGCGCTTCGGTGGATCGCAAATGGGGTGAAAGCGGGCGGAAAACCAAGCGGGTTGAAGTATTTCGTGCTTGCATGCCTTGAGCAGGACCCCATCAATGATTCGCAACGTTTCTAGCTCCTACAGTAGCTGTAGGTTCAAGTATTATTTAGAACTGATAACTTTGAAAATGACCCATGCTTGCAGTGCATCTGATTGGCAGCTTAATGTCTGCGGGACCGTTTTCCTCAAGCATCTGACCCTCAAGCATCTGACTCAGTGGAATCTGCTCGGATCTTCCCTTGATGGCGACCCTTAGAGTCGGACGAAATAGGGAAAAACTGAGTGTTGGCAGCTTTTGAAGCGCTGAATAGTGAACATTGACTTCACAGGTGCGTGACGCGCTGTCGCAGATGCAGAATCATGCTTGAACCTACAGTAGCTAGAGGATGTAACCACACACAAATCATAGAATCAATTTCGGGCGGAGCGGCGTGAGGCTTTCAGGTCTTCAAAAGGTATTGTGGGTGTTTGCGAGCGTGGCAGCGTTCGCTTTCATCTGGCTGTTGCTATGGTCCGACTACCGTGCCGACCTTGCCCGAGCCGAGGATGAACCACCGTTTTTCGCTGATTTCGAAATGACCGATCATCGCGGCATGGTCCAAACGGAGGAAGATTTCAAAGGTCGCTGGATGTTGGTCTTCTTCGGCTTCACCAATTGCCCCGACGTATGTCCGACAACACTGTCCGAAGTCGCGGCCGTGATGGAGGGCTTGGGCGACGAGGCGGCAAAGGTCCAGCCGATTTTCATAACGATTGATCCGGAGCGGGATACGCCGATGGCACTTGCCGAGTATGTGCCCCTGTTCGACGCAGGGATCATCGGGCTGACCGGCACGCCGGAGCAGATCGCCGCAACATCCGAGACCTTCCCGATTTTCTTTGAGCGGATCGAGGAGGCCACTGCGCCGGGTGGATACACGATGGGTCACACGTCGCACCTTTTCCTTTTCGACACGCAGGCAGGCTTCGCGGACTCTTGGCCCTATGGCACGCCCGCCGAAGAGATCCTCGCCGATCTGAGAGAGAGGATCTGATCGTTATGACCCGACTTTATGGAGAAACGGCACTTGGCCTGGCGTGGGGCGTTGCGCTTATCGCATCGCTTGCCGTGCTCTTCATTGGCGAGGTTCTTGGTCAAACGCCTTGCGTTCTTTGCTGGTTCCAGCGCGCCTTCATGTTCCCCCTGGCTATCGTTCTTGGGCTCGGGCTGTGGTGGCAGGATCCCCGCGTGGGGCGCTATGGCGTTGCGCTGGCGCTTGGGGGGGCGGCAGTGGCGTTGTATCACATCGGCCTCTATGTCGGGGTGATCCCCGAGGCGATCCAGCCCTGCACGGCGACCGGCCCCTCTTGTACCGACGACAACCAGGTGATCTTCGGCATTCCGATTCCGCTGATGGCGCTTGTCGCCTTCACGATGATCGGGATGCTGTCAGCCCTTTCACTGAAGGAAAAACAAACATGAATCGACGCGGCCTCATTCTATCCGTTCTGGCTGTTGGTGCCGCAGGTTTTGGCGGCGCGGCCTGGTATGCCACCCGCCCCCAACCCATGGCAGAGGCAGTCCCTGTCGCGCCGGAAGTGAACGATGTGCTGATCCGGCCTTATTCCCCGATCCTCGGCCCCGAAACGGCACCTGTCACGATTGTCGAGTTTTTCGATCCAGCTTGCGAGGCCTGCCGCGCCTTCTATCCCGTGGTCAAAGAGATCATGGCTGAGCACGGTGATGCGGTCCGTGTCGTCATTCGATACACCGCGTTTCACGGGGACGCGTCGGTAGAAGCGATCCGTGTTCTCGAAGCTGCGCGGATGCAGGATGTGTTCGAACCCGTGCTGGAAGCGGTCCTGCGCGAGCAGCCGCGATGGGCGTCCCACGGCACTCCGGCACCGGGTTTGATCCTTGAGATTGCCGCAAGCGGTGGTCTGGATGTCGAAGCTGCCCGGACACAGATGCTGGCCCCCGGTGTCGTGGCCGTGCTCAATCAGGACCGCGCTGATGTCGAAGCGGTAGGCGTGCGACAAACGCCCACGTTCTTCGTCAACGCCAAACCATTAGACCCGTTCGGTGAGGCCGAACTGCGGCGACTAGTGGCGGCGGAAGTTGCGGCCAGCCAAAGTTGACGCTCGGCCAGATACAGGAGAATTCATCATGAAAAAACTACCCTATATCAAGGGCTTGACCCTTCTCTTACTGCTCTCGGGCATGTCGACTCCGGTATTTGCCGGTTCGGAGGATGTGGTCGTCGAAAACGCGTGGTCCCGTGCTTCAATCGGCGTCAACCGCCCTGGTGCCGCCTATATGACTGTGCGCAACATTGGTGAAGACACGGTCACGCTGACCGGACTTACAACACCACTGGCCATGATGCCCGAGATCCATGAGACGAAAACCAACGCCGAAGGCGTCAGTTCAATGGCGCCTGCTGGCGAGATCACGATTGAACCGGGCCAAAGCGTTGCGTTGAAGCCGGGCGGATTGCACGCCATGCTCATGAAGCTGCAAAACCCGATGATCGAAGGCGAGACCTTCCCGTTGACCCTGACGTTTTCGGGCGGTGGCGAACTGACTGTCGAGGTCCCAATTCTTGGGATCGCCGCACGCGGGCCGGAGAGCTGATGCAGCGTCGGCATGTGGTCCAATACGGTGCAGCCGGTGCAGGCGCACTCGCTCTGATGCTTGGCGTCGGCTGGTGGCGTGTGGACGGTCCTGGTGCTCCGAAACCTGTCGGCCAAAGGCCACTCCCCCTGTCGGCGATGGATTTCCGACTGACCGATCACGAAGGCAATGAAGTGGGCCCGGAAACCCTGATCGGACGCCCGACCATGGTGTTTTTCGGGTTCACCTACTGCCCGGATGTCTGCCCCACGACGTTATCGGATATCTCAGGTTGGCTTGAAGATCTCGGGGACGACGCAGCGCGGATGAACGTGGTCTTCATCACAGTCGATCCGGAGCGGGACACGGTCGAGGCCATGGCCGAATATGTCGGCTATTTTCATCCGGCTATTCGCGGCTGGACTGGGCCGGCAAACCAGGTTGCCCGCGCTGCAGAAGGATTTCGTGCCTCGTATGAGCGCGTCCCGACTGAGGGCGGCGGCTATACGATGAACCATACGGCAAGCGTATTCCTGTTCGATGTCGAGGGTGAGCTCGTCACCATGATCGACTATCACGAGCCAAGAGAATTCGCAGTGCCGAAGATCCGGCGTGCACTGACAGAAGACGTAGAGGGGGCAACATGAAGATTAGAATTGTTTTGGCGACCGTGGCCATCGCAGGCATATGTTCGGTTACTGCCATCGCGATCTCTGGGATGCTGTCCAAAGAGCCGGTGCCCCTGGCGATTGCGAAAGCGACGCTTTGGACCCCCGATCCGCTCTCGGCACCACGACTTGCCGACAGTGTTGTGTCGCTGCCCACAGCAATACAGATCGACGTGGCACGCTCAATTCGACCTACCCCTCTCGTGCAGCCTGCCTTCACTGAAACCGCCTTGCCCGAGATTGAACCGCCTTTGATCACCTGGTCGCGTGAGATCGCGGCGGGCGAGACGCTGGATGCGCTCCTGGCGAACGCGGGTATCGCTGCGCCTGTGCGTGCCGAAATCGCGCTCGCGCTTGGTGCAGAATATGACTTGCGCCGATTGCGCCCGGGCCATGAGATCACTGTGATCTCAAAGGTGGACGGAAATCCGAGCCGCGTGCAACTGTCAGTTGACGATGGGGTGCGGATTGAAACGGTCTTTGGTCAAGAACTTGTCACACGCGTGTTGGAGCCAGACCCTGAAATGGTGACGTTCGCGGGCGAGGCAGTGATCGAAAGCTCTGTCTTCGCGGCTTTGGACAAGGCGGGCATCCCTGCTCGCTTTGCGGTCGACATGGCGCAGATGCTGGGCGGCACAGTGGATTTTCGACGCGAACTTTCCGGTGGCGAGACGATGCGTCTTCTTTGGCGCGAAGCGCGCGACGGAAACGAGAGGATCGGTCAGCCCGAACTTGCCTTTGCCGCACTGAATCTTGGTGAAACGGTCTACGAGATCGTCTGGCCGGATGATGGCAGCGGTAAAGCGACGATCTATGTTGATGGAGAGGTCCTGCGTGTCTTTGCCCAACCGGTGGAAGGAGCGCGGCTGAGTTCCGTCTTTGGCCGTCGCACACACCCGGTCTATGGGAATGTGCGCATGCACACCGGCGTCGACTTTGCTGCGGCCCGCGGTACGCCGGTGAAAGCGACGGCGCCAGGACGCGTGAGCTTCATCGGACGTCGTGGTGGATATGGCCGGGTGGTGGAGATAGCGCATGGGTCCGACACCCTGACACGATACGCACATCTCAGCGAGGTGCCGGACACACTCGAACAAGGGCAGCGCGTGATGGCCGGAGACATGATCGGTCGCGTCGGTGCAACCGGCACCGCGACCGGCCCAAATCTGCATTATGAAGTTCTGGTGAATGGTCGCCCGACCGATCCCCTCTCGGACGACCGATTGGCAGAGGCGGCTGAGCGTGAAGCGGACGACACGGTCGCGATTAAGCGACTGACTGAGGCACGCTCGCTTCTGGCTGAGAGGCTCGCCAGTGATTTTGCGCAAACGACAACCGAAAGGCTTTAATCCATGAAACGACTGGCTCCCGCCCTTGCAGTCACGCTGGCCTTGTTTCCCGCGGCGCAAGCTGTCGCCGATGCGATCCAGATTGACGTCCGGAAGACAAACGGCTGCGGCTGTTGTCTGTCCTGGATGAAGCACCTCAAGGAAAGCGGATTCGCGCCGACAGGCGAGGACATGTTCGGGGGATCTCTTGTGCGCTTCAAACTCGACAATGGCGTGCCTCAGCGCATGGTCTCCTGCCATTCGGCTTTGGTCGACGGCTACGTGATCGAAGGTCATGTACCGGCATCAGACATTCAGCGTTTGTTGGATGAGCGTCCAGATGCCGTGGGGCTGGCGGTGCCGGGAATGCCCTATGGCTCGCCGGGCATGGGACCGGAGGATGATCGTGAGGCTTATGACGTCTTCCTGATCCGCGGCGATGGATCGACCGAGGTCTACACCAGCTACCCCGGTTCCTGACTGAACTCGCAGCAAGACTTTAGCAATTGGAACCCCTCTCTCCAATAGCGCTTGGCTTTCTTGGAAGCCTGGCAGCCGGATCGCTGACCGCGGTCGGGGCGATCCCCGTTCTTTTCGGGCGCATCCCGTCCCGGTCCACACGCGATCTCTTGCTCGGCTTCGCGGCTGGTGTGATGCTCGCGGCCTCGTTCTTCTCGCTGATAATCCCGGCCCTCGACGCGGCCGAAGGGCAGTTCGAGAATGCTGCCGCCCCCGCAGCCATTGTTTGCCTTGCGATCCTGCTCGGTATGGGCGCGGTTGCTTTGATGAACGAAAAGCTACCGCACGAGCATTTCAAGTCCGGACGCGAGGGCCCTGATGCAGACTCTCTGCGTCGCGTCTGGCTCTTCATCATCGCGATCACGATCCACAATTTCCCCGAAGGGCTTGCCGTTGGTGTCGGGTTCGGGGCTGATGGATTCTCGGGCGGGTTGCCACTTGCGATCGGTATCGGACTGCAAAACGCTCCCGAGGGTCTCGCCGTAGGGGTTTCATTGCTTGGTGAGGGATATTCCAGGAGCCGTGCGTGGGGGATTGCCGCACTGACAGGTCTTGTCGAGCCGGTAGGCGGGCTTCTTGGGGCTGGGATCATCAGCATCTCGCAGCCGCTGTTGCCATGGGGCCTCGCCTTCGCCGCCGGGGCGATGCTCTACGTCATCAGCCACGAAATCATTCCCGAAACCCACCGTTCCGGCCATCAAAACAGGGCGACACTCGGTCTCGCGGTCGGCCTCGTGATCATGTTGTTCCTCGATGTATGGCTGGGAGGATGAGATGAAACAGTCCCATTTCCAAGGTTTCATTGCGGCTGGAACTGCTTTTCTTGTCGATCAGGTGACAAAAGCAATTGTCGTCGCCAATGCGGCAGATTTGAGCGCCGGAATTCCGGTCTTTCCCGGTTTCAATCTCATCTACTTGCGCAACGATGGCGTGACATTCGGACTACTTGGTGGAGCGCCATGGTGGAGCCTTACAGTGTTGGCCCTCGCTGTCTGTGGCTGGTTGACGGTCATGTTGGTGCGCACTGCCAGCCCGGTTGAGGCTATCGCCTATGGTGCGATTATCGGTGGCGCGCTCGGCAACGTCCTCGACCGCATCCTGTTTCGGGGTGTGACGGACTTCCTCGATTTCTACGCCGGATCCACGCATTGGCCCGCCTTCAACATGGCGGATGTTTTCGTGGTCGGCGGGGTGGGCCTACTGCTCATAGCTCCTTGGTTGAGCGCCAAGTTTCAGAATGGCACATGATGACGGGTTTGGCGCACATGTCTGTCTGGGGCCATTACATTCCTCTGCGTTCCGGAATTAGTTTTGTGGCGGGCGGTTTGACGGTTTTAGCCCTTCCGCCGTTCTCATGGCTCATCGCCGTTCCGGTTGCCTTCTCGGCGCTCTTTCTCATACTCCGACAGGTTTCCACAGCGCACGCTTTCTTTATCGGCTGGGTCTTCGGAATTGGCCAGTTCGGGTTCGGAATCTCTTGGATTGCCGAGAGTTTTTACGTCGATGCCGAACGTTTCGCCGCGCTGGCGATCCCGGCCGTCGCGGGGTTGTCAGCGGGCCTAGCCATTTTCCCGGCAATGGCTGCGGCGCTCTATGCCGTCATCGCGCAGCGCAGCCCCCTCGGGAGCATTGCCGCAAGTCTGCTTCTCGCAACCTGCTGGGTGGCGACGGAATGGTTGCGAGGTCATGTCCTGACAGGTTTTCCGTGGAACCTGGCCGCTTATGCTCTGGTCGATCACGCCGCGCTGCGACAGCCGGCAGCCTGGGTCGGAAGCTACGGGTTGAGCTTTCTCACCGTCCTTGTCGGCGTCATGCCGGGAGCTGCGTATTCCGCCGTGCCACGTCAACGGTCAGCCGTTCTGGTGTTGTGCGCGATGGCCATCATAGGACTCTGGGGTGCCGGTACGTTCCGCCTTGGATCAGAGGCGCCCTTGCCTCGCGTCGACCTGCGCATCGTGCAAGGCAACGTGCCGCAACGGGAGAAATGGGTGCCCGGAAACCGGGACGCGACCCTTGAGCTCTACCTCGACCTTTCATCTCGTCCCGGCAACGTCGATCTTCTGCTTTGGCCGGAGACGGCCGTTCCCGGTTTTCTCGACGAGGACGCGGCAGCCCGTACCCGGATCACCGGTTCTCTGCCCGAAGGTACGCTGCTTCTGACGGGAGTGCCCGATCGAGTGGAGAGCGATGCGGGTACCCGCTATTTCAATACGGTCCAGGCCTATGACAGCAGCGGGGAAATACTGACCGGATATGCAAAGCATCATCTCGTGCCGTTCGGGGAATACGTTCCCTTCCGGGGCTGGCTGCCTTTCGCACGGCTGACCGAGGGATTGGGCGATTTCACGCCCGGACCGGGACCACGCACGCTCGCGCTCCCGGGTGCGCCGCTGGTCGCGGTCGCGATCTGCTACGAGATAATCTTTTCGGGCCACGTGGTCGATGATCTTTTCCGCCCCGACTGGATATTCAACGCCACAAATGATGCCTGGTTCGGCACCAGCATCGGACCCGAGCAGCACCTCGCCTCCGCGCGCATGCGCGCGGTCGAAGAAGGGCTTCCTGTAGTCCGGGCGGCCAACACCGGGATTTCCGCGATCATCGACGCCAAGGGAGAGATCATCGCGCGCCTCGAGACCGGACAAACTGGAGTCATAGATGCCAGCCTGCCGACAGCGCTTGCGCCCACAACTTACGCACGTTTCGGTGATTGGACATCGCTGGCGCTCATCTGTGCGGTCTGGGCCCTGGCCTTTTCCGTCGGATTGGCCAGACGACGTTTCAATTCAGAAAATTCAAGATCGGAGGGATCGTGATGCTGGTGCTCGCAGGCTTTGTCGGAGGGGCGCTCTGGGGTGGCTATCTGGCGCAACGGCGGAAAGGGAACCGCCTGGATATACTTCAATACGCAACAAGCTTCGGTATTGCCTTCGGCCTCCTCGCCTTTTTCGCATCGGTGATCCTCTTGCGCATCCTCTCCTGAAAATGCTTCAGCATCGGCAACGAATTGAAACGACTGTTCAACATATTGCTTTACACTTTCCTGGCGGCCTGCGCAGCGGGATTGGCCGTTTCCGGTACCGTCTACTTTCTGCTGCGTGCCTCCGTTCCCGACTATGACGAGGACTTCAGCGTTGCAGGCATAGATAGCCCGGTCGATATCCTGCGGGATTCTTCAGCCTTACCGCACATCACGGCGGGGTCCGCCGAGGATGTCTATTTCGCCATCGGCTTCGTTCACGCGCAAGACAGGCTCGGTCAGTTGTTGAGGGCAAGGCGTGCAACGAAAGACCTGTTGCCACTGGAGCCGACGAGCGAAATTGACTCTTCGACATCCGATGCGCTCGAAGCATACGCCGCCGGTGTCAACGCGTGGCTTGGTCTGGTGTCCGAAGGCGGGCGCGGCAGAGGCTCACCCGATCTGTTGATCGCGGATCAGAGAATGGTCGCAGCCTGGACACCCGTCGATAGCCTCAGAATAGCCCATGCATTTTTGAGCGATCTTCGACCCAAGAGCCGGCAAGAATTGTCAGTCTCGTCAGATTTGCGGGTCCCGTCAGATCGGCCCGCCACACCCGAGTTGTTTGCGACCCCGCCCGAAGTCAGCCTCAATGCTTGGGCGCTGTCCGGTGACCGAACGGCCACAGGGGCACCAATTCTCGCCGCGGACATCGTTGGCCCTTTGTCGCTCCCCTCTGAATGGTACCTGGCGGATCTTCAGCTTCCGACAGGGGCCGCGATTGGCGCCACGTTGCCGGGCGTGCCGTTCGTTGTCATCGGCCGCAACGAGCGCGTCGCATGGGCGTTTCGATCAACTCCCCAAAAAGCCGTCAGAGAGCCAGAAGCTCCTACAGGCAGGGGTGCTGGCGATTATCTGATGATGCTTGACCGTCTCGCGAGGTCCACCGATGCGAACAACGCCCTTAGCGGAACCTCCGAAATGTTATCGGCCGGAATGGAGGTTCTAGCGATCGACCGTGAAACCTTGGCCCGCTGGCCCGAACGGGAGGTCGAGCGCCCTGCATCGTTTCGAGACGCCCGTTTGGCTGTGCTTGATGATCGACAGCTGATAATCTCGGTCGAGGGCGCGATTGCGGTTCAACGCGACACTGTCAGCGCAGCCGCACGCGCCCTTCTTCCTCTGATGGCAAAAGAGCTTTGGTTCGTGAGGTCCGCAAGCGGCATCGAAGAGACCCGCACCGAAAGGCTTCGCAACGAAATACTGGACAAGCTTGCGCAATGGAATGGCGACATGGATCGCTATTCACAGGAGCCGCTCGTGTTCTGGGCATGGGTCAGTGCTTTGCAACGACGCATTCTTCAGGACGAATTTCCGGCGGCGAACGCGTTTTGGACCAGACCGAATCCAGATTTCCTTTACGCGGTCCTTTCCGGTCGCGGCGGGAGCGCTGTCTGGTGCGACATCCGCCCTTCCGCACGCATGGAAACCTGCGAAGATCAGGTTCGAGCGGCTCTGGATGATGCCCTCGGCTGGCTGGTCGACCGCTACGGATCCGATCCCTCCGACTGGTCCTGGGGTGAGGCGCATACTTTGAACATGCAGTGGTCGCCGATCAGACCGGGCGGGATGGTGAGCGACTTGTTGTCTCTCGAAGCACCAACGCCGGGCGATCCCTTTACTCTGATGTCGACAGTATTTGCATCGGACGATGCTCGGCCATTTGTCTCCAACGCGGGCACCAACTTTCAGGCGGTCATGTCGCTTTCGGACGAAAGCGGTTCCTATTTCATCACGCCCGCCGGTCAGTCCGGGCACCCTCTCTCAAAGTTCTACGAAAACCTCTTTCCGAAGTGGATGCAGGGTGAATACATAATGATGAGCACGGATCTGTCCTTGGCCCGCGGTGGCGCCGCAGGAACATCTCGACTGTCACCCAAATCAGAGGACAGCTCGAGTACGATAGAGGATAGGAGCCAATGATCACGTATCTCATCCACTACGATCCGTTTGGCTATGCGATTTCACCGGTGTCGTTTGTTTCCGTCGGATTGGCCGCATGGGTCTACATGCGCGGCCTCGCGCGATCCTCTCGCATTCTCGGAAGGATTACTGTCTGGCGACAGGTTCAGTTCTTCACCGGCATTGCCTGCCTCCTCGTCGCCACGAACGCGCCCCTGGCCCCGTTGGGACACAGTCTCTTCTCCCTGCACCAAGTGGAGCATCTTCTTCTCCGCCTTGCCGGACCGCTGCTTTTCGCGGTGTCCCAACCATGGCGCATACTGCAAGCTGGTCTGGCAAGAGAATGGCGACGGCACCTCAATGCGCTTGGCAATCGTGGCATCGTGCGGTTCATGGCGCATCCCGCGATGGCCACTGCCTTGCTTGTTGCCGCGCTATACGTTTGGCAGGTTCCTGTCCTTTACGGACTGGCGCAGCGCGTTCCGGCGATCGAGATGCTCGCGCACCTGTCGATGGTGCTGGCAGGGATCTGGTATTTCGGCATGCTGCTCAACCCCAAGGATCCGCCTGATGGTGCACGGCGAGGGGCGCGGCTGATATCCGGTTTTGTAGTAATCGTTTCGAATATTTTTCTGGGCGCCCTCACGACGCTAAAAGAGGTGGGTCTCTATGCGTCCTACCAAACGGCAAGGAACAGTAGCGGACTTAGCGCCTTGGCTGACGAGACAATCGGTGGCTACACAATCTGGGTCCCGTCCTCGATGGTTTTGATTGCGGCAATTATCCTTGTGCTGAACGGCTGGAACGCGGCGGAAGTGCGCCGATGGAACACCCGATACGAGTTGATGCGGGGTTCGAATGTGGCGGCGCTCGAGTTTCCGGAAACCGCCGCGGAGTTGCGTCTGAAAGTGGAAAAGCCAAATCGCGACATGGGCCGAACACTCGCTCTGGGCGCATTCGCCATGTTCTCGATTGTCATGATCACGCTCGTGACGATCGTCTACGCGCTCTGAACGATCGACAAAAATTCAGGGTAGCGCCCACGGCATGTCCCAACGACCGGAAACTTCGGCCAACAGTCAGTCTTAAGGAGAGGATTAGGTACGCACCACCTCCGGCTTACCTGGGTACGAAAGACCCAATCGGCTTTTAGCGCCAGAGTTCGAAACCAGCACTTAAGTCTCGTGCCGGCTTTTGATCGCCGGCGTCGCTTCCCTGGTCGTCGTGACCTCATCACTATCGCGAGAACCCGTGACCTGCCCCCCCGCGAGATCCCTCGCTTTAACAGGCTGCTGAAGAAGTCGGGTTGGAAGGACGCTGCTCCTGCGGTCACGGTTTGAATGCAGATCTTCGCGGCAGCGGACCCCGGGTCTGGGCTGCCCCTTTCGTCAGGTCGCCAATAGTTTCGGCAGCCTCGCGAGATTGCAGGCTGCCATTGTCATCGGCTGCTGGCCTATACGATGCTCGACAATGTCGTGTTGAAGGATCTTCTGGGAAAGATCTGACGACATGGAGCAAGCGGCGGGAGGCAGCGCTCAGGGCGCTGCGGGATCACGAAGTCTCGCAGCATCGAGCCTGTAGGCTTGTCGGTGTTGATCTAAAGACGGTCCGGCGAGAACGCCCGCCGGACTGCCCTGAGATACGCAGGGAGATGCAGGAGATTGCCGGCCAGCGGCGTCAGTTCGACTGCCGCCGGATCGGCGTTCTGCTCGAACGCAAGGGTATGATCATGAACCACAAGAAACTGTAAGATGCGGTTACCCGTGGGACATCGCGTGTGCTGATCATAGCTTTTCCCTGAGAGCTTCGTAAGGCGTCTTTCCATTGTGGGCGCCGTGCGGTCTGACTGTGTTGTAGAACTGAACGTCAGAACATCCACGTTATCGACCGGCGAGAGGGTCTTTCCACTCCCGCTAAAGACCCTCAACGGCCTCAGACCCTACGAATACATCTGCAAGATCTGGACTTCAGAACCAGATCGATTCATCCTAAATTCGATGCACCAAACGCCCGCGAATACGGAGCGTCTTGGTCGAACGACCGCAAGGCAACCCTTAAGACTACAGAACCCACGGGGTCCTGCACGACCTGTAGACCGCTGCTTACTCCGGCACGAACCTCGGTAGCTTGGGCAGGCTTTCCCGCATCAGCCTCTGCAACCGCTCGTCGGCAGACCCTTCGGGCTCGTCCTTCAGAATCGGGGTGATGTAGCGCACGATGGCGCCATCGGTGCGGTCGATCGTCAGGCCGTCGTAGACCACGCTCATCTTGGCCTTGAAATCATTGGTCATGCGCTTGCCGCGCTGCTCAAACCAGTAATAGACAAGCTGTTCGGACAGTCCCTTCTGGATAATCGCCCGGTTCACCTCGAAGGTGCCGTAGCCCGTACCCCCCATATCGACCGGGACGGTCTCGAAGCTGTAGACCTCCCATCCGCCGACTGGCAGGCAAACCTCAGGAGAATGGATTCCATCACCCTCGGTCTGCTTGTCGTAGAAGGCCATAAAAAGCTCGACGGGCGCGGATTCTTCGGGGTTGCGATAGGAAGATGCAAGATAGTCGGTGGCGCCCAGAACCCGCTCGATATCCGGGTCAAGCATGGAGAAGGTCCCAGACCACTCTCCTAATTGCCGCGGATAGAGAGAGAAAGGATCACGGTCTACCGGCGTGGGTTCTTTACCCTGCTGCAGCGCCCATCCTGCAGAGACGGCAAGCGTAAGGAGCGCCCCTGCCATCAGCCCGCGCGAGGCACGGATGCTCATGATACGCCCCGCAATCGCCCCAAACCCGCTGGTATCAAGATCAATAGCCTCCGACAGGGGCTTGGGATACGACGTGAGCCGCTGCAGGGCCACCGCCATCAGGAAAAGGATCGCAATACAGGCTCCAAAGATGACCCAGCCTTCGAAATAATGCAGAAAACCTTCGGCTTGCTCGATCCCATAGCTGTTGACCAAGACACCAATCACCCCGATGCGGAAGGAGTTCATCAGCACGGTCAGGGGGGCGGCTGCCAGAAGCAGCACCGCCTTGTGCCAGATCGGCCCACGGTAAAGGATGGCGAAAAGATAGGAAAAGCTGAGGATCGGGAAGAGATAACGCAGCCCCGAACAGGCCTCGGCGACCTGCAGTTTATAGACCCCGAGATCAATCACATTGCCTTCTAGATAGACTGGCACCCCCATCAGCGCCACAAACCACACACCGATTTCCGATGAGATCGTCTGCAGAACGATGGTCAGCTTGAGATAGACAAATTGCGGCAGGGGCAGCATGAAGATCAGATGCACGACCCCCAGCTGGTGCAGCTTGCCGCGCTCCCAGCCAAAGATCGTCATCACGACGCCACCTACCCAGATGATGAAGGCATAGGTGACAATATCCGGGATGCGTGTTAGGTTACCCGCGATTGCCAGCAAGAGCGCGAGTGTGATGATAATGAGCCCGGGCGCGCGATCGTGCACCACGGGTTTGGGCGGCGGCAAACGCCGCAGTTCGCGCAAGAAGAGATAAAGCGATATCAGCGGAATGAGCGGGCCATGGCTATATTCGGCAGTGGACCAAGCCTGTGCCAGCGATACGAACCCAATCCAAAAAATCGGGACCGAACCGGCCAGAAGCAGCGCAAACCAAAAGATCCCCGTTGGATTGAGTTGATGGGCAAAGAAACCTGAGCCTGACTGATCTGTCACGGACATGCTGTCACACTCCCCTTAAACGTTCCACTCGCTTGCACCATGCCAGCCGCATTTATCTTCTTGCGATATCTACCGGAAAACCCACACCAAAGCGATTCAAAACGTGTTCGTCAGCCTTACCAAGAGAGATTGAATAATCTGCTTCCTAATTGTGTACAGCGGCTCAATATTAAACGGCACTGCCCCAAGTGGCCTGCCTTCTGATGTCAGGATCGCCTGATCTGGCTTGCTCCAAGCGTTTTGGCCCCTGGACAGCGCTTGAGTGCGCCAAGACGGCCGAATGCGGCCGGATCGGACCGCCAATCCGCATCACTCCGGCCCAGCTTCGCCGGTCTTCAGCAAGCCGGACAGACCTGCTATGCCACTTTCGTTCAGATGCTGTTAGGATCGCGGTTACGCACATGACGGCGGCGCTCGCAATCGTCGGGTTGCGGCGAGGATGGCAAGCACCATCGCCCGGTCACCGCAGCCTCGGGCAGTTCGATGCAGCGCAGGAATGTGGCCAGTGTATAGGCAAGTGCGTGCAGTTTCAGCCGCACCTCGTTGTCACGGAACCGCGTCGAGCCCGGTGTTTCCAGCAGCCTGTTAAATGCTTGCCACCTCCGGCTCACCTGGGTACGAAAGATCAATTGGCGTTTGGCGCCAGAGTTCGAAACCAGCACTCAAGTCTCGTCCCGGCGTTTGACCGCTGGCATCGCCTCCATAGTCGTCGCGACCTCCTCATTGTTGCGAGAGCCCGCTGTGTCGCTATTCGTGGTTCCGGAATTGCTTCAGCGCTTGTTCGAAGGCCTCCAGCGTGGTCGTGCTGACGTGATGCTCGATCCCCTCCGCATCGCGTTCCGCGGTCTCTTCGTCGATTCCCAAGCTCATAAGAAAGGCGACGACGACCCTGTGGCGGCGTCGACAGATCTCCGCAAGATCCTGCCCTGCTTGGGTGAGGAATATGGCGCGGTAAGGTTCCCGCCGCACCAAGCCAGCAGCCTTGAGCCGCGAGATGTTCTTAGTCACGGTCGGCGGCTTCACGCCAAGTCGCTCGGCGATCTCGACCGGTCTGGCCTCCCCGCGCGTCTCGATCAGTTCCGCGATCAGTTCGACGTAATCCTCCGCCATCTCGCTTTCATGTGCCTGACGCACGGTCGCAAAGCCATCGGCCTGCGCCTTGGGAGCCCGGTCGACCGCTTCGAATGGCTCCCGCCCATGTGATTGTAGCTTCGTCATGTCCGGACTTTGCAGCGAAACAGCGGGATTGACAACTTGTTTGTTTCGGGTAGATAAGTTAGCCATGTCTAACTTTTTGCCTTGGAGGCCGTGGTGATGCGAAATATTATGAGAGTGCTGCTCGCCACGTTGGCCAGTGTGCTCGTCCTGTCCGGACCTGCGGCCGCAACACCTGCTAAGGAGACCCCCTGGCTTCCCGAGGCGGGGGCCTACCGGCTGACGCTCTTTCTTGGAAATCTCGAGCCGTTGCCCTGGGATGATATTGAGACCGCCTGGAGGGAACCCTACCGGGGTTCGGAATTCTCCATCGGTGCCCTGGCGTGGCTGGATCGCGAAAGCGACATTGACGCTGCCCAGCTTCTGAACGCGATCACGCATGAAGACCGGCAGGCGGTCTTTGCAGAGGCGACGCGGCTCATAGCGCTCAGGATCGAAGAGGAACTGAACCGGGCTGTTGCGGCCGAAGACCCGGCGCATGCGCAGCAGGCCGTGCGGACAGCTCGGGAACTCTATCGCGCGTTTGCGGACGGTATCGCCACCGCCGAGCCTGATGTTGCGCGGCAGATCGGCCTTGCCTGGCTGGAGTTGAACAGCAGTACGGGTTCCGCAGGGGTCCTGGGCGCGGGCGTCACATCCGCTGACCGCGACACGATGGCAGCCGCGCGCAGGGTCATCTCCGGTTACATTGCGGAGAACTACCTCATTGCCGATTTTGCTCCTCGCCAGACACTGAGCGCCTTGCCGGAAACTGCGATACTCAGCGGTCGCGCCATCGAGGTGCCGCCAAGCCTGCCGCCCGGCTCCGACATATTCGACCAGGATCCGTTGCCTCGGCTTGTTCTCAATTTCGAGGAACAGGGCATTGACGAGACCGATCTGCCGCTCGTGGCCTACGGCGACATGCTGTTCGACAGCGCGCAAATCTTCGGAAGCCCGGCGCGCGATCTCGGTCTCGCCTGCTCGACCTGTCACAACCGTTCGGACGTCAACCAACGGCTGTTCATTCCGGGTGCCAGTCACCAGCCGGGCGCGATCGACGTCGACGGCGCCTTTTTCAACCCAATCTTCAACGACCGGCGTAGCGACCCGCTCGACATCCCGAGCCTTCGCGGCTTGCGTTTCACCGGGCCCTATGGCCGCGACGGTCGTTTTGCCTCCCTGCGCGACTTCACCCGCAACGTTGTCGTCAACGAGTTCGGCGGCGCGGAGCCGACGCCTTTCATGATGGACGCGCTGGTCGCCTACATGCTCGAGTTCGACTTCCTACCCAACTCCATGCTGACACCGGACGGCCAACTGACCGAGTCGGCCCCAGAGGCCGCGCAACGCGGCGAAGCGATCTTCAACACGCCCTTCGCGGGACTCGGCGACCGCTCCTGTGCCAGTTGCCATATGCCGGACGCCAACTTCCTGGACCGACAGGCGCACGACATCGGCTCCGTTGCGCCGGCCTATGAAGGCGCCCGTGCTGGTGCGCTGGACACCCCCACCCTGCTCGGCACCGCCTATACCGCGCCCTATTTCCATGACGGATCGCTGCCGACCCTGGCGGCAGTCGTAGACTGGTTCGACGAGACGAAAGCTCTTGAGTTGACCGACGAGGAACGCGCCGACCTGACCGCCTATCTGGAGACCGTGGGCGCGGCGGACGAGCCCTATGAAGCTTTCGACGCCGAGAACACCGCCTTCCGGCTGGCATTCTCCGAACTGACGACCTTCGCCTCGACACTCGATACGCTGCTTCCGCGGCGGGACGCGGAGCATATCCTGCTGCTGACCGACACCGTGGCCGCCGACCTTGCAGCCGACGCCAGTACCATGTCGAACCTTGCTGCGCGTCCCGAGGTCTACGCGTTGGCCGGGCGGTTGGCCGATGTCGGCGCCGCCGTGCGTGACGGCGACTGGGCAGCCGCCGAAGCAAGCTGGAGCGCGTTCCAGACCGAGGCCGATACAGTCGAAGCGAGGGCCTTTTGATGGCGATGCACGTGAACCGCAGAACGGCCCTGCTTCTGGCCAGCGCGAGCGCTATGTCTCTGGCGACCCCGCTCACCGCGCAGGACGTCAGGTTGCGGCTAGCCTTCATCCCGCAAGAGAACCCGGAAAAGCTGCTGGGCGATATCGAGGCCATCACCGGCTGGCTGGCCAGTGAGGTCGGCGTCCCCGTCGAAGGGTTCGTCACCATCGACCACGCCGCCGCGGTCGAGGCACTGAGAAACGGCGATGCAGATATTTCCTTCATGGGCGCCCTGCCCTTCGTTCTGGCCGAGGCCGAGATCGGTGCCGTGCCGCTTCTGTCCGAGGTCTACCGCGACGCGCCGAGTTACACGGGCCGCATCTTCGTGCGCCGCGACAGCGGCATCGGCTCGCTCGCCGACCTGCGCGGGCGTAACATTGCCTTCGCTGATCCAATCTCGGAATCGGGCTATCTCTATCCGCTCGCCGAATTCGTTAAGGCCGGGCTGATCGAAGGCCCCACCGCGGCGGATGCGTTCTTCGGCCGCGTCTTCTTCGCGGGCGGCTACCAGCAGGCGATGCAAGCGATGGCCGAGGGTCTGGTCGATGCCGCAGGCGCCAGCCAATACGCCGATCTGCTTCTGACGCCGCGGCAGCAGGCAGAAGTAACCTGGATCGTGGAAAGCGAGCCAATCCCGAGTCACCTCGTGATCGCACGCCCGGGGCTCGACGCCGGCCTTCAGGACCGGTTCATCGACGCGATGCTGCGGCTCAACGCACCAGAGAACCGCAAAAAGCTGCGCTATCTCTACGGCCCGGACGGCTATGTCAGGTCCGACTCCGCCGCCTACGACGGCGTGCGCGACATGGCGCGCCGATACGGGCTGTTGGAATGAGCATTGCCGCCCAAATCGACGACCTGAGCTTTACCCATCCGGGAACGGACCTCCCGGCGCTGGAACGGGTTTCGCTTACGATTCCGGCGGGTGAAAGCGTCGCTTTGCTGGGCCCATCCGGGGCAGGGAAAACGACCCTGCTGGCACTGCTCAACGGCCGGCTCCGGGGCTGGAGCGGGCGGGTATCGGTTCTGGGGGCACCGCTCGATCCCGACCAGCCGCCGCCGCGTGTGCGCCGTCCGGATAGCGGTTTCGTGTTTCAGGAGTTTGCGTTGGTCGAACGCTCCACGGTTCTGCGCAACGTCCTCAATGGTCGCCTGGGACGCATGCCCCCCCTACGGGCCCTGCTGGGATCACCAACCGCGCATGATCTGGAGATTGCGCGCGCAGCCCT
The DNA here is from genome assembly GCF_040219995.1 of Roseovarius sp. Taxonomy (GTDB): domain Bacteria; phylum Pseudomonadota; class Alphaproteobacteria; order Rhodobacterales; family Rhodobacteraceae; genus Roseovarius. Next base: position 11,497 of record NZ_JAVJUC010000008.1, on the reverse strand, counting down.
TGCCGATTGCGGCATTGGTGATCTCGCCGGGCGCCGGGTCGACAGTCTCAGCGGCGGTCAGCGGCAGCGTGTGGCCATCGCGCGCTGTCTGGCCCAGGAACCGCGTCTGATCCTCGCCGATGAGCCGGTGAGCAGTCTCGACCCCGCCCGCGCCGGCGAAATCCTCTCGCTGCTGACCGGGGCGGCGCGGGCGCGCGGAGCGACGGCGCTGTTTTCCTCGCACCAGCCTGACCTGGCGCGGCGTTTCGCGCAGCGTATCATCGGCATTCGCGGCGGGCGGATCGTCTTTGACGTGCCGACCCCCGAGTTGAACGAGGCTGCAACAGCGGATCTCTACAGGGAGACAGAACCAATGCCCGGTACCGGCCTCCGGGCGGTGTCCTGATGCGGTTTCGCGAATTCGGCGGGTACGCGACAAGCGCCCTGATCGCCGGCGCGATCCTGTGTTCCATCGCCACGCCCAACGGCGAGGTGTCGCGTCACATGTCCGCCGGTCCGCGGAACGCCGATATTCTTGTTAGGATGTTTCCGCCTGAACCGACGGTCATGGCCGAGATCAAGAAGGGCAGCGCGGAAACGCTGAGGATCGCGATCCTCGGCACTCTCGGCGCGGTGATCCTGTCAATCCCACTCGGCATTCTGGCGTCCGAGACGATGGTAGCGCGTGCAGTTTTTCGGCCGGTTCGAACGCTGCTTGCTTTCATCAGGGCGATTCCGCTGATCCTGGTGGCCATGCTCATGGTGGGCGCTGTCGGGCTCGGGCCGCTGCCCGGCATCATCGCGGTCGCGTTTCATGCGACGGGGATGCTCGCCAAATTCTATGCCGAGGCGATCGACGGCGTGTCCCGCGCGCCTATCGCCGCACTGGAAAGCGCGGGCGCTGGACCGCTCGTGCGGCTCAGACATGCGATCTGGCCGCAGATGGCACCGGTCGTCGCCCGCGACACGATCTTTCGGTTCGAACTGAACCTGCGCGAGTCGCTGATCCTCGGGATTGTCGGCGCGGGCGGGATCGGCTTTTACATCCAGACCTACGTGCGCTCTTTCCAGTATGACAAGGCGGCCAGCGTCACGGTTGCCGTCGTCGTCATGGTCATCGCCATTGAGGCGATCAACGTCGCGATGCGGCGCCGCTTCACCTGATCCTTAGGCGTAAATGTCGATCGGCGTCCCGTCCCTGACCATGGCATAGATTTCCTCGATCTGGCGGTCAGTGACGGCGATGCAGCCTGCCGTCCAGTCGCGGACATTTATTGGGTCGATCCCCTTGCGCGGTCCGCCGTGGATGAAAATGTCGCCACCGGGCGACTTTCCTTCAGCCTGCGCCAAAGCGATGTCTGCGGCGTTGGGATATGAGATGCCGATGGAGAGGTGAAAAAGGCTGTCCGGGTTGCGCCGGTCAATCACGTAGGAGCCCTCCGGCGTACGGCCATCCCCCTCGAACTGCTTGTGACCTTCGGGCGCGAAGCCTAATCCGATGGGATAGGTCCGCAAGACGTCATCCGTTCCGTCCAGAACCAGAAACCGCTGTGCCTTATACATGCGCAGCCGGGTCACTTCGGGTCCGTTGTACGACCGGAACTTGCTGGCACAGCCTGATAGAAAGGCAACCAATCCGCCCATCAGAAAGGCACGCCGCGGAAATTTGGTGTTTGTCACTGCTCGACGCCCCTTTTTGCGAGGTCTGCTTGATAACAGACGTTACTCTACCGAAGACGTCGGATCAATGACCGTGCGCCAGTGCTTCCTTCGCTATTTGCTCGCCCACCGGTTCACCGCCCGAGGGCCCGTCCTTGATCCGATGGCCGTTCAAAAGCCGCAGCGCATTGGCGACCACCAACAGGGATACGCCCACATCCGCTGCGATGGCGCCCCACATCGAGGCCATGCCAAACGCGGTCAGCCCGACGAACAGCGCCTTGGTCGCCAACGATATGCCGATATTCTGGTGGATGATTGTCATTGTCCGGCGAGAGTGGCCGATGAGCCACGGCACTTTGCCGATATCGTCGGTCATCAGCGCGATATCGGCCGTCTCGATGGCCGCGTCCGATCCTACAGCCCCCATGGCGATGGCATAGTGCGCCCGCGCCATGGCCGGTGCGTCGTTCACACCGTCACCGATCATCGCGACCATGTCGTGGTTCGCGACGAGTTCTTCGATGGCTGTCACCTTGTCTTCTGGCAAGAGCTCGGCGCGCACCTCGTCAATGCCGACCTCGGCCGCCACGGCACGCGCGGTGCGTTCGTTGTCGCCTGTCAGCATCACAATCGTTTTCACTCCCTGCGCGTGCAGCCGCGCCACGATTCCCTTGGCATCGGGGCGGATGCGGTCGCGAAGCTCTAGTACGCCGGTCACGCCGGTCTCGTCACCCACGGCAACGAGGGTGTTCCCTGCCCCTTCGATCCGCTCCCGCAGATCCGACGGAATGGAATTGCCGAAACCTTTCTCCTCGGCGAACCGATCCGAACCGAGCCAGATAGCGCACCCATCGGCGCGCCCTTCGAGCCCGCGCCCGGGCACGGTGCGTGTGTCCTCTGCGGCAGACACAGAAACACCATCGGCTTCGGCGCGGGCGAGGATGGCGCGCGCAAGCGGGTGCGAGGACCGCGCCTCTAGACTTGCTGCCAGCATCATGAGATCGCGTGCGGAGGTGCCGCCCAGTGGGTGAACTGCCGCCACCTCGGGCTCGCCCATGGTGATCGTTCCGGTCTTGTCCATCGCTAGTGCCGTGGTGCGCCCTGGCGCTTCGACATAGGCGCCTCCCTTGATGAGCACGCCAGCACGCGCCGAAGCGGTGAGCGCCGCGACGATGGAGACCGGTGTCGAGATGACAAGGGCACAGGGGCAGGCGATGACCAGCAGAACCAGCGCATTGTAGAACCAGTAGTTCCAGGCACCGCCCAACAGGAGAGGTGGAACCAACGCGATGGCGATCGCCATCGCCATCACGATCGGTGTGTAAATGCGTGCGAACTTCGCGACCCACTGCTCGACCGGCGCTCGGCGGGCATGAGCATCGCCCACCATTCGGATGATCTTTGCGAGCACCGTGTCCGAGGCGGCCTTCGTCGCCCGCACCGTCAGTGTGCCCTCGCCGTTGATCGTGCCGGCATAGACCTCGTCGCCGGGTTCCTTTGGTACCAGTGCGCTTTCCCCAGTAATCGGGGCCTGATCGACGGCCCCTGCCCCGTCCACGACCTCACCGTCGAGGGGGATCCGGTCGCCGCCGCGCACGATAAACCTTGCATTGACTGCCACGGCAGCGGCCGGAACGTCGGCTTCCGATCCGTCGTCGTAAAGAACCCGCGCCGTTGGCGGCGCCAGATCGAGGAGCGCGGAAACCGCATTACGCGCCCGCCCCACGCTCCAGCTCTCCAGAAAAAGCGAGAGCGAGAAGAAGAAGGCGACCGTCGCGGCCTCGAAGAACTCGCCGAGGCCGATGGCGCCCGCTACGGCCACCACCATGAGCAAGTTCATGTCGGGGCTAAGCCTTCGCGCCGAAGACCAGGCCTTGGGCGCGACAAGCCAGACGCCAAAAAGAATTGCGACGGCGAAGAGCCCTGCTTCCGCCATAGGCATCGGCACCTCGCCATGCCCCGCAAAGAGCCCGAGCGCGCCGCCCATGCCGGTCTCGACAATGTGGAAAAGGAATCCCGCTGCCCAGAAGCCGCCGCTCAACGAGGTAAAGCGCTTCTGACGTGCCAGATGCGCCGCCTGGTCCTCTGCTGCGTTGTCGGCATCCCACGGCTTCGCGCTCATGCCGGTCGTCGCGACCAACTGCGTGACTTCGTCGTCTGGTATCCTCTCGGCGCTGTCGAGGATGGTCATCCGTCCGTTGATGACGTCGAACGCAAGATGCTCGGTTCCGCCAACTTTTGGACCGACAACCCTGTTCAGAATCGCCACCTCTTCGGCACAATCCAGACCGGAGACTTGAAAACTTCGTCCATTCGACGGGATGGGTTGTGCCGGTCCCGTGTTGGCTCCAGCACCGCAGCACGCAGCACCTTCTCCATTAGAGTGGGAAACTCCGCTCGCATGTTTGTGATCATCACCATGATCGTGACTGCAGTCAGAGCTGTGCTTGTGGTCGTGGCGTTGGCCATTGGAAGACATGGGATTGACCTCGGGATTCGTTCATTCCACATTGAGATAGCCCCTACAGTAACTAGAGCTTCAAGAGCTAAAACCAAAACTTGGTCAAATAAGGACACCGGCCTGCGGAACCTTCAAACGCGCCGCTAAGTCTGAAGACGCGGCTGACCTGCCAAAGAGTGAGATAGATATGCTTCAAAAATATGCGGTGATCATGGTTGCAACATTGGCCCTGGCTGGCTGTGCGGTGCCTCCGAAGGAAGACAACGATCCATTCAGGATCGGGAATATTCCAGAGTCTGTCGCAGCCCTCGCTGCACCCGACCAAGATCTTAACGCGGCACGGCTACGTCCCGAAGATAATTGCTATTGGTATGAGCATAATGGGCCGGTTGAAACGACCTTGGTCCCGTTGCGATCGCCGGGCGGCAATCCCATCTGCGTCGCGCGCCAATCCTGATTGGCACGTTCGAGCTTCGGACTGACGACGCGCCTTGGGTCAACTCTGCGGAGTCACGCTGTCCTCGGCCGAATATAGGAACGCCGTCGAGCCAATCTCCACGTTTGGGTACAGATCGTTTATGTGCGCCATGACCATCCGGACGCAACCGGAACTTGCTCGTCCGCCGATGCTTCGCGGCTGTGGTGTACCGTGGATGCGCAGATAGGTGTCTCGGTCCCCGACATAGAGATAAAGCGCCCGTGACCCGAGCGCGTTCTCAGGTCCGGGTTCCATACCGTCAGCGATGTCGGCGTAGAGCTCCGGGTCGCGGTTAATCATGTTCTGAGTTGGCTGCCAATGCGGCCACCTGACCTTGCGCTTGATCGTGTAGACACCCGGCTCATAAAGTTTGCCGCGAGCGATCGCGACGCCATAGCGCATCGCAGTGCCGCCTTCCTCGATATGGTAAAGATAGCGCGCCACGGCGTCGACATGAATGTCACCGGCCACAAGACCATCTTTAGCTACAACCCGCTGCGGCAGAAAGCGCGGGTGTAGGCCCCACGGGTTTGATGTGGCTGGGTTATAGCCCGGCGGTGTTACCTGTGCATCCCAAGCACCCTTTTCCGCTTCAGTGGGCCAGGTGTCAGCGAGGAGCGGACTTGAGATAGACGCGGAGAAAAGTGCAGCGGTCGTCTGGATGAAATGTCGTCTTGTCAGCATCTTTCTTGTTCCTTTCACGCTATTGGCGGCGATCCAACCCACATCCCGAATTTTTTTGCCTAGGAAGGAGTCAAGTTATTACAGACGACTATGCTCCATGGGGCCGACCGTTATCGATGCCTTAACTCTTAAAGTTACTAGAGGTTCAAGAAAAATATTGATCCCGCACGGGCATGTGTTTTCGCAACTTACGTATGGACAACCCTTAATGCCTAGGTCAGTTCAAAAACCTCTGACCTCAACCGCCCTTCATTGTCACCGTCTCGAGTTCAGGCTGCCTCGTAGTTTGTGAACGGCTCCGTGGTCCCCTCTCGATTGACCAAATGTACAACATAGGCCTCACGTTCCGATTCTGGCCCATGCCCTGGCGATCCGTAAGGCACACCGGGGACTTCGAGGCCAACAGCGTTTGGGCGCTCATCCAACAGACGGCGAATGTCGGCGACCGGGACGTGGCCTTCGATCATATAGCCGCCGAAGGTTAATGACTTTTCGTTTTCCATAGTGAGACCTCTTGCTCCAGATAACTTCGGAGATAGGGGTTCCAGCGGGTGGAAGATCGAGGGCTATGAAGATCAAGGGCTATAAGGTCCGATCTCATAATCGTCGCCCCTTTCACTCGGGGACGAGTTCTGCTATCTTTTCAAGAAGTGTGCTGCGCTCGATCACACCGGGGATTATTTCCTCACCCAATACGAACGTCGGCGTTCCAGTTATACCCAAAGCTTCTGCGAAACGCAGAGAGGCAGCAATGTGTTCGTTCACGAGTTCTGATTGCATGTCTGTTTTCAAAACTTCGAGATCGAGCCCCACATCGCCTGCAATTTTCATAACGCTTGCTTCAACGGCTTGCGCGTTCAATGCCATCATTGCCTCGTGAAACTGCTGATATTTACCTTGATTTCTCGAGGCAAGTGACGCGCGCGCCGCAACTTCGGAACCGGGCCCTAGGATTGGGAATTCACGATAAATAATGCGGACATCCTTGCTTGCCTCCAGTACCGCTTTGACCTCAGGTGCCGCGCGGCGGCAATATCCGCAGTTATAATCAAAAAATTCGACTAGCGTGACGCTGCCATCCAAGTTCCCGAAGATCGGAGCATTCTGTTCGAAATCATCGCGCAACTCAGACAGGGCGTCAGTCTGCGCTTCGGCGAGCGCTACATTTTCACGTTCCTGAAGGATTGAAAGCGCTTCGATCAGAATTTCGGGTTTTTCCAAGATCGCTTCAAGTGCGAGACGCTTGATATCTGCTTCATTGAGCTCTTGTGCGGCCACAGTAGTAACAGGAAATGCTGCTAATACTGTTGCAAGAACAATTTTCGACAGGCCGCGTCGCGCTAATAACATCTTGAATCCTTCCTAGGATTGAGAGAGATCCGGGGGTGATTGAGTTATCTTCCCTAGGAAATCTTCTGCTGAAAAGCTACCAAAACACGCTGATCTCGCCAAGGCAGTGTTCTAAGTTGCGGGGTATAGGATCACACGGGTGTCCAGCGGGACTTTATCATAAAATTGGACAATCTGATCGTTCACCAATCTGGCGCACCCGTTCGAGACTGCACGGCCGATAGTGCTTGGGTCATTTGTGCCATGCACACGCAAAAAGGTATCGCCACGACCCGGTTGAAAGAGGTAGAGGGCCCGCGCACCTAGAGGATTGCTCAGACCGCCAGGCATTCCATTTCGTAAGGGACCATATTTCTGAGGCTCACGACGCAACATGCCCGGGGTCGGTGTCCAGCTGGGCCATTCCTTCTTTGCCCCAACATAGAATTCGCCTGCCTCATAAAGACCCGGGCGACCGATCCCAACGGTATAGCGAATTGCAGTGTTGTCAGGTTGGGTCCAGAAGAGGGCAAACTGGCTTGGGAAAACATGAATTTCGTAGGGATCAGCGCCTCCTGGGATGCTTACTACTTGAGGCAAATACTCCGGCGGCAAATCATACTTTGGCAGCACTACATGAGCTGAAACGGGCTGACTGCACAAAGCACCGACAGCCCCGGTGGCAAGGAGAAATTTTCTTCGTTTCATAAAACTATGGCTTTCGAATAGTGAACGTAGAATGAGCGCTGGTACACGAGATCAGACTTTAACAAGTCATGCGAAGTGCGGGATCAAAACAGCTTGACTTGTGTTCCTACTTCGGCCAAAGCGAACAATTCTTTGATATGTTCGTTATAAAGACCAATGCACCCATTTGATGATCGGCGGCCAATCTTCCGCGTGTCTCCTGTCCCGTGGACGCGATAATACTGCCATGACAGGTAGAGAGCGTGCGTGCCCAAAGGATTATCAGGACCAGGTGGAAAGTAGTCGGGCCATTCAGGATTGCGGATTTTCATTGAAGGAGTTGGGCGCCAGCTTGGACCTTCCACTTTCTTGATCACGCTAGTGTACCCGCGTTTGGTAAGATCTTCGGACTCAGGCACACTGGAAGGATAAAGCTTATAAACGCTTTGGTCTTCGGACCAATACTGCACCGCTCGGGAATCTATATCGCAGAGTATTACCCCATGTTTCAGGTTGTCGAAGTGATCCTCCCAATTCGCGACAGCAAAACCGGACGAGTTCCTACGTACAACCGGTGATGCTAGCGGAGGCGTGTTTTGGGCAAATGCGGTGCCCGCTTTCAGAGTGAGGCCGCTCGCCGCTGCTCCAAGCAGGATACTGCGCCGCGAGATAGCCGCATCTTTTACAAACTTCATTCCACTACCCTCAAACTAAACTTTTCCGGTTTCTACAACCTTCACCCACTGGAGGTTCAACCAATTTTTTATCACAAAAGTGTGAGGTCAGTAATTTTGAGATTTTCGACAGGCGAGTGATAGCGTCTGAGATGCTCCCCGAAATTCGGACACTGGCGTAAGCTGCGATTTGTAGTCTGCTGATCTTCAACACGAAGGAGATCTGACATGTCGAAACGGAAGCAGCATCGCCCAGAATTTAAGACCAAGGTCGCATTAGAGGCGCTGAAGGGCGAAGATGCAGGTGGCCTTTCTGCGCGCCCTGCCCGACATGACCGCCGCGGCCTATGCTGATCTTGCACTCGGTGGCGGCGCCGTGGACGACGACCTGAAGGCGGGCGGGCAGGCGCTGGACGGCATTTTCGAGAACGCATTGGAAAATTGTGCCCGCTGCCATGGCCGGGACGGGCTGGGCCAGGGGCAGGGCGCGGCCAGCGGTGCCTTTCCAATCATCGCGGGTCAGCCCGCGCCCTATCTCTCCGCGACCTTACAGGCCTTCGCGCAAGGCAGGCGTGAAAGCGGCTTCATGCAGCCACCCGCAAGCCGCTATGATGCGCAGACGCTCGCTGAACTTGCCGAATACTTTGCCCGGCAGCCCGGCCCGGTGCCGGAACCCGGCCCCGACGCGGGTGCCGACAGGGACGCAGAGGCATCGCCGGGGGCGACCGGCCCGCTGGTCCTGCCGCTCGACACGCCACAGGACGCGGCCGGGATTCTCGAGGGCGACACCGATCTTGGCTATGCCACGGTACCGATGGCCGCTCCCGGCGGGACGCCCTCCACGCCCGAGGCGCTGCTGGCCCTTGGCCAGCGCATTGCCCTCGACGGCATCGCAGAGGCCGGGATCCCGTCCTGCCAAAGTTGCCATGGCCAGGGATCACAGCCGCAAAGCCCTGACTTTCCGACGCTTGCCGGGCAGCCGACGTGGTATCTCGCCGAGAGCCTTATGCTCTGGCGTGAGGGCAAGCGCGGAGGCACCGCCTTTTCGCCCGTAATGGAGGCGATTGCCCGGACCATGACGAATGAACAGATCGAGGCGGTATCTGCCTGGTATTCGCAACGGTCCCGGATCGCGCGGTGACGCTCCTGTGACAGTCTGCGCTCACGGCGGGTTCTGCCGAGAGGAACGGCCCGCTGCTTGTCTCATCGTTTGCTGCCCGGATCCGTAGCGATTTGAGTGGCCGTGAAACCGGGGGCCTTTACGGGAGAGTGTGGAATCCTACGCCAAGCAGTGAGGACTCGCTTCCCGGTCTCGCGCAGCTCTCCCTTTGGGCCGACGTACCGGTAGAGCGTCACCGATTTGACTTTCAGTTCCTTGCACAGCTCGAAGACGGAGGTATCGCGGTTGCTCATCGCGGCCTGCGCCGTGCGCTGCCAGGCCTTGGTCAGCGCAAACTTTCGTCCACCTTTCCGGCCCCTGACGCGCGCGGCGGCGACACCAGCCATGATCCGTTCCCGGATGAGCCTGCTCTCGAGTTCGGAGAGAGATACGAAGATGCCGAAGGACCGCCGACCGTGTGCGGTCATCGTGCCGATCTGAGCGCCTTGATCCTAGCTTCCAGCGGACCAGCACATCGTCGTCCCGGTTGGCCCTTAACCAGAATCATCAACGCCTGCTGCCTTCTGGAGTAGCGCAAGACGGTGCTGAAAAGGCTCCTTTCAAGCCCTCGTATGGGTTCAGGATGGAACTCAGGAGTGCGACGATGCTTCCAAAGCTTCAGAACGCCGCGAATAGCAAGATATGAGCCGACACTGATCAGCAGCGCGGGCGCCAAGACCAATATGAGATGAATGAACGGATGCACCCAGTCTGGCGTGGCATCGTTGTAGTCGTATCCGAACGCGGCCGATACGTTATGTACAAACACATGATACCTTTCCAAGAGTGACATGGAAAAGTCTAACCCTTGTTTTTTGGCGCAAGGTGATCGTGCACGATGATGACGCCCCACATGCCCGCTTCCCGGTGGCCGGGGATCAAGCATACGAACTCCAGGTTGGTCATATCGGAGAACTCCCAGATTAACTCGGCATTTTGTCCACTTGGGATCGAAACCGAGTTGGCGCTGTCATGCTGCATATCGGGATGTTCGCGCATCCACTGCTGGTGTTCTGCAACCTCGTCAAAGGAGCCGAGAAAAAACTCGTGATCCAGTCCGTCCAGATTGCTGATCAAAAAGCGGACAACTGAACTACTCTCGATGTGGAGTGCGTCCGGCTCGAAAAGCATGTAGCCGCTTTCTGTCTCCCTGATGGACAATTCAATCGTCGTGTCGATTGAGGAGCCATCACCGGGTTTCCCGATCGGATCATGGCCAGGCACTTCGAATGTACGCGCGTGAGGCTGCTGGCCCTTGCCACTGGAAGCGCCCACTGAAAAAGCCGGAAAGACGAGCGCAAGCGCGATGGTGCAGGTTCTCAGGAAATTCGTCATGCTCGGCTACCTCCGTAGCGCTTGATTTTTTGGGATCTTCTTGCTTGCTCGGGCCAAGCCTCAAAGCGATGGGGCCAAGGCGTTTGCCCTGGCCCCATGGATTTTCATCACTTGATCTGTGTGACGGTCAGTTTACCCTTGACCCGGTCGGCAACGAACTCGATGTCCTGACCTTCCGCCATCTTGGTCATCATTGCTTCGTCGGCGCGGAACACCATAGTCATCGCGGGCATATCGAGGTTGACCAGAGGGCCGTGGATGATTGTGACCTTGCCAGCCTTGGCGTCGATTTTCTTGATGGTGCCGCTCGTGTATTCCACGTCAGCTTGTGCCATCTGGTCACCGACTGAGACCTCACGGTGCATGCCGGATTCGTAGTGGCCCGGGATCAGGCACGCCGCTTCGAACGTACCAGAATTCGCGAAAGTCCAGACAACCTCACCCGACGCGCCCGCATCGAGACGGATACGGTTCGGGTCGTCGTGTTCCATGTCCATCTTTGCCATTTCGATCTTGTGCTCGGCATTACGCTCTACCGTGTCGAGGACGAATTCATGCTCCAGCTCACCCTTGTTGGTGATGTTGAAGCGGATGGTTTCGCCCTCCTTGATATCCATTGGCTCACTCTCGATCAGCATCTGGCCCTCATCGTTTTCGAGCAAAGTGACGTCGATTGTGCGGTCCACCTTGGCGGCGTCACCCGGCATGCCGACCATCATTGCGGCTGGCTTGGTCTCCCCATGCCCGCCGTCGTGTGTACCTGCAGCAAAGGCCGGTGCGGATAGCGCGATCGCGAAGCTTATCGTCAAAAGAAGATTTCTCATTTTATTGTCCTGTAGGTTGGTTTGGTTGGAGATGACGAAGGGCCGCTCAGCCCTTCGAGGTTGGTTTCGGTGTGAGAATGGTCCTGGGGCTGTTGTTGGAGGCAAATTCGGGTAATTCGCCGGTCCATTCGTAGGCCATCTCGCCCGGAGGATTCTCGTACCAGCCGGGATCGGAGTAATCGTCCGCGTCGATGCCGTCCCGCACCTTCACGACCGAAAACATGC
>NZ_JAVJUC010000007.1:0-66484 GCF_040219995.1 Roseovarius sp. | reverse complement strand
ATCGAAGAGTTGAAGGAAATGATCCGCGCCGCTCGCATCACCAAAAAAACATGGCATGATTTCCTTGATAACTTCGTGGATGACACCGATCTGGTGACACGCATCAAAGCTAAATCACTGCGGTAGCAATGGGGCGGTTACCTTCGACCCGCCCTGTTTGCCCTTCTGCCTGGATGAGAGCCCTTTGCAGAGCGCTCACTTCAGATTTTCGGATCAAGCCCTCTTTGAAAAGCGTCTCCTTGTCTTCGTGTTCTTCAATAAGGAGGGTGACAAGGCGATGATACGCGTCAAGTTGTGTGCTATAGCCTTTAGCCCGGACCTCAAGCGCGGCGATATTGCTTGAGAGCAATTCCAGATCGTTATCAAGAGATGATCTAGCGACTTGGAAAGATAGCCTCTGCCCATCGAGGATACCAGCAATCTCGAGATCATCCTTTGCCATCTCGAGTAATTCGCTTGGGAAGTTTATCTCATCGAGTTTCCGATATTCTGCCAACAGTCTCGCACTGGTTGCTTCAAGGCGTGCGCGGCGGATTGTGAGTTCTCGCTTGTTGGCTTCTGCGGCCGTGTGATCGAGGCGTAAGAGAATATCGCCAGCCTTTACTTGAGTGCCTTCTTCCACGAGAATTTCTTGGATAATCCCTCCTTCAAGGTGCTGAACTATCTTGTTTCGTCCTGTCGCGACAAAGCTGCCAGGTGTGATGACTGCAGCCGCCAAGGGGGCCCGAAATGCCCAGAGACCGAAACCGCCAAAGGCGAATACGAAGAGAAACAGGCCGAAGATCACGTGCTTTGTGATTGAGCGTGGAACATCACGATGCCATTCGTCCTTTGTTTCTATGATTTCGGTGCCGGTGGACTTCATTCTCCTTGCCCCTTGAGTTTGTTTTGCGCCTCACGGCGCGCACGGTGGTCCTCACGGATTCGTTCAAGCACAATGTCACGGCTTCCAAACAGAGAGATTGAACCGTCGTTGAGAAGCATCACCTTGTCCACGACGTCGAGCAAAGCGGGTTTCTGTGTAATGACTACCACGGTGATCTTGTTCTGCTTTGCGTGTTCGATCGCGCGTGACAGTGCTTTGTCGCCGGCCGTATCGAGATTTGAGTTGGGTTCATCGAGAACGACGAAACGGGGGTTTCCAAAGAACGCTCTTGCAAGGGCTATACGCTGCTTCTGCCCACCTGATAGTGGCGCGCCGTCTGCTGCGACGACCGTCTCGTAGCCTTGTGGTAATGTCGCGACCATCTGATGGACATCGGCGAGCGTTGCGGCCTCAAAGACTTGTTCATCAGTAGCATCCTGCCGCATGCGACCGATGTTATCTTTGATTGTTCCGGGAAAGAGTTGAACGTCTTGTGGCAGGTATCCGATGTTTTCGCCAAACTGTCGCGGGTCCCAGTTTCGCAGATCCATTAGGTCCAGCCGCACATTGCCCGAGGTTGGAAGGATCGATCCTACAAGCATTTTACCCAAGGTGGTTTTTCCGGCACCTGAATTTCCGATCACCGCCAGCGTCTCTCCAGGGTTCAGATGGAAACTCAGACCGTTGAGAACGACATGCTTGGTTCCCGAGGGAACGTAGAGAAGTCGCTCGACGTCAAGGCGGCCAACAGGTTTTGGCAAACGTAATTTCTCGAATTGCAGCTTTGAACTTCTGAGAAGTGCTGAGATACGACTGAAGGCACCGCGTGTAATTATATACCCGTTCCAACCCTCGATTGCCCCTTCAATTGGCGCCAAGGCTCGACCGGCGATAATGGACGCTGCAATCACCATGCCACCAGTAATCTCACCTTGAATCGCGAGAAACGCTCCCCAGCCAAGCATGGCTATCTGTGTTAGCAGTCGGACCGCCCTTGAGAAGGCTGCTGAGATGATATTGCGATCTTGCGCTTTTACCTGGTGCGTAAGCGACTCAGCGGTATCTTTTCCCCACATGGTCACTGCTTCGGGGATCATCGCGAGAGCGTTGATGATCTGGCTGTTGCGCGCCATTGAGTCGAGATGTGTATTGGCCTTTGACTGGGCTAGGTTCGCGTCTGCAAAAGGTTGAGCTGTGGCGCGTTGGTTTATTATGGCGATCAGAAGTAGGACGAGCGACGTGACCACAACAATCATCCCCAAATGTGGATGCACCAAGTAAATCGCAAAGATGAAAATTGGCGCGAAAGGCACGTCAAGAAAGGCCAGAAGCGTGCCTGAAACAAGAAAACCTCTTAATTGCTGAAGGTCGCCTAACGTCTGATACTCACGGCCATTGCCGTTGAGCGATGCTGCTGCGGCGGCCGACAGAATGGGGGCACCCAGCTGAGTTGCCACCTCGACCGCAGAGCGCATCAGCACGAAGCGGCGGACCGCATCAAATACGGCTTGTAGGATCACAGCTCCAGCGATCACAATGGTCAGCATGATCAATGTGTCAGTAGAGCGACTTGTCAGAACGCGGTCAGATATCTGGAAGAGATAAATCGGGATTGCGAGGATTAAGAGGTTGGTCGCCAACGTGATGAGCATAACGAACCCGAGGTTCCTACGCACCGTGGCCATTCCTTTTTTGAGGCTGGCAGAAAAGTCTTCAGGGCCAATCCGCTTGTGAAAATTAGGTCCGCCCCCTTTGCCGTTTCCGCCCCCGTCACCGGTTGGCGGCTCACTTGCGGCCGGAATAGGCTCGTTTGCAACGCCCTCAATCGTGGTCTGAAATCGTGGGGCTTTCGTTGTAAAGCGTGGCGCCTCCTCTGAATCGAAGCGATCAACGGGTTCAAGTATCAGGCGTTTCTTTTGCGTGCCATCTTCCGAAAAGTCTGAAGTGTCAGCTGTATCTTTCATATCTTCGACCTTACTCTGGTTACGCGTTACCCAGTCATGGTTTGCATGACGTCAAGGCTTGTCCCGCCGGTATGCAGATCAAACCCTCCCGCTTCTTGCTCTAGAACTGTTTGCGCAATGTCCTTGGTCAGGTCATCCACGATGATCGCGACAGCCTCATTTGTAAGCTGGCTTATGTTAACGCCCAGAGGATTGGCTTCGGTATCGATCAGCTCCGCCTGGTATAGCATCGCATCGCTGTATTGCTCCCCCGCTGCCATAATCGTCGAGTCGATCCCGTCCTGATCAATGGACGCGGTGTTGGTCAGGTAATTCGACCCAGTTGTGATCGCGACCGAACTATCTTCAATCGCAGACATCATTGCCTGTGCAGCCATGTGCACCTGGTCCTGATCGCCGATCGTGTTGATCTGATCGACGATATTCAATTGTGTGAGGTCCCCACTTATGTAGAGAGCGCGAAGAGCCTCCAGCCCTTCGAATAGAGCGCTCTTTGCAACGTAGTCACCCAGTTGCTTTGCCCCAGCAGAGAGATCCTCGAGAGCTGTCTTGAAGTCGTCAAGCATGGCTTTCTGCTCATCGACACCATGCTTTGTGATTGAAGCATCGTTGACGAGTGAATTGTCGTTACTTGAGACAGCGGCCTTACCCAGTCCTGCGCCTGAGAAATAATCATTATCCAGCAGTACGTTTGTCTGATTGATGATATTCATCGTGGTCATAGAACCACCGACAAGGACGAGGTCGTAACCAAAGCCGAATTCGTTGGCTTGAAACTGATTGAACGCCAGGTTCTCACCTGTTGATACAGTTGTGGAATTGGCTGTGAAGGTCAGGTTCAACTGATCGGCGTCGGACATAAAGGTATGTTGCTGGACGATATTGGTGAATGTCACATCACCTTCGACCGTCTCCAGATTCCAGACGGAAGGAAGTCCTAATTTTCCCCCGGATTCCTCGACATTCTTTTCGAGGGAATCCTTGGCCCCTGTCTCGGAAGCAGAAATGTCTTCCTCAATGGGTGCGGGACCGTCGTCCGTGTTTGTGTCGGGCTGCTTTTGCTCTTCTGTTTTTCCGTCAGTTTCCGTGGTGGCTTTATCGTAACTGATCGAAGCAATATTCTTGGCCTGTGATGAAGTGGGACCAATCTTCATCAGTCCGGCCGGGGTGACGTCCTGGTCAAAGAGAATGTTAGTTTGAGAAATCGCATTCAATTCGATTGTATTTCCGGCGACCGCAAATACGGTGGCATCAATCCAATTGGTGTAGATCCATGCCGCGTTATGGCTTTCATTAGCACCGGTGACTACGTTGTGGTCAATGCCATCATAATGCGGAAAGCCATCGTCTGTTTCATGCAATAAAGCCAGATCCTTTGATGTGCCTGAAAGAGGACGGTCAGGCGGGGTTTCCGCATCTGCGTCGTCTTGTTCTCCCGCGTCGTCATCGCGTTTCAATCGTATGAATGTAGGAAGAAAGTCATCTATCTCTGGCCGTTCTTCGACAGGGACGCCATTTATCACTGTTCCGGTAGCATCTGAATCTCGTAGGACATAGGCGGATAAATCCAGAGCCTCCGGTGGTGTATCAACCTCCGCCAGTGTTTGCATGAATTCGAGAGCCGTCCCGGGATCATCCAGAACTGCGGTGGCAAGGCCCTGTAGTGTCCAAGGCTGTAATACCTCAGAGAATTCTAACAGCGTTTCCAGTTCGGCGAGGAACACGTCGCGCGAAATGAAATCTGCGACAGCAGGATCACCAAGAATATCATTATCTATCAGAGTGATCGATTGTAGCGTGATCGTGATCGTCTGTGGAGGGATTGGCACATAGGGCAGGATCTTGTATCCGCCGCCGCCGCCAATTGAGCCGCCAATCAGTGGTTCAGGCGGCTGCTCAACTGATGTGAATGAGCCGACGGTGTTACTCTGAGATATCGCAGGAAGGGACGGTAAACCTTGGCCCACGCCGGGCTGGTTCACATCCGAAGTATCGGAATGTACGACTTTCCCTGAATACCCGTTAAGCTTGAAATCTGTAGCGATGCGGACGGGCTTAAACTCGAAGCCGGCCTCGTCATCGGTATCGTCTTTGTCGCGCTTGAACTCGATATACTGGTCACGTAGCCGATTGTCTTCGACAGCCATGTGGAAGAGGCCGACAAAATGTGCGATGGACTCTGTGGTTCTGTCGAGGCTCACGGTTGTTTTCCCAAATGTTTAAAATGGTAGCGGGCAATCCGTTACCCAAATTCTACAGGCTGTCCGGGGCCGACGTTCGGCCCCGGACAAGAGTTAGGCTTATACGCCGGTATCGCTGTCGTCGCCGACGTAGTTGGAGCTCATGTTGCCACCAACAACCGTCATGTCGACTGTGTTGCCGAGAACGTTCGCGCCCATCACGATGTTCTGGTTGAACGCGGACGTATCGACCACGGCTGCGGCCGACGCGTAGGATTCGCCGGTTACAAAACCGTCATCTCCGTTGTTCGACCCCCAGCTGCCGTTATCAACCGCGCCACCGGCACCATTGCTGGCTGCGCCACCGGCACCGCCGCTGGCCCCTCCGACATCGGCTGCGCCCCCTGTGGAGGTTCCGCCATTTGCCAGACCGGTTGTTCCACCGATTGCCGTAGACTCGCCACCCATCCCGGTATCACCGCTGGTGGACGTATTACTGCCACCATCATTTCCACCGTTATTGTTGGCTGCAGAGTCCTGCGTCGTATCGGCTGCACCGCCGAAGCCGGAAATGGCCTCTGCCATGCTCTCGGACGAGCCGTCGGTGTCGGAGTCGGTGAAGAGATCGGCAAGACCTCCATCACCGCCGGTTGCGTTTGAGGTTGCAGTTCCGTCGACATCATTCATCGAGTCGGCTGTCGCAGCCCCGGCTCCGCCGGCACCACCGGTTCCTTCGGCACCGTCACCGGCTTGACCAACCGCACCATCACCGGCATTGCCAGCACCGCCGTTTCCAGCTGCACCGACCGCCCCTGCGGCACCGGTCCCGGTCGCGATACCGCCCGCGCCCGCTGCACCATCGCCACCTGGGCCTTGGCCACCGCCTTCGCCGTTGGCCGCTGCACCGTCGCCAGCATTACCTGCGGCACCTGTGCTGCTGCCTCCGGCAGCTGCCTGGCCAACCGCGCCTGCACCACCGGTACCTGTGCCGCCACCAGCGCCATTGGCTCCCGCGCCATCGCCGGCATTGCCGGACGCGCCGTCACCACTGCCTCCGGCAGCCGCCTGACCGACCGCGCCTGCACCGCCGAGGCCTGTGCCTCCGCCAGCACCATTGGCACCGGCGCCGTTTCCGGCATTGCCGGATGCGCCAGTGCCGCCGCCGCCATTACCAGCCGTGGCTTGCGCACCGGATCCACCGGTCCCGTTGGCTCCTGTGCCGTCTCCGGCCTGACCAGCATCGCCGTTTCCGCCTGCGCCGCCGGACCCACTTTGGCCAGCACCACCGGTGCCTGTGCCGCCGGTGCCGGTGCCACCGTTGCCGCTGGAGTCGGAATCACCGTTGGTTCTGCCATCGGCGTCGGCCGTTGCAGCCCCACCGCTTGTATCAGCAGCACCTCCGGCAGCATCAGCCGGACCGTTGCCTGATGTGGCGTCGGAATCCTCATTGTCGGAAACCGCTACCGCGACATCAAGACCACCGCCCGGGATTCCGCCAGCAATTGCACCTGCTGCTGAACCGGTCCCGGCGTCGCCGCCAGCACCAGTCGCGGAGTTGCCGCCGCTTGTGGAATCATTATCGGTACTGGGCGTGCTGTTTGCGCTTCCGTTATTGGCCGCGGATGCACTGCTGGCGTTATCACCGCCATCGCCCTGGGCACCTGAACCTGCGCCACCATCACCGCCTGTGCCAGCTGCACCAGTACCACCAGTGCCTGTACCGCCAGATCCGCCGATCGAAGCCCCGCCGAAGCCAGACGCGCCCGATCCACCGGTCGCTAGACCGCCGATACCGCCAGCACCTTCACCGCCGATGCCTTGGCCTCCCGCACCACCGTCGCCGGTCGTGCTGTCGCCACCCGTGCCAGCTGCACCAGCACCACCAGTGCCACCGCCGCCGTTGCCGCCTGAGCCGCTTCCGCCGGTTGCTGCACCGCCGGAACCGCCGTCGCCGGTTGTGCTGTCGCCACCCGTGCCAGTTGCACCGGCACCACCAGTGCCACCGCCGCCAGCACCAGCCGCGCCGCCAGCGCCGCCAGTTGCTGTGCCGCCGGCACCACCGTCACCGGTCGTGCTGTCGCCGCCAGTACCGTCTCCGCCAGCACCGCCGTCACCACCGCCGGCATAACCGGCAAAGCCTTTGCCGCCGTCACCACCAGCGCCGCCAGTGGCTTCGCCACCCGTGGCTGCCCCACCAGTACCACCGGTACCGCCGGACCCGGCACCACCAGTGCCCTCGGCCCCGGCACCGCCAGTGCCAGTGCTGTTACCAGTTGAACTGATTGAGCCATCATTGGCGTCGCTTTCAGCTTCTGTCTTTCCAGCCGCACCGCCGGTGCCAGTGCTGTTATTGGTGCTATTAGCGTTGCCAGTCGAGTTTGAAGTCGACGTTGCAGCGCCACTTTCACCGCCATCCGAGCTGCCATGGTTGCCTGAGAGGCCAACACCGATGCCAAGACCGGCAGATTCTGACGACCCGCTTGCGCCGCCATCACCCGCAGTCGAGGTTGCTGCGCCGGTGCTTCCGGATGAGCCTCCCGCAGCATGGGACAACCCGCCAAGCGCGGTGCCGCCAATGGCCGCACCTCCCAGTGAAGTCGCGCCGCTTCCTCCGGCGCCGCTTGTCGGATCGGCGTCAATACCGTCTTCGGCTGTCGCGGTGCCTCCATTTGCGCTGCCTGACTGCGAGAAAGACCCGGCGTTATAGACCGACGCATCTCCAAGCGAGTCGTTGTCTTCCATGACAGCGTTCTGAATGTTGACAATCCCGGTGTCATTTCCTTCGCCATTCAGGGCCTCGCCCAGAATATCGGTGACATCCACATCGTGACCTGGGCTAACATCAATGTCACCCTCGTCCGACGTGATCACGTTTTCGACGTTTCCACCTTCGCTGTCGATATCAACCTGATCGTCGTCACGCGGGATCCACTCACCACCACCGAAGTCGATTGATACCGAGTTTGAGTTGTCGTTGCTGTCATCACCGCCATTGGTTTGACGAGCATTCGAATTTGACTGCTGCTGCTGTCCCTGATCCTGACCTTGTCCCTGATCCTGACCTTGTCCCTGGTCCTGACCTTGTCCCTGACCTTGATCGTTGCTGTTGGTGTCGGTGTTGTCGACATCAGCGCTTTGTTGCTGTTGCTGCGCGTCGATTTCGACGTCCGCTTCTTCAACAGTTACATTCGCGTCGAGATCAACGTCCAGATTTTCGACTTCAACGTCGTCAATCAGGAAGTTGTTGTTCTGAGTTGAGCGTCTATCCATGGTTTTGTCCTCGTAAAGGACCCATAGTTGCCACGAGTCTATCCAAAGTGGCTAAGCTTGGGTCTGGATTGCATGATATTGTGAGATTTAGGCGTGCTCTGGCCTGTCATTGCAGACGGTCGCAGCGCCTTTGCTGTGGTTGATGACTTCGCTCTAAGCTTCACCCCCTCCCAAAAAACTTTCTGTGAAGGTGGAGGTGCCTGTGGGCAGCCATCCATTTCTTTGTAAAAAAAAGAGCCATCACAGACGATAAAATCAATTTGCCAAGGTTGATGAGAACCAAGACGCCTCACAGTCTGCGCTGCGCAGGTAAAATGCAAAATTGCCCAAAAGATTAATAAAAGTTAAGTAATTGAATTTGTGATATTTTTGTGGGTTACTTCTTGGTGTTCATTTATTTCGGCAGGCTGGGAGTAATCTAAAAGCGTATGGTTTCGCGATTCTACCTAACACTTCGATCTATCCGGGCATTTTGAACAATTTGGGGGAGAGTTGAGGTGGCCGAGCTCACGTAATGAGTTTGCGAATATGTCAAAATTTGACAGTAATTTGTAATTTTGTTATCTTAGTGCTAATGTTTTGTGTAAGACGGCGAGCCAGCACAGGCGATTAAGCGGGCTATAGTATTTTTCATTTGAACTTAGAGAGGCATCGAGCGGGCCTATCACTAAAGCAGTCGTCTCGAGGCTGTGTTCAAGTAGTCATATTTCTGGGGGGATTTTTATGACTTTGCGTGATTTTTCCGACGCTATTCATCCGCGATTTGATCCGGCCTCACGTGACGGCAGTCAGGGCCTAGCATCTCCAGCGATAAACCCGGTCATAGTGTTCATAGGGAATTGTGTAATATTCACTGACCGCTTGATGCAATTGGTGGACGCCGAGTTTCTGGGCGTAAGTGTGTTGCGACTTGACGGGTTGCGCCAACTTAACGGGCTGCCTGAAGAACGGCATGCCATGGTGCGATTGATCGTTGTTGATGAAGCGATTGCCCAGAACGCAAATGAAGAATTGACTGTGACAGCCAAAACCTTTTCGAGCACAACCATTGGTCTTGCATATATTTCTGCAGAAAGCGCGAAGCAAATTCTTGCAGGTCCGGCGGGCCCCATCGTTGGGATGCGATGTCTTCCCATGCAGGCTCCGATTGACGCATGGCTCGCGGCTTTGCACTTAATGCTGCTTGGGCAACATTTCGTCCCTTGTGAAATACTGGCAACCGCGCAAGAGCAGCATATACAGCCCGACCCGGAGCCATCCGAGGCCAACGACATAGCGAACGCATGTCAGTCCAAACCAAGTAAACTAAAAGCACATAACGCGGCTGTTATTGCGAAACTCACCGCGCGTGAATTCCAAATCATGGATTTCATAGCGAAAGGAGAAAGAAACAAGACTATAGCGAGATTGCTCGGATTGAGCGAGCATACCATCAAACTCCACGTTCATAATATTTTTGGAAAGATCGGCGTGGACAACAGAACGAGTGCGGCGCGATGGTACCTATCGAAGAATGCTCAGTTGGAGATCGAGTAGAATGGTCGATACAGCATCAATTGAGGACGATGGGATGCCGCAGTCTGCGCATCGAGAATTTGAACGTTTCCTCGGTAATCTGGGTCGACTTACATATAGCTGGACGAATACCGAAAGCCTGTTGATTCACCTGATTGCAGGGCTGTCCGGGACGTCAAAGCAAAAGGCGGTGATAATTTACCTGACCTTGAACACGACACGAGCGCGGATTGACCTGGTGGAACGGCTTGCGAAGCTCGATGACGTGGACAAAAATGAGCGAGATGCGCTTCTGACGTTAACGGGCAAGACCCAGCGTCTCGCAGGACTGCGCAATCGCTATAGCCACTGCATCTATTCTTTTGACAACGACAGCGGAGATCTGGCGACGATCCAGATGCGCATTGCGGATCGGAAGAACGCTGTCAAAGTCGGGCAGATGTCCGCGCTAGATTCCGACACCAACAAGGCGATCGAGACATCGCTGGAGGAAATTGCGGATCTCAACGCTGAATATTGGGCGCGAATAGTCGAGTTCGGTTATCCTACATGAAAATCAATCACCTGTTTTCTTTTCAATTGGCGCGGAATTCTCACGACTAGCGTAATAGGTGATGGCTTTGGGTGGATTTGACGAAGGCCAGACAAGGGATGCGGACAATCCATTTTTCTCGTCTGAGCAAAAGTACGATTTCTGGAGTGACGCGCATTGCCTTGCCGCCGAGCAGTTGGATTTTGCGCTTAATAGCGATGCGCCTTTGACGCTGTTCATTGGGCCTGAAGGTTCTGGCAAAACGACGGTGATACGCAAAGTTGCAAGCGAGACGAATTCAAAGCGTCTTATAGGGACTCTTTCGCACTACTCCGTTCTTGAAGCGACGCCACGCGCCGCCATTTTCCGAGTCCTCGGCGCTTCTGCCCCCCGAAGCAACGCGGATTTGGACAAGACGACTTTTGACGCGACCATGACACGCGCCAACATGCAACATGGCCTCCCTGCCCTTGTGGTTGACGACGCGGACAACGTTCAAGCATCTACCCTAAAGCGCCTGTTTGATATCTGCGCAACAACGCAAGAGGGGTTGCTCGTCAAGCTTGTGTTGGTTGGTCGGGAAGATTTTGACCATAAACTGAATCCGGAAATAAGGTCACTTTACAGTCCTGTTGTGAAGCTCGGGCCGATGTCGGAAGAGGATACATCGGACTACGTGCATCATCGCTGCGCAGTGGCTGGATTCAAAACGATGCCGTTTACTCCAAAAGCCTTGAAAGAGCTTTATCTCGTCAGCCAAGGCAACCCACTCATACTTAACGTTGCCTGTATGGTCGCGCTCGACGAGGCGCGACGAGAGAGACAGCCGATGATAGACTCGGATCAGATCAAGCGTTGCTGCGCGAAAGAAGGAATTCGGGCCAGCACGTTTGTGGCGGGCCAAGTGGCAAAGGAGTGAGCGGCCTAGTCGCATACAGTGCTGCCATATGAATTGGAACGGGCCCAAGGATCGGAACAAATTGTCTTTGCCAGAAATGGTGCGTGAGATAGCACGTCTGGCCTGATCTGCGCCCCTGGAGTCACAGCACGAGAAGTGGCGCTAAGGCCGTGGTCTGGCTGCCGAATGACATGACGGATTCGATAGGTCGGCTTACGGTGGCGCGATGCGCCTTCAGCAGCGGTGAGCCGACAGGATCCTCAAGGTTATTTTGACATTGTTCTTCTTACCTTTTTACGCATGCTAACCGGGAAATGCAAAAATCCGAAAGAGATAGTGCGACTATGGCAAACGGTGAAAACCTGACGAGCAATGGCGAACGGCTTTGGCGAAGCCTGATGGAAATGGCCGAAATCGGTCCTGGTGTCGCGGGGGGCAATAACCGGCAGGCATTGACCGACGAGGACGGCCAGGCCCGCGCTGTTTTTCAAAAATGGTGCGAAGAGGCGGGCTGTACCGTCGGGGTCGATGATATGGGCAACATGTTTGCGCACCGGGCAGGCGGTGATCCGGATGCGCGCCCGGTCTATGTCGGGTCCCATCTCGATACGCAGCCGACAGGCGGCAAGTATGACGGTGTTCTGGGGGTACTGGCCGGGCTGGAAATCATCCGCACCCTGAATGATCTGGACATCCAAACCAAGCATCCGATCGTCGTGACCAATTGGACCAACGAGGAGGGATCGCGTTTTGCGCCGGCGATGATGGCCTCCGGTGTTTTCGCCGGGGTGCTCGACAAGGATTGGGCCTATGACCGCACAGATGCTGCGGGCAAGCGGTTTGGCGATGAGTTGCAGAGGATTGGCTGGAAAGGGTCCGAACCCGTAGGTCCCCGCGAGATGCATGCGTTTTTCGAATTGCACATCGAGCAGGGCCCGATCCTTGAGGAAGAAGGCAAGCCGATCGGAGTGGTCACGCACGGGCAGGGGCTGCGCTGGATCGAATGTACTGTCACAGGCAAGGGACAGCATACCGGATCAACGCCGATGTATATGCGCCGAAATGCGGGGCGCGCTCTGGCGCGGATCACCGAGTTGGTTCATGAAATAGCCCTTCAATATCAACCGAACGCGGTCGGTGCGATCGGCCATATCGATGTCTATCCCAACAGCCGCAACATCATTCCCGAGAAGGTGGTCTTCACCGTCGATTTCCGAAGCCATGTACTCGAGACGCTGGAGGCGATGGTCATGGAGTTGAACGATACTGCGCCGGGCCTTTGCGCCGACATCGGCGTCAAGTTCAGCGCCGAGATTGTCGGGGCCTTTGATCCCCCTGCCTTTGATACAAAGCTATTAGAACGCATTCGCGATGCCGCAGACCGCCTCGGGCATGCACATATGGATGTCATCTCGGGGGCAGGTCATGATGCATGCCGTATCAATAGTATCTACCCGACGGCCATGATCATGTGCCCGTGCAAGGATGGGTTGTCGCATAATGAAGCGGAAGAGATCACGCCTGACTGGGCCAAGGCGGCAACCGATGTCCTGATGCATGCGGTGGTCGAGACGGCGGAGCTTGTCCGGAGCTAGGGGGTTGATTCGGGGCACGGCCCGGGCGTTTCAAAACCTGCGTTGGACTTGCTGCTTCGAAGGCAGGCCATGGTCCATCAAGGCGTCAGAACAGGCGGCGGACATGACCCGTCTTTAGAAGGTGGGCGGCGTGTTGGCCCAGAGAATGCGGGTCTGCGCCTTGCCAGGGTTCCGATAGGCATGCTTGCGGCTGGAATTAAAATGAAACGAATCATTCTTGCTCAGATGGTAGACGTCATCGTCCAGAAACAGATCGAGTTCCCCATCGAGGACATATCCCACTTCCTCGCCGACATGCTGGATGTGATCCTCGCTTGAACCGCCCGGTTCGATGATATGGATGTTGCATTGCAGAATGTGATCCTGGGAATGGGGAATGATCCGTTCCAGCCTGATGCCCGTGCCGCGACGGACCGGGTCTAGGTCGATCACGGGTCGCTCTCCGGCGCGTGAGACGGGTTGCTCGTGGCCGTTCTTTTCATTGAACAAAAGACCGATCGTGACATCCAGAGATTGGGTGATCTTGTGCAAGACGCCGACAGAGGGCTGGGTCTTGTCGTTCTCGATCTTGGACATGTGACCTTCCGAGATTCCGACCTGATCCGCGAGTTGCTTTAGTGTCAACTTGCGTACTCTGCGAAGCGATTTGATCCTGTCTCCAATCATGCGGCACCGTCTCCCTGTTTTGCGATTTGGCGGTCAGTTTATGACTCGCGTTGCCGAATAAGGCATCAGTTACATTGAAACATACCCATTTTTGCAGGCCTGCGAAGCTGCTGAATGCAAGATACTTGCATCAAGTCCCTCTCTGAGCTTACGCTAAGGCATGTCGGCGCAAAGAAAGTCGACGTGCCAACAAAGCTGCTGACGACGGTGACGGTGAGGCCGGCATCGGACAACGCAAATTCAGGGAGATACAAATGCCCATGACTGCACTTGCAGACGCAATCAAGAAATCCGCACGAACGGCGGCGCTATCAACGCCGATCGCCGTTGCCGGACTGATGGCCGCCGCCGTTCCCGTGAACGCCGAGTCGGTGCTCAAGATCGTGCCGCATGCCGACTTGCGCAATGTCGATCCGATCTGGACGACGGCCTATATCACCCGGAACCATGGATACCTCGTCTTCGACACGCTTTTCGCACTCGACGAGAATCTCGAAGTTCAACCGCAGATGGCCGCTGGCCATGAGGTGAGCGAAGATGGACTGACCTACACGATCACGCTGCGTGACGGGCTGCAGTTCCACGACGGCGCACCGGTGACGGCAGAGGATGTCGTCGCATCCATCACGCGTTGGGGGGCCCGCGATGGCATGGGCCAGAAGCTGATGCGCGTGACCGAAAGCCTCGAAGCTGCGGACGAGAAAACCGTCGTTCTGACATTGTCTGAGCCTTACGGCTTGGTACTTCAGTCGCTTGGCAAGATTTCCTCGAACGTGCCCTTCATCATGCCCAAGCGTCTGGCGGATACCGATCCCAATGCGCAGGTCGAGGAAATCATCGGCTCCGGTCCGTTCCGCTTCGTGGCCGACGAATGGCAGCCGGGCAATCAGGTCGTCTACGAGAAATTCGAGGATTACGTTCCCCGCGATGAGCCCGCCAGCTATGCGGCTGGCGGCAAGGTGGCCAATGTGGACCGGGTGGAATGGCGCTATATTCCCGACGCCGCAACGGCGAGCCAGGCGCTCTTGGCCGGTGAGGTCGACTACTATGAACAGCCCGCAGTTGACCTGTTGCCGATGATCCAGTCCGATCCATCGATCAATGTCGAGACGGTCGATCCGCTTGGGACACAAGGCGTTATCCGCTTCAACTTCAAGTATCCGCCCTTCGATGACAAACGGGCCCGGCAGGCGGCCCTCTGGGCGGTTGAACAGGCCGACTACATGTACTCGATCATGGGCGATCCGAAGTATTTCGAAGAATTCTGTGGTGCTTACTTCATGTGTGGCGGCCCCTACGAGACGGATGTCGGCAGCGAGGCTTTGCGCGGCAAGGATATCGAGAAGGCCAAGGCGCTTCTGGCCGAGTCGGGCTATGACGGTCGCGAGGTCCTGATTCTTGATCCTACGGATATTCCGGTCGCGCATGGGCAATCGCTGGTGACGGCGCAGGCGCTGCGCGAGATCGGGATGAACGTGAGGCTGGTCGCCATGGACTGGGCCACGATGACGTCGCGCCGCGCGGTGCGCGAAGCCCCCGAAGACGGTGGCTGGAACATCTTTCCGACATGGTGGCTGGCCGCGGATCAGTTGAACCCGATCACCAACATCTCGGTCGCGGCATCGGGTGACACGGCGTGGTTCGGTTGGCCGGAGAATCAGAAGATCGAAGACCTTCGCAACGCATTTGCCAGAGAAACCGACCCGGCAAAGCAGAAGGCGATTGTCGAGGAATTGCAGGCCGAACTCTACGACTTTGTGCCCTATATCCCGACCGGCCAGTACTATCAGCCGACGGCATTCCGCGACAACGTCAAAGGCGTGCTCGAGGCACCGGTTCCGTTCTTCTGGAACATCTCCGTCGAGTGATGAAAGCCACTGGGGGCGGCGCGCAAACAGTCGCGCCGCCTTTTCATGAATAGGGCCGGTTCCAAATGTATGCCTACATCCTTCGCAGACTGTTCGCGACAATCCCGATCATGGCCATCGTGGCGGTGTTCGTGTTCATGTTGCTGCACCTGAGCCCGGGTGACCCGGCGGTCATCATCGCAGGTGATTTCGCGACCGAGGATCAGGTCGACAAGATCCGCGAGCAACTTGGTCTCAACGACCCACTGTATATCCAGTTCGGAGGCTGGTTGATCAATCTGCTGCAAGGCGACATGGGCCAGTCGATCTATTCCGGGTTGCCGGTCACCAAGTTGATCGGCCAACGGGTCGAGCCGACGCTGATGCTGACGCTCTGCACGATGATCATCGCCATCAGCCTTGCAATCCCGCTTGGCGTGATTGCGGCGTGGAAGGTCGGCACATGGATCGACCGTGCGGTCATGACCCTTGCTGTCTTCGGGTTTTCCGTGCCGGTTTTCGTAATCGGTTATCTTCTGATCCTTGGCGGATCACGCACGCTCGGTTGGTTTCCGGTTCAGGGTTACACCAGCATCTTTGAGAGCGTCCCCGGTTTTCTGTCGCATATCACGCTGCCAGCGCTGACCCTTGGGGCGGTCTACATGGCGCTGATCGCACGGATGACGCGCGCCACCATGCTCGAAGTTCTCAATGAGGATTACGTGCGCACCGCCTATGCAAAGGGGCTGGCCACCCGAAAGGTGTTGGTCAAGCATGCGCTGAAGAATGCCATGGTTCCCATCAGCACGACCATCGGCCTTGGCGTCGCGCTGTTGATCGGCGGAGTGGTGGTGACCGAAAGCGTGTTTGCCATTCCCGGCCTTGGCCGCCTTACGGTCGATGCGGTCCTGCGCACCGACTACCCGGTCATTCAGGGGGTCATTCTGGTGTTTTCATTCACTTACGTGGTGCTCAATCTGCTGATCGACCTGACCTACGTGCTGTTCGATCCGCGCATCCGGTACTGAGCCGGTTTTTCAGAAACCAGAGGGTGTTCCCATGAGCTTGGAAGTCCAGGAATTGTCGTTCGGCGCGCGCCTGAAGCACCGTATCGGAGTTGTTGCGGAGGCGTTTCGGCGCAATCCCACGATGCTCTTCGGCATGGCGGTCCTGTTGCTGATGGCAGGGCTCGCGTTTTTCGCGCCCTGGCTGGGGCTGCCCGATCCGATGCAGCAGGCCCCGCGCAACCGCCTGCAGCCGCCGTCCTCCGGGGCCTTTTTCGGCACCGACATGTATGGCCGCGACCTGTTCAGCCGGGTGCTTCACGGCGGTCAGGTTTCCTTGGTCGTCGGATTGTCGGTGGCGACCTTGGCGACGTCCTTCGGTCTGGCGATCGGGCTGGTTTCCGGGTTCATCCGGTCGGTCGATGCGGTGATCATGCGCCTGATGGACGCGCTCATGTCGATCCCGTCGATCCTTCTGGCGATAGCGCTTGTCGCGCTTTGGGGGAGCAGCGTTCCGAATGTCATACTTGCGCTGACGATCCCGGAAATTCCGCGCGTCGTGCGCCTCGTGAGATCCGTGGTTCTGATGCTGCGTGACCAGCTTTATGTGCAAGCGGCGATTGCCTGCGGGACGTCTACGCCACGCATCCTGATCCGTCACATCCTGCCCAACACCATTCCGCCGCTGATCGTGCAGGCCACTTATATCTGCGCGCAGGCGGTGATCTTTGAGGCGTATCTGAGCTTTGTCGGGGCGGGTACACCGCCGGAAATTCCCAGTTGGGGCAACATCATGGCCGAGGGACGCATGTTCTTTTTCCAGACTGTCGGCATCATCCTCTACCCGGGTGCGTTTCTCGCGCTGACGGTGTTCGCGATAAACACCTTCGGCGACGGTCTGCGCGATTCCCTCGATCCCCGCATGCAGAGAAGGGTCTGAGATCATGACCGAAGAAACTGCTCTCGAAGAGCGCGAAATGTCTGTTCAGGATCAGACAGAACCCATGCTGGAGGTTGATGACCTGCGGACCTATTTCGACACGCGCGACGGCGTCGTGAAGGCGGTGGACGGTTTGAGTTTCACGGTAAAGCCGGGCGAGATTCTTGGCGTGGTGGGTGAATCCGGCTGCGGCAAGTCGATCACGTCACTCTCCGTGATGCAGCTTTTGCCGCGACCACCGGCGCGGTTCGCCAGTGGCAAGATTCTGTTCAAGGGTCGTGACCTGCTCAAGACCAGCGATGACGAGATGCGCAAGATCAGGGGCAATGAAATCTCGATGATCTTTCAGGATCCGATGTCGTCCCTAAATCCTGTACTCAGCATCGGCGATCAATTGACCGAGGCGATCATGCTGCATCAGGGACTGTCACAGAGACAGGCGATGGACCATGCGGTCGAGATGCTCGATCTCGTGCATATTCCCGAACCGCGTCGGCGGCTTGGTGAATATCCACACCAGTTGTCGGGGGGCATGCGGCAGCGTGTGATGATCGCCATGGCCTTGTCATGCAACCCGTCGGTGCTGATCGCGGATGAGCCGACAACGGCGCTCGACGTTACCATTCAGGCGCAAATCCTCGGGCTGATGGAAGAAATCCGCGACAAGATGAAAACTGCGATCATCCTGATCACCCATGATCTGGGCGTCGTCGCGGAAATGGCTGACCGGGTGCTGGTGATGTATGCCGGGCGCAAGGTCGAAGAGGCGGATGTGACCGAGATATTCGAGAACCCGCAGCATCCCTATACGCGAGGGTTGATGCGGTCGGTGCCGCGTTTGACCAGCGATTTCTCGGCGGCGCGAACCGAGCGCCTGTCGGAAATTCCGGGCATCGTGCCTGCGCTGACCAACCTTCCGGAGGGCTGCACCTTCGCGGAACGATGCAGCTTTGCGACGGATCACTGTCGCGCCGAATACCCGCCGCTCGAGACCAAAAAGCCCAACCATGTTGCCGCTTGTTGGGAAAGCAAGAACCTGCCGGACTGGACCTTATGACCGTGAAATCCGACCCTCCTCTTCTCGAAGTCAGGAACCTGACAAAGCATTTCCCAATCCATGGCGGGATTAGGAATCGCGAAACCGCGCGGGTCTATGCCGTGGACGGCGTATCCTTCAAGGTTAATGCGGGTGAAACTCTGGGTATCGTGGGCGAATCCGGTTGCGGCAAGTCAACGACCGGCAAGGTCATTCTGCGTCTGGAGGACCCGACCAGCGGCCAGATACTTCTCAAAGGCACCGACATCACCACCGTATCGCGCCGCGAGATGCATCCTTATCGGCAGCAGATGCAGGTGATCTTCCAGGATCCCTATGCCTCGCTGAACCAGAGACTGCGCGCCGGGGACATCGTCGGCGAGCCATTAGGCAACTATGGCAACCTCTCGGCCACCGAGCGGCGTGAGAAGGTGGCCGATCTTTTTGCGCGTGTCGGCTTGCGGCAGGATGCGATGCATCGCTTTCCCTACGAGTTCTCGGGCGGTCAGCGCCAAAGGCTGGGGATCGCACGCGCCCTCGCGCTCAACCCCGAGATCATCATCGCGGATGAACCGGTATCGGCGCTTGATGTTTCCGTTCAGGCGCAGGTGATCAACCTGATGATGGACCTGCAGGAGGACCTTGGGCTGTCCTACCTCTTTATTGCCCATGACCTTGCGATTGTTCAGCATATCAGTCACCGCATTGGCGTGATGTATCTCGGCAAGCTGGTCGAGATCACGGACAAGCAAAGCCTGTTCCGCACGCCACAGCATCCCTATACCGAGGCCCTGCTGGAGTCGGTGCCGGTCCCCGATCCGCGCAAGCGCAAGAGCCGCACCGTCCTCAAGGGCGACGTGCCAAGCCCGCTGAACCCACCAAAGGGCTGCAACTTCAACACCCGTTGCCCGTTTGCGGTGGATCGCTGCTTTCATGAAGAACCTGAACTCAAAGAGGTCGCACCAGGGCATATGGCCGCGTGCCATCTTCGCTGACCCGTTATCTATTCGGAGGCCGTAATGACTGAAATGACAGGGCTGGACCTGACCCGCAAGCTGATCGCATTCAATACCATCAGCCCACCGGGCAACGAGGCCGATTGTGCCAAGTTCATCGCCACGCTGCTGGAGCCTGCCGGTTTCGAGATCACCTGGCATGACTGGCAATCTCAACGTCCCAACCTGATTGCGACACTGCCTGCGACCGAAACGGTTTCGCGGGGGGCCATTGTCTATTCCGGCCATCTGGACACCGTGCCTCTGGGGCAGGCGGAGTGGAGTGTCGATCCCTTCGCGGGTGAAATCAGGAATGGACGGCTATATGGGCGTGGGACGTCAGATATGAAAAGCGGGGTCGCGGCGGCGATCATAGCCGGTCTGAGGCTCTCGCGTGAGCCGGTCCGGCGCGCAGAGGTAAAGCTCATTTTCAGCGCAGGCGAGGAAACCGGATGCGAGGGCGTTCTGGCGCTTGCGGAGCGCCCCGATATTCTGGGAACATGCGAGGCCTTGATCGTCGCGGAGCCTACCGACAACCGCCCCTTTGTCGGGCATAAGGGCGCGCTCTGGCTGTCTCTGGTGCACAAGGGCGTGACGGCGCATGGCTCGATGCCCGAGAAGGGGGTGAACGCGATCTTCGCCGCCTGCCGCTCGATCGACGCGCTGCGCGGGTTCGACTTCGGAGTGGCGGCGCATCCGGTCATGGGCGGACCGTCGCTGAACATCGGCAACATGAATGCCGGCATGAATGTCAACTCGGTGCCCGACCTCGCCCGCGTGGGCGTCGATATCCGCTCGACCGTCGGGCAAAGCAATGCGCAGATCAGGGCACAGCTTGCCGCGCTTCTGGCCGCAGACGTCGAGATCGACACTCTGACCGACATGGATCATGTCTATACCGATCCGCAGACGCCCTGGATGCAGGAGGTGTTTTCCGTGGTCGAGGATGTGACCGGTATTGAGCCCACTGTCGGTACGGCCACCTACTTTACGGATGCCTCGGTGCTCAAACCCGCCATGGGCGATCCGGCGACGTTGATCATGGGGCCGGGCGCGATGGCCATGGCACATCAAACCGATGAATACTGTGAAACTGCGCTCATGGCACCTTGCATCGACGTATTCACGCGCGTCGGACAAAAGCATGTAGCGTGAGATGGCCGACAAGACCCATTGCCTGAATTGCGGGTTCGCACTGGATCGAAAATCGACCCATTGCCCGAATTGCCGTGTGGCCCAGCCAACACGACCCATCGGTGGCTTGGTCGGGCTTGTTCTATTGTTGGGCGGCCTTCTCGTCGTGACATTGGTCGCGATACTGCGAAACTGACCCCCAGCACCGGATTGGAAGAGATGATGACACAAGATCCCCTTACTCTGCCCTTTGACGCCGAAGAGATGCTGCGCGGCCTGCGCCCCTGGATCGAGACCGAAAGCCCGACTTTCGACGCCGCCGCAGTCAATCGCATGATGGATCTCGTCCAGCACGACATGGCGATGCTTGGCGCCCGGGTCGAGCGGATTCCGGGCCGCATGGGACTGGGTGACAGCGTCAGGGCCACTATGCCGCATCCGAGGGCGGGTGAGGGGGGCATTCTTCTGCTGGGGCACATGGACACCGTCCACCCCATCGGCACGCTCGATACCCTGCCGTTCCGGCGCGAGGTCGATATCTGCTACGGGCCGGGGACCATGGACATGAAAGGCGGCAGTTACGTCTACCTGGATGCCCTGCGCAAGATACTGCAGGCTGGTATCGAAACGCCGTTGCCGGTGACGGTTCTGTTCACACCGGACGAGGAAATAGGCACCCCATCGACCCGCGACCTGATCGAGGCTGAGGCCAGGCGGCACAAGTATATTCTGGTGCCGGAGCCTGCCTGCCCGGATGGCAGCGCGGTGATCGGGCGCTATGCCATCGCGCGCTTCACTCTTACAGCCAGAGGCACGCCCAGCCATGCCAGTTGGGCTTTGTCCGAGGGGCGTTCGGCGATTGCCGAGATGGCACGGAAAGTCGCCAAGATCGAAGGCTTCACTACAGATGACTGCTCTTTTTCTGTGGGGGTCATCCATGGCGGGCAATGGGTGAATTGTGTCTCATCCACCTGCGATGCCGAGGTTCTGAGCATGGCCAAGACACAAGAGTTGCTAGATGAAGGTGTGCAGAAGATGCTTGACCTGAACGGTGGCGACGACGCCGTTCGCCTTGAGGTCCGGCGTGGTGTGACCCGCCCTCTTTGGCAGGAGGGTCAGCCGGGCACCATGGCCATGCTCGATGTCGCACGCGAGATCGCGTCGGATATCGGCTTTGATTTGCCGGCCTGTTCCGCCGGTGGCGGCTCTGACGGGAACTTTACAGGTGCACTTGGCCTTGCGACGCTGGATTCAATCGGCGTCCGTGGCAAGGGGCTGCACACGCTGTCCGAACACATCGAGATTGCAAGTCTAGAGGAGCGGGCCAAACTTGCCGCCGGGCTTTTTTGTCGTCTAGGTGGGTGAAAGATACTGGTAACGGCGATGCGTTTTGGAGGAGACTTATTCTTTAAGCAGCATCTGCAGGCCTTCCCATCTACCGTTTTGGCTGATGAACAGGCGGAAGCGTGCGTGATTATTGGCGCTGATGCCCACACCGTCGTCCCAGTGACAGATTGCATGTGCTGGCCGTCAATCTCCAGCCACGATGTGGAGTATCCGTCGCAGTGCGACCCGTCCGACGCATCTATCGGTCCCATGACCCGCTCAGGACGGATAGGTGAGTATCCTGGCCCGAGATGAGTTTCATACTGTGAATGACCCTATTTACCGCAAATGATCTCTCTTGATTTGAGGAATCTCAACTACAGGGAATAGTTGTATTTGAGGCGTCCGCCGACACGCAACGCGTTGCCTTCCACGAGATTTGCCACATGCTCGACCATCTCGGGCGTCGCTCCGGGAAGAGACGAGATGCGTTTGGTTGCTTCGACGCGATTTGCCACCATACCATCGATGATCTCGCTTACCCTACGGCGAAGGGCGGAAGCGTTCAGTCCGGCGCTTCGGGCAATCTCGTCCCAATGGCGCGGAGCGACATCGGCTGGCTTGCGCCGTTTACCAGCGATCTTCTGGGCGTGATACTGATTAACGTGATCCCAGTGGAGTACCGAGGAGACGTCATAAAGCGGAGCCATGGAGGTCTCATTGCCACTGAGAATGGAGTAGTTCTTGGCGTGCGCGTCGGTATTGGCGATGAGGATGTTGAAGATCACCTGGTCATGGAGCGCGAGAGCGTCGGTCGGTGACAGGTGGTTACCTGTCAGCAGGAGGCCCGCCATATCGAGGCCCGGAACGGTGCCCTGCTCGTATTTTTGCCCCGGATAGATGCCGTTAGCCTGAGCGAAGTCCTCTTGGTGCAGGCGGCGAAGGGTGCCATCAGAGCGCAGGGTGCGATCATAGCGGGCGACGGCCAGCGCGGTCCGGCCATCAGCTTCAACTATGGTGCACTCAGCAACTGGCAGGCCGATCAGGCCAGCCAGCGTCAAGCAATATGCTTCGTTTTCCACGATGCCGGGCAAGCGGGGATTGTCGGGCTTTATGATGATGGTTGAGGGCGCTCCATTTTTCGGGATCGCGAGAAGATCTCTCGGTTGCGGCAGGCCGAGCCTTGGCGTCCCCTCCTCGTCGAGTGCGGCCAGTGCGGTTTTCTTCTGACCGCCAGCGAGTGACAGGCGCACCCCATCTTCACCAGCCAAAAATGGTCGCTTTTCGAGATCCTCGAAGTGGCGTGCCAGAGCTTCGCTTTCCGTGGTCCTACCGTAGTGATCCTGCAAGCTCGCGTAGCTCCAGTCCTTCCGGATACTCGGCTCACCAATCGAGATTGCGCCTGCGGTATCGCCGCCGATCTCGCGCAGGATGGCGAGCGCATCTGATGTCGCAAGCCCTAAGACACGTGACAATGAGACCAGTTGCTCTTCCTCGGGCAGCAAGTTCGCCAACCAGGGGGTGATGATCTTGTGGGCAAAAAGGCCAGGTTGAAGCGGAAGCGCTAACGACAGTGGGAAGTTGCCGCGAGTTCCGAGCCATCGAGAATCATATTCGAAGGAGAGCTCTCCGCTTGCAGAGAGATTAATGCTCCCGATGGCAAATTTCTCGTAGAAGACGATGATCGTTTCGCTCCCCGCCATCAGTCATCCTCCAAGTCATAGCCGTCCTGCCCCGGATCAGGCGAAGTGGTCTTGGCGGGCGAGAGCGTGTCGGCTTGGAAGAGAGTTGGAAGCTCGGTCCTGAGCGCAAGCGAAAGAGACACCAGAGTAGATAGTTTAAGGTCTCGTGTGCCGCGCTCGATGTGCGAAAGCGTTGGCACGGTGGAGCCAGAGAGGCGCGACAAATCCTCCAGGCTCAGGCCGAGGCTTCTTCGCCGTGACCTGATACGTGCCCCGATTTTTTTTGCCCATGCCAGGGTTTCAGTCGACTGCTTCATGTCGCCTCCTTATCATGCGGGATAAATAGGAGGCCATTCGGGCGATATCAAGAACATTTTATCGCGCAGGATAAAAACGCTGCTCCTGCGTCTATTATGTGTGAAATTTATCCTTCAGGATAAAAAGACCTTTTAAAACGCCCGGCTCGTATCCGCCGTTCCAGAGTATGGGGGATGCCGGTGCCAAGCGCGGGGTGACAGCGAAGAAGTTCCTCGTAAACCGCGATTTGCCGTAGGGGGAAGTTTGACGGGGGGCTACGGGGGCATATGATTCAGCTCGTGGGGGAATATGCCATCACAAATCGCCGCCAGTTTTTCAATCCACAACCATTTTGGGATGAGAAGCTGGCCTAAGGTTCCAAGGTAGTCCTTTCAGTCGCCAAACAAAGTCCTGCACAACGGCTTCAACATACTGCTCGCTCATTTCATGTATTGTGCAATATCGCAGGGCTGTGATGAGTTCCGTGACAAACCCACGAACATTTTCGCAGTATGTTCTATTCTGTTGTGATCCGTGTTCCAGTATCGCAAGGCGATATAGAATCATAAGAAGGTCGCACGCTATAACCGTTTGGTAGGCATCAAGGGCTGTTACCTCATCGCGTGACGAAAGCCGATCCATCATTCTTTTTGAGGTGGCACGAGCGTCACCGATGATACCACCCCTTTGGGTCCAGCATGGGCCGGTCACCGAGTACACGTCGACTGCAGGAACGCCTCGAGATTTCGAGATTTCTAGTTCTGCTCTATCCAATCGGTCTCCAAGTAAGAGCCGAGCACTATGCTTCATGTCCGAAACGGACTGCAATATTGAGTTAAGTTCGTACACCCTTTGAGACAGTTCTTTCTCGCAGGATTTCTCTTTCAACTTGGCAAACAATCCCATCGCTCTGCCTTTTCAAATCATATGTGCTTCTTCATCAATCCAACGATCATGGAAGCTCACAGGAGCAAGAGAATTTTCAACCGGCGAAACCAGACCATATCTCCTTAAAGCCTGAAGCGCAGTTTTGTGATCTACATCTGCCAGATCAGTTGATCTAGCCGCTTCGATCTCTGCTTCGACCTCACGGTGTACGGTTTTGTACCGATCCATAGCCACACGCTGGTCTTTTGTCTTCAGCGAGACAGAGAACTCTCGCTTACCGATAAGCTTAGTGAGTTCACCGGGTACACGGCGTCTGTAGCGATACCGTCCTGACTTCGAGCCTTTTGCCGAGTATTCCATGTGGACGACAAGTTGCACGATCACTTCACTCCGCATTTGTGTGGCGTTTGTGTAGTGATTTCAAGCGCAACTCCCAGAAATCATTGATTTACTTCGGGAATTTGGTGCCCAGGAGAGGACTCGAACCTCCACGGCCTTGCGGCCACTGGCACCTGAAGCCAGCGCGTCTACCATTCCGCCACCTGGGCAGGTGTCGTGAGGCAGGCGTTTAGACGCCGACTGATCCGGTGTCAACGGCGATTTTGGGCGATCTGTCGCAACTGCCTTATCATCTTGTCCAGCGCGGTGTTGAGGGATAGGAAAGGGAGTGAACGCGCGCATTCCGGAGGCTCCAAATGTCCAAGCTCGTCACCATCTATGGCGGATCAGGTTTCGCCGGCCGTTACATTGCCCGCCGCATGGCGCAGGCGGGATGGCGGGTGCGGGTCGCGGTGCGTCGGCCGAATGAAGCGATGCACGTGAAGCCCTATGGCAATGTCGGCCAGGTCGAACCCGTGTTCTGCAACATCCGTGATGATGATAGCGTGCGCGCGGTGATGCGCGGGGCCGATGCGGTGGTGAACTGCGTGGGCACCTTTGACCGCAAGGGGCGCAACAATTTCCAGGCTGTGCAGGCCGAGGGGGCCACGCGTATCGCGCGTCTTGCCGCCGAAGAGGGGGTGAGCCACCTCGTGCATCTGTCGGCCATCGGGGCAGACGCGCAGTCGGACAGTGAATATGCGCGCAGCAAGGCCGCCGGGGAGGCCGGGATTCTCGAGCATTTCCCGCAGGCCGTGATCCTGCGCCCGTCGGTCGTCTTTGGCCCCGAGGATCAGTTCTTCAACCGCTTCGCCGGGATGACACGATTTGGTCCTGTGTTACCTGTGGTGGGTGGCGACACCAAGTTTCAGCCGGTCTATGCCGATGACGTGGCCCATGCCGCGGCATTGGGCGCCGAAGGCCGTGCCGTGCCGGGTATCTACGAGCTTGGCGGGCCGGAGGTGGCGACGTTCCGCGATCTGATGAAGGTGATGCTCAAGATCATACGTCGGCGCCGCCTGATCCTGAATATTCCTTTTGGAGTCGCCGCCGCGATGGCTTGGGCGATGGAGCTCGTGCAGACGGTCACCTTTGGCCTGGTTCCGCCACAGATCACGCGTGATCAGGTGCGCAGCCTGCGGGTGGATAACGTGGTGAGCGAGGGGGCCAAGGGTTTCGCTGATCTGGGCATCAGCCCTGCCGCGATCGAGGCGGTGCTGCCCGATTATCTCTGGCGTTTCCGGCCTGCGGGGCAATACGAGGCGATCAAGGAATCTGCGCGGAACCTGCGCGTTCTCTGATCATCAGCTATAGGCGATTCCCAGCAGGATCACGCCAAGCACCAGCCGGTAGATCACATAGGGTGTGAAGCTGACGCTTTGCAACAGGCGCATCATCAGGCTGAGTGCGGCGAGGGCCGCCAAAAAGGCGAAAGCCGCGGCAGTCGCAGCACTGATAAGGACGGTGGACTCGGCCTCCAGTGCTGCTTCGGCACCAAGCAGAATACCGCTTGCGGCAATAGTGGGAATCGACATCAGCATCGATATGCGCGCCGCCTCTTGCCGTCGATAGCCCAGAAAGCGCGCGCCGGTGATGGTGATACCAGAGCGCGATGTGCCCGGGATGAGCGCGATGGCCTGCCAGAGGCCGATGATGATCGCATCGGTGATATTCCACTCCTGCGTGGTTTTCTGACGTCTGCCGATCTGGTCGGACCAATAAAGAAGCAGGCCGAAGATGATTGTTGTCCAGCCGATTACCGTGATGGAGCGCATGTTCTCGTCATAGCCCGAGAGCTTGAGCAATAAACCGCAGACCACGACCGGGATCGTCGCGATCAGCAGGAGGAGAGCCAAACGCGCGCCGGGGGTGTCGGCGCGACCTGAAAGCGCCCGCGGCAGACCGAGCAAAGCGCCGCGTACATCGGACCAGAAATAGAGGATCACGGCGAAGAGCGTGCCGACATGGACGGCCACGTCGATGACCAGACCCTGATCGGCCATGCCGGTGAGTTTCGGCAAAAGGATGAGATGACCGGAGGAGGAGATCGGCAGAAACTCGGTGATTCCCTGAATGACGGCGACGAGGAAGATATGAAATAACGTCATTCTTGAAGGCCCTGTTCACTACCAGTGCAGCTATAAACCTTTGTGTTTGCGGCGCAATCGGCAATACAGGTCCGGATCGGACCTAGTATTCATGAAATTTTCACTTTTACCGAAACTGCCAGGCCATATTTTTGCATATAGGTCATATATTCTGACTTTTAATCCAATAAGTGTTGGAGTAGAGACATGCGGTGCAAAGACTTTGGGAGGGCACGTAGTGGCTAAGCAACCCATGCTGAAATTCGTGACGGTCGGGCGGGACATGCCTGAGAAACGGACGGCAGAGGCGCGTCGGCAGGATTTCCATGAAATCTACGCCGAATATGCCGATGCCAAGGCCAAGGAACAGGCCGGGCGCTGTAGTCAGTGTGGCGTGCCCTATTGTCAGACGCATTGCCCGCTGCACAATAACATCCCCGACTGGCTGCGCCTCACTGCCGAAGGGCGGTTGAAGGAAGCCTATGAAATCAGTCAGTTGACCAATACCTTCCCCGAGATTTGCGGGCGTATCTGCCCGCAGGACCGGCTGTGCGAGGGCAATTGCGTGATCGAGCAATCGGGGCATGGCACGGTCACGATTGGCGCGGTGGAGAAATACATCACCGATACCGCCTGGGAAGAAGGCTGGGTCGAGCCGATCAGGCCTGCGGTGGAACGTGTTGAATCCGTTGGTGTAATCGGTGCCGGCCCCGGGGGCCTTGCTGCTGCTGACGTGCTGCGGCGCGCGGGCGTTCAGGTGACGGTCTATGACCGCTATGACCGGGGCGGCGGGCTGATGACCTATGGCATTCCCGGCTTCAAGCTGGAGAAGGACGTGGTGATGCGCCGGGTCGATCAGCTGGAGCAAGGCGGCGTCGAATTCGTGCTGAATTGCAATGTCGGCACGGACCTCTCGTTCGAGGAAATTCGTAACAAACACAACGCGGTAATGATCGCCACCGGGGTCTACAAGAGCCGCGATCTGCAAGGGCCCGGATCGGGCGCGGGCGGCATCGTGCGGGCGATTGACTACCTGACGGCGAGCAACCGCGTCGGCTTTGGCGATACTGTGCCGGAATATGACAGCGGCGAGTTGAATGCCTCGGGCAAGCGAATTGTTGTGGTTGGTGGCGGCGATACCGCAATGGATTGTGTGCGCACCGCCGTAAGGCAGGGCGCAAAATCGGTGACCTGCCTTTATCGTCGCGACCGTGAGAACATGCCGGGCAGCCAGCGTGAGGTGGCCAATGCCGAGGAAGAAGGCGTTAAGTTTGAATGGCTTAGCGCGCCGATTGGCTTTACCGGTGATCCGGTGACGAGCGTGAAGGTGCAGAAGATGCGCCTTGGCGCGCCGGATGCGACGGGTCGTCAGAGCCCGGAACCCATCGAGGGTGCCGAGCATGACGAGCCTGCCGATCTGGTGATCAAGGCGCTCGGCTTTGAGGCCGAAGACCTGCCAACCCTTTGGGATCAAAAGGAATTGGAGGTCACCCGCTGGGGCACCGTGAAGGCGCAGTTCACCACCGGGCAGACCGCGATGGAGGGCGTTTACGCCGTCGGCGACATCGTGCGGGGGGCGTCCCTCGTGGTGTGGGCGATCCGTGACGGGCGCGATTCGGCGGCAGCGATTCTCGACTATCTCGGTGATGCGCAGGCCGTTGCGGCGGAATAGCGGTATAGCGTCGGTATCACGTCGGTATTGCGGCGGTGCCCCGGCAGAGCGTGACGAGACAATAAGACAGACAATCTGACCCACCGGGTAAAGGAAGGGTGAAGACCGATGACCAAATTCGATCAGGACTGGATGGCCAAGGAAGAGGCCAAGCGCAACTGGATGGCCGAGAATGGCATGTATGCCCACGAGGAGGAGCATTCCTCTTGCGGTGTCGGGCTTGTGGTGTCGATTGATGGCAAGCCGTCGCGCGAGGTGGTCGAGGCGGGGATCAATGCGCTCAAGGCGATCTGGCACCGGGGTGCGGTCGATGCCGACGGCAAGACCGGCGATGGTGCGGGCATCCATGTGCAGATTCCGGTGTCGTTCATCTATGATCAGATCCGCCGCACCGGGCACGAGCCGGACGAAAGCCGTCTTGTCGCGGTCGGTCAGGTGTTCTTGCCGCGCACCAATTTTGGCGCGCAGGAGCAGTGCCGGACCATCGTGGAAACCGAAGTGCTGCGCATGGGGCACACGATCTATGGCTGGCGGCACGTGCCGGTCGATATCACCTGCCTGGGCGAAAAGGCCAATGCGACCCGGCCCGAGATCGAGCAGATCCTGATTTCCGATGCCAAGGGGCTGGAGGAAGAAGAGTTCGAGCGCGAGCTTTACGTGATCCGCCGCCGTATCGAAAAGGCGGTGATGGCCGCCGGGATCAACGGTCTCTATATCGCGAGCCTGTCCTGCCGGAGCATCATCTACAAGGGCATGATGCTGGCCGAGCAGGTGGCGGTGTTCTATCCCGACCTGATGGACGAGCGGTTCAAGAGCGCATTCGCAATCTATCACCAGCGCTATTCGACCAACACATTCCCGCAATGGTGGCTGGCGCAGC
The DNA here is from genome assembly GCF_040219995.1 of Roseovarius sp. GTDB lineage: Bacteria > Pseudomonadota > Alphaproteobacteria > Rhodobacterales > Rhodobacteraceae > Roseovarius. The sequence goes on along the minus strand of NZ_JAVJUC010000007.1, from coordinate 36,833 downwards.
CGTTCCGGATGCTGGCGCATAACGGCGAGATCAACACGCTGAAGGGCAACACCAACTGGATGAAGAGCCACGAGATCCGCATGGCGTCTTCGGCCTTTGGTGAGCGGGCCGAGGATATCAAGCCGATCATCCCGCAAGGCTCCTCGGACAGTGCCGCGCTCGACGCGGTGTTCGAGGTGCTGGTGCGCGCCGGGCGCAATGCGCCGATGGCGAAAACCATGCTGGTGCCCGAATCGTGGTCGAAGCAGCGCGAGGAACTGCCCGTCGCGTGGCGCGACATGTATTCCTACTGCAACTCTGTGATGGAACCGTGGGACGGCCCCGCAGCACTTGCCATGACCGATGGCCGCTGGGTTTGCGCCGGGCTGGACCGCAATGGACTGCGCCCGATGCGTTACGTGGTAACGGGCGACGGGCTGCTGATTGCCGGGTCAGAGGCCGGAATGGTGCCGATTGACGAGACCAAGGTGAAGGAAAAGGGCGCGCTTGGCCCCGGTCAGTTGCTGGCCGTGGATATGGTCGAAGGCAAGCTCTATCACGACGCTGAAATGAAGGACAAACTGGCCAACGCGCAGCCCTTTGGCGAGTGGGTCGGCAAGATCAACGAACTGGATGAAAAGCTGGCCGCCGTGACCGAGGTGCCGATCTACAAGGCGGGTGAGTTGCGCAAGCGGCAGATCGCCGCCGGATATACCATCGAGGAGCTGGAGCAGATCCTGGCACCCATGGCTGAGGACGGCAAGGAGGCGATTGCCAGCATGGGCGACGACACGCCGAGTGCCGTGCTCTCCAAGCAGTACCGCCCGCTGAGCCATTATTTCCGGCAGAATTTCAGCCAGGTGACGAACCCGCCGATTGATTCCCTGCGCGAATACCGGGTGATGAGCCTCAAGACGCGGTTCGGCAACCTCAAGAACGTGCTGGATGAGTCGAGCGCGCAGACCGAGATCCTGGTGCTGGAAAGCCCGTTTGTCGGCAATGCGCAATGGGACGAGATGATCCGGCAGTTCAACGCCGATGTGGCGGTGATCGACTGCACGTTTAGTGCAGGCAAGAACGCGCTGCAAAAGGGGCTGGAGCGGATCCGGGCCGAGGCGGAGGATGCCGTGCGCTCGGGCACCGGGCATCTGATCCTGACCGATCAGAACCTTGGCGAGAGCCGCGTCGGCATGCCGATGATCCTGGCCACATCGGCGGTGCACAGTCATCTGACGCAAAAGGGGCTGCGGACGTTCTGTAGCCTGAACGTGCGCTCGGCTGAATGCATCGACCCGCATTATTTCGCGGTGCTGATCGGTGCCGGGGCGACCGTGGTCAACGCCTATCTGGCCGAGGACAGCATCAGTGACCGGATCGACCGGGGCCTGATCGACGGCAGCCTGACCGAGGCCGTGGCGCGTTATCGCTCGGCGATTGATCAGGGATTGCTCAAGATCATGTCGAAGATGGGGATCTCAGTCGTTTCCTCGTATCGCGGCGGTCTCAATTTCGAGGCGGTGGGGCTGTCTCGCGCGATGTGTGCCGAGTATTTCCCGGGGCTGACGAGCCGGATTTCGGGCATCGGTGTGTCGGGCATTCAGGCCAAGCTGGAAGAGGTGCATGGCCGTGCCTTCAAGGGCGGACAGGATATCCTGCCGATCGGCGGGTTCTACAAGGCGCGCAAATCGGGTGAGACCCATGCCTGGGGCGCGCAGACCATGCACATGATGCAGATGGCCTGCAACAAGGCGAGTTATGAGCTGTGGAAGCGCTATTCTGCGGCGATGCAGAACAACCCGCCGACGCATCTGCGCGACCTGATGGCGATCAAGCCGATGGGCGAAGCGGTACCGCTGGAAGAGGTGGAAAGCGTGACCGCGATCCGCAAGCGGTTCGTGACGCCGGGCATGAGCCTCGGGGCGCTTTCGCCTGAGGCGCACAAGACGCTGAACGTGGCGATGAACCGGATCGGCGCGCGCAGTGATAGTGGTGAGGGTGGCGAGGACCCGGCGCATTTCACGCCCGAGGCGAATGGCGACAATCCGAGTGCCAAGATCAAGCAAGTGGCTTCTGGCCGCTTTGGCGTGACAGCGGAATATCTGAACCATTGCGAGGAGTTGGAGATCAAGGTCGCGCAAGGTGCCAAGCCCGGTGAGGGCGGGCAGTTGCCGGGGATGAAGGTGACCAAGCTGATCGCGCGGCTGCGGCATTCGACGGAGGGCGTCACGCTGATTTCACCGCCGCCGCATCACGATATCTACAGTATCGAGGATCTGGCGCAGCTGATCTATGACCTCAAGCAGATCAACCCCACCGTCAAGGTCACCGTCAAGCTGGTGGCGCAGTCGGGGGTCGGCACGATTGCCGCCGGTGTGGCCAAGGCCAAGGCGGATGTGATCCTGATCTCGGGGCATAATGGCGGCACCGGGGCATCGCCCGCCACCTCGATCAAATATGCCGGACTGCCGTGGGAGATGGGCCTGACCGAGGCGCATCAGGTGCTGAGCATGAACAATCTGCGCGAGCGGATCACGCTGCGCACCGATGGCGGGCTTCGCACCGGGCGCGATATCGTCATGGCGGCGATGATGGGCGCCGAGGAATACGGCATCGGCACCGCCGCGCTGATTTCCATGGGGTGCATCATGGTGCGGCAGTGCCAGTCAAATACCTGCCCCGTTGGTGTCTGCACGCAGGACGAGGATTTGCGCGCCAAGTTCACCGGCAATGCCGAGAAGGTGGTGAACCTCATCACCTTCTACGCGCAGGAGGTGCGGGAACTGCTGGCCAGCATCGGGGCGCGCAGCCTTGACGAGGTGATCGGGCGGGCGGATCTGCTGACGCAGGTCAGCCGTGGCTCGGCGCATCTCGATGATCTCGACCTCAACCCGATGCTGATTACCATCGATGGGGCCAAGGACATCCGCTATGACCGCAACCGCCCGCGCAACGAGGTGCCCGACACGCTGGATGCGGAAATCGTGCGCGATGCGCAGCGGTTCCTCAATGACGGTGAGAAGATGCAGCTGCATTACGCGGTGCAGAACACCGACCGGACGGTGGGCACGCGGGTCTCGAGCCATATCGTGCGCAAGTTCGGGATGCGCAATTCGCTGCAACCCGATCACCTGACGGTGAAACTGACCGGCAGTGCCGGGCAGTCGCTTGGGGCATTCGCGGCACCGGGGCTGAAGATCGAGGTCAGTGGCGACGCCAATGACTATGTCGGCAAGGGCCTGTCTGGTGGCACAATCGTGGTCCGCCCGCCGATGGCGAGCCCGCTGGTGGCGGCCGAGAACACGATCATCGGCAATACTGTGCTTTATGGCGCGACCGGTGGCTACCTCTTCGCCGCAGGCCGTGCCGGTGAGCGGTTCGCGGTGCGCAACTCGGGCGCGCATGTGGTGATCGAGGGCTGCGGCTCCAACGGGTGTGAATACATGACCGGGGGTGCTGCGGTGATCCTCGGTGAGATCGGGGCCAATTTCGGCGCCGGCATGACCGGCGGCATGGCCTATGTCTATGATCCCGACGACCGCGCGGAAACGCTGGTCAACGGTGAAACATTGGTGAGTTGCCCCGTATCAGAGCCGCATTGGGAGTCCGAGCTCAAGGGTCTGATCGAACGGCACGTGGCCGAGACCGGATCGCAGCGCGGGCAGGATATCCTGCAATACTGGGATCTCGAAAAGGACCGCTTCGTGCAGTTCTGCCCCAAGGAAATGCTCGACAAGCTGGAGCATCCGCTGGGCACGCGCCCGGAGGCCGTTCCGGCGGAATGAGGCGGACGCGTTGCGCCTGACAGGCAAGGACCGGTTTTCCGTCCTTGCCTGCCGCGTTACTCTTGGCGAGGCGGGCACGTGTTGGGGCTGAGCCGCCCCGTCTTTGCGTGCCGCGCACAGCCGAGAGGAGAACGATCCCGTGTCTGACCTTCTGATCATTACCTTCGAGACATCTGACGGGGCCTTTGAGCTTGACGCGCATCTGCGTGGAATACGCCGCCTGCAAAAGCTGGAAACGCAGGACATCAAGTTGGCGACCCGTGACGAGACCGGCGCGGTAGAGCTTCATGGGCCTGCCGATGTGCCGACGATGCAGGTGGTCGGTGGCACGATCTGGGGTCTGGTTCTGGGGGCGGCCTTTCTGGTGCCGGTCGCGGGCGCTGTGGCCGGGGCCGCAACGGGCGCGGTTGTGGGGCAGTTCCGTGATCCCGGCGTGGACAGCACATTCCTGAAAGAGATTGCCGAGTCATTGCCCAAGGGCGGTTCGGCGCTTTGCCTGCTGGTGCGCGACATGGATACCGATGCTCTGCTAGAGGAGATTGCCGCCTTTCCCGAGAACGGCCATTTGATCCAGTCACCGCTTGACGGGGAAGAGGAGGACCGGCTTCGGGGCTTGATCCAGACTGGTAAAACAGAGTGATGAAGATCAAATGGGCGCGCGCCGGAGGCTGTTCCGGCGGAATAGGGTCTGATTAGGGCCGGATCCTTTCAAAGGATCCGGTTCGTTTTCTTTTCAAGAAAACGGGCCTGAGCGTGCCAAAGCTGTTTTGCCGCGCGCATCGGGCGGGTATAGCTAGGCCATGGCACGGGCGCGCACATCATCCCGATCAACGCGAAAGGATCGCATCCGACCGCTGCGCTGGTTGCGGCGGTGGGCGGTCTATTACGTGTTGCTCTCGGCGCTGATCGTGACAGGGGTGATCGCGGCGCATCGGGTACTGGAGCCGCCGCGCACCTATTTCATGGGCCAGGAAGAGCGGCGGCTGGGGCAGATCAGTCACGAGTGGGTGCCGATGGCGCGGATCGCGCCGGTGATGGCGCGCTCGCTGGTGGCGGCGGAGGATGCCAATTTCTGCCAGCACTGGGGCTTTGACATGGGGGCCATTCGCACCGCGATTGCCGAAGGGTCGGGGCGCGGGGCCTCGACGCTGAGCCAGCAGGTGGTGAAGAATGTCTATCTCTGGCACGGGCGCAACTGGGCGCGCAAGGCGCTGGAGGCGGTGATGACCCCGGTGGTCGAGACGCTGTGGCCGAAGCGGCGGATCGTCGAGGTCTATCTGAACGTGGCCGAGTTCGACGCGGGCGTGTTTGGCGTGGAAGCCGCGGCGCGGCATTATTTCGGCGTCAGCGCCGCCGATCTGAGCGCGGTGCAGGCGGCACGCCTGGCCGCCGTGTTGCCCGACCCCAAGGGTCGCTCGGCCAAATCGCCGAGTGTGGCGCTGCGCAAGCGGGCGGCTGGCATCATGGACGGGGCGGCAACGATTGACCGGGATGGGCGTGCGGCCTGTTTCGAGGATTGAAAATCACCCCCAAAGGGGGCATGGAGGGGCGGTTCCCGTTTCCCTAAGGTAGTCTGACGATGGCCAAGCTCTATCACGTCCCGCTTTCCCCGTTCTGCCGCAAGGTGCGGCTTAGCCTTGCGGAGAAGAAGATCGAATGCGAACTGGCCGAGGAACGCTATTGGGAACAGGACCCGGATTTCCTGCGCCGCAACCCGGCGGGCAAGGTGCCGGTGCTGAAGATCGACGGCAAGACAATGGCCGAAAGCGCGGCGATCTGCGAATATCTGGAAGAGAAATACCCCGAACCCGCGCTGATGCCGAAAAGCGCCGAATCGCGCTACGAGGTGCGACGGCTGGTGGCGTGGTTCGATGACAAGTTTCATCACGAGGTGACCTCGAAGCTGCTCTATGAGCGGGTCAACAAGAAGGTGATGAAACAGGGCTTTCCCGACAGTCGCAACGTCAAGGACGGCGCGCGGGCGATCAAGTATCACCTCGACTACATGGCCTGGCTGCTGGATCACCGGCGCTGGCTGGCGGGCGATGTGATGACGCTGGCGGATTTCGCGGCGGCCGCGCATCTGTCGGCGCTGGATTATATCTCGGATGTGGATTGGCACCGCTCTGAAGCGGTCAAGGATTGGTATGCCAAGATCAAGTCGCGCCCGGCGTTTCGGGGGATATTGGCGGATCAGGTTTCGGGATTTCCGCCACCGGCGCATTATGCCGATCTGGATTTCTAGTTCAGGTTCAGGGGCGCTGCCCCTCTTGGCCTTCGGCCAATTCACCCCGGGATATTTCTTGGCAAGATGAAGAACGGGCTGAAACAGAGACTGATCGAGCAGGCGCGGGCCGAGGGGTTTGATGCCTGTCGGCTGTGTCGTCCGTGGGATGTGGGCCATGTGCCGGAGCGGCTGGCGGCGTTTCTGGAGCAGGGCTATCACGGGCAGATGGGCTGGCTGGAGGAGCGTGCCCATTGGCGGGGTGCGCCGGAGGTGCTCTGGCCCGAGGCGCGCACGGTGATCGTGCTGGGCGAAAGCTATACGCCGGAGGAGGACCCGCTGGCGGGGCTGGCGCGGCGGGATCGGGGCAATGTCTCGGTTTATGCCCGCAACAGAGACTATCACGACACGGTCAAGAAGCGGCTGAAGCGGCTGGCGCGGTGGCTGATCACTGAGGCGGGCGGCGAGGTGAAGGTGTTTGTCGATACCGCCCCCGTGCCCGAGAAGCCGCTGGGCGAGGCGGCGGGGCTTGGCTGGCAGGGCAAACATACCAACCTGGTGAGTCGTGATCTGGGCAGTTGGTTCTTTATCGGGTCGGTGTTCACGACGCTGGATATCGAGACTGATCCGGCGGAAGTCGATCATTGCGGGTCGTGCCGGGCCTGTCTGGATATCTGTCCGACCGATGCCTTTCCGGCCCCCTACCAGTTGGATGCGCGGCGTTGCATTTCCTACCTGACGATCGAGCATAAAGGGCCCGTCGACGAGGCGTTGCGGCCCTTGTTGGGCAATCGGATCTATGGCTGTGACGATTGTCTGGCGGTCTGTCCGTGGAACAAGTTCGCGGTCGAGGCGCGAGAGGTGAAGTATCACGCGCGCGAGGATCTGGTGGCACCGCCGCTGGCGGAACTGGCGGCGCTGGACGATGCCGGTTTTCGGGCGCGGTTTTCGGGCAGTCCGATCAAGCGGATCGGGCGCGACCGGTTCCTGCGCAATGTGCTTTATGCGATCGGCAATTCGGGAGATATGTCGCTGCGGGCGGTGGCGCAGGGGCATTGCGAGGATACCGACGCGACGGTGGCGGATGCGGCGCGTTGGGCGGTCAAGCGACTGGATCGTGACGCAAACGGGCTGGAATAGCGCGGGAAACCCGGTACACCGCTGGCAAGGCGGAACGGGAGTGCGGACGCATGGCATTGGCTCTGGGCGTGGATACGGGCGGCACCTACACGGATGCCGTGCTCATTCGGGATGAGCGCGAGGTGGTGGCGAGCGCCAAGGCGCTGACCACGCGGCATGATCTGGCGGTGGGGATTGGTGCCGCGGTGGAGGCGGTGCTGGCTGCGAGTGGCGTGGATGTGGCCGAGATCGGGCTGGCGTCGCTGTCGACGACGCTGGCGACGAATGCGCTGGTCGAAGGGCAGGGCGGGCGCGCGGGGCTGGTCTATATCGGATTTCGCGCGGCGGATTTGCAGGCGCATGGGCTGGCCGAGGCGCTGGGCGGTGATCCGGCGCTGGTGATCGCGGGCGGGCACAGCCATGCGGGGAGCGAGGCCGCGCCGCTGGATCGAGACGCGCTTTTGGCATGGTTAGAGACTGATACAGGCGCGTCGGCCTATGCGGTGGCGTCGCTCTTTGCCACGCGCAACCCTGCGCATGAGCTGGCGGCGGCGGAGATGATCCGCGAGATTACAGGCAAGCCGGTGAGCCTTTCGCATCACCTGTCGGCCAAGCTCAATGGGCCGAAGCGGGCGCTGACGGCGCTACTCAATGCGCGGCTGATCGCGATGATCGCGCGGCTGATCGACCGGGCGGAGGGCAAGCTGCGCGATCTGGGGGTGGCTGCGCCGTTGATGGTGGTGCGCGGCGACGGGGCCCTGATCAGTGCCGATCAGGCGCGGGAACGGCCCATCGAGACGATTCTGAGCGGGCCTGCGGCGAGCATCGTGGGCGCGCGCTGGATGACCGGGGCGGATCATGCGCTGGTGTCGGATATCGGCGGCACGACGACTGATGTGGCGGTGCTGACCGGCGGGCGGCCCGCGATTGACCCGCAAGGCGCGCGGGTGGGGCCGTGGCGCACCATGGTCGAGGCGGTGGCGATGCGCACCTTCGGCCTTGGGGGTGACAGCGAGGTGCATGTGCAGGATGCCGGGCTGCAGGGCGGCGTGACCCTTGGCCCGCGCCGGGTGGTGCCGGTGAGCCTGATGGCGATGGAGGCGGGGGCGGCGGTGCATGCCGCGCTGGAGGATCAGCTGCGCGCGAGCGCGCCGGGAGAGCATGACGCGCGGTTTGTGCGGGCGGTGCCGGGGATCGAGGCCGGGGGGCTGGGCGAGCGGGAAATGGCGCTTTTGGGCCGAATTAGAGACGATATCATGCCGGTGGGCAAGGTGCTGCGATCCCGGATGGATCATGCGGCGCTGGCGCGGTTGGTGCGGCGCGGGCTGGTGCAGGTGGCCGGGGTCACGCCCTCGGATGCAAGCCATGTTCTGGGGCGGCAGGCAGGCTGGGACAGCGAGGCTGCCCGAATGGCGTTGGAGGTCGTGGCGCGCAAGCGGACCGGATCGGGGAACCGGCTGGCGCAGGGGGCGGAGCAACTGGCGCGCATGATCGTGGATCGATTGACATATCAGACGAGTTTGGCCTTGTTAGAGACTGCTTTTGCGGAAGATGGCGTAGAATTCGGCCTGTCGCCCGAGGCCTTGGCCGCGCATGTCCTGATGCAGAAGGGCCTTGATCGGCATCACGGGCTGGTGCGTCTCGACAGCGGGCTGGGTGTGCCGGTGGTCGGGCTGGGGGCGTCTGCCGGATGTTATTACCCGGCGGTGGGCGCGCGGCTGGGCTGTCAGATGATCCTTCCGGAACATGGCGGGGTGGCCAATGCCATCGGGGCTGTCGTGGGGCGGGTGACGATCCGGCGGGGCGGCACGGTCACGTCACCGTCGGAGGGCAAATACCGGGTGCATCTGGAAAGTGGGCCAGAGGATTACACAGGCTCTGATACGGCGATGGACGCGCTTGAGGCGGCGCTGAGCGCCGAGGCGCGGACCGAGGCCGAGGCGGCGGGGGCGGTGGATATCCACGTCACCGCGCGGCGCGAGATAAAGGAGGCGCAGGCCGAGGCGCGGTGGGTGTTTTTGGAGGCCGAGATCGTGGTGGAGGCGAGCGGGCGACCGCGTATTGCAAGCTGAGCGCACGGCCTAGCCGTTGCGGCGCAGGCCGGAGCGCCAGACGCGCCGGTCAAAGATGACCTTGGCGAGTGCGATCAGGGCGAGCAGGCAAAGCATGGTCTTGGAGAGCGTCCCCATCGTGCCCTGGATCAGCAGCGCATGCACGACGGTGCCGGTCACGATCACCAGCACGGTGCCGGTATGGGCGAGACGCCAACTGTGCAGACGCCAGGGCCAGCGGCGGCGGACGAGGCCGAGGAGGGCGGCGAGAAACACCATCCACATCGCGATTACGCCCCAGGCCGAGAACGGGGTGGGCGAGGTGAAGGTCAGGGCATCGACGACATCGGGCGGGCTGGTGATCCAGAGGCCCGCGACATGGGTGATCACCATCACCACCAGAAGCGTGCCGGTCCGCCGGTGCAGGCGGCGTCGCCGGGTTTGAGAGAGACCGGGCAGGTAGCCGCCGATCAGCAGCGGCTGCAGCAGGATGAGGACAAGGCCGATCACCCCGGCGAACCCGGCCGCGATATAGACCGGGCTGCGCCAGGCCAGAAGCGGGCTTTGACCGGCGGCGACGAGCGGAATTGCGGCGGCCAGCAGAAGTGCGCCCCAGATCAGGAGGGTCCGGATATGCGGCATGCCTTTCAACCCGCCGGATCAGGCGGGCTGCAGGACGAAATGCGCCTCGAGGCTGGTGTCGTTCGCGCTTGGCATGACGGGGCGGAGGAACACCGTCTCGAAGTCGCCGCTATCATAGGCGAGGTGGCCATGTGGCTGGCCGAACGCGGGCACGATCTGCGGCATTTCGAGCCGGAATTGGCCGTTTTCATCGGTGAGCGTCGCGCCGTGGCTGTGCGGGTCGCGTTCGTGGCCTTCGGTGGTATGGGCCCAGATCTGGATGCGCTGACCGGAGAGCGGCGCGCCGTCACCGGCGCGGCGCACCGGGGCGGGCATCCAGAAGCCGCCGCCGCCGATCCGGTCGACGATGGGCGCATCGGGGAGGTAATTGTTGGCACCGCCGCGCATGGTGCGGGTGGGGTCGAGCCCCGCCGCGCGGGCGGGCACGATCAGGCCGGACGCCCCGGCCCCGGCAATGGCACATCCGGCGGCGACAAAGGCGCGGCGGGTGAAGAAACTGGTCGGCATGTCGCGTCCTTTCTTCGGTTTGAGATTCACGTGGCATGTCTGCTTTGAATATAGTGCATCATGCACTGATTCCGAGAGTTCGCCGCGCAAAACCGGCAAGGTGGCGCTTATGATTTTGTGATGCGCCGCTTTTGCGTGCTGTCAGGCTGGTGCGGCCCTGCGGCACGCGGTGCAACGCGGGGCCGGGCGATTGAGTTCCGGGTGTCGCAGCGGTTGGCGCATGGGCGTCATTTCGCCGGAAATCTGCTCAACCTATGGGCTGTCGGGATTTCTCTGGACAGGTCTTGCGCCTGCCGCTTAGGCTGATCTTCAAAGCTATTTTGAAGCCCTTTGAAAACAGCCGCTTTGCCGCTGACTGGTTGGAACCCGTGTCTGATTTTGTGAAATCAGTCTTGTCGGAAATGGCGCGTTTCATTGCGCCGCTCAATGCTGCTGTAGAGAACGAAGAGGCGCTTGCGCAGTATCTGCTGAAATTCGGCTATGACGTCGATGTCTCGGCGTTGAGCGGATCGGTGCAGAGCCTCGCCCCGCTGGCCGGATCGACCGCTGATCTGATTGCGCAGGTCGATGGCGATATCGCTCAGGGCGGTGTCGAGAATATCGACGTCGACGCAGTGATTGCACTGGCGCGCGACAGCTTTACCGGGCTGGATGAGTTCGGCAATGCGTTCTCAAATTTGCAGGATCTGGCGGGCTTGCCCAACAAGACCGAGAACCTTGGCCGGTTGCCGGGGGATGTGCTGGCCGATCTGCTGACGCAATATCTGCGCGGCCGGGCGGATACGGCGCTGCGCATCCTGCAGTTTCTGGGCATTCATCAGACCGTTTCCGTGCGCGAGGACAGCGACCCGCGCTGGCGTGGTGTGGCGTATGACTATTACCTGCTGAATTGGGCCCGGCTGGGGCAGTTGTTTCGTGATCCGCAAGGTTGGGGCCGGGAGGTCTATGGCTGGGGAGATGATTTCGACAGCGATGCCGCGCTGCTCCGGCTGGCGGCGGTGCTGGAGACGATCACCTCGCTGACCCGGATGGAGCGGATGAGCGACGTTCAGGTGCAGCAGTTTCTGCCCAGTGCGGCAGATGACGGCGATGGCCGGACCATGATCGTGGCCCCGATTGCGGCGGCGGCTGACAATGGCGCGGTGGCCGAGTTCGGCGCGGCGCTGTTCCCGGTTTCGGGCGCGGGCGCAGGGCATCCGCCGACGGATCGGGGCATGGCGCTCGGGCCCTATTCAAAAGGCAGCTTGAACCAGACCACAAGCCTGTTCGGGGGACAGGGTGAGTTGTCGATTGACGGCAATGTCGGTGCGCTGGGCGGTGCGGTGCTGTCGATGCGGCCTTCGGGGCTGCGGGCCGATCTGGGGGTTGGTGCTGCGGCATTCAACGGCGAGTTCGGGGCCGAGATGACGCTATCGCCGCCGCAGGGCGCGCAAAAGATCGTGCTGATCGGGGAGGCCGACGGCACCCGGGTGCAGATCGACGGGGTGAGCGTGAAAGCGGGCGGTTCGGTGTCATCGGCACAGGCGTTCGATGGCTATGTCGCGGGTGGGGTCACGCAGTTGACCATGGTGATCGACCCCGGCGATGACGGGCTGCTCAACGCGGTTTTGAGCGGGCCGCTGGAGATCAATGCCGGTGATCTGGCGCTGGGCTGGCGACCGGGCAAGGGGGTGTATTTCGAAGGCGGCTCGAACCTCGGGATCGTGATCCCGGTTCAGCTCAGTCTTGGGCCGGTGAACATCTATGAGTTTGGCGTCGAACTCGACTTTGACGAGCCGATGACGCTGAAGCTGACCACCACGGGCGATCTGACCATCGGACCGCTGTTTGCCTATGCCGAGGATATCGGGGTGTCTGCGGCGCTGGTCGAGGCACCGGAGGCTGACGGGATCTTTGGCCGTCACGATCTGGAGTTCGGGTTTGTGCCGCCGTCGGGCTATGCCCTCGCCCTGCAGAGCGACGTGGTGAGCGGCGGCGGGTTTCTGTCGATCGATGAGAGCGAATATCGCGGCGCGTTGGCGCTGAAGTTTCAGACCTTTGGGTTTTCGGCCTTTGCGATCCTCAACACCGAGTTGCCCGACGAGCCGGGCAAGTTCAGCTTTGCCGCGTCGATCTTTGGTGAATTCAACGTGCCGCTGGCCTTTGGCTTCTTCCTGACCGGGGTTGGTGGATTCATCGGGGTCAACCGCACCATCAACAGCGATGAGCTGCGCAGTGTGCTGTATGAAGGGCGGCTGGATAGCCTGATCTTTCCGTCCGACCCGATCGAGAACGCGGCCCGTATTCTGGAGGACATGGCCAATGTGATGCCGCCGCAAAGCGGGCAGCACATTATCGGGCCGGTGGTCAGGATCGGCTGGGGGCAGCCGGTGCTGGTCGAGGTCAAGCTGGGGTTGATCCTGGAGGTCGGCGCGGAGGTGCGCATCATAATCCTTGGCGGGCTGGGCATGGCGCTGCCGACCAAGGAGGCGGCGATTGTCGAGATCAGCATCACCTTCTTTGGCGAGATTGATTTCAGCGCGCGGACGATCAGCTTTGACGCGACGCTGCTGAATTCGCGGATCCTGACCTTTACGATCTCGGGGGATGCGGCGGTGCGCACCGGCTGGGCGCCGCGGCTGGAGCATGTGGCGTCTTTCGGGGGGCTGCACCCGTCTTTCCCGAAACCGTCGAACCTGCCGGACCTGCGGGCGATCACGCTCGCCTTTGGCAGCGACAACCCGCGCGTGACGATTTCGGGATATACCGCGATCACCTCGAATTCGCTGCAGTTCGGGGCGCGTGCTGATCTCTATGCCAGAGGCCCTGACCTGTGGATCATCGGGCAATTGGCGGCGGAGGGGTATGTCTATCTTGATGCGCTGGTCTATTTCGATCCGTTCCAGTTCGATGTGGCGCTGGGCGGTGGGCTGAGCCTGTTGCGCAATGGCAATGTGGCGCTGAGCCTCGGGTTCGACTTGCGGCTGAAGGGGCCGAATACCTTTTACATCTCCGGCAATGTCTGGGCGACGATCCTGCGCAAGGATATCAAGTTCGGCATTACGCATCGCTGGGGATCGCAGCAGAGCCTGCCGGTGCCGACGGCGGACCCGGTGGCGCTGTTGCGGCAGGCGCTGGAAAAGGCGCGCGGGTTCGAGCCGGTGGCGCCGGTCAACCGCACCGGCGGGGTCAGTTTCGTGCAGGCTGACGAGGGCGAGAGCCTGATCGACGCGTTGGGCGGGGCGCGGCTGGTGCAGACGGCGGTGCCGCTGGATATCACCATAGAGAAGGTTGGCGAGGGCCAGATCGCTGGCGGTTCGGCCAAGATGGATCTGGCGGTGTTCGACGCCAACGGCCAAGCGGTGCAGGCGCAGGCGGCCGAGCAGAGTTTCGTGCATGGTCATTTCTTCAACCTGTCCGATGCCGAACGGCTGCGCGCGACGGTGTTCGAGGATCACAAGGCCGGTGTCGAGATCGCCGGGCCGGGGCTGAGCGGGGCCACGGACGCGGCGATCGAGAGTGATTACGCCTATGAATATGTGGAAATACCCGTGCAGACGGATGCGCCGCCGCTGGCCGCGCGGGTCACACCGCAGCGGCCCGATGTTCTGGGCGATGTGCTGCGCCGGTTCAACGCCCGGGAACTGGAATTGCGGGCGCAGGTGACCCGCATGGACCGTCTGGTGCAGCCCGATACCCCGGCCCCTGCGCCGGTGCCTGATATCTTTGTCTCTGAAGGGGCGTTCGACGAGGCGGGCCGGTTCTTTGACACGCTGCCGCCTGCGCCGGATCTGGCCGGGGCCGGCATTCGTGACGAGTTGCTGACGGCGGGGCTGGCCAATGGCTCATTCGCGCAGGCCGCGCATCAGGTGCAGCCGCTGGGCCAACCGCCGGTGGATATGCTGCACGAGGTCAACCCGGTGATGACCGATTACATCTTTGCCGTCGGGCGGCTGTAAGGAGGGGAGGACGCGATGCCAGAGAAATTCACCCTTCTGCCGCATGCGCAATCGGGGATGTCGGCGCTGGCCCGACCCCCTGCTGCGGGCGAGGCGCGGCTGTCGCTGAGCTATGAGTTCGCGATCGAGAAGGATGGTACGACACAGGGTGCGCGCGTGCCGGTCAGATCCGCGCTGCGGGGGCCGGGGGATATCAAGTCGATCGACCGCGCCGCCATTTCGCGGATCGAGCCGCGCCCCGGCCTGCGCGGGTTCGAGCCGAATTACTTTCCGTTGCTGGAGTTTGCCGATGCGGATTTTCCGTGGCGGTTCTCGCTCGATACCGGGGGTGGCGCGCGCAAGATGCCGTGGCTGGCGCTGATCGTGCTGGAGGCGGGCGAGTTTTCCTTTGTGCAGGGCGGGCGTTCGACGCTGCGGCGGATTCAGGTGGGTGATGCGGCGCAATCGCTGCCGGACCCCGCGCAGCTATGGGCGAGTGCCCATGTGCAGGCCAATATCCCGGATGACGCCACGGGAACGGCGGCGCAAAACGCCGAAGCCGTCTTGCAGAGCGATGCCGACGCCAATTTTTCCCGGCTGATGTGTCTGCGAAAGCTCAAGCCGGTGACGAGCTATTACGGGTTTCTCGTGCCTGTCTATGAGGCCGGGCGGCTGGCCGGGCTGGGCCAAGGCGGCGCGGCCACGCCGCATGACGCCTTCGCTTGGTCGCAGAGTGCCGGGCCGGTCGATCTGCCGGTCTATTTCGACTGGCGCTTTACCACCGATGCGCAGGAAGATGTGGAACTGCTGCTGCGGCGGCTCAGGGCGCTGGATCTGGACGATCTGGAGGATCTGATCGGAGATGTGGGCGTCTCTGCCGAGACACCGGGATATTATGACAAGACGTTTCCTGGGGCGGGTTTTGCCCGGCAATCGGCGATGCAGGTGCCGCGCAGCGGTCACCCTGACCTCGATACCCCGGCGGATCTGATCGGACCGATGACCGGCACGCTGACCGAGGTGATGACCGGCGCGACCGATGTGGGCGATGAGGACGAGGACCCGCTTGTGGCGTTCCCGCCCTATGGCTTTCGCTACAAGCCGGAAACGGAGATTTCCGAGCAGCGCGCCAGGCAGGGGGCGTGGTTCGACCAGATCAACCTTGATCTGAAGTTCCGGCAGGTGGCGGGGCTGGGCGCGCGGGTGGTGCAGCGCAATCAGGAGATGTTCGCGCATCTGGCCTGGACCCAGTATGAAGAGATCGTCGAGGCCAATGAACGGCTGGCGCGGTTGCAGGCGGCCAAGCGCATGGCCGAAAGACTGACGGCGCGGCATTTCGAGACCTTGCCGAGCGATGTTTCGCTGGCGCTGTCGCAGGGGCTGCATGGTGCGGTCGAAGTGTCGAAAGGCATGACCGTGGCGCAGCAACTGTCGGAAAACGGTGTCCCGCTGAGCACCGCAGCGCGCAGCCTGCGCCATGTCGCGGCCAAGCGCAGCGTGCCGGTGTCACGGCGTGCCGAAATCGCGCGGGATGTGGTGCCGATGCCCGCGGCACTGGGCGACACCTCGCGTGCGGCGGAGCGGAGGATCACGGATCGGCGCGCGTCCTTGCAGGTGTCGCCGGAGATGGTCAAGGGTCTGGCCCCGATCTTTGACCTTGAGCGGATCGACGGGATCAGACCGGCCAAGGTGCCGACGGTCACGGTGCGCACCTATTCCAGCGTTGATCTGGTTGCGCCGCTCGCGCGCACCCTTGCGCGGCTGCCTGTCTATAAATCGCTGGTCAGCGTGCGCGGCCTGAAAGAGACCGAGCGTGCCCGGGTCAGGCCGGTCTGGCGTGCGCCCGAGATCGCCTATCCGATGAGCGCGATGTTGAAGCAGGTCAGCGAAACCGCTCTGTTCGCCGGGGCCGAAAAGCTGCCCGACAACACCGTCGCGGTGGTCGAGGAAAACCGGCCCTTCGTCGAGGCGTTCCTGCTGGGCATGAACCACGAGATGAACCGTGAACTGCGCTGGCGCGAGTTTCCCACGGATATGCGCGGCACGATCTTTCGGCGGTTCTGGGACAGGGGCCACCCCAAGGGCGAGTCGGCAGGCGACGATATCGGCCCGATCCACGAATGGGACGCGCGGCTGGGCCGCAACGTGCCGGACGCGGCCAGCAATGCGAAGGAAAACCTGATCGTGGTGATCCGTGGCGATATCGTGCGCAAGCTGGGCGATCCTATTCTTGCGATCAACATCGCCGGGGATGATGCCGGGTTTACGGCGGGCGCGGGGCGCGATCTTGCGCCTGCGTTCATCGGTAAGATCGGCGGCGATACCAGTTATTACGGGTTCGAGATATCGCGCGAGGAGGTGCTGGACCCGGCGTTGCGCGACCGGGTCTTCTTTGTGATCTACGAGCCCGCCGGTCGATTGCGCTTCGGGCTCGATGTGGGGTCGCTCGCAGTGCGGCAGGCGCGGCGGGATGAGACGATCATGACCTATGGTTTCAAGATGGAGAGCCTGACCGCGCGCCCGTACCGGCCGCAACTGCCATTTGAAGGACGGGCACGGCTGGCGCAGGCCGATGCGCCGCCGCTGTCGCAGATCACCGGCTGGGATCAGCTGTCATGGGCGCATCTGACGCCCGGCCCCTCGGGTTATATTGACGTCTCGGCGAGCCGGAGCGTGCCGCTTTCGCCCAATCACCTTGGCGGGTCGCGCACATCGGCGTCGCTGGCGCGGGCGTTCTGGCAAAAGCCGGTTGCGGGCGTGCTGCCGCTCAGGAGGGTGTTGTAATGGGTCGCCGGCCAAAGCCACCCCGTGTCGGGCGCAGAGCCGCGACCCGGCGGCGTATCGGGATCAGAGGCGCGCCCGACCGGATCGAGGTGCCTGATATCGGTCTGACGCCGGAGTTGCAGGACCGGCTCGCCGATTTTCTGAAGCAGCGCGCGGTGCCGCTGGCGCTGTTGCCGTTGGCGCTGGAATACCGGTTCATGAAGGTCAACGTGCCGGTCAAGATCAAGGACACGGGGGATATCCGCGAGGCGATAAAGCCGTTCGAGAGGGCGCGTGGCCTGAAATCGCTTGCCAAGCGGCAGGAGGCGGCGGCGAAAAAGGCCGCGACGCTGGACCGGTTTTCAAAGCGGTCCGCGACATTCGAGACGCGCAAATTCGCGCAGACCGAGCAGCTTTGGGTGCGGTGGTATCCCGATGAAAGCTTTGCCGAGGAGGGTGTCGCCCCGATGAGCGCGGACGAGGTCGCCGCGAAACGCGCCTTCGAGGAGGCGATTGGCGGCAGGCCGTGGTGGGACATGTCCGATGCCGAGGTCAGCGCGCAGTGGCAGCATTTCGTCAGCGGTGTGGGGGCTTGCCGCGCGGTGCATCTCATGCGCGCGGGTGATGCGGCGGGGGACGCGGATCATCAGACGCGGATCGGGCGCATCGCCGCGCTGCCGGGCAAGGTGGCGCTTTACGGGGTGATCGACGGCGCGGTCGAGTATCTGGCGGAGGGCGGCAAGATTCCGGCCAATACCAAGGCTGCCGCAAGCGTGGTCTCTTATACGCCCGAGGCGGCCGATCCCGGTGGGTGGCTGGTGGATTTCGAAACCGCCGTTGGCCATGGCATGGGCGTCAAGATAGACGATCCCGAGACGATCAGGCGGGCGCGGTCAGCGGACTGGATCATCGCCGTCGGGCTTGCGGGCAGCGGCGCGCGTGATGACATCGAGGCGTTGCTGCGCAGCCATGTGGCAACCGGCGCGTTCGGGTTCATGCCGCAGGACAGCGCGACCAACAATTCGCCCGATGGCCTGTCCTATCTGAACCGGCCCGAGGCGGATCTGACCGGGTTCACCCCGCGCGCAACGGCGCTGGAGCGCGGCGGCTATGGCAGTGGCAAGACCCATGCCGCAGACCTGTTGGCCGAGGCGTTCGACCTGCCGCAGGCGGAGTTGCGCAAGGCGGTCGACGGGGACGATACCGGATTCGAGGATGCGAGGGCGATGTTGCGGGTGATCGGCCCGGCCTTGCTGGACAGTGCGCTGGATGGGGTCAGTCAGGTGCCCGGTGTCACCGAGGACGCGTTTATCGAGATCATGGCGGCGTCGATTGCCGCGCGTGGGGCGCTGCCTGCCGTCCGGGTCGGGCGCAATGCCATGGGCGTGCTGCCGATGACCGAGATCGGCACATTCAAGCCCGATGCGCCGGGTCAGGATGACGCGACGAAAAAGGTGCATGACTTCCTGACGCGCTATTCGCAATTCAACCGGGCCTTTCTGCCACCGCAGGCCGATGCCAGCGTGCCGGTGATCCAGCCTGGCGACCCGGAAAGCGCCGACAAGCTGTTCGATATCCTGTCAACGACACGGGTGTCCAAGCGCATCGACGTGTCGGGCGTGGGCGCGAGCGCGGATGACATCAAGGGTCTTGGCTGCCCTTATGTGGATGGCGGGCAGACGAAATACCGGGCGTCCAGCTATCTGGTGGCGCTGCGTGAGACGCCGTTGGCGGATTTGCCGGACCCGGACCTGCGCAACCGTCGCTGGCCGCTGCTCTATCGGCTGGCCCGGCTGACGCTGGAGCGCAATATCAAGTCATGGGTTCTGAAGGATGTTCTCGAGACGTCCGACAGCGGCGCAAAGCCGGGTGGCGGACGCCCGCATATCCTTGATCTGAAGCTGGACACCGTCCCGGATCTCAGGCTGCGGCGGCAGTTGCAGGCGATCGATAAGACGATGTCAGGGTTCAGTGCCGGGTCGGCGGGGCGGCTGAGACCGGGAAGCATCGGCGTTGAGGCCATCGGAAATCGTGTGATCGAGAAGGTGTCGCGGCTCAATCAGGATTACGCGGCGGCCCTGCGCCAGCTTGAGACGATTGCCCGGCGTCCGCAGGGGCGCGCGCATCTGGAGGTGCTGTTATGCGAGGTGATCGACCTGTTCCAGCATCGGGTGGATGCCTATGCCACCGGGCTTGCCTATGCGCGGTTGAAGGCCGACCGGCAGGCCGGGCAGACCGGGCTGGCCGGGGGGTATTACGGGTTTATCGGCAAGCTGCGCCCCGAAAGTGTGACCGGTGGGAGCGACGGATATATTCAGGCCCCGTCGGTGCCGCAGGCACAAACGGCGGCGCTGTTGCGCTCGGCCTATCTGCGGCACCGGGGCGGCGGGGCGTTCAGCATCGACCTGAGTTCGGGGCGCACCCGACGGGCGCTGCGACTGATGGACCTGATCGGCAAGGGCCACGACCTGCAGGAAGGGCTGGGCCTGCGTGGGGAACGCTGGCTGCATGACATGAAGCATGATGCGCTGATCCTGCAGTTGCGCGCACGCTATCCGCTGGAGGGGGAGCGTGAGGACGGGATCACCGCGCGCCGCGTGTTCAACGGGCTTGCCTTTGTCGACGATCCGCAAAATCAGGGCCCGCTCAGGGCGTTGCAGGCGGTGCTGGCGGATGATCTCGATGCGCTTGCGGATATCGTGATGGCCGAGGCGGTGCATCGCCGCGCCCTCGGGCAAGGGGATGCCGCCAATGCCTGGTTGCAGGTCTTGTCAGGCCATCCGCCGCCGGGGCAGCCGTTGTTCCTGAAGACGCAGCGGCTGGGGCAGGGGTCGTCCTACCGGGTGAGCCTGATGCTGGACGAGGTTGCGCCCAAACCCAAGGCCCGCCCGCGCGAGATTGCCGAACCGGGGCTGGCGGGTTTTGCCGCGCAGGTGTTCGACGGGTTTGGTGAGGCGCGGCTCGAGATGTCGTTGAGCGCGTCCGCGTCTGCGGCGGGCGGGCCGGGGCCCATCTCCACGGTCTCGCTGCACCTGGCCGAGGATCTGGGGATGGCGCCGATCGATCTGGTCATCGGCGGTGCCAGCGAAGTGCAGGTCAGGGCCAAGGCGGCCCTTGCACGGCAGTTGATGCAACAGCCGGCACTGCTGGCCCAATTGGGTGATGTGCAACCCGGCGACGGGCTGGCCTTTGACGTGAACCTGAGTGCCGGGCACCCGTCCCTCGAAGAATTGCTGCAGCGGGCCGACCTGATCCGCAAGACGGCCAAGAACGGCCGCAGTCTGGATCATTCGGACCTGAATGCCAGTGCCGACATCCGCAACGGGGAATTGCCTGAGGCGGATGCGATCGTGGCGGTGGGGTACGGGATTTCGGCGCTGCGAGAGCGTATCAAGCTTTTACATGCGAGGATGCAGGCGGCGCTCGATGCCGCCAATAACGCCATTTCGGTGTTTGAAACCGAGGTGCTGGAGGCCCTTCGGGTGATCGACAGCGGCGCCGGTCAGCCCGAGATCGACCGGGCGATGGAGCGCGTCGAGCAGCATCGCGCGGTCTTGCTGGGCCGGTTTCTGGAACCGCTGGCGGATTACGGCATGCCCGGGGCCCTGCGCCATTTCACCAGTGCCGAGGCGGTCGAGGACCCGGACGCCGTGATCGGGCGGCAGCGCGACATGATCGCGCGGATGGAGGCGCAGAAGGCGCGGCTGGCGGCGGCCTTGCGCGATCATGCGCCGACGGGGCACGCGTCGCTGGCCGCAGCCAAGGGTGATCTGCAGGGCTGTGTGGCGGCCTTGCAGCAGGCGCTGGATGGGGAGGCGATGATCATCCTGCCGCCGGTGCCGCGCAATCTGCCTGCGTTGCAGCCGGTTGTGGATGCGGCGGCCGGGGTTTCCGAGGCGCTTGATCCCTGGGGCGCGCATCGTCCGAATAGCGGTCGGGCGGCACAATTGGCGTCCCTTGCCGGACGCAGCGGGTTCAGATCACGCCGTGAGGCGACGATTGATCCGGATGACCTGCAGGCCGATCCGCGCCCGGTCGAGGAGGCCCCCCAAGTGCGCCACCACGGCATTTTCCTGAGCGGTGACAGGCTGATGGAGAAAAAGACGCCGGTCTGTGGCATTGTCTGCGATGAATGGAGCCTGCAACGCCCGAGCCAGACCCAGCCTGCGGGGATCGCCATCAACTATGACAGTCCGCAAAGCGAGGCACCGCATGCGATCCTTCTGGGGGTGGCCCCGCATGACGGTGTGCGCAACTGGACCGGCCTGCGCGCCGCGCGGCTGGTGTTCGAGACCATCAACTGGATGAAAATCCGTGCGCTTTCGAGCCATGAGCGGGCGTTGCCGGGCGCGGCATTGCCGGGGGCCAACGTGATCGCCCACAAGACCGACGGAGATCAGGAGCGCGCCCGTATTCCGCAATTCCGGCTGCGCAATACCGGGCTGGCGCTGGGCACCGGGGGGCTGGCGTTCCGGCTGGTAGACGGCCTTGACGATCTGCAGCGCCTCGGCACCTCGGCCAATGCGCTGGCGGTGGCCGAGCGGCGCGGCTTTGGCGTGGTGAAGGAGTAGAGCGATGGCAGGAGACAAGAAGCAGCAGCTGCATGGCTCGAACCGCTCGGTCAATATCGCCGAGGCGCTATCGGCGCGCGTCAAGGACCCGTTGTGGTTTCTGGCTCGGCAATGGCAGACCGGTGAGTTCGAGGCGGAAAACGGCGGCGCGCTGGCAAGCGTCGATCTGGAGAGCCGCCATTTTCCGGTGGCGCGGTTGCAGCGCGGGGCAGAGATGCTGGCGCTTGACCCCAAGGAGCCGCTGGAGCCGTTCATCGAAGCCGAGAGCGCGGGCCGTGACGAGGCCGCCGCCTGGCGCAGTGAGGCGCTGGAATACGCGTTCGGGTTGGAGACCTCAGGGCACCGGTTGCGAGCCAGCGATTACACCGGGTTTCAGCTCGATTGGTATCAGTTCGACCTTGAAAAGTCATTCGGCGGCGACGGCGCGGAGGAGGACGCGCCGCGCAGCTATGTGCCGACGCAGATCAGCTTGCCCGGGGCGCCTGATCCACGCTGGTGGCGGCTGGAGGAGGCGGGGGCCTATTTCGATGCCCCGCGCGAGGCGGAGCCCAATATCCTGTCCACCCTGCTGCCGGAGTTCTTTTATACCGATATCAACAACTGGTACATGATCCCCGCGCCGATGCCTACGGGCGCGGTTCGGGACATCCTGTCGCTGCGCGTGACCGACAGTTTCGGCGTGATGACCGAGCTGGAGCCGGTGGAGGAGGAGGGCTGGAGGGTGTTTGCCGTCGATCCGCTGCCCGATGCAGAGCGTGGCATTTCGGGCCGGCAACTCTATGCCCCCAATATAGCGATCGACGTCCTTTACAATGACGTTCTGGAGGATGTCCGCTTTGTGCGGGACGAGCAGGCCAATCTGGTCTGGGCGTGGGAGCATGTCTATACGACTGAGACCGGTGAGACCGTGATGAACGGCGATGCGCGCGAGGCCGAGGCGCAGGGCAGTGGCGACGCGCCTGAGCCTGCCGGGTTTCGCCTGATGTCGGATGTGCCCCGGAACTGGATTCCGTATCTGCCGGTGCAGATCGACCTGACCCCGACCGATGGCGAGGTTTTCCTGCGCCGGGGGCGGACCGACCCCGAGGCGAGCCGCGACACTCCGCAATACCGGTCAACCGTGGTTGCCGAGGCGGTGCGCCTGATGGAAGAGGAGGTGCCGCGCACCGGGTTGCGCGTGCGGCGTATCGCCAAGTTTGCCAGCGGTGCCGGTGAGGACAGCAATCATTTCTGGGTGGGGCGCCACAAGGATGCCGGGCGCGGCCATGCTGGGCCGGGATTGCGCTTTGATTATGTAGAGGGCGACGATTAAAGCGTTTCGAAGATGATATCGGCGGCGTTGGGGTTTGACGGCATGGGTGCCTGCCCGAAATCCGGGCGCGACAGGGTGCCTGCCTGAAACGCCTCGACGGCGAGAATTCCTGTGGCGTTCCACGTCTTGATATGGTCCGGCACCATTGTGAAGAAATCCTCGACCGCGCTGTGATAGGCCTTGCCGTGGTCGTTTCTGTCGCCGTCCGTCGTGGCACCGGGTATCTGGTTCAGAAGGTCGGGATTGGTGGCGGCGATTTTCATGAAGGTCTTTTGCTGCACGCCATTGCCATCGACATGGCCGTGTTTGAAGGTCTCGACGTAGAACGGTTCGGCGGGCAGCATCGGGTAATACATTTCGGCGTACTGGTCGGTAAAGACATTGGTCTGCCCGTAATGCAGGCTGATACCGTTCGACGTGGGTGGCGTGAACTTGGAAATCGCCGAATTTCCCAGCCGGTTGACCCAGAACATCACCCATTTCGGTGATTTCGTGCGGGCCAGCTCGAAAACGGCATCCTTGAAGAATGTGCGGTTGCTCTCGGGCCAGGCTGCATCGGCATTGTAGGCGCCGTAGAGCTTGCCCGTGTTGGCGGTTCTGATGCTCACCTCGGTCAGGGCGTGGTCCCAGTTCTGGCCCAGTTGGGTATTCACCGCGGTCACCTTGTCGATGACAAGCTGATATTCGGCGATCAGGTTTGACTGTGTCGGGTCTTTTTTCCAATCCTCGTAATAGTCGAGCCCGAGGACCGAGATGCTGTTCAGGAAATCGGAAAACGCTTGTGTGGCCGTGAACCCGCCGCCGGTGGGAAAGTAACGGTCGAGGTCGCTGGCAAGCTCGGCCAGGGTGTCCTTGCCGTTGATGCAGAACACGAACTTGATCTGCGCGTGTCGGCTTGGGTCGACCTCGGCGCGGATGGCATCGACCATGAGTTTCCACAGGGCAATGAAGTTGTCCATGTAGGGGTGGGTATTGTTTCCGCGTGCCTCACCCCACCAGAAATGGCTGATATTGGGTTCGTGAAAGAGGCGGACATAGATGTCCTTGCCGTCGGCCATACTGTGGGACAGCAGATCGTCGAGGAAGGCACCCATTTCGTGCCCGCCGCGGGTGACGGTGTCGCTTGGGGTGGGAGTGTCGCTTTGAGCGGCAAATTCGGATTGGAAGTTCGCGGAACCCAGATGTGTGTCGGATTGGCCAGTGTGGTATTTCAGTGGATCGAGCCCGCTATCGGCGGGCGTGATGAAGATGAAGGGGTTGAGCATATGATAGCTGAGGCAGATTTCGCCGCCCTTGGCGTAGCATGACAGCATCAGATCCTTCATCATCGCCTTTTCGGACGGGATGCTGCCGGTGCCGCTGCGCTGGTTCTGGGGTTTGGTCGTCAGCAGAACCTTGGTGTCGTCCTGATAGAAAATATCCGCAACACGCCCGTAATCGAACCCGTAGAGCTTGGGCCGCAGGCTGGTGGCGCATTCGATGTCGGTGATCCAGGCATCGACATAGCCCTCGAGGTTGACGGCGCTGTGGGTGCTGGGCGGGTTGGTGATGTTCACCATGCTTTCGCCGGGAAAGACCAGTTTGTTTGCGGCGACCTGCGACGCGTAGCCCTTTGGAACTTTCAGATGCCAGAGCAGGCTTTCATACAAGACTTCCTGCGCACCGAGCCAGGGCTTCATGACGACCTCGTTTAAAAATACGCTTGCAGAGAATTTTCAAAAGGGTGCCACCCGGCGGGTCGGAAATCAAGAAAATCGCAGGTCGAGCCGCCGTTGCTGCGACTTCGGGCATCAATCCGCGCATCGTTTGCATTCTCTGGCGGAATTGCCACGGCAGAGGGTGGTCCCGTTGCTTGTTCATTCTTTTGGGCGCTGCGCTCCGGTCTCGGCACGGCCGACATCGACCGTTTGAGTTCATGTCGAGCGCGTCGGATTGCGATTCTCACCCCTTGGGTCGTGTCTCCTTGAGGTAGCTCTGGATGTCCTCACCATCGTCAAGGCCGGGCTGGGTTTCGCCCTGAAGCTCCTCCGGGACCGTCCAGCCAGGCTCGATCCCGGTCATGTCGGGCAGTTCATGGGCGATGCCCTTGTGACAGTCGATGCAGGTCCGCTCGCCGGAGAGCAGGTACTCCGTGTGTATCCTTGACGCTCGGGGGGACTGGCGGCTGAGATCCATGGCCATTTCGTTATGACAATTGCGGCATTCGAGACTGTTATTGGCCTGCAGCCGGGACCATTCCCGCTTTGCCATCACGAGCCGGTGGTCGAGGAACTTCTCGCGCGTGCTGATCACGCCGAAGATATGCCCCCAGACCTCTTTCGAGGCCTGCATCTTGCGGGCGATCTTGTCGGTCCAATCATGCGGGACGTGGCAGTCGGGGCATCCGGCACGCACGCCCGATCGATTGGAGAAATGCACGGTTCGCGACAGCTCTTCGTAGACGTTGGCCTCCATCTCATGGCAGGAGATGCAGAATTCCTCGGTATTGGTGTGTTCGAGTGCCGTGTTGAAGGCACCCCAGAAGACCACCCCGCCGACGAAACCACCCAAGGTCAGAAAGCCAAGACCAAGCGTTCCTGCCGGGGTCCACAAAACCCGCCAGAACCAGCGGAGAGGCTGCATGATCCACCGCATGTCAGTCACTCCCGGCGCCGGTGGCGCCCAACTCGGACATGTCGGTAAAGCTGTTTTCGATCAGAGGCGCGGTGTCAGCCTGCGACACGTGGCACTGGGTACAGAAGTACCGGCGGGGCGATACATCGGCGAGCATCTGCCCCTCGCGGGTCATGTAGTGGGTGATCGAGATCATTGGCGCTCCGGAGCCTTCGGTATGTTCGCGCCTGTGGCATGACATGCAGCGGTTGGCATTGACCGAAAGCTGATATCCTTCGATCGAATGGGGGATCACCGGCGGCTGTTCGGGATAGGCGCGCATCTGGCGGACATCGTCGGTGACAAAGCGTTCGAGCGGCCCGGCGGGGATCGATTCCATCGGATCGGGGGATGGCCCTGACAGTTCCGGCACGCTTTGTGCGAAGACGAAACTGCCGGCGAGGCAGGCGGTGAAAACGGCGATCAGGCGAAACTGCGTCATTATACCGGCTCCACGCGCACGGCGCATTTCTTGAAATCAGTCTGTTTTGAAATCGGGTCCGTCGCATCCAGTGTCACCTTGTTGATGAGCTGGCTGGCGTCGAACCACGGCACGAAGATCACGCCCGAGGGCATGCGGTTGCGGCCCCGGGTTTCGACGCGACTTCGGATTTCACCGCGTCTTGAGATCACCCGCACCTCCATGCCCTGATTGAGGCCGCGTTCGCGTGCGTCGATGGCGTTCATGAATACCTTGGCGCCGGGAAAGGCCTTGTAGAGCTCCGGCACCCGCATGGTCATCGAGCCCGAATGCCAGTGCTCCAGCACCCGACCGGTGACCAGCCACATGTCGAACTCGTCATCCGGGCTTTCGGCGGGGGGCTCGTAGGGCACCGCCAGGATCACCGCGCGGCCGTCGGGCCTGCCGTAGAATTCCACGCCCGCCCCTTCGCTGACGTAAGGATCATAGCCCTCGCGGAAACGCCATTTCGTTTCCTCGCCGTCGACGACGGGCCAGCGCAGGCCGCGCACCTCGTCGCTCTGATAGGTGTCATACGGGGCCAGATCGTGGCCGTGCCCTCGCCCGAAGGCGGCGTATTCCTCGAACAGGCCCTTTTGGATGTAGAAGCCGAAATCCTGGGCTTCGTGGTTGGCGTAGTCCTCGGGCATGTCGTCGAGCGGATAGGCGTCGACCTGACCGTTTGCGAAGACCACGTCGAAGATTGTCTTGCCGCGATAATCCGGATTGTCATTCAGGATATCTTCGGGCCAGACTTCATCCGTGGTGAAGCGTTTGGAAAACTCGGCGAGTTGCCACAGATCCGACCGCGCCTCGCCCGGCGCATCGACCAGTTGATGCCAGGCGTGGGTGCGCCGCTCGGCATTGCCGTAGACGCCTTCTTTCTCGACCCACATGGCGGCGGGAAGGATGATATCGGCCGCCATCGCCGTCACGGTCGGATAGGCATCGGACACGACGATCATGTTGTCGGGGTTGCGATAGCCCTGATAGGTCTCGTTCTGCGTATTGGGGGCGGCCTGAAGGTTGTTGTTGACCTGAACCCAGTAGAAATTGAGCACCCCATCCTTGAGCATGCGATCCTGCTGAACCGCGTGGAAGCCCGGCTTGGTATTCAACAGGCCATGCGGCAGCTTCCAGATCTCTTCGGTATGTTCCACATGGTCGGGGTTGGTCACGACCATATCCGCCGGAAGCCGATGCGCAAACGTGCCCACTTCGCGTGCCGTGCCGCAGGCCGAAGGCTGTCCGGTCAGCGAGAAGGGCGAATTGCCGGGCTCGGATATCTTGCCGGTGAGCAGATGGATATTGTAGACCATCTGGTTGGCCCAGACACCGCGCACATGCTGGTTGAAGCCCATTGTCCAGAGCGACATTACCTTGGTGTCGGGATCGGCGTAAAGCTCGGCCAGTTCCTCGAGGAAGCCCGGCTCGACCCCTGACAACTCGCTGACATATTCAAGCGTATACTCGGCGACATGTGCCTTGAACGCCTCAAAGTCCGACGGCTCCATCAGCCCGGCATTGCCTGCGCCCTCGGCCGCGAGTTGCAGCGGATGATCGTCGCGCAGACCATAACCGATATCCGTCTCGCCCTTCATGAAGGTCGTGTGCTTTGAGACGAACTCCTCGTTCACGCGGCCGGTCTGGATGATGTAATTGGCGATATAGTTGAGGATCGCGAGATCGGTGCCGGGCTTGAACACCATTGGAATGTCCGCGAGATCCATCGACCGGTGCGTGAAGGTCGAGAGCACCGCGCATTTCACGCCCGGCGTACCCAGCCTGCGGTCGGCCAGCCGTGTCCAGAGGATCGGGTGCATCTCGGCCATGTTGGAGCCCCAGAGCACGAAGGCGTCGGCATGCTCAAAGTCGTCGTAACACCCCATCGGCTCGTCGATGCCAAAGCTGCGCATGAAGGCCGCCGCTGCCGAAGCCATGCAGTGCCGTGCGTTCGGGTCGAGGTTGTTCGACCGGAAACCGGCGCGCATCAGCTTGGAGGCGGCATAGCCTTCCATCACCGTCCACTGGCCTGAGCCGAACATGCCGATGCTCTCCGGCCCCTTCTCGGCAAGCTGTTTCTTGACCCGCGCCGCCATGACGTCGAACGCCTCGTCCCAGCTGACCGGCTCGAACTCGCCCTCCTTGTCGAACTGGCCGTTCCGCTTGCGCATCAGCGGCGTGGTCAGGCGGTCTTCGCCGTACATGATCTTTGACAGGAAGTAACCTTTGACGCAGTTCAGACCCCGATTGACCTCGTGTTGCATGTCGCCATGGGTGGCCACGACCTTGCCTTCCTTGACCCCGACCATCACGCCGCAGCCTGTCCCGCAGAACCGGCAGGGCGCCTTGGACCAGTTGATCTTGAGCGCCTCGACCCCGCCTGGAACGGGCTGGGCGAGGGCCTCTTGGGAAAGCCCGGCGGCGGAGGCGGCGAGCGCAGCCGCGTGTGCCTTGAGAAGCTGGCGTCGTGTCAGGTCGAGTGGCATGTGGTCTCCTCCGGTTCCTCGGCGTGCTCGAAGACCATGTTGGCCGCCAGAACGCCCTCCATCAGGTTGATCTCGGTCAGCCTGTCACCAAGCTGTCCGGTACTCGTTCCTTCTATTGTCACGATGAGACGCGTGTCGTCGCCGCCATGCACTTCCACCCCGTCGAGCGTCTCGACACGCCGGTGCACCTCGTGCGATGCGCCTTCGGCGATGGTCACGACGGCCGAGGAGACATGCCAGCGAGGTTCAGACATTCTCGGGGCCCCTTTCGATTGCATGGATGGCATCTGCCGGGCAGGCGGACGAGCAGGCGGCGCAGCCGGTGCAGCTTGCGGCATCAAGCTCGGGCAGGAAGGGCCCGCCAACCCGGGGACGCATGGAAATGGCGGTCTCGGGGCAGACGTCGCGGCAGGTCATGCAGGCGATTCCGGCCTGCGCGAGACAATCGCCGGAAATCTGCATCACATGGGCCATCCGGCGGTCACTGGCAAAGACATCCTCCGGACAAGCCGCCGCGCATTCACCGCAGAATGTGCATTCCCCGGCTCCGGGTTTGATCGCCACACCATCTACGGCAATTTCAAGTATGTCCTCGGGGCAGGCCTCGGTGCAGGCGCCGCAGGCGGTGCATGCCGTCAGAGACTGCAGCGACACACCCGGTGGTCTTGCCCGGTAAGGCCCTGGGCGAGGATTTCCGCGAAGCAGGTCGCGACGGGATATGCCGGTCTGCGCCGACACGAGCGGTCAGTGCCCTGACGGGCCCGGCGGCCCGGCGACAAGCTGATACATCCAGACCAGAAAACCGTAGCCGCCAACCGTACCGACGGCCACGACGGGCCAGATACCGAACGCCAGGATCAGGAAATGAGTTAATTCTTTGCGTCGCCGTTTGTCGCGACACTCGGACTCTGGTTCGGTGGCATGTCCTTCAGACATCGCTTCCTCCCCGGCTGAGGGTGTTTTTCACTTCAATCACACAACCCTTGGGTATCGTAACAGCATTGTGACCAAAAATTCAACATCTCGGGTCCAGCAATGAGGGCGTGCAGCCTTTCTGTCGGATCGTCGGGGAAACGAGAATGTCTCGAACAGCCACGCCCGGTGCGCGTGTCCGCAACGAACAGACCACATGAATTCTGGTTCCGGATCATGGATCAAGCCGAGAAGTTTGATCTGCGGCAAAGAGGCGTGTCCCTGTCCGTTTCATAAGACGGCATGGAACATACAGAATCACTCAAGGCGCTTGGCCTCTTCGATGCACGCGTGCCGCGATACACATCGTACCCGACCGCCGCGGCCTTTACGCCCGACACCGGCGCGTCCTTTCAGGGCCGCGCGCTTGAAACGCTGAACCCGAAAGAGCCGGTATCGGTCTATATCCACATCCCGTTTTGCGAGCGGCTGTGCTGGTTCTGCGCCTGTCACACCCAAGGCACGAAGACCCTTGGGCCTGTGGAAAGCTATATCGAGACGCTCGAGGCCGAGCTCGAGATGGTGCGTGCCAAGCTGCCTGACGGCTTGAAAATGGGCAACCTGCACTGGGGAGGTGGAACACCGACAATTCTGCCTCCGGCATTGATCCATCGCCTGGCCGAGGCGATACGTCGGGTGTTTCCCCCTGCTGACGTGTTCGAGTTCTCGGTGGAAATCGACCCGACCATGGTTGATCGCGCGAAAATCGAGGCGCTGGCCGCTGAAGGCATGACCCGCGCCTCGATCGGCATTCAGGACTTTGATCCTCAGGTGCAAGAGGCGATTGGCCGCCTGCAATCGTTCGATGTTACACGGGCCTGTGTCGAAGATCTGCGTGCGGCCGGGATCACCTCGCTCAACACCGATCTCGTATATGGCCTGCCGCATCAGTGCCTTGCGCGGATCGAAGATACCATCGACAAGGTCCTGACCTTCGCGCCGGACCGCGTGGCGCTCTTTGGATACGCGCATGTTCCGTGGGTCTCCAAGCGGCAAAAGCTGATTGACGAAGACGCGCTTCCGGGCGATCTGGCGCGCTACAATCTCGCCACGCGCGCCGGGGAACTGTTCGTTGCGGAAGGCCTGACGCCCATCGGCATTGACCATTTCGCACGCCCCGGGGATGATCTGGCGACGGCGCTGGAGACGGGGCACCTGCGCCGCAATTTCCAGGGATACACGGCCGATTCCTGTCGAACCCTCATCGGACTTGGCGCATCGTCGATTTCTCACTTTCCGGAGGGATACGTCCAGAATGCGCCCGCGACGGCAGCCTATAAGCAGCGGATCGCAAAAGGTGTGTTTCCCGGTTCTCGTGGCTATCGGATGACCAGCGAAGACCAGTTGCGCGCACGTGCGATCGAGCATCTGATGTGTACCTTCGCGCTGGATCTTGATGACCTGAGCCAGGAGTTCGGGGCACGCGCACAGACGCTCCTGCCGTGCCTGATGGAGGTGGCAACACGATTTGCACCGTTCGCAAAGCTGACTGGAAAGCGCATCGAGATCGCGCCGGAGGGACGATCCTTGACACGCATCATCGCGTCGGTTTTTGACCAGCATGTCCCGGAAGGCGTGCGCTACTCGCGCGCATCCTGACTGCTTGGCGTAGAGCCAAGCCATGTCTTTCGGGCTGAGGCTGCTGGCCGTCAGACCGACGGAGCGCCGAGGGCTATGGGTTGCGACGCAGGAAACGAGATGCCCCCGCAATCGCGGTGTTCTTAGCACGGCTGCGGTCAAGGCCTCTGGAGTGTGATCCAAGACCGCGCGCCGTTCGCAGCTGAGGCCGTGATGCCAAACACAAGAAAGCCGCACGCCGCCGAGCGCGAGCGTGCGAAGAACCATGCGCGCGCCTACACGGCGTCAGGCGTCGAGATTTTCGACGTTGAGCGCGTTGGCCTGGATGAACTCGCGGCGCGGTTCGACCACGTCGCCCATCAGCTTGGTAAAGAGATCATCGGCCTCGGCCACGTCGTCGATCTTGACCTGCAAGAGCGTGCGGGCGTCCGGGTCGAGCGTGGTTTCCCAAAGCTGATCGGGGTTCATCTCTCCGAGACCCTTGTAGCGTTGCAGCGTCAGGCCCTTTTCACCCTCTTTCAGGATCGCGTCGAGCAGGTCGAGCGGGCCGAAAATCGGCTGAGAGCGGTCCTTGCGAAGCAATGTCGCGCGCTCCCGGTAGATGGCGCGAAGCTGTTCGGTCTGCTGGGCGAGGCGACGGGCGTCGCCGCCGCGCAGCACCGGGCCGTCAAGCGTGCGCATTTCCTCGACCCCGCGCACCACGCGGGTCAGGCGGAGGCCCTGATCCTGCGTCGGCCGGCCCTGCCAGCCGCGCTCGTATTCATTCGAGATCATGTCGAGCCGGGCGGCCACGGTATCGGCCACGCCTTGCAGGTCACTGTCGACGCGGCCGGGCAGGAACGCCTCGGCGATGGCCGCCTGTTCGAGGATGTGGCGGGGATAGTGCGTCGGGAAGGCTTCGAGGCTGCGCTTGGCCTGCCGCGCCTCTTCGACCACGCGCACCAGATCGGGCCCGGCAATCTCCTCGCCCGAGCCAAGCCGCAGGGCGGCATCGGTGGTGCCCTGGTCGATCAGGTAATCCTCGAGCGAGGGGTGATCCTTGAGATAGACCTCGGATTTGCCGCGCATCACCTTGTAGAGCGGCGGCTGCGCGATATAGAGATATCCGCCCTCGATCAGTTCCGGCATCTGCCGATAGAAGAACGTGAGCAGCAGCGTGCGGATATGCGCGCCATCGACATCGGCATCGGTCATGATGACGATCTTGTGGTAGCGCAGTTTCGAGATGTTGAACTCGTCCCGGCCGATGCCGGTGCCCAGCGCCATCACGAGATTGCCGATTTCCTGTGACCCGAGCATCCTGTCAAAGCGGGCGCGCTCGACATTGAGGATCTTGCCGCGCAGGGGCAGAACCGCCTGCGTGCCCCGGTCGCGCCCGGTCTGGGCAGAGCCGCCGGCGCTATCACCCTCGACGAGGAACAGTTCGGTCTTGGAGGGGTCCTTGCTTGAGCAATCCTTGAGCTTGCCGGCGAGGAAATTGACATCCATCGGGTTCTTGCGCCGGGTGAGTTCGCGGGCCTTGCGCGCGGCCTCTCGGGCATGGGCGGCCTCGATGATCTTGGAGACGATGACCTTGGCCACCTGCGGGTTTTCCTCGAACCATTCGGCGAGTTTCTCGTTCATCAGACCCTCGACCGCGGGGCGCACCTCGGAGCTGACGAGCTTGTCCTTGGTCTGGGACGAGAATTTCGGATCGGGCACCTTGACCGAGAGCACGCAGGTGAGCCCCTCGCGGGCGTCGTCGCCGGTAAAGCTGACCTTTTCCTTTTTGGCGATGCCGGTGGTCTGGGCATAGGCGTTGATGGTGCGGGTCAGCGCACCGCGAAAGCCCGCCATATGGGTGCCGCCGTCACGCTGCGGGATGTTGTTGGTAAAGGGCAGCACCGTCTCGTGATAGCTGTCGTTCCACCACATCGCCACCTCGATGCCGATCTCGTCACGCTCGCCGGTGATAAAGATCGGCTCGGGCATGGCGGGGGTCTTGTGACGGTCGAGATACTTGACGAATTCCTTGACCCCGCCTTCGTAGAACAGCTCTGATTCAAGGTGTTCGGCGGGGCGCTCATCTCGCAGGATGATCCGCACGCCGGAATTGAGGAAGGCCAGTTCTCGCAGGCGCTTTTCCAGCGTCTCGAAGCTGTATTCAAGGTTGGAGAATGTCTCCAGCGAGGCGAGAAAGCGCACCTCGGTGCCCTTGCGCCCCTCGGCATCGCCCACGACGCGCAGCGGCTCGGTGGTAAAGCCGCCCTCAAAGCGGGCGATATGTTCCTTGCCGTTGCGCCAGATGCGCAGTTCGAGCCATTCGGACAGCGCGTTGACCACCGAGACGCCGACGCCATGCAGGCCGCCCGACACCTTGTAGGAATTGCTGTCGAATTTGCCGCCCGCATGCAGCTGGGTCATGATCACCTCGGCGGCCGAGACGCCTTCGCCCTCATGCATGTCGACGGGGATGCCACGGCCATTGTCGCTGACCGAGACGCTCGAATCGGCGTGGATCGTGACGTTGACGGCGTCGGCGTGACCGGCCAGCGCCTCGTCGATGCCGTTATCCACGACCTCGTAGACCATGTGATGCAGACCGGAGCCGTCGTCGGTATCCCCGATATACATGCCGGGGCGTTTGCGGACAGCCTCCAACCCTTTGAGAACCTTGATGGAATCGGCCCCGTATTCTTCGGGCGCGACGGCGGGTTCGGACATGCGTGTGTTCCTTCGTATTTTTGTGATTTTATACGTTTTATTGGGGGGAATGTCACGCCCAACCGCTATATTTTGCGTATCTCGTGAAGTCAGGTGAAGGGGATCACCAGACCCACCAGAATCAGCAGCAC
This sequence comes from Roseovarius sp., assembly GCF_040219995.1. Taxonomy (GTDB): domain Bacteria; phylum Pseudomonadota; class Alphaproteobacteria; order Rhodobacterales; family Rhodobacteraceae; genus Roseovarius. Next base: position 2,981 of record NZ_JAVJUC010000007.1, on the reverse strand, counting down.
GCCAGAGCCGAAATTGAGCCGGGCAATCGCCTTGGGGCTCTGCAAAAGGCGGCGCGCGCGGTCGAGAAAGAAGGCGAGTGCAAGGTTGCCCAGCATTGGCACGATGGCCGAAACCGCGAGGATCGCGGCGATGTCGGGCACGGTGACGGTGGAAAGATCGAAGAAGCCCGGCAGGAAACCCATGTAGAAGAGGATCGCCTTGGGATTGCCGATCACCGCCGCCATGCCGACCGAGAACCCGGCCCAGATGCCGGGACGGGTCATGCGGCTGTCGGCGCTTGGTGGGCGGGAGGGCGCACGGATCAGCAAGAGCCCCATCACGATGAACACCCCCGCCGCGATCCAGCGCAGCATCTCCAGCGCGTCGCCATAGACCGACAGCACCCAGGCAAGGCCGAGGATCGCGCAGAGCGGCCAGATCAGATCGCCCAGTGCGACGCCCACCGCCAGCGGCCAGGCCCCGGCCATGCCCCCCGAGAGCGACCGCGCGGTCAGCGCCACCCAGACCGGGCCGGGCACCGCCCAGAGGCCCGCCATTGCGGCGGCGTAGAGCATCAGGTCGAAAAGGCTGACGGTCATGGGGCCTGGGGCAAGGTGAGGCTGCCATCGGGCGAGAGCGGCCAGAACGGGTTCATCGCCAGTTCCCAGACATGGCCGTCGGGATCGGCGAAATAGCCGGAATAGCCGCCCCAGAACACCTTTTCCGGGGCCTTGAGCGCGGTCGCCCCTGCGGCGAGGGCGGTGGCATAGGCAGCATTCACCTCGGCCTCGGTCATGAAGTTCTGCGCCAGCGTCATTGCCCCGGTGCCGAGCGTGGCACCGGGGCGGCCCTGATCGGCGGCGAGGTCGGATGTGCCGAACAGCCCCAGAACCAGCCCGTTCATCTGGTAGAAGGCGACCTTGTCCAGGGATTCTGCCGGGGTCCAGCCAAGGGCGGCGTAAAAGTCGCGTGCGCGGTCGAGATCCTCGACGCCAAGGGTGATGAGGGTGACGCGTTGCGGGGTCATGGGGCCTCCGGTGTGATGCGGCTGGTGCCGTCGGTGTCGGTGACGTGGACGTGTTGCGCGCGCGGGCCCAGTTCGGCGAAGAGTTCCGGCCCGGTGCCGGTCATCCATGCCTGAGCGCCGAGGCCGCAGATTTCGTCATAGAGCGCCGCACGGCGGGTGGCGTCAAGATGGGCCGCGACCTCATCCAGCAACAAAATCGGCGGCGCGCCGAAATCGCGGGCGAGCGCGCGGGCATTGGCAAGGATGAGCGAGACAAGCAGCGCCTTTTGCTCGCCGGTGGAACAGTCGGCGGCGGGCACGCCCTTGGCGGCATAGACCCCGTAGAGATCGGCGCGGTGCGGGCCAACAAGGGTGCGCCCGGCGATCAGATCGCGAAACCGGCTCTCGGCCAATGCCTCGCGCAGATCATCGGCGGTCTCGGGCATCTCGCCCTCGGTCTGGGTCAGCTCCAGTTCGGCGGTGGGAAAGGCGGTTTCGGCCTGCATCTGCGCGCCCGCGATGAGGGCGAGCGCGTGTTTGCGATTGGTGTGAATCTGCGTGCCCGCCTCGGCCATCTGCCGCTCCAGTGCCAGATACCAATGCGCGTCGCGCACCTGATCCTTGAGCAGGCGATTGCGTTCGCGCATCGCCTTTTCATAGGCCAGCGCCGCGTCGCCGTGATCGGGCAGGAAGCTCATGGTCAGGCGGTCGAGAAACCGCCTGCGCCCCTCGGTTCCTTCGATCCAGAGCCGGTCCATCGACGGGATCAGCCAGAGCACCCGGGCGATCCGGCCCAGCGCCAGTTGGGTGGCGGATTTCTCGTCGATGCGTACCTGCCGCGCCGCGCTTTCTTCCGACAGGATTTCGACCTCGTGGACGCGTTGCAGCGAGTGCAGGAGGCCGGTGATCTTCCAGCCCAGGGCTTCAGGCCGGCGCGCCATGTCCTGCGCTGCCGCGCGCCGCAGCCCGCGCCCCGGAGACAGGAGCGAGACCGCCTCGATCAGGTTGGTCTTGCCCGCGCCATTGGGGCCGTGAATCGCCACGGGCCGCGCATCGAGCGTGAGCCGCGCCGACTTATGCGAGCGGAAATGCGAAAGGGTCAGTTCCGACAGGTAGAGGCCGGGCATTCACGACCCTTTCATCTTGCCAGAAATATCCCCGCCGGAGGCTTCGACAGATGTCACACCCGCATCGGCATGACGACATAGACCGCCGTCGTGTCATTGCCTTCGCGCATCAGCGTCGGATCGCCCGAGGAGTTGAACAGGAACACGGCGTTCTCGCGGTCGACCTGGCTGGCGATTTCCAGCAGGTACTTGGCGTTGAAGCCGATTTCCAGCCGCTCGTCGCCATAGGCCACGGCAAGCTCTTCCTCGGCGGCGCCGCTGTCGGGGGCGTTGACCGAAAGGATCAGCCGATCCTCGTCGAGTGCCAGTTTCACCGCGCGCGAGCGTTCGGAACTGACGGTCGCCACGCGGTCCACGGCCTGCGCGAATTCGGCGGCGTCCACCTCCATCCGGCGGGTGTTGCCCTGCGGGATGACGCGGGTGTAATCGGGAAAGGTGCCGTCGATCACCTTGGAGGTCAGGGTGATGTCGGGGGTGGCGAAGCGGATCTTGGTTTCGGAGACCGAGACCGCGATTTTCATCTCGTCGTCTTCCAGCAGCTTGCGCAATTCGCCCACGGTCTTGCGCGGCACGATCACGCCGGGCATGTCCGACGCACCCTCGGGCAGGTCGGCGTCGATCCGGGCGAGGCGGTGACCGTCGGTGGCCACGCAGCGCAGCACCTTGCCGCCATCGACCTCGGAGACATGCATGTAGACGCCGTTGAGGTAGTAGCGGGTTTCCTCGGTCGAAATGGCGAATTTCGACTTGTCGAAGAGGCGCCGCAGCACCGGCGCGGGGGCCGAGAAATTGCTGGCATATTCCGACGAGGCCATCACCGGGAAATCTTCCTTGGGCAAGGTCGCGAGGTTGAAATTCGACCGGCCCG
>NZ_JAVJUC010000006.1:0-85693 GCF_040219995.1 Roseovarius sp. | reverse complement strand
GATCGAGGAAATCGTATCGGCGGTCAGCCATTCGACATTGCGGCGAACAACGTCGGATTCGTATTCGATCGGCAGGCCGTAGGGTGAGGCATCGACCCCGTCGCCAAGGCCCGTGGCCCAGGGCTGCACATCCGTGATCAGCGGGTCGGGCGTGCCCGCCTGTGCCGCGCCCGCCGTGACGGCCCCGGCCGCCGCGGCCACGCTGCCGCGCAGAAACGCACGGCGTGAGGTGGGGTTGCCCTTGAAAAGCTCAGACATCTCGAATGCCTCCTCTCGACTGGATCTCATGCGCCAATCACCTTGACGCTGTCATTGGGTGCGACACGCACGGTGCCCTGCTTGCGGATATGGTTTTCGACCACGTCCCATATCTGCGGGCCCTCGGTGTCCTCGTTGACCGATGCCCAACCGGCGACCACGTAATTCTTCTCGGGGTCGATCGCCTCGCCGGTCTTGAGCAGCGTCATGTCGCTGATCCGGCTGCCCTGCGGCTGGTTGATGTCAATCCGGTAGCCCATGCCACCGATCCGCACCATGTCGCCGCCCTGCTGGTAATAGGGATCGGGGTTGAAGATGTTGTCGGCGACGTCCTCAAGGATCACCTTGATGAACTCGCCGGTCATCTCGGAACGGTAAGCTTTGCCATAGGTCATCGAGGTCACGTTGAAGATATCCTCGCGGGTGATGTCCTGCCCGGGGATGAGGGACGGGCCCCACCGCACGCCGGGCGACATGGCGATATCGGCCTCGCGCTCTTCGATGAGCGCCTCGCAGATCAGATCATCCCACGAACCGTTGAAATTGCCGCGCCGGTAAAGCAGGCTCTCGGTCTGGCCGATCACCTCCTCCAACTCGGACTTGAACGGCGCGCGTTGCTCATCAATCAGCGCGGCCACCTCCTTGTCAGGTTCGATCACGTCCGAGAAGATCGGGATCAGTTTGTGGCGGAAGCCCATCATCCGGCCATCGCGTACATCGAGATCGACGCGGCTGACGAACTTGCCGTTAGAGCCAGAGGCCACGATGATCGTCTCGCCCACCAGAACCGGCTCGGGCAGCGCGTCATGGGTGTGGCCCGACAGGATCACGTCGATGCCGCTGACGATGCCCGCCATCTTCTTGTCCACGTCAAAGCCGTTATGGCTGAGCACGATCACGAGGTCTGCCCCTTGGCCCCGCACCTCGTCAACCATCGCCTGCATGTTCTCGTCGCGGATACCGAAGGAGTATTCGGGGAACATCCAGCCCGGATTGGCAATCGGCATATAGGGGAAGGCCTGACCGATCACGGCGATCTTGGCACCGCCGCGCTCGAAGAACTTGTAAGGCGGGAACAGCTCTGCGGGCTCGTCCCATTCGGCGTCAAAAATGTTCTGGCCGAGGGCTGCGAAGGGCAGGTCCTCGACGATTTCCTGAACCCGGTCAGAGCCTAGCGTGAACTCCCAATGGAAAGTCATCGCGTCGGGCTTCATCGCGTTCAGAACATTCACCATGTCCTGACCTTCGGTCTTGTAGCAGGTGTAAGAGCCGTGCCAGGTGTCACCACCATCGAGCAGGATCGCATCGGGCCGGTCGGCGCGGATCGCATTTATCACGGTCGCCATCCGGTCCAGTCCGCCGACCTTGCCATAGGCCTGCGCCAGCGCGCTGAAATCGCCCGAAGAGAGCGCGTAATGCGACGGGCTGCCATCGTCGATGCCGTAAAGCTTGCGGAACTCTGCGCCGGTGACATGCGGTACCGCGCCCTTGTTGTCGCCGACGCCGATATTGATCGACGGCTCGCGGAAATAGATCGGCTTGAGCTGCGCGTGAATGTCGGTGATGTGGATCAGGCTCACATTGCCGAACGTGTCGAACTGCAAGAGCTGATCCTGCGTCAGCGCCTGCTGCGCGGCCAGCTTGGCCCAGTTGCCGAAGGATGACGCCCCAAGGATGGCCGAAGCCGCCATGCTCGTTTGAAGAAAATCGCGACGCGAGATCATGTCTGACCTTTCCACTACCGCAGGGATCACATGCGGAATTTTGAATGTTTTTAGTCAAGAAAAACCCCGCCCGGCCCATGGCCAAGCGGGGGTCTTCACTCAGTTGCGGACCGACGGCCCTTCGACCGACAGGCCGTTGCCGCGGCTTGCGACATAAAGCTCAAGCGCCACGAATTCGGGGCTGCCGGGGCTGAACGTCTCGGCGCGGGTGTCGCGCACGCAGCCCTTGAAGCGGGCATGCACCGCGTTCAGCTTGGTGTTCTTCAGCCGGTAGACCGGAAAGCCGTTGATCTGGCCCTGGCTCAGGTGATCGGCGCGGATCATGCGGCCGTAATTGTCCTCGTGACAATTGGCGCAGCTCAGCTCCAACTGGCCGGTGCGGGTGTAGTAGAGCTCCTTGCCCTGCTCCCAGGTCTCGGCCACGGGACCGTCCGTTGCCACGTTGATCGGCATGCCGCGCGACACGGACGAGATCAACGCCAGCATGCTGGTCATCTCGGTGCCGGTGTATTTCAGTGGCTCGGCCTTCATGTTCTCGGTGCGGCAGGCATTGACCTGCATCTCGAGCGTGCGCACCTCGCCCGCGTCTTCGTTCCACTTGGGATAAACCGCGCGAACGCCCTTCATGCTCTCCTCGGCATCGCCATGGCAGCTTGCGCAGGAGTTGCCCGCCTCGCCCTCGACCGTGTCCCAGGCATCCATCGCCTGCTCGACAAAGATCATGCCGGGATTGTCGAAATCATCGGCCTGCATGGCGCGGGTCTCGGTGCCGCGGAAATGCCAGCCCGAGATCACTTCGGGCAACGCCCCCTCGACCGACGCCGGGGCCTCGGTCCAGGTGGTGAGTTCGGTCTCTTCGTTGATGATCAGCGTATCCTCGACGGGTTCGGCCCATGCCGCCCCCGCCGTGAGTGCACCCGCTCCCAGAAGCGCCGTTATCAGTGCTGTTTTTTTCATTGTCGTCCCTCCCTGACGGTGATGCCTTTCTCAGGCCAGCGCGATGCTCTTGGTCTCTTCGTAGACAGAGCCATCGTCGTCGTACCAGGTGAACTTCATGTCACCGGCGTCGGGAATGACCGCCTCGAACTCGAAATACGGGTTGGTCGAGATCGCGGGCTCCATGGTCACGTCGACCACCGTCTCGCCGTTGAATTCGCAGGTGAAGCGGTTGATGATCGACCGCGGGATGGTGTTGCCATCGGCGTCCTTGCGCTGACCGGATTCCATCGGGTGGCTGATCAGGGTCTTGATCGTGACCGTCTCGCCGGCACTTGCCTTGCGCGGCGCTTTCACGCGGGGTTTCACATTGTCTGCCATTGTCGGATTCTCCTAAATTCCTGCCTCAGCCGCCGCAGCCGCCGATGGTGACCTTGACGTTGCTCGATGCCTTGACGAAAGAGCCATCCTTCATCTTGGCGATCGCGACCACGTCCTGCGTTCCGGCCAGGCGGATGCGGGTCGAGGCGCTGTGCGAACCAGCCAGCGGGCCAAACTTGAACTCGGCCACGCCGGGTGTCGGGTTGCCCATGGCCAGCACGAGGATCGCCTCGGCACCGGGTGCGTCGACCTCGATCGGCACGGTGTTGCCATTCTCGGCAATCTCGGGCGCGGTCAGAGTCAGGCCTTCGCTGCCCATGTCTGCCCCACCAGTGAATGCGGCGATGGCGTCCTCGCCTGTGGCGCTTGCCCGCATCGGCAGGCCAAAGGCCACCAATGCGCCCGCGCCCATCACCATCACGCTACGTCTCGTCATTGTCATCTTGCTGAACTCCTGTTCGAGGCCGTCCTTTGCAGGGGCGGCGGTCAGTACTTGAGGGTGGCGAGATAGGCCACCACGTCCTCGATCTGTTGCGCGGTGAGAAGCGGGCCAAAGCTGTCATCCGCCGCCTCGCCGGTATAGGCGTTGCCGGGGCGGGTGAAGCCATCGACCTTGTAGAAGGACGGCATCATCGAATCCGGGAACATCATCTTGGCATTGGCCACGATTCCCCGCAACTCTGCCTCGCTCCAGCGTTCGCCCGCGCCGTCGAGCATCGGACCGATCTCACCATGAAACGGAATGTCGCTCATGTCGGAATTGGCATGGCAGGCCACGCAATTACCGAGCGACTTGTTGCCCACCACCTCGCGGCCACGGGCAGGATCACCGGGCGCCCCGGTCAGCGATACGGCCACGGCACCATCCTCGAAAGGAACCTCGCCCGGGGCAATCTCGGCAGCTGTGGCACCTGTTGCGGCACCGATCAGCGCGATCGTCATCAGTGTTCGTTTCATGCGTCCTCCCTAACACATTCACATTTTTGTATATCATAGGACACAATGACGAGATCACACAACAATAAATTCTGATTTTTGAATTTAATGTAATCCGACACTCGCCTTATCCCGTTTCACTCTGCTGCGCGTTCCTGAATGCGCCGTGCGTGATAGCGCTGGAAATCTTCATCCGTATCAAGCGCATATCGCTTCTCGTTCACCCATGTCAGCATATCAAGGGTCGTCCCCGCCTCGAACGCGCCGGGCATCAGCGCCACCGCCGCCTGCGCCGCGCTCTGCCCCTCGGGTACCTCTTCGGGCAGGAACAGAATCGACGGCGTGAACAGCAGCCCCCATTTGCGGGTCGCGGCCTTTTCGCTCAGTGATTCCCCGTCGAAATCCGTCACCTCGATATCGCCATGCAGGTTGAGCTGCACGACAAAGAAGTTCTCGCGGATATAATCGGCGATCTCGGGGCGCGGGAACACGTGCTCGTGCATCCGCGTGCAGTAGATGCAGCCGCGCTGCTCAACCATGATCATCAGCCGCTTGCCCTCGTCATTCGCCTCATCCAGATCCTCGCGCAGGTCCTTGAACGTGTCTCGCATCCAGTCGGTCTTGTGCAGCCCGTCATCGCCCAACTCGGCGGCGGCAACCGGCAGCGCCAGCAGACAGGCCGCCAGCAGGCTCAGAAAACGTGTCATGATCTCCTCCTCTCCTAGATATTCTGGAACACCGGAAACGTCTCCAGCATCCATTGCGCGATATGATTGACGCTATCGGTGGCGATCAGCGCGGCAAACACGATCAGCAGCAGCCCCATCGCCTTTTCCACCTTGGGCAGGTGGCGGCGGAATTTCGAGGCGAACCGCAGGAACGGCCCGATAAAGAGCGACGCCACCATGAACGGCGTGGTCATCGCGAAACCAAAGACCAGCAGCAGCCCCAGCCCCTCCATTGCCGTGGATTCGGTGCTCGCAGTAAAGACGACAGCGGTCAGCACGCCGCCCACGCAGGGCGTCCACCCGGCGGCAAAGGCAAAGCCCACCACATAGGCCCCCAGAACCGACATGTTCTTGGTGTCCCCCGCCTCCATCTGGAAAACGCGGTTGAGAAACCCGATGCGCAGCACGCCCAAGAAATGTAACCCGAGGATCAGCACCACCAGCGCCGCGAACAGGCGAAACTCGGTCTGAAAGCCGCGAAACGCCTGGCTGAGCCCGAAGGCCGCCGCGCCCAGCAGCACGAAGACCGTGATGATCCCCGCCGAGAACATCACCGACGCGGCAAAGGCGCGGCGCCGCACGCCGGGGGCCAGCCGCCCCTCGGCGCTGATTTCCGACATCGAGGCCCCAGCCATGTAGCTGAGATAGAACGGCACGATCGGCAGCACGCAGGGTGAGAAAAAGACGATCAGCCCGCCGATGAACGCGCTGAGCAGGGAGACATCGAACATCACGCAGCCTTACATGGGTTGATCCTGAAACACATTCAAACTATTATATGTTTTATTGCCTCCGTCAATCGGAACAAAAGAATGCGTATATGCGCCGCCGTTCTGGTCAGCCTCGGGCTGACGCTTGGCCTCACCGGCCCGCTTCGGGCGGCAGAGTTGATCATGGTCGAACAACACGGCTGTCACTGGTGCGAGCAATGGAACGCCGAGATCGCCCCGGCCTACCCCAACACCGAGGAAGGCGCGCGCGCGCCGCTGCGCCGGGTGCTGATCAGTGATCTGCCCGAGGATGTGGCGTTTACCTCGCGCCCGGTCTTCACCCCAACTTTCGTGCTGGTCCACGAGGGCCGCGAACTGGGCCGGATGGAGGGCTACGCTGGCGACGAGTTTTTCTGGTTCCTGCTGGGGCAGTTGCTTGACGCGCATCCCGACGCCACGGCCCTGCGGTAACCGGCCATGCTGCGCAAAGCCCCTCCGCCAAACATGGACATCACATCAGAGAGCCTCGACACGATGCTGGGCCACGCCCATGACGCGGCCGAGTTTCTCAAGGCGATCAGCCACGAGGGGCGGCTGATGATCCTGTGCCATCTCGCGACCGGCGAAAAGACCGTGACCGAGCTCGAAGACCTGCTCTCGGCGCGTCAGGCGGCGGTCTCGCAACAGCTCTCGCGGCTGCGGACAGAGCGGCTCGTTACACCACGACGTGAAGGCAAGGCGATCTATTACCGTTTGACAGACCGGCGCGCGATCACGATGCTTGAAGTGGTCTACGATCTCTTTTGCAAGCAGCCTTGACGGAGGAGCCGGGGCCTTGCCAGCGACAAATGGAGGAGACACATGCCCGGCGGCATTCCGGAACCTATGCTCATAGCGCTCATCGGGTTCGGCGGCGGGCTGATCCTTGGCCTTGCGGCGCGGTTGGGGCGGTTCTGCACCCTTGGTGCGATCGAGGATTATCTCTATCAGCACAGCGACACCCGCCTGCGGATGTGGGGGCTGGCGATCGGCGTGGCGGGGCTTTCGGCCTTTGCCGCGGTGGCGCTTGGGGGCTTCGATATCGCGATGAACGCCTATTGGATCACGCCGTGGTCGCCCTTTGCGTCGATTCTGGGCGGGCTGCTGTTCGGGTATGGCATGTCGCTGGCCGGGAATTGCGGCTTTGGCGCGCTGGCGCGCTTCGGCGGCGGTGATCTGCGGTCTTTCGTGATCGTGCTGGTGATGGGCATTGCCGCTTATGCGATGATGTCGGGCCCGCTGGCGCGGCTGCGGATCATGGCGACCGAGGCCACCACCCCGGCGCTCGATACCCAAAGCTATGCCCAGATCGTCGAGCGCCTGACCGGTCTGCCGATGATCGGGGCTGGGCTGCTCATATCAGCCGGTATCGCGCTTCTGGCACTTGGCTCGCGCGGGTTCCTGCGCGATCGCCGGTCGATGCTCTGGGGGGCGCTGGTGGGCCTTGCCATCACCTCGGGCTGGGTCGGCACATCGTGGGTGGCGACGCATGGCTTCATGCTGCAATCGGTCCAGAGCCACACGTTTTCCGCGCCACTCGGCGAATCCATTCTGTTCCTGATGACCGCAAGCGGCGGCGGGCTCAGCTTTGGCGTGGCCTCGGTCTTCGGCGTGCTGGCAGGCGCGTTCTGCGGCAGCCTGATCAAGGGGCATTTCCGGTGGGAGGCCTGCGAGGACCCGCGTGAACTCAAGCGTCAGATCCTCGGCGCAGTCTGCATGGGCTTCGGCGCGGTGCTGGCCTTTGGCTGCACGGTGGGTCAGGGCATCTCGGCTTTCTCGGTGCTGTCGCTCAGCGCGCCGGTGACGTTTGCGGCGATCTTCGCCGGCGCGGCGCTCGGGTTGCGGCAACTGATCACGGGTTTTGCCTGAAGGGGACCAAGCGGGGCGCGGCATCGGTTTTGGCCTTGAGCGGACATAGCACCCCGCTAGAAGGTGCCGCGTGATCGCAGGGCCGGGGACTGGCGATGCGACGGGTGTGGCGGGTACTTTATGCCAGCCAAGTCATTGTAAAATAGACACGTTTTGCAACCCCTCAAATCGCCAGGCCGCGGGACGGCCCGGCGATCGCGCGGCACCTTCGGTGCGTTTCGCGCGGGATGCGGCAACGGCAGTTTCAGGCCAAGTTCACCAAACCGTATCCGTCTCACCCCTTCTGACCGATCTTCGGTTCGGTCCCGGCATTGATCCGCGCGATGTTGTCGCGGTGCCGCCAGAAGATCAGACCCGTCAGCAGGAGCACCAGCACCAGTGCCCCGCCATAGCCCATCAGCAGCACCCAGATCACCGAGGAGGCCGCCGCCACCAGCGCCCCCATCGACGAAATCCGCGACAGTTTCGCCGCCGCCAGCCACGTCACGCAACAGGCGACCCCCACCGGCCAGGCCAATGCCAGCATGAGCCCGAGGAATGTCGCCACCCCCTTGCCGCCGCGAAAGCCCAGCCAGACCGGATAGCAATGGCCGACAAATGCCATGAGCGCGGCCAGTTGCACCGCGTCGCCCCCCGCATAGGCCCGCGCCAGCAGCACCGCGACCGCGCCCTTGCCCCCGTCGAGCAGTAGCGTCAGCGCCGCCGCCGTCTTGTTGCCGGTGCGCAGGACATTCGTGGCACCGATATTGCCCGAGCCAATCTCGCGCAGGTTGCCCAGCCCCATGAGGCGCGCCAGAACCATGCCAAAGGGAATCGAACCGAGACCGTAGCCGATCACGGCCCAGAGCAGAAGCATACTCAAATCGCTGTCAAAAGGGGGCATCACTCGGCCTCGTATACGCGGGTTCCGGCCACATAGGTCGCGGTGACCCTACCCTGTAGCCGTGCCCCGTCAAAGGGGGTGTTCTTGGATTTCGACTTCAGCGCGAACCGGTCCAGCACGAAGGGCTTGCCGGGATCGAACAGCACCAGATCTGCGGGCGCGCCCTTGCTCAGCCTGCCACAGTCAAGCCCGAGCCGCTTGGCAGGGTTGAGCGACATCGCCCGCCACAGCGTCGGCAGATCGAGCGCCTCTGCATGATAAAGCCGGAGTGCTGCCGGCAACAGCGTCTCCAGCGCCACCGCCCCGCTCGCCGCCGCCTCGAAGGGCAGGCGCTTGCTTTCCTCGTCCTGCGGGGTGTGCATCGAGGAAATGATATCAATCAGCCCCTCGCGCAGCGCCTCGATCACCTCCTGCCGGTCCTCCTCGGAGCGCAGCGGCGGCTTGACCTTGAAGAAGGTGCGGTAGTCCGACACGTCAAGCTCATTCAGCGTCAGGTGATGGATCGAGGTGCCGGCGGTGATATCCAGCCCGTTGCGCTTGGCCCGTTGCAGGGCGGGCAGCGCGCGCGCCGTGGTGATCTGATCGGCATGATAACGCGCGCCAGTCATCTCCAAGAGCGCGATATCGCGGTCGAGCCCCATCCGCTCGGCCATGGGTGAGACGGCGGGCAGGCCGCGAAGGCTCGCGAATTTGCCGGAGGTCGCGGACGCCCCCGCGCTCAGCCCCGGATCCTGCGGGTGCCCGATCACCAATGCCCCGAGGCTGCGCGCATAGCTCAGCGCGCGGCTCAGCACTTTGGTGTCGCGCACCACGTGGTCGCAATCGGTAAAGGCCACGGCGCCTGCATCCATCAGGAAGCCGATCTCGACCATCTCGCGCCCCTCGCGCCCCTTGGTCAGCGCGGCCATCGGCAGGACATTCACCGGGGCCGCCTCGTTGGCGCGGCGCTCCACGAATTCGAGCACTTCGGGCGTGTCGATGGCAGGCAGCGTGTCGGGCCGCGTGGCCATGGTGGTGACGCCCCCCCCCGCCGCCGCCAGACCGGCAGAGCGATAGCTTTCCTTGTGCCGCTCGCCCGGCTCGCAGACCTTGACCCCGATATCGACGATGCCGGGCGCGAGGCACTGACCGCCGCAGTCGATCACGGTCTCGGCCTGCGGCACCTCGCCCCCGGTGCCGCGCGCGGCGATCACACCCTTTTGGGTCAAGAGCCAGCCCGGCGCATCCGTCCCCGTCTCGGGGTCGATCAGGCGGGCATTGGTGAAAAGGATAGGGCTCATACGGTTACGTCCTTCCGCTCTCGGATCATCTCGCGCAGGGCCGCGCGCAGGCGGCGGTTCTCTATCACGCCGTTCAGCCAAAGACAGGCGTCGGTGCCGTTTTCCTTGAAGTGCAAAACAACGAGCCCCCCGAAACCTTCGACACGCGTCAACGCCGCCGCCGGAATGGACGCACGATTCTGAAAATGAAGAGCGTCCCTCGTCAGCATCCAGTCTGTGCCCTTGGAGCGGAAAGGAAAGAAGGCAAAGAAAGGTCCTTGCATCGCAAAGAGCATAAGCACGCCTGCCAGCATTGTGGTGCCACCACCTGCCATCCAGTCTCCCTCGGACCACTTGATCATCAAGCTCCAGATCAAGAACACCCAGAAGCCTGAATACGCCAATATATGAACAGTCGATGGCGGCGGCGAATAGGACCTTCCTGAAAATGGAAAGTCCTTGTTCCCGGCTGCGCTACTCTGCTCTTTCCAACTCATACCGCCACCCATACCATCACCACCGTCAGCGCCGCGATGAACAGCCAGCTCGGCGCATCCGTCCCCGCCTCGGGGTCGATCAGGCGGGCATTGGTGAAAAGGATAGGGCTCATACGGTTACGTCCTTCCGCTCCCGGATCATCTCGCGCAGGGCCGCGCGCAGGCGGCGGTTCTTTATCCCGCCGTGCAGCCAATGACAGGCGTCGGTGCCGTTTTCCTTGAAGTGCAAAACAAAAAACCCCCCGAAACCTCCGACACGCGTCAGCGCCGCAGCCGGAATGAACGCGCGATTCTCGAAATACAGACCATCCTTGGTCAGCGCCCATTCCCGACTGTCAGCGAAGCGATATGGCTTGAACGGGCCGCGAGGTAAAACAAAGTACAAGAAAAAATGCACGCCTAATATAAAAAAGCCAAAGCCATTAGCCGCAGGCCGATTTCCCGTGATCCACATGGCAATGAAGCCCACTATGGCGAAAAGTATGACACCTGCGAAAGCCGCGAATGCCATGATATGCGCAACCGATGGCGGCGATGCAGTAGAACTTCCGAATACGATGACATCCTTGTCGTCCAGCTGACCTTGCCAGTCTTCCCAACTCATCCCGCCACCCATACCATCACCACCGTCAGCGCCGCGATCAACAGCAGCGCCAGCATCGCGATCTTGCCGGACATGCGCGGGTCTTTTGGTTCCTGCATCGCTCAACCCTCCTTCAGACCAGCGGCGGCACGAAGGCGCGCCTCGGTGCCCGCGCGGTCGGCCTGATACTTGATCAGGTGCTTGTCCCCGGCGGCGGTCACCACCTGCACGGCGCTGCCCAGCCCCCGAACGGTCTTGATCTCGGCCAGCCGCATGGCGCGCGTCTGCGGGCCAAGGAGGCGATGATCTGTCAGATCCCACCGCGCCTTGAGCTCGTCCGAGGCGACGTAACCCGCGCGCACGGCGATCGCGGCCAGCCCGCCGACCGCGCCGGTCCAGGCATGCGGGTTGCCCATGACCCAAAGGACGATCATGCCAAGCGCCATCGCGCCCGCCGCCAGCCAGGCATGATCGCGCCAATAGGTCGCCCGGTCGGGATGAAAGCTGTGCAGCACCCGCTCGCCCTCGGCCAGCGGGGCGGTCGGCGTCATCGAATGAATGAGCCCCTCGCTCATGATCGCCCCATCAGCACGAGCACCAGCACCGCCACGCCGATGAGCAGCGCCACCAGCGCCAGCGCCGCCCGGCGCATGCCGCGCGGGGTCTCGGGTGGCGCGCCCGTGCCCGCCACAGTACCATGCGCGCCGCCCGCAGGCAGCGGATCGAAACTGACCGGGGTCACGTCTTCCTCGAACCGGCCCACGAGCCGCAGCGCGCCGCCCACGCGCATCTTCATCGCCTGACCTTGAAAGGCCCGCGACGGCAGGATCAGCACGCGGCCTGTCAGCCCGTCGAGCTGCCCGCGCATATCCTTGAGGTCAGCCTCGGCAATGCCATGCCCCTCGGTCAGATAGGCCGACAGCGGCATGTCCTGCAGATCGGTCAGATCGAAGAGCTCGATATCCTCTGAGCGCAGCTTGCCCTCGGCCCCCAGAGCCTCCAGCACCGCGGCATCCTCCAGCGGCGCGCCCATCTCCTCGACCACGGAAAAGACCCGCACCACATGCGCCTCCTGCGCCGGGATATCGAGCACCGTGCTCATGCCGCGCGCCGCGCCCGCAGGCCCTGCGCCAGCAGATCCATCGCCGCCATGCGTACCGCGACGCCCATCTCCACCTGATCCTGAATGACCGAGCGGTTGATATCGTCGGCAATCTCGCCATCGATCTCGACGCCCCGGTTCATCGGGCCGGGATGCATCACGATGGCATCTTCCCTGGCATAGGCCAGTTTTTCGGCATCGAGGCCGTAGCGGTGGTAATATTCGCGCTCCGACGGGATGAACCCGCCATCCATCCGCTCGCGCTGAAGCCGCAGCATCATCACCACATCGACACCGTCGAGCCCGGCGCGCATGTCGTCAAACACCTCGACCCCGAATTCCGCGATCCCCGTTGGCATCAGCGTCGGCGGGCCAATGAGGCGCACCCGGTTTTCCATCTTGCCCAACAGGATGATGTTCGAGCGCGCCACGCGGCTATGCGCAATATCGCCGCAAATCGCGATGCTCAGCCGGTGCAGCCGCCCCTTGGCCCGGCGGATCGTCAGCGCATCGAGCAGCGCCTGCGTGGGGTGCTCGTGCCGCCCGTCACCCGCGTTCAAGACCGCGCAACGCACCTTCTGCGCCAAGAGATCCACAGCACCAGATTGCGGATGCCGCACCACCAACAGATCGGGATGCATCGCGTTGAGCGTCATCGCCGTGTCAATGAGCGTCTCGCCCTTCTTGATGGAGCTGGCCTGCATCGCCATGTTCATCACATCCGCGCCCAGCCGCTTGCCCGCCAGCTCGAAACTGGCCTGCGTGCGGGTTGAGTTTTCAAAGAACATGTTGATCTGCGTGAGCCCCGCCAGCGCGTCGCCATGCTTGGCATCGCTGCGGTTGAGCGTGACGTACTCTTCGGCCAGATCGAGGATCGCCGTGATGTCCCCTTGCGACAGCGGCTCGATCCCCAAGAGATGCGCGTGCGGAAATGTCATGCTGTCCTCCGACCGGTTTCCTGCCTTGTAAGACCCCGGCCCGTTCGGGGCAAGGCGGGGATTGACGGCTGCTGCCGCTTCATCTTTCCAGAAATACTCGAATTCCGCAGTGTGGGAACCGCAACGATCATCGCCCCTTTTCCGCAGCGCCCGCGCGGGATAGCCTCGCGTGCATGGAATCGCCCCTCACCCCCGAGACAGTCCTTGCCAGCCTTGCCTGGCAGATCGAGCTTGGCGCGACCGAGGCGATCGGCGATGCGCCGGTCAATCGCTATGAGTTACCCGAGAAAGCCGCGAAACCTGCCGCCAAGCCGGACACCGCAACGGCCACGCCCGTGATCCCCGCGCCACAGGCCAAGACCGACCCGCTGGCAGACGCGGAAAGAGCCGCTGCAGCCGCCCCCACGCTCGACGCGCTGCGCGCGGCGCTTGCCGCCTATCCGCATTGCGATCTGCGGCGCGGTGCGCGCAATCTGGTGTTCTGCGACGGCAGTGCCGCTGCGCGGCTGATGATCATCGGCGAGGCGCCGGGCCGCGACGAGGATATGCAGGGCAAACCCTTTGTGGGCCGTGCCGGGCAGTTGCTGGACCGGATGTTCGACGCCATCGGCCTGTCGCGCGGGGCCGACACGCCCGAGACCGCGCTTTATATCTCCAATATCCTGCCCTGGCGGCCGCCGCAGAACCGCGACCCCAACGCCGATGAGATCGCCATGATGCGCCCCTTCATGGCGCGGCATGTGGAACTGGCCAACCCCGATGTGGTTGTCCTGATGGGGAATATCAGCTGCGAGGCGGGGCTGGGTAAGCGCGGGATAACCCGGCTGCGCGGGCAGTGGTCTGAGGCCTATGGCAAACCCGCCCTGCCAATGTTCCATCCGGCCTACCTCTTGCGCAACCCGGCGGCCAAGCGCGAGGCTTGGGCCGATCTTCTGGCGCTCAAGGCGCGGCTTGCGGGGCGGGCATGATCGTCGATCCGCTGACCCTGCTGGCCTTTATCCCCGCGGCCCTCGCGCTCAACCTGACACCGGGGGCGGACATGATGTTCTGCCTCGGCCTTGGGTTGCGGGCGGGCCCGCGCCCCGCTATCGCCGCGAGCGCGGGCATCTCGGCGGGCGGTATTGTGCATGTCACGCTGGCGGGTCTGGGTCTGGCCGCCGTGATCGCCGCCCTGCCGCTGGCGCTCGACGTGATCCGCTGGCTTGGCGTGGGCTATCTGCTGTGGCTGGCCTGGGGTGCGCTAAGCCAAGGCCCGATGCGCCCCGACGCGCCACGCCTCAGCCCCGCGCGCGCCTTTCGCGAGGGCATGCTGGTGAACCTGCTGAACCCCAAGGTGATCCTCTTCGTTCTGGCTTTTGTTCCGCAATTCATCGATCCTGTCCGCGCGATCCTGCCGCAATTCCTGGTCTACGGCCTCGTGCTGGCCGTGGGCGGGTTTTTCATCAACGGTGCGGTCGGGGTCTTTGCCGGCGGTGTTGGCCGCCGCCTTGCCACCTCTGCGCGCTTCAATCGCGGGCTGGGCTATGCCTCGGCCGCAATCTTCACAGCGCTGGCCGCCCGTCTCGCCCTCATGTCCCGGAGTTGACCAATCATGTCCCGCATTGATGAGACCAAGGATTTCATCCCCGTCCGCATTGCCGTGCTCACCGTCTCGGACACCCGCGACATGGCCGATGACCGCTCCGGCGACACGCTGGTCAAGCGGCTCGAGGCGGCGGGCCATATCCTTGCCGACCGGATGATCGTGCGCGACGAGCGCGACCAGATCGCCGATCAACTGCGCGAATGGGTGGCGAACCCGGAGGTGGACGTGGTGATCTCCACCGGCGGCACCGGCCTAACGGGGCGCGATGTCACGGTCGAGGCGCATCGCGATGTCTACGAGAAAGAGATCGACGCGTTTGGCACGGTCTTCACCATGGTCTCGATGCAGAAGATCGGCACCTCGGCGATCCAGAGCCGCGCCACCGGCGGTGTTGCGGGCGTCACATATCTCTTTGCCCTGCCCGGCAGCCCCGGTGCGTGCAAGGACGCATGGGACGAGATCCTTGCCTTTCAACTTGATTACCGCCACCGCCCCTGCAACTTTGTCGAGATCATGCCACGGCTCGACGAGCATCAGCGCCGGAAATGAAAGCGGCCCGCGTATAACCTCGGCGTGACTTGGTTTTTGCCCTGTCGCGGTTAAATGTAGTCCATCCGCCAGCCAGCCGGGCCGGTACTATGAGAGTGGCACGCCATGCGGTTTCTGCGTCAGGGGCTTTTCGGCCTCTTCCTTCTGTCACTGACCCTGGGTCTGCTGGCCTATGCCGGTCAGATCGTGGTCAGCGCCGTGCAGGAGCGCATGGCACAGGAGCCGCGCGCACCAGAGCGCCGCGAGCGGGTCTTTGCGGTGCGCACGGTGACCGCAGAGGAGGCGCGGATCACACCCGTCCTGTCGGCCTTTGGCCAGATCGAGAGCCGCCGCACGCTGGAAATCCGCGCGCAGGTGACCGGTGTGATCACCGAACTGTCGCCCGATTTCGTAGAGGGCGGCACGGTTCGGACCGGGCAGTTTCTTGCCCGGATCGACCCCGCCGATGCAGAGACTGCAGTCAGCCGCGCGCGGACCGATCTTGATGATGCCCGCGCCGAAGAGCGCGAGGCGGCGCGCGCCCTTGATCTGGCGCGTGACGAGCTGGCCGCGCGGCGCGATCAGTCGGAGATTCAGGACCGGGCGCTGGCCCGTCAGCGCGACCTTGAGGATCGTGGCGTCGGCACCCTGACGGCCGTGGAAACCGCCGAATACAACGTCGTGCAGGCGCGACAGGCGGTGCTCGCCAGTCGTCAGGCGCTGGCCTTGGCCGAGGCCCGCGTCGATCAGGCCAAGACCTCCGCCGCCCGCGCCGAACTTGCCCTGTCGGAGGCCGAGAGGCGCCTGGCGGAAACCCGCATCACCGCCGGATTTTCCGGCACGCTCAGCGATGTGAGCGTGATCGAGGGGCGCCTGATTACGGCCAATGAACAAATGGCCACGCTGGTCGATGGCACAGCCCTCGAGGTGGCGTTCCGGGTCTCGACCTCGCAATATGCCCGGCTGCTGGGTCAGGACGGCACGCTGCTGCCCGCCCCCGTGACCGTAACGCTCGACACCGGCGGGCTCGACCTGACCGCCACCGGACAGATCACCCGGCAATCAGCGAGCCTCGCCGAAGGCGAAAGCGGCCGCATGCTCTTTGCCACGCTCAGCGATGCCCCCGCCATGAAACCGGGCGATTTCGTTTCCGTCAGCGTCGAGGAACCCGCGATTAACGCGGTGATCCGCCTGCCCGCCACGGCGCTCGGGCCAGAGGGCACGGTGCTGGTGCTCGGGGCAGATGAGCGGCTTGAACGCCTGCCCGTCACCCTGCTGCGCCGTCAGGACAACGACATCCTCGTGCGCGGCGCAGGGCTTGCCGGGCGCGAGGTGGTGAGCGAACGCAGCCCGGTCCTCGGCCCCGGCATCAAGGTGCGCCGACTGAGCCCCGAGGCCAATGCCGGGGCGACCCTCACGCTCGACCCCGACCGCCGCGCACGCCTGCGCGCCTATGTCGAGGGCGACCGCGCCATGCCCGCCCCGATGCGCGCCCGCCTGCTGGCAGAGCTTGAGCGCCCGGAAGTGCCCGCGCAGACCGTCGAACGACTCGAACGCCGGATGGGGGGCTGAGGCCGATGACCGGCGTCATCTCATGGTTCACCCGGCACCGCACGGCAGCGAACCTGCTATTGGTGCTGCTGATCGCGCTTGGCCTGATGGCCATGCCGCGCATGCGCGCGCAGTTCTTTCCCGACATCATCATCGACAACGTTTCCGTCTCGGTCACATGGGAAGGGGCCAGCGCCGAGGATGTGGACAATGCCATCGTCCAGATCATCGAACCGGCGCTGCTGGCGGTCGAAGGCGTCGAAAGCTCGCGCGCATCGAGCCGCGAGAACAGCGCCGCGATCACGCTGGAGTTCGAACCCGACTGGGACATGGGCCGCGCCGCCGACGAGGTGCAGGCAGCACTTGACCAGATCACCACCCTGCCCGACGAGGCCGACGAACCGGTGGTGCGACGCGGCGCATGGCGCGACAGCGTGACGGACGTTGTGATCACCGGCCCGGTGGGCACCGAGCAACTGGCCCGCATCGCCGATGAATTCGTCGCGCGCCTGTTCGATACGGGCGTCACCCGGACCACGATCGAAGGTGTCGCCGCGCCCGAAACGGTGGTCGAGGTGCCCGGCTCCAACCTCATCGCGCATCGCATCACGATGGAAGAGATCGCGACGGCCATCGCCGCCGAGATCACCACCGATCCGGCGGGCGACATGGAGGGCGCGAATACCCGCGTGCGCACCGGTACGGCCAAACGCAGCCCCGCCGAGATCGCCGACATCCCGCTGCGGATGGAGCGCGATGGCACCGCCCTCACCATCGGCGATGTGGCGCATATCCGGGTGGCCGGGGCGGCGCGCGACGTGGCCTATTTCGTGGGTGACCGCCCCGCCATCTCGGTCAGCGTCGCCCGCTCGGCCAAGGGCGACGCGCTCGATATCGAGGCACAGGTGCGCGACGTGGCGGGCACCATGCTGCAAACCCTGCCCGAGGGCGTCTCGATCGACCTTATCCGCACCCGGTCCGAGGCCATATCGGGCCGGCTCGATATGCTGCTCGACAATGCGCTGACCGGGCTTGCGCTTGTGGTCGGGCTGCTCTTTCTCTTTCTCAACGCGCGCACCGCGTTTTGGGTGGCGGCGGGTATTCCGGTGGCGATGCTGGCGGCGGTGGCGATCATGTATGCCGCCGGTCTCACGCTCAACATGATCTCGCTTTTCGCGATCATCATCACCCTCGGCATCGTGGTGGATGACGCCATCGTGGTGGGCGAACATGCCGACGCGCGCCACCGCCGCTATGGCGAGCCGCCGATGGTCGCCGCCGAACGCGCCGCCGGACGCATGGCGCTGCCGGTCTTTTCGGCCACGCTGACCACGCTGATTGCCTTTTTCGGCCTCGCGGTGATCGGCGGGCGGTTCGGCGACCTGATCTATGACATTCCGGTCACCGTGATCGCCGTGCTGGCCGCGAGCCTGGTGGAATGCTTTCTGATCCTGCCCAATCACATGGCCCACGCGCTTGCCCATTCCGCCAAGGCGCATTGGTACGATATGCCCAGCCGGGTTGTGAACCGGGGCTTTACATGGGTGCGCGAGCGGGGTTTCCGCCCGCTTCTCGGGCTGCTGATCCGGGCGCGCTATGCGGTGCTTGCAGGCGCGGTGCTCTTGCTGGCCACGCAGATCGGCAGCTTTTTGCAGGGCGACGTGACGTGGCGGTTCTTCAACGCCCCCGAACGCGGCAGCGTCTCGGGCAATTTCGCGATGGCCCCGGGGGCGAGCCGCGCCGACACACTGGCGCAGATGCGCGAAATGCAGCGCGCGACCGAGGCGCTCGGTGCGGAATATGAGGACCGCTACGGGGCCAATCCGCTCAGCTATGTGATCGCCCAGGCGGGCGGCACTTCGGGGCGGGGTCTGTCGGGCGCGGACACCAAGGATGCGGACCTGCTGGGCGGCATTTCCATCGAATTAATCGACCCCGACCTGCGCCCCTATTCCAGCTTTGCGTTTGTCGCCGACCTTCAGGAGAAGGTCACGCAACTGCCGCTCACCGAGACGCTCAGCTTTCGCGGCAGCCGTTCGGGGCCGGGCGGCGACGCGCTCGACGTGGAACTGCATGGTGCCACGGCAGAGGAGCTCAAGCAGGCCGCCGAGGCGCTCAAATCCGCCCTCGCGCGCTATCCGGAGGTCTCGGCGCTCGAAGACAACCTTGCCTATGACAAGTCCGAACTGATCCTCGATCTGACGCCGCAGGGCGCCGCCATGGGCTTTACCATCGACGATCTGGGCCGCATCCTGCGCCACCGGGTGAACGGCATCGAAGCTGCCACCTATCCCGACGGTCCGCGCTCGGCCGAGGTGCGGGTCGAACTGCCACGGGGTGAACTGACCGCCGATTTCCTAGATACCATGCAATTGCGCGCGCCCTCAGGCCAATACGTGCCGCTCGGGGACGTGGTCAGCGTGACCGAGCGCACCGGCTTTGCCACCGTGCGGCGCGAGAACGGGCTGCGCCTGATCAACGTGACCGGCGATATCTCCGAGGACGACCCGGCCCGCGCCGCCGAGATCAGCCGCGCATTGGAGACCGAGATCCTGCCCGAGATCGCCGCCACCCATCAGGTCGAATACCGCCTCGCGGGGCTGAGTGAACAAGAGGATGAGTTCATGGCCGACGCCCGCATGGGGCTGATCATGACGCTTCTGGGCATCTACCTCGTGCTGTCGCTGGTCTTTGCCAGTTGGACCCGGCCCATGGTGGTGATGGCGATCATCCCGTTTGGCCTTGTCGGCACGATCTGGGGCCATGCGCAATGGGATGTGCCGCTGTCGATGTTCACGGTGGTGGGCCTCTTGGGCATGACCGGGATCATCATCAACGATTCCATCGTTCTGGTGACCTCGATTGATGAGCACGCCGAGACGCGCGGGCTGATCCCCGCAATCATCGAGGGCACCTGCGACCGCCTGCGCCCGGTGCTGCTGACGACACTGACCACCGTGCTGGGGCTGGCACCGCTGCTGTTCGAGCGCTCCACGCAGGCGCAATTCCTCAAGCCCACGGTGATCACGCTGGTTTACGGCCTGGGCTTTGGCATGCTCTTGGTGCTGCTGGTGGTGCCTGCCCTGCTGGCCATCGGGCGCGACCTTGCGCAGCCCGTCACCGCCCTGCGCCGGGGCCTGCGGGTGCGCCGCGCGGGGCTGCGCACGACGCTTGGCACGGCGGCGGTGATGATCCTCGTCTGGTTCACGGCGACACTGGGCTGGACGCTGGCCACGGGTGCCCTGCCCGGCCCCGTCGCCTCGCTCCTGCCGCTGGCCCCGCTGATGGCGGCACTCGCACTTTTCGTGACCGGCGCGGCGGTGCTTCTGATGCTGGTCTATGTGACAGCGGCCCTTGCCCGCCGTCCCGCCTGATCACCCTTGCGCACGCCGCCGCGCGGCGCTAGGCCATGCCCCATGCGTATCATCCGGGATTACACCTATGTCACCGAGGCCGATCGCGGGGCCTCTGTCGCCATCGGCAATTTCGATGGCGTCCATATCGGCCATCTGTCGGTGATAGATCAGGCGCGCGCAGCAGGCGCACGCAGCGGTGCGCCCTTGGGCATCCTGACATTCGAGCCGCATCCGCGTGAATATTTCGCGCCCGACGCGCCCCCGTTCCGCCTGATGGGCCGAGATGCGCGCGCGCATCGGCTGGAAAAACTGGGGGTCGAGCGGCTTTATGAGATAAATTTCAACGCGGCGCTCGCCTCGCTCACCCCCCGCGACTTTGCGCGGAACGTGATCCGGGACGGGCTGGGCCTTGCGCATGTCGTGGTTGGCGCGGATTTCTGCTTTGGCAAGGGGCGCGCGGGCAATGCCGCCGATTTGCAGGCGTTCGGCGCGGAGATGGGCTTTGGCGTGACCATCGCGCAATTGCTCGAAGGCGATGCCGGTCAAGTCTCTTCCACCGCCATCCGCCGCGCGCTCTCGGACGGTGACCCGCGCACCGCTGCCGCCATGCTGGGCCATTGGCACCGCATCGACGGGCCGGTGGTGGGCGGCGAACAGCGGGGCCGCACGCTTGGCTATCCGACCGCGAACATGTCCATCGAAGGGCTGCACCCACCGAAATTCGGCGTCTATGCCGTGCTCGTCGATGTGCTCGACGGGCCGCATGAGGGGCAGTATCACGGCGCCGCCTCGCTCGGGCTGCGTCCGATGTTCCACGGCGAGGTGCCCAATCTGGAAACTTTCATTTTTGATTTCTCCGGCGATCTCTACGACGCGCCGCTTTCGGTCGCGCTGGTCGATTACCTGCGCCCCGAGGAGACATTTGACAGTCTCGACGCCTTCATCGCGCAGATGGATGCCGATTGCGCCCGCGCGCGCAGCATACTGGCCGCGCTATGAGCGATCCCATCGACCGCAGCGGCTTGCGCCCGCGTTTCTGGGAAACCACCCGCCTCGACCGGATGACGCAAAAGGAATGGGAGGCGCTCTGCGATGGCTGCGGCAAATGCTGCCTCAACAAGCTGGAGGATGACGAGACCGGCGAGGTGGCGCTGACCCGCGTCGCCTGTCGGCTCTTCGATGACACCACCTGCCGCTGCGGGCAATATTCCATCCGCCAGCAATTCGTGCCGGAATGCATATCGCTCAAACCCCACACGATCGAGCGCCACGCCTATTGGCTGCCCGAAACCTGCGCCTATAAACTGCTCTACGAGGGCAAGCCGCTCTATGACTGGCACCCGCTGATTTCCGGCGATCCGCAGAGCGTGCATGACGCGGGCGTGTCGATGCAGCATCGCACCGTGCCGGAGTTCGACGTGCCCGAGGATGACTGGGAAGAGCATATCATAGAGGAGCCCACCTGATGCAATTCGCCTCCGACAATTCCGGCCCGGCGCTCCCCGCCGTCATGCAGGCGATGAGCGAGGCCAATGCCGGGCACATGCCGTCCTATGGCGACGAGGCGCTGATGGAGCAGGTTCGCGACCACCTGCGCGCGCTGTTCGAGGCGCCGCAGGCCAGCGTCTATCTGGTGGCCACCGGCACGGCGGCCAATGCGCTGGCCCTCGCCACCCTGTCGCAGCCGTGGCAGACGGTGTTCTGCACGCCGCTTGCGCATATCCACACCGATGAGTGCAACGCGCCCGAGTTCTTTACCGGTGGCGCGAAGCTCAGCCTTGTGGGCGAGGCCGACAAGATGACGCCGGATGAATTGCAGACCGCGATCAGCGCCTGGCCCGCGGGCGATGTCCACAACCCGCAGCACGGGCCGCTGGCGCTGACACAGGCGACCGAGCGCGGGCGCATCTATAGCTGCGCGGAAATCACCGCGCTGAGCCAGGTCGCGCGCGATCACGGCCTGCCCTGCTATCTCGACGGCGCGCGCTTTGCCAATGCGGTGGCGGCTTTGGGCTGCACCCCCGCCGAGATGACTTGGCAGGCAGGCATCGACGCAGTGTCGATGGGCGGTACCAAGAATGGCTGTCTCGGGGTCGAGGCGGTGATCTTCTTCAACCCGGAAAACGCGTGGGAATTCGAGTTGCGTCGCAAACGCTCGGCGCATCTCTTTTCCAAGCATCGCTATCTCTCGGCACAGATGCTGGGCTATCTGGCCGACGACCTGTGGCTGAGCACGGCGCAGACGGCCAATGCACAGGCTGCCAAGCTGGTTCAGGGGTTGCGCGGCCTGCCCGAGGCCGAGATCGCATTTGAACCGCAGGTCAACATGATCTTCGCCCGCCTGCCGCGCGCCAGCCATCAGCGGCTGAAAGCGGCAGGCGCAAGTTATGCGCTCTGCGACGGTCCGCTCGATCAAGGCCCTGCGGATGAACCGCTGCTGGCGCGCTTTGTCTGCGACTGGTCGATCACCGATGCGGAGATCGCGCGGTTTCTGGAGGTCGCGCGCGGCTGAGGCAGCCTTTAGCTGCGGGCATAATCCGCATCACTCACCTGTTCGAGCCAGTCCGCCACGCGCCCGTCCTGCGCTTCCTGGATTGCCATATGGCACATCATCCGGTCGGGCGTGGCCCCGTGCCAGTGCTCCTCTCCCGGCGGAATCCAGACCGTGTCCCCGGCATGGATCTCCTCCACCGTGCCGTCCCGCGTGCCGATCAGGCCCACGCCCGACAGCACATGCAGCGTCTGGCCGAGGGGATGGGTATGCCACGCGGTGCGCGCTCCGGGCTCAAAAGTGACACGCAGGGCCCGCACGCGCGCAGGCTCCGGGGTCTCGACCACGGGCTCCTGCCAGACGCGGCCGGTGAAATAGGCGGCATCGGCCTGCTTGCTCGTGACGTCTTGCGTTCGGACGATCTGCATCATGCTCTCCCTTTCGACTGGTCGCGATCCTAGCAGCCTTCGGAGGAATTGAAATGACGGTCTGCGGGGGGTCTTGAGCTGCCGTTGACCGCTACACTCACGCGCGGAACAAGGCCGAAGGCCGCCGCACATCGCCGGGCCGCCCCCCGGCACGGCGATTTGGCTGCAACCTGCTCTACGTTCGGATGTTCTTCGGGCTTGGCTGATATAAAGCGCTACCAAACTATCGTTGAATCGCCGTACCGCGGCCCGTCGATGCGCGGCTCACGCAAACGACACCATCAGGCCAGTCGCATCCCCGACCACCAGCGCCAAGCCCTGCCACAGCCCTCTCGCAAACCAACCCGCCTTTTTCCCGCTCGAATCCCTTGACGCCCCTGCGCATTGGGCCTAAAGACCCCAAACGGAATTCGGGGCGCTGCCGGTGGCGGTGCCCGTTTGTGTTAAGCAGGGCCAGACCGCGCCCTCAACAAGAACGAGGATGACCCCATGTCGCGCCGCTGCGAACTGACCGGAAAAGGCCCCATGGTTGGCAATAACTCCAGCCATGCCAACAACAAGACCAAGCGTCGGTATCTGCCGAACCTCAATGATGTGACGTTGCAGTCGGAAACCCTGAACCGTGGCATCAAGCTCCGGATCTCGGCGCACGCGCTGCGCAGCGTCGATCACCGGGGCGGGCTCGACGCCTTTCTCGCCAAGGCCAAGGATGACGAGCTGTCGCCGTCGGCTCTCAAGGTGAAAAAAGAGATCGCCAAGGCACAGGCCGCCAGCGCCTGACACCGGGATTGCGATGATCGCGCACGGCCCTGCCCCTTTGGCGGGGCTGTTTGCGTTTGACGTCCCCGGTACGTTTTGTCGCTTGTCCTGTGCGCGCCCGCGCGCCTATACCTTCGGGCAATGACGATCCTGCGCAGCATAACCGCCCTCGGGCTTTGCCTCTTTCTGGCGCTGACCAGCGTCGACCTTGCCGTGGCGCGCGGCGCGGCGCAGCCGGTGGGTCAGATGGTGCTCTGCACCGGCGAGGGCACGCGCACCGTGCTGGTGGACGCCAGGGGCCAGCCCGCGACACCGCCGCATATCTGCCCGGAGTGCCTGCTCGCGTTCTATGCGGATGCACCGCGCCCGCCATTGCCCCTGCCACGCGATGTGGCTGCAACGGCCTGTCAGCCCTTCGCTGATGCCCGTCATGAGACGAGCCTTGCGCGCCCTGCCCCGCTGGCGCGGGCACCGCCGCTGTCGGTCTGACCCTGCAAATCCCTTACATTCAGACCAGAAGGAGCGACATCATGTCCCTCAAATCCACGCTTTTCGCCGCCCTCGCGGGCCTCACCCTTGCTGCCCCGGCCATGGCGCAGGAAATTCACGTCCTCGACACCTATGCCCGCAGTGCCAGCCCGATGGCCAAGACCGGTGCGGCATTCATGCTGATCGAGAATATCGGCGATGCGCCGGACCGCCTGGTCGCCGTCAAATCCCCCGCCGCCAAGAAGGTGGAACTGCACACCCACCGCGAAGAAGGCGGCGTGATGAAGATGGTGCATGTCGAGGAGGGCTTCGAACTCGGAGCGGGCGAGACGCTGTTTCTCCAGCGCGGCGGTCGCCACGTGATGTTCATGGGGCTGACCGAGCCGTTCGAGCAGGGCAAGACCATTCCCCTCACCCTCGTCTTCGAGACATCCGGCGAGATCACGCTCGACATTCCGGTCGATCTGGAGCGCATGCCGAAAGAGGGTCACGGTCACGGAAACTGATATCCGGGGAGCGGTCGGGGCACCTTGGTGGGGTGCCCCGACAGCGGGGTTGGCTTGGCCTGGAGCCGCCGTTGGACTGAGCCGCGCATCGACGGGCCGCGGTACGGCGATCCTACCTCAGTTGTTTAGCGCTTTATATCAGCCAAATCCGAAAAACATCAGAGCGCAGAGCAGGTTGCAGCCAAATCGCCGTGCCGGGGGGCGGCCCAGCGATGTGCGGCGGGCTTCGCCCTTGATTCCGCGCAGGGGCATAACGGCAAAGGCAGTTCAAGGCCAAAACTCACCTACCCGCCCAAAATCTCTGCGACCCAAAGCGGTACCACCTCCGACGCACGCCCCTGTCGGACATCGTCAAAATCGCCCGCCACCGCCGACGGCTCAAGATTGATCTCCAGGCACCGCGCCCCCGCCAGTGCCGCCTCCTGTGCAAATCCCGCCGCCGGATAAACCTGCCCCGACGTGCCGATCGCCGCGAAGACATCCGCCCCCGCCAGATGCGCCAGGATTTCCTCCATCCGGTAGGGCATCTCGCCGAACCAGACCACGTCTGGACGGCAGGCACACGCGCCGCAATCCGGGCAGGCATCCTGCACGCTCATCTGCGGGGCCGCCTGCCACCTCACACCACAGGCAGCACAGTGCGCGCGGGCCAGTTCACCATGCATGTGGATCACATCCCGCGCGCCACCTGCCTCATGCAGCCCGTCCACGTTCTGCGTCACGATCACCACCTCGCCCGGATGTTCGGCCTGCAACCGCGCCAGCGCGCGATGCGCCGCATTGGGCCGCGCCTCGGCCGCCTGCACACGACGCGCATTATAGAACCCGTGCACCAGATCCGCATCGCGGGCAAAAGCCTCGGGCGTGGCTACATCCTCAATCCGGTAGCGTTGCCAGATTCCGCCGACGTCGCGAAACGTGCCCAGCCCGCTTTCCGCCGAAATTCCCGCGCCGGTCAGTATGACGATCTTTTGCATCGCGCCCTCCTAGCCTAATCTCTGCCGGAAAGGACGCGTCATGACCACCCGAATCCTCTTTGTCTGCCTCGGCAATATCTGCCGCTCGCCCGCTGCCGAAGGGGTGTTTCACAGCCTCGCCCCGCAACTGGACATCGACAGCGCGGGCACCAGCGGCTGGCATATCGGCGATCCGCCCTACGGCCCGATGCAGGACGCCGCCCGCGCCCGTGGGATCGACATATCCGACCTGCGCGCGCGTCAGTTCGAGGCGACGGATTTCACCCGCTTCGACCTTATCATCTCGATGGACGCAAAGAACCTCGCGGCCGTCGACGCGCTGCGACCTGCGGGCAATGCCACGCCCGTGCGCCTGCTCACCGATTATGCGCCCGACCAGGGCGCGGATCATGTACCTGACCCATATTACACCCGTGATTTCGACGGCACGCTCGACCTGATCGAGACCTGCGCAAAGGCCCTGGCCGCAAGCCTCTAGCTCCTTCGATGCCAGAGGCCACCGCGTCTTCGGATATTCCGAAACCCGCTTTCGGCAGCTGGAAAAACCCCGCCACCGGACCGGCTATTCCCTTGCCCAATGGGTCACGACGCCCCAATCACTAGGGGCAAAGGAGACCCGCCCCATGCCCTTCACACAGATCAAGCCCGCCCCCGGAGAGCCACCCCAGACCGCCCATGACGTGACCGACACGGTGCAGATTATGCTGGCCCGGCTGCGCGCGGGCGGCGCGCAGGTGGCGCTGGAATATGCACGGCAACTGGACGGCTGGCAGGGCGAGATCGTGGTCACCCGGGCAGAGATCGCCGCGGCTTCTGCCCGCGTGCCACAGACCCTCAAGAACGATATCGCCTGGGCGCATGACAACATCTCGCGCTTTGCCGCCGCTCAACGCGCCACGGCGCAGGACATGGAGATCGAGTTGCGCCCCGGGCTGCGCGCGGGGCAACGTCAAATTCCGCTTCAGGCGGCAGGCTGCTACGTGCCGGGCGGGCGCTACAGCCATATCGCCTCTGCGCTGATGTCGATCGCCACCGCGCGCGAGGCAGGCGTGCCCGACATCACCGCCTGCTCGCCGCCCTGCGGCAGCGGCCCTATTCCCGACGCGATGCTCTTTGCCATGGATCTGGCCGGGGCCACGCGCATCCTGACCATCGGCGGGGTGCAGGGCATCGCGGCGATGGCCCTCGGCCTCTTTGGCGCGCCGCCCGCCGATATACTCGTCGGCCCCGGCAATGCCTATGTGGCCGAGGCCAAGCGGCAGCTTTTCGGCCCCATCGGCATCGACATGTTCGCAGGGCCGACCGACAGCCTGATCCTCGCCGATGACACCGCCGATGCCGACACCGTCGCTGCCGATCTGGTGGGGCAGGCCGAACATGGTGCCAATTCGCCGGTTTGGCTGGCCACGACGCATCGCCCGCTGGCCGAGGCGGTGATCGCCCGCGTACCCGCGCTGATCGCGGCGCTACCCGATCCCAACCGCACCGCCGCCGACACCGCATGGCGCGATCTGGCCGAGGTGGTGCTCTGCGACAGGGCAGAAGAGATGGCGCGCTATGCCGATGCCAAGGCCCCCGAACATCTGCATGTACAGGCCCGCGACCTGCCGTGGTGGCGCAACCGGCTGCGCGCCTATGGCTCGCTGTTCCTGGGTGAAAACACCACCGTCGCCTTCGGCGACAAGGCGGCGGGCCCCAACCATGTCTTGCCCACCTCGGGGGCCGCGCGCTACACAGGGGGGCTGTCGGTGCACAAGTTCCTCAAGACCGTCACCTGGCAAGAGGTGGACGCTTGCGCGCTGCCCGATCTCGCGCGCGTCACAGCCAGCCTCAGCCGCGCGGAACGCATGGAGGGGCATGCCCGCAGCGCAGATATCCGCCTCGGCCCCGTTCCCGGTGCCGCGCAATCGACGGGGTAAGACAACCGCATGAAAACCGTGGGTATTCTGGGGGGCATGGGCCCCGAGGCCACCATCCTGCTGATGCAAAAGGTCATGGCGGCCGTGCCTGCGCGCGACGACGCCGATCACGTGCCGCTGATCGTGCATCAGAACCCGCAGGTCCCGAGCCGGATCAAGGCGCTGATCGAGGGCACCGGCGAAGACCCCGGCCCGACGCTGGCGCGCATGGCGCGTGATCTGCAGGCGGCGGGCGCGCAGGCGCTGGCCATGCCCTGCAACACCGCGCATCATTATGCACCCGCCGTGACCGACGCGACGCCGCTGCCATTTCTCGACATGCTCGACCTGACGGCGGCCTCGCTTGCGCAACAGGGCGCGCGGCGGGTGGGGATGCTCGCCTCGCCTGCGACGCGGCTTGCGGGCGTGTTCGACGCGCCCTTCGCGACGCACGGCCTGACGCCGGTCTTCCTGACCGATGACGCCGACCTTCTGGACATCATCCGCGCGGTCAAGGCCGGTCAGGGCATCGCCACGCTCGGCCACCGCCTTACGGCAGAGGCCGGGGCGCTTGTCGCACAAGGGGCCGATCATCTGCTCGTGGCCTGCACGGAACTGTCGCTGATGACCACGGCCCTGCCTGAAAGCGTGCCTCATACGGACAGCCTTGATTGCCTGACCGGTGCCATTGTGGATTTTGCCAAGGCCTGAGAGGCGCGGAAGAACGTCGCGCGCAAGGCGGCACGGCGCCACCCTGCGCGGTTTCGTATCTCAGGCGGCTGCCGGAAACCTGGAGGGGGACCGCAGCTTGCTCAGAGAAACGAAATGAAAGGCGAGAAAGATCGCCACGAAATAGCCCGGAAACATCGCCAGCGGATGCAGGTTGATGATGTTGGGCGTCTCATGCGCCATTAGATGGGCAAAGCCTTCCGATGTCGTGATGCCGATCAGGACCGCGACGACGAAATCGCCTAACCCCACGATATTGGCGCGCATCACCTTGGCGCGCGCATCCGGCGCGCCCTTGGCGCAGGCCTGCCACGCCCGATACCCCTCAATCCCGGCCCAGATGTCGCCCAGACCCGCCAGCAGCGCGAATTGCCACGGGATGACACCCGCCGCCCAACCGACGAGAAAGATTGCCCCCATCACGCGCGGGATCTGAAAGGCGATGAGCAGCCCCGGATCGGTCTGCGCCAGGATGGCCTGCCCGGTCTGCGTGCGCGTCGCCAGTAGCCACAGCGTCAGCGCACCCGCGAACATCGAAAAGAGAACGATCGGCGGTTCGGCCAGCGTCGCGGGCACCATGAACGCGCCCGAGCGCGATAGCGCCATCGCAATGGCACCCCACAGCGACAAGATACCGACCGGCCACAGCACGGCCCGAGCCAGCGCAGCACCGCCAAGCCCGGCGCGCGACGCACCAAGGACCACGACCGCCACGGCCAACGCCGGGAGCAGGATGAAGAAGACATGCACATAGGCAAGAAAGACATCGGACAGCATTGGAATCTCCATGTTTTGTATGTATTTCATAGTGACTATCTTTTTCGTAGTCAATTCTCATTCTGAAATCTCTTGCTATACTTTGGATCATGACACCCCCCGGACGTGAAAACTGCCCGATTCTAAGGGCCACCAATGCCATGGGCGACCAATGGTCGATCCTTATTCTGCGCGAGTTCTTCCTTGAGGGCCCACGCCGTTTTCAGGATCTGCAAGACGTGCTCGGACTGTCGCCGAATACGCTCTCGAACCGTCTCAAGAAACTGGAGGGCGCGGGAATTTTGACGCGGCAAGCGTATTCAGCGAACCCGCCGCGTTCGGAATACGTGCTGACAGAGTCTGGAAAGGCCCTCGGCCCTGTGATGGGCGCATTGCGGCAGTGGGGCGAGGCTTATACGCCCGACCTCAGATAAAACAGTTTTGGTGCGGCTCAGCCCGCAGCCCGGCTCAGCTTGTCGAGATGGGCGCGCATCTGCTCGGCCTCGTAGCGCGCCTCGCGCAGGCCTTCCATCGTGGCGGCAAGCTCCGCCTCGGTCTGGCTCAGTTGGTTGGTCAGTTCCGCCTCGCGCTGTTGGAGGTAGGTGATCGCCTGATCGCGGGTCTCCTCGGCCTCGTGCAACTCCTGCGCCATGCGCTCCAGCTCGCCCACATCAGACGCCCCCACCCGGATGAAGCGATGCACCAGCCAATTGGCGAACCAGCCCATGCAGAACGCCACGAACAGCACAATGGCGGTGGCGATGATAAACTCAGTTCTGTTCATCCGTGGTCTGGTCCTGATTGGGCTCTTCTGTCTCTTGCCCTTCTTCCCCCGTATCCTCGAGGCTTTCAAGCGCTGTTTGCTCCTCGACCAGCGGCTTGGGACGGATAATCCTGAATTCGATCCGGCGATTGATCTCGCGGCCTTCCTCGGTGTCATTGTCGGCAATCGGCGCGGTCTCGCCATAACCCTTGGCCTCGATGGTCGAGGTCAGCACCCGGCGCAGCCGCAATTCGTTGAGCACCGCGCGCGCCCGCTCAAGGCTCAGTTGCCGGTTCATCTCCTCGCGGCCCTGGCTGTCGGTATGGCCGCCGATCTCCATTTTCAGCTCGCCGCATTGCTTCAGAATCTCGGCGATCTCGTCCATGATCGCGGCCCCTTGCGAATCGATCCGCGCCGAGCCCGGCTCGAACCCGATCTTGCGGTCGGCCTGCACCTCGGCAATGCGCGCCTCGCACTCATCGGGTGTCGGCAATTGCGCCACCGGATCAAGCTTCTCCTGATAGGTGACGTCCATCGAGAACTGGCCACCGCTTCCCAGCTTGTCCGACAGCAGTTGCGACAGCTCGGTGCCCGCACTCTTGCGCCCGGTATTGCCCTGAACATCAAGGCCGTCGGGGGTGACCGTCACGGCACCATTCGACAGATAAGATAGCGCCTCGAGCCCCAGAAGCACGCGCATCGACCAGTCGCGCGGCATGTCCTCGGCCACACGGGCCGTTACATGCACCGCGTCCGAGGCAAAGCGCGCCTTGGCGAAACTTGTGACCGTCTCGCGCAATTGCGCGCTGCCGACGCGCCCGCGCAAGAGCACCTGCCCCTCGGGCGACAGGGTGGCGATGAACTCGGGCACGGTCTTTTCACCGTCGCCTTCGGGCGCGGGCAGCGTCGCATCGAGGGCGAACACCTCCGGCAGATCGGACTCCAGCCGCCCGACCACATCATCGAATTTGGCCTGTTCGGTGCCCTGCGGTGCCCAGAGCGCGATATCGGCATCCGAAAACGTCACGCTGCCGCCATCCAGATCATCCACTGCGGCGATTGCCAATTCCGCCGCCTTCGCCCAGCGGGGCGAGGGCACACCCATGCCGACCGTACATTCGGCCTTGCCCTGCAAGCCGGCATTGCCCGCCGCCCGCAGAATGCGGTCGCGCGCCTCGACCGTATCGGCGGAACAGGCATCGAACCGCGCGCCGCCTTCGTCGATCAAAAAGCGCAAGGTGAAGGGCGTGATTACCGGGCGCGGCGCCGAAATATCGAGCGCGAGACGCACATCTTCGGGAACCCGGCGCGCCAGGGCTGTCTCCAGCCGCCGTTGATCGGCGACGCTCTCGGCCATGGCCGTGATTTCCACCCGCTCGGCACTGACCGAAATCTTGGTGCGGGACAGGTCACCAAGCGAGCGCACCGCATAACGCAGCGCATCTTCCCAAGTATCCGGTGCGGGGTAATCGGCGGCATCCAGAAGATCGGCCACCGGGGCACCATCGGTCACATCCTTGACCTCGGCGAGGAATTTCGGCCGATCAAGGCTCGCAGGCACGAGACCGATGAGGGAAATTCCGCTTTCGTTGCGCAGGATCTCGATGGCAAAGCGCGGCGGCGCGATATCCCCTGCCTCCTCGACCAGCATCTGGTCGATCACCCGCGCGGCATCGACCACCGTACCGGCAACCGACAGCGCCTTGAAGCGATCCGCCTCGGTCGGCGCGGTGCCCGCCAGAAAGACCTGCAAACCGTCCGTATCCACCTCGGTCCAGACCATGCCACGCTGATCCAGCGCCTCGCGCACGCCTTGCCGCGATCCATCCTCGATCGCGCTTACCGCGAATCCGGCGGCGACAGTGCTGAGCACGATGGCCCCGAGGAAAGTCGACCCGATGGTAAAGACCGTGGATAACCGCATGTGACCGTTGCCGTTTTGTTGCACCTGCCGCGTGTTTAGGCGCGTGCCGGGGCAAGATCAATCACAGCAGGAACGCGACGGCGAAAAACGGCACAGGCAAGAGCCCGGCATCGCGGTTCGAGCGGAACAGCGTCAACAGCCGATCGTTGTCCTCAAGGTCCAGTTTGCGCATCTGCCCCTGCATATGCCAGCCCATCGCCCATGGCCCGCACAGCGCCGCCAGCAACGCGACCAGACCCGTGGGTGCTGCCATGATCACTGCCACCGCCATCAGCGACACGGTGCCCACCAGAAACCAGCGCAGCCAGCGCGGGGAATTATGGCCAAAGAGCCGCGCCGTCGATTTCACGCCAATGAGCGCATCATCCTCGGCATCCTGATGCGCATAGATCGTGTCATAAAAGAGCGTCCACGCGATACCGGCGAGGTAGAGCACCACTGCCGGGGCCTCCAGCCGACCGGTATGCGCCGTCCAGGCCAGCAATGCGCCCCAGTTGAAGGCGAGGCCAAGGAATATCTGCGGCCACCAGGTGAACCGCTTGGCAAAGGGATAGATCGCGACCGGCAAAAGCGAAAGAACCCCGAGCGCGATGGCCGCCCAGTTGAAGGTCAGGAGAATCCCTAAGGCGATGAGCGCCTGCGCGCACATCCACATCACCGCGCCCCGGACCGTCACCTGCCCCGACGGGATAGGCCGCGACGCGGTACGCGCGACCGAGCCGTCGATTTCGCGGTCGGTGATGTCGTTCCAGGTGCAGCCCGCCCCGCGCATCAGGAATGCGCCGATGCCGCAGCCGGTGAAGATCCAAAGATCGTGCCAGCCTGCCTGCCCATCCGACAGCATCGCCAATGTCAGGCCCCACCAGCAGGGCAACAGCAACAACCACGTGCCGATGGGCCGGTCGGCCCGGCTCAGCCGCAGATAGGGCCGCGTCGCGGGCGGTGCCAAGCGGTCCACCCAATTGCCGCGATAGGCGTCGGCAACCGTGCCTTCGGCCTCTGGCGTCTGGTTGTCTCCGGTCATATGCTGGCCCCATGAAAACGGCAAAGATCAGGCTTTATGTAGAGCACCCCCTGGGGCAAGGGCAAACCATTCCTCTGAACCGCGATCAGGCGCATTACCTCTTCGGGGTGATGCGTCAGGGGATGGGGGATTTGGTGCTGCTCTTCAACGGGCGCGACGGCGAATGGCGCGCCGAGGTGGCCGAGGCGGGCAAGCGCGGCGGCTCGCTCGTGTGCGAGGCGCAGACCGCCCCGCAACGCGACCCGCCCGACCTGTGGCTGCTGTTTGCCCCGATCAAGAAGGCGCGCACCGATTTCATCGTCGAGAAAGCCGCCGAGATGGGCGCGGCGCGGATCATCCCCGTGCAGACCGATTTCACCAATTCCGAACGTATCCGGCAGGACCGGCTTCAGGCCCATGCCGTCGAGGCGGCCGAGCAATGCGGCGGCACGTATGTGCCCGAGGTGACCGGCCTGCAAAAGCTCGACACGCTGCTCTCCGACTGGCCCGAAGACCGCCAATTGATGTTCTGCGACGAGGCGCTTGCCGGGGCGGGGGCCACGCTGCGCGCGGCGGGGGGCGGTGCATGGGCGATCCTGATCGGCCCCGAGGGCGGCTTTTCCGAGACCGAGCGCGGGCGGCTCTCGGCCCTGCCCTTCGCGCATCCCGTCAGCCTCGGACCGCGCATCCTGCGCGCCGATACCGCCGCCGTCGCCGCCCTCACGGTCTGGCAACAGGCGCTTGGGGACTGGGCATGAGTTTCATTCGGCCGCAGGCGCGCGCCGCCCTCTGGCGCTGGCGCGAGGCGCTGACCGGCGCGGGGCTGGCCGCACTTGGCCTGTGGTGGACCCTCGGCACCGGGGGGCTGCTGCACTGGCTGGGTTATGTCCTGCTGATCGGCGCGGGTGCGATGCTGATGATGGGCGTGCAGCGCGCGCGTTTTCGGGGCGGTGCGGGCGGTCCCGGCGTGGTGCGTGTGGACGAAGGACAAGTCGCCTATTTCGGGCCCCTGACGGGCGGCGTCGTCGCGATCCGCGATCTCGACCGGCTCACGCTCGACCCCTCGGGCCAGCCCGCCCATTGGGTGCTCAGCCAGCCACAGGCCCCCGATCTGCACATCCCCGTGAATGCCGAAGGGGCCGAGGCGCTGTTTGATGCCTTCGCCACCCTTCCGGGCCTGCGCACCGAGCACATGCTGACCCAGATGCACCGCCTGCCCGATCACCCGACGGTGATCTGGCAACGGCGCGCGCCCGTCACTTCATCCTTCCGGCTGCATTGACACCGCCCGCGATTGCCGCCAACTGTGACCCCCGATAACAGATGCGCAGCGCTTCAGGAGGCCCGACCATGTCCATCCCTCAATCCGGCGGCGGGCCGATTGAAAGCCATGACCAGCTCGCCGACTATCTGGCAAGCGGCTGCAAGCCCAAGGCAGATTGGCGCATCGGCACCGAGCACGAGAAATTCGGCTATTGCAAGGATACCCTGCTGCCGATTCCCTACGAGGGGGAACGCAGCGTGCTGGCCGTGCTCGAAGGGCTGCGCGATCTGCACGGCTGGGCCCCTCTGGAAGAGGGTGGCAAGCTGATCGGGCTGGAAAAAGACGGGGCCAACGTGTCGCTGGAGCCGGGCGGGCAGCTGGAGCTTTCCGGCGCGCCGCTGGAGAACATCCACCAGACCTGCGACGAGGTGAATGAACATCTGGCAGATGTGAAGGACATCGCCGACAAGGTCGGCGTCGGCTTTATCGGGCTGGGGGCCGCACCGGTCTGGACGCATGACCAGATGCCGATGATGCCCAAGGGCCGCTACAAGCTGATGGACAGCTACATGCAAAAGGTCGGCACCATGGGCCAGACCATGATGCGCCGCACCTGCACCGTTCAGGTCAATCTCGACTTCGCCTCCGAGGCGGACATGGTGCAGAAATTCCGCGTGGCGCTCGCCCTGCAACCGGTGGCCACCGCGCTTTTCGCCAATTCTCCGTTTCTGGAGGGCAAGCCCAACGGCCACAAGTCATGGCGCGCGCGGGTCTGGCGCGATCTCGATGCCGACCGCACCGGCATGTTGCCCTTCGTGTTCGAGGAGGGGTTTGGCTTCGAGCAATACGCTGATTACGCGCTCGATGTGCCGATGTATTTCGTCTATCGCGACGGGCAGTATATCGACGCTTTGGGCCAGAGCTTCCGCGATTTCCTGCGCGGCGAACTGCCCGCCCTGCCCGGCGAGAAACCCACCCTGTCGGATTGGGCCGACCACCTGACTACCATCTTCCCCGAGGCGCGGATCAAGAAATTCATGGAGATGCGCGGTGCCGATGGCGGGCCGTGGCGCAGGCTCTGCGCGCTGCCCGCGTTCTGGGTGGGGCTGATGTATGACCAATCCGCACTCGACGCCGCTTGGGATCTTGCCAAGGGCTGGGACGCAGAGACCCGCGAGGGGCTGCGCATTGCTGCCAGCGTTGACGGGCTACAGGCGAAGGTGAACGGGGTCGACATGCATGCATTGGCCCGCGAGGTGCTCGACATCTCCGAATCCGGCCTCAAGGCGCGCGGCTGCGCGGGTGGCGGCGGCATGATCCCCGACGAGACGCATTTCCTCAACACGCTGCGCGAAAGCGTCGAGACGGGCAAGACCCCCGCCGACGAGTTGCTGGAGCAATATCACGGCGACTGGCAGGGCGACCTGAACCGCATCTACGCCGAGTTCAGCTACTGATCCGGCGCAGCACGACCGCCCGCGTCACAGCGCCGCAGACCCACGCGGTCTAGCGAAACCGGGATATTTTTGCATCTCGGGTCACCAAACGTCGAAATTTGGCGCAAATGGCGTGCGAAAAGGCAAATATCGGGAAAATTGAGATCCTAACCTCTGGTAGAGTTACTCACCGGGTCGATTGAACCGCACCCGGAGAGCCAACCAACGAGGGAACACTATCATGTCTGGAAAATTCGTCGTCGGCTACGACGGCAGCGTGTCCGCGCGGCGCGCATTGGAATTCGCGGTGGACCGCGCCCGCACGCAAGGCGGCACGATCGTGCTGACCCATGTGCTGGAATGGTCGCCCTATTCCTTCCTCACGCCGCAGGAACTGGAAGAGCGCCACGCCCGCCGCAAGGAGGAAATGACCCGCGCGGAAAAGGCGATCATGACCACGGTCAAGGCGGAGCTCGACGATGCCGGGATCCCCAACGAGGTTGTGATCCGCTACGGCAACACCGCCGAAATCCTCGGCCGCGTCGCCAAGGAGCACAACGCCGTGCAGATCGTCATCGGACGTGACGGGCAATCCGCCCTTGGTGCGCGGGTTTTCGGCTCGGTCGCGGGGGCGCTCGTTCAGACCGCGCCGGTGCCCTGCACCATCGTGCCGTGATGCTAAAACAAGAACAGGGATGAAACACATGAATCGCAACGCATTTTCCGCGGCCCTCGCCGCGGCGGGGCTCGCGCTGATGAGCGCACCTGCCTTCGCGCAAGAGCAGGCAGCCTCGCTTGACGACAAGGTCAACCAGATCTTTTCCAGTTCCACGGGCTGGTTCGTCAACCTGATATTCTCCAACTTTCCGGGTACGAATTTCCCCTGGATCGTGGCTTGGCTGGTGGTCGGGGCCACGGTCTTCACGCTCTATTTCGGCTTTATCCAGTTCCGTGCCGTGGGCCATTCCATCGCACTGGTGAAGGGCGACTATTCCGATCCCAACGACGCCGGTGAGGTCAGCCACTTTCAGGCACTCGCCACGGCGCTGTCGGGCACGGTGGGCCTCGGCAATATCGCCGGTGTCGCGGTGGCGGTCAGCATCGGCGGGCCGGGGGCGACGTTCTGGATGATCCTGGCGGGTCTGATGGGCATGGCGTCGAAATTCACCGAATGCACATTGGGCGTGAAATACCGGAATGAGTATCCCGACGGGCGCGTCTCGGGCGGCCCGATGTATTACCTGACCAAGGGCTTTGCCGAACGCGGCCTGCCCGGCGGCAAGATCCTCGCCGTGATGTTCTCGATCTTCTGCATCCTTGGCGCGCTTGGCGGTGGCAACATGTTCCAGGCCAATCAGGCGCATCAGCAGATCTCGGGCATCGTCGGGGCCTATCCGGGCTGGATCACCGGCGTGATCTTTGCCGGTGTGGTCTTTGCGGTGATCGTGGGCGGCCTCAAATCCATCGCCAAGGTGACCGAGAAAGTCGTGCCCTTCATGGGGATCCTCTATGTCGGCACGGCGCTGATCATCATCGCGATGAATGCCGATCAGATCGGCTGGGCCTTTGGCCAGATCTTCGAAGGCGCCTTTACCGGGCTTGGCGTCGCGGGCGGCATGGTCGGTGCGCTGATCCAGGGCTTCAAGCGGGCGGCGTTTTCCAACGAAGCCGGTGTCGGTTCTGCGGCGATTGCCCACTCGGCGGTGCGCACCAAGGAGCCGATCACCGAAGGCTTTGTGTCGCTGCTGGAGCCGTTCATCGACACCGTCGTGGTCTGCACCATGACGGCGCTGGTGATCATCATCACCGGGCAGCTTGTGGCCGGGCCGGATGGCAACTACCTCCTGAACGAGGCGGGCACGGCCGTGCAGACCGTCGGCGGCACCTCGGGCGTCGGCCTCACCTCTGCGGCCTTCGGCAGCGCGATCAGCTGGTTTCCTTACGTGCTGGCCATCGCCGTCGTGCTCTTCGCCTTCTCGACGATGATCAGCTGGTCCTATTACGGCCTCAAGGCCTGGACCTACCTCTTCGGCGAGGGTGAGACCAAGGAACTGGTATTCAAGATCATCTTCTGCATCTTCGTGGTGATCGGCGCCGCCGCAAATCTCGGCCCGGTGATCGACTTCTCGGATGCGGCGATCTTTGCCATGGCGGTGGTCAACATCATCGGCCTCTACTTCCTGATGCCGATCGTCAAGCGCGAACTCAACAGCTATATGAGCCGCCTGAAATCAGGTGAAATCAAGAAGTTCGAGTGAAGCTGACGCCACGGCGTCGAACACCGGGGGCCAGCGCGCAATCGCTGGCCCCTTTCATTTCGGCACAGCGTGCATACCTGCTACACTGGAAACACGATCAACAGATCAAAGGAGACCTCGAGATGGACAAGGAAACATATCAGCAGAAGCTTCAGGCCCAGCTTGATCAGTGGAAGGCCGAGATCGACAAGTTGCAGGCGCAATCGCGCGAGGCGTCCGCCGACATGCAGGCCAAGTATCAGGAGCAGATCAAGGAGTTACGCGAACGGCGCGGCGAG
Source organism: Roseovarius sp. (assembly GCF_040219995.1). Classification (GTDB taxonomy): domain Bacteria; phylum Pseudomonadota; class Alphaproteobacteria; order Rhodobacterales; family Rhodobacteraceae; genus Roseovarius. The sequence continues at coordinate 47,871 of NZ_JAVJUC010000006.1, read as the reverse complement.
ATGGAGGCCCAGTATGACAAGATACAGGCCGCCAGCACCGAGGCTTGGAAGGATTTCAAGACCGGGGCCGATCAGGCATGGGACAACATGTCGAACGCGATGAAATCGGCGTGGAGCCGGTTCGGCTAAAGCCCGCCAGACCACGAGCCAAGCGCCGCTGCCGGCGCTTGGCTTGCCTCATGCAGCGGCGAACCCTGCATCAAGCGAGGCCAAGATCACATCGACCTCTGCCTCGGAGATCACCAAGGGCGGCGACATCAGCACGTTATGCGCGCCAAGCCGTACCATGGTCCCCGCCTCATAGGTCGCCTGATGCACCCGTTTCATGGTCTCGGCATCCATCGGCGTCTTCTTCGACCGGTCGCTGACAAGTTCTATCCCGGTCATGAGGCCATGCCCGCCCCGCACATCGCCGATGATGTCGTATTTCTCGGCCAGCTTGCAGACACCCTCGTAAAGCTGCGTGCCGCGCGCCGCCGCGTTGGTCTTGGTATCGAGCCGCAGTGTCTCTGACAGGCAGGCCACCACTGCCGCCGCCCCCACGGGATGCGCCGAATAGGTGTAGCCGGTCCAGATGCTGCCCTCGGGCCCCGCGCTCTCGAACACATCCGCCACCTTGTCGCCCAGCAACACGCCACCCACCGGAAAATAGCCCGAGGTGATGCCCTTGGCGATGGTCATCATGTCGGGCTGCACACCCCAATGCCGCGCGCCGGTCCAGTCGCCGGTGCGACCAAAGCCGGTGATTACCTCGTCCGAGATCATCAGGATGCCGTAGCGGTCGCAGATGTCGCGCATGTGGCGCATGAAGGAGGCATCCGGCACGATCACCCCGCCCGCGCCCTGAATCGGCTCCATGATGAAGGCAGCGATGGTGCTGGGATCCTGGAATTCGATCTCGTCCACCATCGCGGCGGCGATCTTTTCGGCCAGCCTGGCGGGGTCCGTCTCATCGAACGGATTGCGGTAGGTATAGGGGCTGGGCAGGTGGAAACAGCCCGGCAAGAGCGGCTCATAGGTGATCCGGAACCGGTTGTTGCCATTGACCGACGCGCCGCCCCAATGGGTGCCATGATAGCCCTTCTTGAGGCTGAGGAACTTGGTGCGCGTCGGCGCGCCGCGCAGGCGGTGATACTGCCGCGCCATGCGCAACGCCGTGTCCACGCTATCGGACCCGCCCGAGGTAAAGAAGACGCGGGTCATCCCATCCTCGGCAAAGAATTCCTGCACCGCGTAGGACGCCTCGATCGCCGCGGGGTTGGTGGTGCCGGCAAAGGCCGAATAATAGGGCAACTGCCAAAGCTGATCGGAGATCGCCTGTTTCACCGCGTCGTTGGAATAGCCAAGGTTGACGCACCATAGCCCGCCCACGGCATCCACCGGATCATGCCCGTCGATATCGGTGATCCGCACGCCCTCAGCGCCTTTGATGATCTTGGGTGCGTTGGCCTGCTGCTCGCCGGGATGGCCCATCGGGTGCCACAGGTGGCGGGCGTTCATCTCTCGCAGGAAGTTGTCGTCTTTCATGGGGGGCCTCCGGGCAGACTCGGGGAATTTGATCAAATCCTGCCACCACGGCCCGGCACTGTCCAGAGGCATATCGCCGGGCCACGCAAGGGGCGCCCGGCGATTGCAAGGTCAGTTCACCTGCTCGTCGAGCCCCTCGGGCTGGCCAACAACCACAAAGGTCAGCGCCTCGGGGTCAAGCCGCTCGCGCGCCACGCGGTTGATCTGTTCCAGCGTCACGGCATTCACCATGTCATTGCGATTGGCGATATAATCGAGCGGCAGCCCGTCCATCTGCATCCCCACGGCAATCGACGCAATCGGGCCATTGCCCTCGAACCGCAGCGGAAACGCGCCAGTCAGGTAGGTTTTGGCGTCCTGCAGTTCCTCTGCCGTCACGCCCTTATCGCGGATGCGCGCCCATTGATCGCGAATGACGGAAATCGCCTCGGCGACACGGTCATTGGCCGACGCAACCGACCCCATCCAAAGCTGCGCGGCATCCTTGTCCGCGAGGTAGGAATAGACCCCGTAGGTCAGGCCGCGTTTTTCGCGCACTTCCGTCATCAGGCGGCTTTCGAACCCGCCGCCCCCAAGGATATGGTTCAGCACGAAGGCGGCAAAGAAATCCGGATCGTCGCGGTCAACGCCCCGCTGTGCAAAGGCCGCAACCGATTGCGGGGTCTCGAACGGCACCACCTCGACGCCGCCGGGCAGGTTCAGATCGGCCTCGGCGGGCAGGGGCGCACCCTCTTGCGGCAGATCACCCAGCAGATCGTCGAGCAATGTCGCCAGATCCGCTTCGGTGATGTCTCCGACGGCGCTGATATAGACCTGCTCGCGCGTCAGCGCACGCGCATGGGCGGAGACAATATCCTCACGGGTCAACGCCTCGACACTGTCGACGGTGCCTTCCAGCTGGCTGCCATAGGGGTGATCGCCAAAGACCAGCCCGTCAAACGCCTTGCTCATCAGGTCGCGCGGATCGGTCTGTGCCGAACGCAGGCCGGACAGCACCTGCTGGCGTACCCGCTCCAGCGCATCGGGTGAAAAACTCGGCTCCACAAGGCTCGCGCGCAGCAGGTCTAGCGCCGCCTCGCGGTTCTCGCTCAGGAACTGCGCGGAAACGGCCACCGCATCATCGCTCACGTCATAGCTGAACTTTGCCGCCAGCGCGTCGCGCGCCCGGGCAAAGCCCTGCGCGTCCATGTCAGCCGCGCCCTCTTCCAGCAGCCCCACCATCAGGTTGGTGGCCCCGCGCGCACTTTCGACATCAAGCGACGCCCCGCCGCGAAACCGCAATTCCAGCGCCACGAAAGGGATCGCATGATCCTCGACCAGCCAGGCGGTCAGACCGTCGGGCGTCGTCACTTCCTTGATATCGACCTCGGCGCGCGCGGGCAGCGCCGCGATCAGCAGGAACAGGCTCAGCAGAATACGGATCATTGGGTCACCTCCGGGGCCATCAGCCAGCCGGTGACCGATTGGCTACGGTCCAGCACCCGGCGCGCGGCCTGCATGATTTGCTCTGGCGTCGTGTCTTGCAGGATGCCGGGCCAGGCCTGCACATCCTCGACCGTCAGCCCTTGGGTCAGCGCACGGCCATAGCGCCGCGCCAAGCCACCGGCATCGTCGCGGTCATAGACTTCCTCGGCCCGCACCTGCATCTTGATGCGCTCCAGCGCCTCTGCGTCGGGCCCGGTCTCGAGAAACGCGGTCAGCGCCTCGTCGAGCGCATCTTCAGCCTGTTGCAGGCTCACTCCGGCAGCCGGCACCACTGCCAGGTCAAACGTCGTGTCATCGAGCGAGGTCGCCGAATACCACGCCCCCACCTGAACGGCGATCTTCTCATCGAATTGCAGCCTCTCGTTCAGGAACGAGGTCTGCCCGCCGCCCAGCAACTCGGCCAGAAGCATCAACGCCGCAGCCTCTTGCTGCGCACCGCTGTCGCGCTCGGGCGCAAGATAGGACCGCGTGACATAAGGCTCCGAGACGCGCGCATCGCGCATCGTCATCCGCCGCTCTGCCAGTTGCGGCGGTTCCTGCGGACGGGTGCGCTCTGGCAGGTCGGGATTGGCTGGAATGGCACCATAATGCTTTTCGGCCAAACCGCGCACCTGATCCGGGGTCACATCACCCGCCACGACGAGGATCGCATTGTTGGGCGCGTAATACATCTCGTAGAATTCCAGTGCGGCATCGAGATCAAGCGCCTCCATCTCATGCCGCCAGCCGATGATCGGCACGCCGTAACGGTGGTTGAGATATTGCGTCGCGCTCTTTTGTTCGCGGAAGAGGGCGCTTGGATTGTTCTCGACCCGCTGATTGCGCTCTTCGATGATGACATCGCGCTCGGTTGCGATATCGGCCTCGTCCAGTTGCAGGTTGACCATACGGTCGGCCTCCATTCCCATTACCAGATCAAGGCGATCCGCGGCGATGCGCTGGAAATAGGCGGTGTAATCATAGCTGGTAAAGGCATTGTCCGAACCGCCGTTGCGCGCCACGGTCGACGAAAACTCGCCCGGGTCCATCGTCTTGGTGCCCTTGAACAGAAGGTGCTCCAGAAAATGCGCCACCCCCGAGACGCCAGGCCGTTCATCCGCCGATCCGGCGCGATACCAGACCATGTGCGTGACCACCGGCGCGCGATGATCCTCGATCACCACCACCTGCATGTCATTGTCGAGGGTGAAGGATGTGACCTGCTCAGATGTCTGCGCCATTGCGCTCAGGGGCAATATGGTGGTCAGCGCGGCAAAGAGCCAGACGGTCAGAATTCGCATGACGGGGGTCTCCGGTCGGTCAGGATTTTGTTTCGATATAGATACGCCTTGCCCGTCCGGTTTCAACCGTCAGCCTTCAGGCGGCGGCGGGCTTGCGGGGGTCACGATTCCGCGACGGCGCAGACGGCGCTCTTCGGCATAGGCATCGAGCCAGTCACGGCGATAGGCCTGCACGTAGTCATCGCCGGGCAGGATGCGCAGCACGTTGACCCGGCCATAAGAGCGGCGGATCTCGCGATCTTCCTGCGCCAGCGTTTGCCGGATGCCGGGCGTGCCGCCATAGCGATTGGCATGATTGACCAGCGCGCCGTTGCTCGCGGCGGGGGCCTGCGCATTCACCGCCGCCGGATTGCCGCCCAGTGCAGCGACCCCATCGGCCAGCGGGTTCTGATCGGTGCGATTGCTGCCGCCGGGCGTCGGCACCGGCAGCGCCGACATATCCTCGGGCGCTTGCAGCGGCTTGCCCGGGATGATCGAGAATTCGTCGGGCCCGTTTCCGGTGTTGCGAATGCGCGTCAGCGTCACGTCATCGTCGCGCGCTCCGCAGCCTGCAACGATGGTCGCGGCCAGAAAGATCAAAACGGTCTTGCGCGGCATCTTCATCGCCACTCCCCTGCAATTTTCCCGCTCTTTATCGCATTCCAAAGCCAAGGTCACGAGGGCTTTTTCCCTGCAGGCAGCAGAACCAGCCCGAAGGCCCCGACAAAGACCGCGATATCGGCCACGTTGAACGCATAGGGGTTGTTGATCCCGCAGCATGACATGTTGAGGAAATCGGCCACCGCGCCATAGATCAGCCGGTCGATCACGTTCCCGATCGCACCACCCACCAGCAAACCGGCGGCGATTTTCTGCCAGCGGCCTGCCGGTTCGTGATGCACCCACCACAAAACGGCCCCCGAGATCACCAGTGCCACCGCGATCAGCACCCAGCGGGTCACCGGGCTGTCACCGGCCATGAGCCCGAAATTGATCCCGTAGTTCCACGCCATGCGCAGGTTGAGATAGGGTGGCAAAACGTCGATCCGCCCCAGCACCCGCAGGTCCATCGCGTGAACCACGAGGTACTTCGTGGCCTGATCGAGCAAAAACACCCAAAACGCCGTCCAGTAGAGAAGCCGCATGCGCACGCTCAGTGCCGGAAATGGCGCATGCCGGTGAGCACCATCGCAAGCCCCGCCTCATCTGCCGCCGCGATCACCTCGTCGTCGCGCATCGAGCCGCCGGGATGAATGACCGCAGTGGCCCCCGCCTCTGCCGCCGTCAGCAGCCCGTCGGCAAAGGGAAAGAACGCGTCCGACGCGACGACGCTGCCCTGCGTGAGCGGGGCCGGAAGGCCCAGCGCCTCTGCCATGTCCTGCGATTTGCGCGCGGCGATCCGACAACTGTCGACGCGGCTCATCTGGCCTGCGCCCACACCCACCGTGGCCCCGTCCTTGACGTAGACGATCGCGTTGGATTTCACGTGTTTCGCCACTTTCCAAGCGAACAGCATGTCCGACATCTCACGATCCGTCGGCGCGCGTTTGGTCACGACGCGCAGGTCATCCGCGCTGATTCGTCCGGTATCCTTGTCCTGCACCAGATAGCCGCCCGCCACTTGTTTGATCATGCGCCCCGCAGTCGCCGGATCAGCAAGGCCTTCGGTCAGCAGAAGGCGCAGGTTCTTCTTCTTGGCGAAAATACTCACGGCCTCGTCATCGGCCCCGGGCGCGATCACCACTTCGGTGAAGATGCCGGCGATCTCTTCCGCCGTGGCACCATCAAGCGGCTGGTTCAGCGCGATGATCCCGCCAAAGGCGCTGGTCCGGTCGCAATCGAAGGCGGATTTATAGGCCTCCAGCAGCGTCGCGCCGCGTGCCACGCCGCAGGGGTTGGCGTGCTTGATGATCGCGCAGGCCGGGCCGTCGCCGGGCGCGAATTCGCTGACCAACTCAAACGCCGCGTCGGTGTCATTGATGTTGTTGTAGCTCAGCTCCTTGCCCTGCACCTGCCGCGCCGTGGCGACGCCGGGCCGGTTCGAGCCATCGGTGTAAAAGGCCGCCGCCTGATGCGGGTTCTCGCCATAGCGCAGGGTCTGGGCGAGGCTGCCCGCCACGGCCCGGCGACGCGGGGCAGGCTCATTGATCGCATCCGCCATCCAGGTGCTGACCGCCGCGTCATAGGCCGCCGTGCGCGCATAGGCCACCTGCGCCAGCCGTTGCCGGAACGCATAACGCGTCTGCCCGTCCTGCGCGTCAAGTTCCGCCAGCAGGGCCGGATAATCCTCGACATCGACCACCACATTGACAAAGGCATGGTTCTTGGCCGCCGCCCGGATCATCGCCGGGCCGCCGATGTCTATATTCTCGACGCAGGCGTCATAGTCGCCACCGCGCGCCACGGTTTCCTCGAACGGGTAGAGATTGACCACCAGCAGGTCGATGGGGCCAATGCCATGCGCCTCCATTGCCGCCACGTGGTCGGCGTTGTCGCGCAGCGCCAGCAGACCGCCATGCACCATCGGATGCAGTGTCTTGACGCGGCCATCCATCATCTCGGGAAAGCCCGTCACCTCGGCCACGTCGCGCACCACCAGCCCCGCCTCGCGCAGGCTGCGCGCGGTGCCCCCCGTCGAGAGCAGTTCAACCCCCCGCTCTGCCAGGGCACGGCCCAGCTCGATCAGGCCGGTCTTGTCGGATACGGAGAGGAGGGCGCGGGTCACGGGCGCGAAATCGGTCATCGGGTGTCTGTCCTGCCTTGGGCGGTCTCGGGTTCAGTCCTCGGCCTCGGGTTCGAGCACCTCCTCGTGGACATCCCTGATGCCGACGGGGGTATCCTGCGCCTTGGCCAGGGACCATCTCATGCGGGTCGCATATCCCAACGCACGGCCAGAGAGAACAATCTGTTTGGTCGCACGCGGTTTGAGCCGCGTTTTTTCAAGATAAACGCTCGGTTGCAAGGACAAAGCGGCCTCGCCATCGGCCCGGAATATCCAGATTTCACCACTGCGCAGCGCGATCGACACCGCAGCGCCCCCCATATCGACCGAGGCGTCGACCTCGGGATGCAGGTGAAAGCGGATATCATAGGGCACGCCATGCAGCCGCGTGCCGTCGAGTGCGCGGTCGAAACGGCGCTTGTCGGCCTCTGCCACCGCGAGCAGCATATCCTCGCCCGCAAGACCCCGACCATCCGCCGAGAGGTCGAGATTGCGAACATGGGTCAGGCCATGGCCGCGCACATACCCATCATGCGCCCCCTCGAACCGCAGCCCGTCAGACAGTTTCGAGAGGTGTGCGGGCACATTGTCCGGTGCCTCGCTGAGCCAGTCCATATGCCGCGCGTCATTGCTGAGCCGCGCGCTCGATCCAGAGGCCAGCACCAGCGCCGAATGCGACGGTGTCGCGCGCCCCGCGCGCCGCCACTCGGCCCCAAAGCTCGCGCCCGAGCCGCAGTTGACGATCACCGGACGCCGCCCGGAGGTCACCTCTAAGGCAAGCGTCGAGGCGTGCGCGCCCGCCGATGCCGCCCCCTTGGGCGGCGGCGCGGCATCCACGATCACGCTGGTGCGCCCGGCACTCAGCCGGGCAAAGCCCATGGCGAGACCATCGGGCATGCGCGTCTTGACGCCACTTGCGGCCAGCGCACCATCGAGCCGCCCGTCAAGCCCCCTGCCCCCGCCATGAAATCGTGCCAGCGCCCCGTCGGCATGGCGCAGGGTGCGCAGTGTGGGGGCGATCCGCTCTACCGCGCGCCAATGCGCCTCCGCCGCTGACTGCCCCGAATCGCTCAGCCCCAGAGCGGCCCAGGTCAGCAGCGTGAAGACCTCGAGCAATTCCTCGGGGTTGCGCGTGGGGATGCCACCCGCCGCGTCGATCTGGCGTTCGCATTCCCGCGAAAGCGCGGCGCGCGCCGAGCCCGTCAGGTCCTGCATCCCCTCCAGCGACACGCCCGCATAAATGAGCCCGGTCAGCGCCTCGAAGCGGGGCAGGCCCGGGGCTGCCGCCTGCCAGCGCCGCGACAGGAACGCCGTCTGCTGTGCCAGGGAACGAAAGAACGGTGCAGACGCCTCCGACGGTTGCCCACGCAACAGGAACAGCGCCTGTGATATCCAACGGATCAGCCGCCGACCGGTCAGATCGGGCGTCCATCCCGGCCCGGTGCCCTTGCCATAGCGTGCGATCCATTCCCAAAGCCAGGCCTGCGCCCGCTCGCGCGCCGCCGCGTCCCCTGCGGCAGCCAGATCATCGAGCCAGCCAAAGCCATGCAATTCGGCGGCGAAGGCGGCGTCTGACGGCTCGATATCCCAGATCGATGTCCCGGGGGAATGCACGAGGCTGCCTGCAAAGACGAAATTTCCGGCGCAGAGCTGCCGCCCGCGCGCCAGATAGCCGATGCTGCGCGGCTCTGGCTGCGAAATGAACGCCGTTGCCGGACGACTCATCGCCGCCCGCCGGGCGGCCATAAGGTTCATCGCGCGCGACCAGCGCTCTGACAGGGGGTGCAGGTGGAACATGTGCCTCGACACGCTTCTTGCGGCGTTGATGGGTGCACTATAGCCAGCCCGTCCAGTCAAGTCACCGCCTGATTGCGTCACAACGCGCGACCTGCGGAATATGGGGGTTACGGGCCTGAAGTGGACCTTTGGTGTTAACGACATGAGCCGCGCGGTGCCCGACCGCCGAGTGGGCGCAGCAACCTCGGTGGACCGCACTTTATGCCAGCCAAACACTCCCGCGTTTTCAATGGCTTGAAACGTTGCAAAAGCGCCCGCCCGAGGGGGCGGTCGGGCGCTGCGCGGCGGTGCCTGCGGCACCTCGATTCCGCGCATTGGTCCTAGATGTCAACGGCAGCTCCAGGCCAATCGAGACCCAATCCGCCCCGTCCCTCACCCCTGCCGCAGGCACGCGACATAAAACCCGTCCATGCCGCCAAGCTCAGGCCAGTAATCAGGCCGCAGGCGCAATCCGCCCTCCTCGGTGATCCAGTCATCCGCAATGCCGGACCGGTCGAGCGCCGACCGATCCACCGTCAGCCCCGGATGCCGCAGCAGTGCCTCCTCGACCTGACATTCCCCCTCGTCGGGCAACAGCGAACAGGTGCAGAAGACCAGCCGCCCGCCGGGGGCCAACAGACCGAGGGCATGGTCGATCATCGCCGCCTGAAGCTCGATCAGCGCGCCAAAATCGGACCCGTCCTTGGCATGGGGCAGATCGGGATGGCGGCGGATCGTGCCGGTGGCCGAACAGGGCGCATCAAGCAGCACGGCGTCATAGACCCCCTCATGCTCCAGCGCGTCGCCCACCACACACGTTGCCGTCAGCCCGGTGCGCGCGAGGTTCTCCGCCACCCGTGCCATGCGCCGTTCCGAGATATCGAGCGCAGTCACAGCCGCGCCGCGTGCCGCCAGTTGCAGCGTCTTGCCACCCGGCGCGGCGCAGAGATCGAGCACCCGCTCACCCGGCTTGGGGTCGAGCACCTGAACCGGCAGCGCGGCGGCGGCATCCTGCACCCACCACGCGCCGCTCTCATAGCCGGGCAGGGCTGAGACCTGCCCCGCCTCGCGCAGACGGACGGACCCGGTGGGCAGCACCGTGCCCCCAAGCTGCGCGGCCCACGCTTCGGCATCGCTCTTGACCGTCAGATCAAGCGGCGCGCCGTCAAAATGCGCACGCTCCATCGCCGCGACCGCACCCTTGCCCCACGCCTCCACCAAAGGCGCGCGCAGCCAGTCGGGCAACCCCGGCTGGCGCAGGTCGTTCCATTTCGCCGGGGCCTCCTCGGCCATCTTACGCAGCACCGCGTTGATAAGCCCCTTGAGACGGTTGTGCCGGGGGTGCCGACCGATGATCGCCACCGCCTCGTTGACCACGCCATGCGCATCACCGCCCTGCGCCAGTTCCACCGTGCCCGCCCGCAGCACGTTGAAGACCGGCAAGGGCGGTGGTTTGCGCAGATGTTTCGACAACAGTCGATCCGCCCGCGCCAGCCCGCGCAGCGTATCCCCTGCCAGTCTCTGCGCCCGCGCCCGATCCGCCGGGGCCAACGCCTCGAGCGCGCCGCCCGCGATCAGTTCGGACATCAGCCGCCCCTCGCCCAGCACCTGATCGAGCAGGTAAACGGCGGCAGAACGGGCGGAGGGGGCGGGCTTTTTCACGGGCAAATCCTTGGCGAGACGGCAGGCGCGCGATATATCAGCGGGACAAGCACAAGGAAAGCCCGACCATGAGCACCGAAGACACCTCTGAGACCCGCGACTTGCCCCCTGCCGCGCAACGCGCACTGGCCGAGGCCGAGGCCCGCCGCAAGGCGGCACAGGACGCGGACCTGCCGACCGAACTCGGGGGGCGGCGCGAGGGGCTGGAGCCGGTCCGCTACGGAGATTGGGAGAAAAAAGGCCTCGCCATCGACTTTTGAGCGGGCCTGAGGATCACGGGTCTACGCGCATCCGCCGTTTGCCGGGAATCTCGAACTGCTCGTTGCGCAACCGCACCCCGGTCTGCAAATCCCCCAGAATGACCGTGGTCTGACTGCCGCTCCCGTCATGGATGACCCATTGGCGCAACTCGACCGGATCTCCGGTAAAGACCAGATCGATGCTGCCATATTCGGGATGTTCCGGGTCCTGCGCGCGCACCGTGGTCGAGGTGCCGTCGCTGGCGTGGCCCACGACCATCCGCTCGCGCGTCAAATCGACGTTATTCGCAAGGATGATCTTGAGCGGCGTGCGGTGCAGCGGATAGCCCACCGGCCCGTCATTAGAGCGCGGATCGATGATTCCCACCGTGTCGCCATCAGCCACCACCAGCGCCTCTTCGGGGGGGGCATATTCGAAACGAACCCGCCCCGGCCGTTTGAGCAATATCTGCCCGGTGCTGATCGAGCCATCCTCGTTCACCTGCGTGAACTCGCCCTGCGCGGTCTTGAGCCGGTTGAGATAGGATGAGATTTCCCCGAGCGACAGCTTTTCCGCCGCCGCCGGGAGGGTCATCGCCGCCCAGAGGACGGGGATCATCAGGATACGCAACTTATTCATGTCCCTCACATAAGCCGCCCCGCGCGGGATTGCACCTGCGCGGGGCGGAAAATTTGCGTGGCTTGGCGATGCCCCGCCGATGCCTATTGCGGCTCCGGCACCAGCACCTCGCGCTTGCCGACATGGTTGGCGGCACTCACCACGCCCTCGTCTTCCATCTGCTCCACGAGGCGCGCGGCCTTGTTATAGCCGATCGCCAGTTTCCGCTGGATATAGGAGGTGGAGCATTTGCGGTCCTTGACCACAATCGCCACCGCCTGATCATAGAGCGCATCCTCGCCATCGGTGTTGCCCCCGGTCGAGAGCCCCAGAACCGCGTCGATGCCATCGGCCTTGTCCTCGTCGGGGCCTTGCAACACGCTGCCCACATATTCCGGCGGGCCGTAGGCCTTGAGATGGCTCACCACCTCCTCGACCTCTTCATCGCTCACAAACGGCCCGTGACAGCGGGTGATCTTGCCGCCCCCCGCCATATAGAGCATGTCGCCCATCCCCAGAAGCTGCTCGGCGCCCATCTCACCCAGAATGGTGCGGCTGTCGATCTTGGAGGTCACCTGAAAGCTGATCCGGGTCGGGAAGTTGGCCTTGATCGTGCCGGTGATCACATCGACCGAGGGACGCTGCGTGGCCATGATGAGGTGAATGCCCGACGCCCGCGCCATTTGCGCCAGACGCTGGATGCAGGCCTCGATCTCCTTGCCCGCGACCATCATCAGGTCGGCCATCTCGTCGACGATGACCACGATATACGGCATCTTCTCTGGCGCGAATTCCTCGGTCTCGAACACCGGCTCGCCGGTTTCGTCATCAAAGCCGGTCTGCACCGTGCGGCTGAACATCTCGCCCTTCTTCAGCGCCTCCTCGACGCGGCCGTTATAGCCGTCGATATTGCGCACGCCCATCTTGGACATCTTGCGATAGCGGTCCTCCATCTCGGCCACCACCCATTTGAGCGCAACCACGGCTTTCTTGGGGTCGGTCACAACGGGCGAGAGCAGATGCGGGATGCCGTCATAGACGCTCAGTTCCAGCATCTTGGGGTCGATCATGATCAGGCGGCACTCATCCGGCGTCAGCTTGTACAAGAGGCTCAGGATCATCGTGTTGATCGCCACCGATTTGCCCGACCCGGTGGTGCCCGCGATCAGCAGGTGCGGCATCTTGGCGAGGTTGGCAACCATCGGATCGCCGCCGATATCCTTGCCCAGGGCCAGCGGCAGGCGCTGATTGCCGTCGCCATAGGCGCGGCTCGACAGGATTTCGCGAAAGCCCACCATCTCGCGGTTGTCATTGGGCAGTTCGATCCCGATCACGCTGCGCCCCGGCACGGTCGAGACCCGCGCCGAGAGCGCCGACATCGAGCGCGCGATATCGTCGGCGAGGCCGATCACGCGGCTCGCCTTCAGGCCCGGCGCAGGCTCCAGCTCGTACATCGTCACCACGGGGCCGGGGCGGACACTGACGATCTCGCCCTTGACGCCGTAGTCATCAAGCACGTTCTCCAGCATGCGCGCATTTTCCTCCAGCGCCTCGTCGCTCAGGTGATGGCGCTCGATGCGCGTCGGATCGGATAGCAGGCTCAGCGGGGGCAATTCGTATTCCGGCAGCGCGGGCTCTTCGAATTGCAGCGCGGGTTGTGCTTCGGCGATGGCGCGGGTCGAGGGCTGCGGTGCCTTGCGGGGCGTATGCTGCACGACCTTGCGCGGTTCCGGCACGGGAATGCGCGGGGCGGCCTGCGGCTGCGGCTCGGACTCGGCCAGATAAGCCGCCATCTCATCGTCCATCTCGGGCTCGGGCGCATAAAGGTCATCGCGTTCGATCACCGGCTCATGCTCCATGGGCGCAGGCGCTACGGTCTCGGCGTGACGCGCGGTCAGCGGCGGCTCGGGGGGCAGGCCGCCGCGCGGCGCGGTGTTGAGGATCAGCGGATCGGGGCCCCTGCCCCGACCCTTGGTCAGCGGGGCAACCGAGGCGGCCTGCACCGCCGGGTTCTGTCGCACACGGGCGCGGATCACGTCCGAGATACGCGCCTTGATCCTGTCATCGGCGGGCTGCTCCGCCTCGCCATGATAGCTTTCAGATTCAACAAGTTCCGGCTCCGGCATCGGATCGGGACGGCGCATCAGCATCGGCATGCGCGCCAGCAACCCGCCGGTTTTTTCGGTCCCGGCCGCTTGCGGGACGGCACCCAGAACCGGTTCCGCGCGGCGCACCCGCGGGGCCTCGGCGACCGGCGCATCATCCTCATAGATCACCGCCTCGGCGCGGCGCGCGCGGCGCTCGGCCATGCGGGCCTGCACCGCCTGCCCGGCCAGCGCCATGCCACCGGCCCCATGACCCAATAGACGCATCATCCCAGCATAACTCACGATCACGCCGACCAGCAGAAAGCGCGCAATCCGCCCCAGTTCAGGCCGCGTGAAGCCCAGAACGAAGGCCCCAAAGACAAGCACGCCAAGGCCCATGACAGCCGACAACAGTTTCAGCCCGAGGCTCGGGGCCACCGGCAACACACCAAGGAAAGTGCCAAGGATCGTATCGCCGAAAAGACCGCCCAGCCCGAAACTATGCGTCGCCGCCCAGGCCGCGCCCGGGGCCAGCGTCGCGGCATAAAGCGACAGCACCGCCAGCCAGATCGGCGCGAAAATAAGCCGTCCGGTCGCGCGGTCCTCGCCCAGATGCAGTGTGAACCGCACGCCCCATGCGCCCAGCACGATCGCGAGACCCCAGGCCCCCCAACCGATGATCATGAAGAGCGGCGAGGCGATGGCCGCGCCGACGCGCCCCATCCAGTTCTGCACCGGTTCATCCGTGGCACTCACCCAGCTGGGATCGTCGGGGCTGTAAGAGGCCACCATCGCCGCCGTCATCAGCGCGATGACCACCAGCACGAGGCCCAGCAATTCCTTGCCGCGCTTTTCGATCGCCTCGGCCGTCGTGCTATCCAGCAATGGGTCGCGTCCACGTGTCTGATATGCCATCTCGTCCCTCGTCCTCGATCATCCGTAGAGACAGTCGCGCAGGCGGGTCAGCCCGTGCGCCATCTCGTCCTTCGGGGCCACCATCGCGGCCCGAATATAACCTTTGCCGGGGTTCTCGCCCCCGGCCTCCTGCCCAAGATAGGCCCCGGGCAGCACCCGAACGCCGGTCTCCTGCCAGAGCCGCAGCGTCGCCGCCTCGCCATCCGCGACCGGCAACCACAGGAAAAAACCCGCCTCGGGGCTGTGATAGCCGGGCAGATTGCCGAAAATCTCGTCTGCAATCTCGTATTTTTCACCGTAGAGACGGCGGTTTTCGATCACGTGGCCCTCATCGGCCCAGACCGCCGCCGCCGCGTGCTGCAATGGCATCGGCAGCGGGGAGCCCGCGTAATTGCGCAACTGCTTCATCGCCTTGATGCTTTCTAGGCCAGCGGCGACGAAGCCCGAGCGCAACCCCGGCAGGTTCGACCGCTTCGACAGGCTGTGAAAGGCGACGATCCGCTCGGGGTCGGCACCCAGTTCTTGCGCCACCTGCAACACACCCACGGGCGGGGTATCGCGGTAGATCTCGGAATAGCATTCATCGGCAAAAATGCGGAAATCGTGTTTTTCGGCCAGCCGGATCAGGCGCGCCCAATAGTCCCGCGTCGCGACTGCGCCCTGCGGGTTCGAGGGCGAGCACAGATAGACCACGCCGACCCGGTCCAGAACCTCCGGCGCAACCGCGTCGAAATCCGGCAAATGACCGGTCGCCTGCGTGGCGTTGAGGAACATCGGCTCCGCCCCGACGCTGAGGGCTGCCACCATGTAGACCTGATAAAACGGGTTCGGCACCAGCACGATGGGTTTGCTGCCGCGCTTTGTCTCTGGGCAAAGCGCCATCATCGCATTGTAAAGCCCCTCACGCGTGCCGTTGAGCGCCATCACCCGGGTCGCGGGATCAAGCGTCACGCCATAGCGCCGCGCGACCCAGTCGGTGATCGCCTCCAGCAGCGCGGGCATGCCTTCATTGACCGGGTAATTGCCAAATCCATCGGCATTTTGCGCAATGATATCAACAATCCAGCGCGGAAACTCGTGCTTCGGCTCGCCGATCGTCATATGCACGACCTCGCCGCCCGGTTTATGGGCGTCAAGCAGGCTCCGCAGGCGCGGAAACGCATAGGCCGGAAGGTTCGAAAACCGCTCGGGAAACATCTGATACTGCCTCAAGGTTCGGGATCATTCACGCCCCGTTTGGTGCGAATCTACCCAAGCACTTGCGTCAGGTCCAGCAAAACCAAGGGCTTGACAGGGCGAATGTGGCATTTTTGGCAAGTCCCCCCTGCCCAGACCCACAAAAACGGCTGGCCACGGCACGTTCCCCGGCACCTTCTCATAGCCATGCAAAGGCCAGCCCCCTATATTCACGGGGCAATGAGGCCGCGAGGGGAGACAGCGCCATGTGGGAACGGATCGGGTTGGTTTGGCTGGCCATTTTCTCGGCGTTTGCCGCCACCCCTGCACTCGCGGACCGCGACAGCGCGCGGGTGCATGTCTTTGGCAACAGCCTGATCAACCACCTCAGCGAGGCGGATGGCGACACCACCACCGTGCCCTATTGGCTTGGCCAACTGACCCGGGCCTCTGGACGTGACTTCGCGCTCTCCGGGCAATGGGGCTTCCTGCGCGATTTCGTGCGCGACGGGGCGGCACCGAACTGGTCCTTCAAGGGCGTGGCCTCGCCGCGCGGGCGCATCGACACGGTGATGATCAACCCCGCCAATTTCATCCAGTATCAGCCCCCTGATGCCCCCTATGAGGGCGACAATCCCGATGGCTCCAGCCCGCTCTCGGCCACGCTCGCGATCATCGACCGCGCCCAAGAGAAATGGCCCGGCGCGCGCATCGTGATCTACGAGGGCTGGCCCGACATGGGCGGCTATGGCCGCAGCTTCCCCCCGTCTGACCGCAACCTGCGCCGCTGGCACGGCTACGCGCTGAGCGATTATCACGACTGGTACCGCACCTATGTCGCACAGGTGCAGGATGCCCGCCCCGACACCGATATCACCCTCGCGCCGGTCTCCTCGGTGCTGTCGGGGCTGCAAACCGGCCTGTTGGAGGAGATCCCCGTCGAGGCGCTCTATTCCGACAGCGCGCCGCATGGCACACCGACGCAATATTTCCTCGCGGCGCTCGTGACTTACACCGCCCTCTTCGAGGCCCCCGCCCCGGCGGATTTCGCGGTGCCAGACGGCATCCATCCGGGCGTGCGTGACCGGTATGACCGCCTCACCGACGAGATCGCCCAGGCCCTCGGGCTGCAGGATGACCGTGCGGCAACCCCGACCGCGCAGGCAACGCAAGAGGCGCGCGCAGGCATCGGTATCGCCAATCCGAGCCTTGCCATGGGCCTCAACGGCATCGCCGACTGGTCGAGCCAGCATCCTTTCATCAACGTGATGAAAACCGCACGGCCCTGGATCGGCCACAGCGCTGATGAGTGGGGGGCGTTCTCGACCGAGGCGCTGCGCGCGGGCGGCTATCTGAGCGAGACCGGCTATCCGGTGGCCCTGCCCGATGGCGCGAAATCGCTTGAGTCGTTCTTCCTCACCGATCAGCCCGCGGGGGCCACGCACCTGAACGGCCGCTACCTCCTGCGCTATGAGGGCGAGGGGGTGATCCGCGTCACGGGACGCGCGGACAATGTGCGCTATAATTACGACACCCGGGAAATCCGCTTCGACTTTAAGTCGGGCGACGGCCCGGCGGTCCTGCGCCTGCTCGAGACAGACCGCGACAACCCGATCCGCGATATCACGATCATCCGCGAAGACCAGGTCGCGCTGCACGAGGTGGGCGCGCTGTTCAATCCGCTCTGGATCGAGAAAATCGCCGATCTGCGGATGGTGCGCTTCATGGACTGGCAATTCACCAACGGCTCCACCCAGACCACCTGGAAGGGCCGCCCGGTGCCCGACGATGCCACCTATGTCTGGCGTGGCGCGCCGGTCGAGGTGATGGTCGCCCTCGCCAACCGGATCGGGGCCGACCCTTGGGTCAACATGCCCCATGCCGCAGATGACGCCTATATGCGCGCATTTGCCGAGTATATGCGCGATCACCTCGATCCCGGACTCAACGCGCATGTGGAATATTCCAACGAAGTCTGGAATTTCATCTTTCCCCAGGCCGTCTGGGCCCGCGAGGCCGCCGAGGCGCTCTGGGAGGACGCCGCAGGCGATGACGCCTGGATGCAATATGCCGGGCTGCGCGCGGCACAGATGGCAATGCTCTGGCGCGAGGTCTACGAGGGACAGCATGACCGGCTGTCGGTTGTCGTGGCCACCCATACCGGCTGGCCCGGTCTGGAAGAGCCGATGCTGCAAGCCCCGCTCGCTCTGGACAACGGCCAACTGTCCACGCCCCCGGTCGAGCAGTTCGACGGCTATGCGGTCACCGGCTATTTCGGCTTTGATCTGGGCGGAGAGGACATGGCCGAAACCCTGCTGGGCTGGATCACCGCCAGCCGGGCGGTGGCCCGCGCCAAGGCTGCCGAGACCGGGGCCGATCCCGACACCTACCTCGCAGCGCATGAATTCGACCTCGCCTATGATCTCGCCGCCGAGGCGTTGCGACAAGGCTCGCTTGGCGAATTGCTCCGCGACATCTTTCCCTATCACGCCGATCTGGCAGCCCGGCACGACCTGCAACTGATGATGTATGAAGGCGGCACGCATGTGGTCGGCCACGGGGCCACGGTCGAGAACGAGACGCTGACCGGCTTTTTCAACGGGTTCAACTACAGCCCGCAGATGGGGCGCATTTACGAAGAACTGATCGCCGGTTGGCACGCCGCAGGCGGCACCGCTTTCAACGCCTTTGTCGATGTGGCCACTGCCTCGAAATGGGGCAGCTGGGGGGCGCTGCGCCATCTCAACGACGACACCCCCCGCTGGCGGGTTCTGATGGCCGCCAACGCTACCCCGCCCGACCGGGCCGAGCCGCGGGCACCGGGGGCGTTCCTTCACGGCATCACCCAACAGGCAGGCGACGCGGACACGACCCTCACCGGCACGGCCAAGGCCGATATCCTGCTGGGCGGCGCGGGCGACGACGTTCTTATCAGCGAGGGCGGCGCGGATCGCCTGCATGGCGGGCCGGGCCGCGATCTGGCGGTGCTGCCCGGCGCACGCGCCGACTATGACACCGCCCGCGACGGCCCGCGCCTCGTGCTTCAGGGCGCCTCCGGCCCGGTCTACCTGGTCGAGATCGAGGCAGTGGAATTCGCGGCGACACCCGGCCAGAAAATTCCCCTGGGCGAGCTGATGTGACCTTGACCCCAAGGGTTTTGCAAAACCCTTGGACGCGGTTTCAAAACCGCGTGACAAGCTGTTTGCAAACAGCTTGCCCTCAGTCCACCAGCCGTTGCATCCCTGCGATCAGCGCCTCTGCGCCAAGCGACGCACGGAACCCGGATACCACATGCGCTCGACCCGCGTGCGAGAGCCGCGCGCACAGCGCCGGGTCAGCCGCCAGCGCAGTGATCGCATCGGCCAATGCCTCGGGGGATTGCGGCGGCACCAGCATCCCCGTCTCGCCATCGGTGATCAATTCGCGCACGCCGCCCGCATCGGTGCCGATGGTGGGCACCTCGCAGGCCATCGCCTCCATATAGGCCACGCCCAGCGGTTCGTGCCAGCTGGCCAGCACGAAGACATCCGCCGCCAGCAGGTGCCGCCGCACCTCCGCCGCGCTGATCGCCCCCAAAAGGCGCGCGTGTCGTTCAAGCCCCAGAGCCTCCAGATGGCGCTGCAACTCCAGGTGATAGCCCCCGCCACCGGCGTCATCCTCGCCCGCGATATCAAGCTGCACCTCGATGCCCCGGTCGAGCAACAGCCGCAGCGCCGACAACAGATCCTGATGCCCTTTCACCACATTGAGCCGCCCACAGGCAAAGAGCCGCAGCGGCGCGCCCGGCTCAGGCGGCACATAGGGCGTCTCGCGCTGAAAATCCTCGGTATCGACGCCCATCGGGCGCACCACCACATCGGCTGGCATATCTGCGCCCAGCACCGCGCGGGCCTCGCTGTGCAGCTTGCGTGTGATAATGGTGGCAAACGCCGCATGCCGCCATTTGAACCGCTGACCGGGCCCGTAATCCGACATCGGCCCGTGCAGCGTCAAACTGTAGCGCGGCCCGCCCATGCGTCGCGCCAGCGCGCAGATGAGCGCGGCGCGCCCGCAGCTATGGGCATGCACATGGGCAATGTCGCGCACACGGCAGGTGGCGATCAGCGCCCGCGCGGCAGGCAGGCAGATCACCACATCGCGCAGAAAGGCCCGCCCCTCGCCCTCGCGCAGGATCTCGCCCCAGGGCGCGCGCAGCGCCCCCGCCAGTGCCGCCACGACATCCACCTTGCCGAGATAGGTCGTCCGCGCCATCGCCGCCTCGGACCACTCATGCGAGATCAGACCTTCGGGGGGCGGCCGCGTGCTCAGGATATGCGGGGCAACGCCCAAGCGCTCCAGCTCCGCCAGTTCGCGCCAGAAAAAGATATGCGTCTGCCCCGGGAACTGCGGCACGAGATAGCCAAGCGGCAAGGTCTGGGGCATGTCCTGGGGCATTTCGGGTTCCGCGCGGGTTGGGTTTTCGGCTAAGGCTTACCACAAGGCCGCGCCCCACCGGTAGGGCGGCCATGTTCCGAACTGGAAACCCTGTGTTGACCGACGCGCAAAAACCGACGCTCAGCGTGATCGTCCCTGCCCATAACGAGGCGGGGCTGGTCGGTGCCTGCCTGCGCGCGCTTTTTGCCTCGCAGTCCATGACCGGTGGCGCCGAGGTGATCGTGGTGGCCAATGGCTGCACCGATGCAACTGCCGCCGAGGCGCGGGCCTGCACAGAGGCGGCCACGACCCGTGGCTGGCACCTCACCGTGCTGGAGCGCGCGCAAGGCGGCAAACCCGGTGCGCTCAGCGCGGGTGAGGCGATGGCGCGCGGGCGGGTGCTGGCCTATCTCGACGCCGATGTGATCGTCTCGCCCGCGCTTTGTGCCGAACTCGTGCAGGCGCTTGACGGCGACGCCGCCGTCTATGCCAGCGGGCGCGTGGTGCTCCCCACACCCGAAACCGCCTTCAGCCGGGCCTATGCGCGATTCTACCGCCAGGTGCCGTTCTTTCACCACGGCGTGCCGGGCTGCGGGCTATTCGCGATGAACCGCGCCGGGCGCGCCCGGTGGGGGCAATGGCCCGCGATCATCTCGGACGACACGTTCGCCCGGCTGCATTTCGCGCCCGCCGAGCGCATCGCCGTGCCAGCCCCCTATGACTGGCCCATCGTCGAAGGCTTCGGCGCGCTGGTGCGTGTCCGCCGCAGACAGGATGCAGGGGTGGCCGAGATCGGGCGACTCTACCCGGCGCTCCTTGCCAATGACGACCCGCGCCCCTCAGGGCCCGAATGGGTGATGCGCGCGACCCTGCGCGCGCCTCTCGGCTTTGTCGCCTACGTCGCCGTCGCCCTTGCCACCCGCCTGCGTCGGGGCAATGGCTGGGCGCGTGGTCGCTGACCCCCCTGCCCTCCCCGTCATCCTCGGGTTTGGCCCGAGGATCTCCCGCCACCCAGAAAACCACACGATTTCAATGGAAGCGCCATGAAATCGCCGCCATGATGCGACAAGCGTCCACAAACCGCGAAAGAGGATCGATGCGCGCCGCAACAAAGGCTTTTTCAGGCGAGGGGCTTCTGGCCCGGGCGCTGCGCTCTTCTGCGCTGACCGTGGCCGGATTCGGCGGCTCGCAGATCCTGCGACTGGCCTCCAACCTGATCCTCGCCCGGCTGCTCTTTCCCGAGGCCTTCGGCGTCATGGCCATCGTCAACGTGGTCATTCAGGGGCTGATGCAATTCTCCGACGTGGGTGTCAGCCCCGCCATCATGCAGAGCAAGCGGGGCGACGACCCGGCCTTTCTCAATACCGCCTGGACCATTCAGGTGCTGCGCGGCGTGGCACTGTTTCTCATCGCCTGCGCCCTCGCCTGGCCGCTGGCGTGGTTTTACGAGGAACCGCTGCTCCGGCAATTGCTGCCGGTTGCAGGGGTCGCACTGCTGATCGCGGGGTTCAATCCCACGGCCCTCGACACCGCCAAGCGGCATCTCAGGTGGGGGCGGTTGACCTCGATCGAATTCACCGTGCAGATCACCGGGATCGTCACGGGCGTGGCGCTGGCGTGGTGGCTGCAATCGGTCTGGGCACTGGTCATCGCCAATGTCATCAGCACCGGCATCGCGCTTGCGCTGCACTGGCTTGCCCTGCCCGGCGCGCGCAACCGCTTTGGCTGGGAGCGCCCGGCCCTGCGCGAGTTGGTGACGTTCGGGCAGTGGATCTTTCTCAGCACGATCTGCGGCTTTCTGTTCAATCAGGCCGACAAGCTGATTCTGGGCAAGTATCTCAGCTTTGAGGTGTTCGGCGTCTACAATATCGGCTTTTTCCTCGCCTCCTTCCCGATGCTTCTGGGCAACCTCTTCACCTGGCGGCTGCTGATCCCGATCTACCGCGAACTGCCCCCCGGCGAGAGTGCCGCGAATTTCGCCAAGCTGCGGCGCATGCGCTTTGCCGTCACATCGGGCCTCATAACGCTCAGCGCCGGGTTCGCTGTCAGCGGCGTCTGGCTGATCGGGATCATGTATGACGACCGCTACGCGATGGCGGGGGCGGTCGTGGTGGTAATGGCCGCCATGCAGATCCCGCAGATTATCGTGATGACCTATGATCAGGCGTCGCTTGCGGCGGGCGATTCCAAACGCTTTTTCGTGCTGACGCTGGCCAAGGCAGTGGTGATGATCACCGCCCTGATACTTGGCCTCGAATGGGGTGGGTTGCTGGGGGCATTGGTCAGTTACGGGGCGGCGATGGTGGTGGCCTATCCGGTGGTCGTGTGGCTGGCACGACGCATGCAGGCATGGGACCCTGTGCATGACGCCGTGATGGCTGGTCTGGGTTTCGGTGTGGCGGCTCTGGCGGTCTGGCTCAACGGGGGGGCGATCGCGGATCTCGCGGCGCTTTCGGGGTGGTAAGGTGCCGGTCAGGGCGGAAAAATCGGGTATTGCCAAGGCCATGCCGCAAAACCGTCGCATTGTGGAAAGATACCGGACGCCTTATGATTTCCGCATTGTTCATTGATGGCCTGTGACATGAACGCGACCGACCTCAACGGCACAGAGATTGCCATTGTCGGAATGGCTGCGCATCTGCCCGGTGCGCGGACCGTGGCCGAGTATTGGGCGAACCTGCGGGACGGCAAACGCGCCATCAGGCGGCTGAGC
The DNA here is from genome assembly GCF_040219995.1 of Roseovarius sp. Lineage (GTDB taxonomy): Bacteria > Pseudomonadota > Alphaproteobacteria > Rhodobacterales > Rhodobacteraceae > Roseovarius. Next base: position 25,278 of record NZ_JAVJUC010000006.1, on the reverse strand, counting down.
GAGGCCGAACTGCTGGCAGCAGGGGAGACCCCCCAAACCATCCGCCGCCCCGACTACGTGCCATATGCAGCGCCGCTCGACGGGTTCGAGATGTTCGATGCCGAGTTCTTCGGCTTCGGCCCCAAGGAGGCCGCGATCCTCGACCCGCAGCACCGCCGCTTTCTGGCGGTCGCGTGGGAGGCGTTGGAAGATGCGGTCCACATGCCGGAGACCTTCCCCGGCCCCATCGGCGTCTTCGCGGGCTGCGGCATGGGGAGTTATTTTTACTTCAACCTCTGCTCCAACCGCGATCTGGTGGACGATGTCGGCATGTTCCTTCTGCGCCATACCGGCAATGACAAGGATTTCCTGACCACGCGGCTCAGCCATATCCTCGATCTCAAGGGGCCAAGCCTCGGCCTGCAAACCGCCTGCTCCACCTCGCTTGTCGCAGTGCATTACGCCGCGCAATCGCTGTTGAATGGCGAATGCGACATGGCGCTCGCCGGTGGTGTCACCATCGAGTTGCCGCAAAACCGCGGCTATATCTACAACGAGGGCGAGATCCTGTCGCCCGACGGCGAATGCCACGCCTTTGACCATCGCGCGCAGGGCACCGTGTTTGGCTCTGGCGCGGGCATGGTTGTGCTGCGGCGGCTGGAGGATGCGCTGGCCGACAGCGATCATATCTGGGGCGTGATCAAGGGCTCTGCGGTCAATAACGACGGCGCGGCCAAGGCGGGCTATCTCGCACCTTCGGTCGACGGTCAGGCGGCGGCGGTGGCCGAGGCGCAGGCGGTGGCAGGCGTTACGGCGGATAGCGTAGACTATGTCGAATGCCACGGCACCGGCACCTATCTCGGCGATCCCATTGAGGTCGCGGCGCTCAGCCAAGCGTTCCGCGAAACCACCCAAGCCGCTGATTTCTGCCGCATCGGCAGCGTGAAAACCAATATCGGCCATCTCGACACGGCGGCGGGCGTGGCGAGCCTGATCAAGGCCACGCTGGCGCTCTATCACGGGGAAATGCCGCCCTCTCTGGGTTATGAGGCCCCCAATCCCGCCATCGCCTTCGACGGCAGCCCGTTCTCGGTCAATGACCGCCTCACCCCCTGGCCCAAGCGCGACCACCCGCGCCGCGCCGGGGTGAACTCATTGGGCGTCGGCGGCACCAACGCGCATGTGGTTCTGGAAGAGCCGCCCGCCCGTGCCGCGCCTGAGGCGAGCGACTGGCCGTTTCAGCCGCTGGTGATCTCCGCGCGCTCGAAATCCGCGCTGGACGACGCCACCACCCGCCTCGCCGCGCATCTGCGCGAGCACCCCGAACAGCCGCTGGCCGATGTCGCCTACACGCTCAAAGAGGGCCGCCGTGCGTTTGAGCATCGCCGCGTCACCGTCGCCCGCAGCCATGCCGAGGGTGCCGACCGGCTGGACAAGGGCGACACCCGCCGCGTTTTCACCCATCAGGCGCTCGACGATCCCGATGTTGTCTTCATGTTTCCCGGCGGCGGCGCGCAATATGCGGGCATGGCGCGCGACCTCTACGAGACCGAGCCGGTCTTTGCCGAATGGATGGATCGCGGCCTCGATATCCTCGCGCCCAAGCTCGATTACGACATCCGCGCCCTCTGGCTGCCGGAGCGCGATCAAGTGGCGGCGGCGGAGGAGCGGCTGAAACGCCCCTCTGTGCAACTGCCGCTGATCATGATCACCGAATATGCGCTGGCCCAACTCTGGCAAAGCTGGGGCGTCACCCCCGCCGCCCTGATCGGCCATTCCATGGGCGAGAACACCGCCGCATGTCTGGCCGGCATCCTGAGCCTTGAGGATTGCATCGGCCTCGTCCACCTGCGCGGGCAACTCTTCGATACCGTCGAGAAGGGCGGGATGCTCAGCGTGCCGCTCTCTGCCGAAGCCGTGAAACCCTATCTCGGCGATACACTCGACATCGCCGCGCTCAACGCCCCCGACCTCACCGCCGTCTCGGGGCCGCAAGCCGCCCTCATTGATCTCGACACCCGCCTGCGCGCCGACGGGATCGAACCGCAGCGCATAGCCATCGACATCGCAGCGCATAGCCGGATGCTTGAGCCGATCCTCGACCGCTTTGAGGAGTATCTGCGCTCCATCCAATTGAGCGCACCACAAATCCCCATCCTGTCCAACCGCACCGGCGATTATCTCACGGCAGAAGAGGCCACCGACCCCGCCTATTGGGTCGCCCACCTGCGCCACACCGTGCAGTTCGCCGACGGCCTCACCCGGCTTGCGGAAACCCCTGCCCGCGTCTTCCTCGAGGTGGGCCCCGGCAAGGCGCTCTCGTCGCTCGCACAGGCACATGGCGCGATCAGCGCCAATCAGGTCATCGGCACCCTGCGCCACCCCGAAGACAGCATCGCCGATGACGAATATTTCATGGCCATGCTGGCCCGTCTCTGGGCCGTGGGGATCGAGATCGATTGGCCACAGATCTGGGGCGAGGCACAGCGCAGCCGCGTGCCGCTGCCCAGCTATGCCTTTCAGCACAAACCCTATTTCATCGCCCCCGGCGCGCCCCGCGCGGCGGCAGAGGACGATTGGCCCACCCATCGCGACGACCTTACCGACTGGGGCTACACCCCGCATTGGCGGCCCCGGCTGGCGGAGGTCGAGATCACGTCCGACGCAGATCTTGCTCTGCTCCCAAAGGAAACATGGCTGATTTTCGAGGACGACACCGGCCTGGCCTACGCCGTGGCCGAGCGCCTCAGCGCCGCGGGCCATATCGTCACCACCGTCACCCCCGGCGACAGCTTCGCGCGATTGGATAAAAGGCGCTACACCCTCTCGCCAGAACGCGGGCGCGAGGGCTGTGACCAGCTGATACGTGCGCTTGTCACAGACAGCCGCGCGCCCAGCCGCATCGCGCATTTCTGGCTGGTCACCCGCGACGAACACCACCGCCCCGGCTCCAGCTTCTTTCACCGTGTGCAGGAACAGGGCTTTTACAGCCTGCTCTTTCTGGCGCAGGCCATGGGCGACGGGGGACTGAGCGCGCCCTTGCACATCACCGCCCTCACCACCGGCGCGGCACAACTCCGCGACGAGGCACTGCCCTACCCCGCCAAATCCACGCTCGCAGGCCCGCTCCGCGTGATCCCGCGCGAGATGCCGCATGTGACCACCGCCAGCCTCGATCTGACCCTGCCTGCACGCGGCGCGCCCGATGCGGGCCTTGTCGCTTGCGTGCTCGAAGACCTGCTGCAAGACCCCCGCTGCCACGAGGCCGCCCTGCGCGGCACCCGCCGCTACGAGATGGAATGGCGCGCCACAGAACTAGCCCCCGGCACCGCCCCGATTGCCAAGGGCGACACCGTGCTCATCACCGGCGGTTTCGGCGGCATTGGCCTTACGCTGGCCGAAGATCTCATCACGCAAAACAACGCCAATATCATGCTCATGGCGCGTCACGCCCTGCCGCCCCGCGCCGACTGGCCCCGGATCACCGCGACACGCGGCGCAGCCGATCCGCTCGCCCGCCGCATCGCCGCTGTTAGCCGCCTAGAGGCGCTTGGCGGCGAGGTCATGGTGATCGCGGGCGATGTCAGCAATATCGAGGACATGCAGGCCGCGCAAACGCAGATCGAGACGCGCTTTGGCCATCTCAACGGCGTGATCCACGCCGCCGGTGTGATCGCCGACGCGCCGCTGCTGGCCAAGGGGCCGGACACGATCGAGGATGTCTTCACCCCCAAGATCCATGGCACGCAGGTGCTGGAACAGGTCTTTCCCGACGGCACGCTCGACTGGCTGGTGCTGTTCTCGTCAAGCTCCACCGCGACCGCCCCCGCCGGACAGGTCGATTACGTCGCCGCCAACGAATATCTCAACGCCTACGCCCGGTCGCGGGCGGGCGGGCGCACCCGCGTCCTTGCGCTCGACTGGGGCATCTGGGCCGAGGTCGGCATGGCCGCCGAGGCCGTGGCTCAGGCAAGCGGCACCGCTCCTGCCGCCCCGCGCCTGCCGGTCGATCACCCGCTCATCAACGAGGCAAGCTTTGACGCCGAGGGCAACCGGGTCTTTCACGCAAGCTACAGTGCCGCCACCCATTGGGTTTTCGATCAGCACCGCACGCGTGACGGTCAGGCGCTTCTGCCCGGCACTGGCTATCTCGACCTGCTGGCGCAGGCGCTGCGCGCGCAGGGCGAGGAGGGCGCGTTCGAAATCCGCGATCTGATGTTCCTTCGCCCCTTCGACCTGGCCCAAGGGTCCACGCGCGACATGCGCCTCACTCTCACCCGCAGCGATCAGGGTTACGCTGCCCGGATCGAGGCCGCCCACCAACAGGCGGGCCGTCAAGGTTGGGTCACGCTGGCCGAGGCCGATCTGCGCCTGCTGCCGCTCACGCCCCCCGCCCCGCGCGATATCGACACCATGCGCGAGCGTATGGAGAATTGGCAGAAGGCGACAGGCGATCCACTCCCCTCCCCCCAAGAGGCGCATCTCGATTTTGGCCCCCGCTGGCGCGTGCTCCATGCGCGTGGCCTCGGTTCGGGCGAGGGCCTCGCCCATCTGCGCCTGCCCGCCGAGGCGCAGGGCGATCTGGCCAATGGCCACCTCTTGCACCCCGCGCTGATGGATATCGCCACCGGCTGGGCCATGGGGCTGATCGACGGCTATGACGGCAGCGATCTCTGGGTGCCGATGTCCTATGGCGCGCTGCGGGTGCATGCGCCGCTCGGGCCGGAGGTCTGGAGCATCGCCCGCCTCACGACCGATCAGGCGCAGGAAACCGGCGTCGCCCGCTTTGACATCACGCTCACCGATCCTGATGGCCGCGTGCTGGTCGAGATCGAGGATTTCGCCATCCGCAAACAGGCGGACGGGCTGGCGATCACCCCGCCCCGCGCCGGTGAGATCCGCTTTGACGCTGGCGCTGAAAGCACACCATCAAGCCCCGCCGAGGACCGCCTGCGCCACAACCTGCGCGAAGGCATCCGGACCGCCGAAGGGGCCGAGGCCTTCCGACGCGCGCTCGCCCTCGGTCAGCCACAAGTGCTGGTCTCCTCGCTCGACCTGCCCGCCCTCATCCGTCAGGCTGAGGCGGGCGCGCAAACCCCCGACGAGACCGGCCAACGGTTCGAGCGGCCCGATCTCGACGGCGATTACGTCGCCCCCGAGGGCGAGATCGAGACCCGACTCGCGGGCTTCTGGTCGGACCTTCTCGGCCTAGACCCGGTCGGCGTCGAGGACAGCTTCTTCGATCTTGGCGGGCATTCGCTCATTGCCGTGCGGCTCTTCGGCATGATCCGCAAGGCCTACCGCGTCGATTTCCCGATCTCGATCCTGTTCGAGGCCCCCACCATCCGCGCCTGCGCGCGCCTGATTGAGGCGCGCATCGGCCCGCAGGAGGCAAGCGAGAGCGCACCGGCCAGGACGGAACCCGCCCGCCGCTTCACCCATCTGGTGCCCATGCATCGCGGCGAGGGCGGGCCCAAAACGCCCTTCTTCCTCGTCGCGGGCATGTTCGGCAACGTGTTGAACCTGCGCCATCTGGCGCATCTTCTGGGCGATGACCGGCCGTTCTTCGGACTTCAGGCGCGGGGCCTCTACGGCGATGACGCGCCGCATGACGACCTGACCGAGGCCGCCCGCGACATGATCGCCGAGATCCGTCAGGTGCAGCCGCATGGCCCCTACCTGCTGGGCGGGTTCTCGGGCGGCGGCATCACCGCATACGAGATGGCGCAACAGCTTGAGGCGGCGGGCGAAACGGTGGCGGTGGTGATCCTGCTCGACACGCCGCTGCCGCAACGCCGCCCGCTGTCAGGTCGCGACAGGGCCGTGATTCAATGGCAGGAAATCAAATCGAATGGCCCGTTCTACCCGCTCAAATGGGCCGCGCGGCGCGTCGCATGGGAGATCGCCAAACGCCGCCCGCAGGATCACGCGGAAACCTCCGAACACCATTTCCACGATCATGAGATCGAGGCCGCCTTCTACCGCGCCATCGCCCGCTATAATGTCCGGCCCTGGGACGGCGCGCTGCACCTCTTCCGCCCACCGCAATCGGGCAAGTGGCAGGTCTCGAACGGCCAATGGGTGAGTTCCGAGCGCGCCTATGTGCTGCCCGACAATGACTGGTCCGGGCACGCCCCCAACCTCTCGGTGACCGAGGTGCCGGGCGATCACGATTCCATGGTGCTGGAGCCCAATGTTCGCGTCCTCGCCGCCCGCATGCGCCGCGTCCTCGAGGCGGCAGAGGACACGCGGGATGCCCCACCAAACCACCGGGAGGCCGCGGAATGACCGCCCCCCGTGTCCTCACCATCGTGCTCAACTGGCGCACGCCCGAGATGAGCCTCAAGGCTGCCACTGCCGCACAGCGCGCGATGGCAGGGATCGCAGGTGAGATCGTGATCGTGGACAACGCATCGGGCGACGGCTCGTTCGAGAAGATGCAGACCGAAACAGCGGATTGGAAGCGGGTGCGCGTCATCCAATCCGGCCATAACGGCGGCTTTGGCGCGGGCAATAACGCGGGCATGCGCGCCGGGCTGTCGGACGGCACGCGTCCGGATTACGTTTATATCCTCAACTCCGATGCTTTCCCCGCTGAGGGTGCCATCGCGGCCCTGCTGGCCCATCTGGAAGCAACGCCCAAGGCCGGTCTGGCGGGCAGCCAAATCCACGGCCCCGACGGCACGCCGCATGTGACCTGCTTTCGCTTCCCGTCCATCCTTGGCGAGTTCGAAGGGGCCGCGCGCATTGGCCCCGTCAGCCGCCTGTTGCGCCATCACGCCGTGCCCCTTCCCCTGCCCGAGACCACAAAGCCCGTTGACTGGCTGGCCGGGGCAAGCCTGATGATCCGGCAAGAGGTGCTCGATACCATTGGCAGCTTTGACGAGACATTCTTTCTCTATTTCGAGGAAACCGACCTCTGCCTGAGGGCCGCGCGGGCGGGCTGGCAGACGCATTACGTGGCCACCTCCCGCGTTGAACATCTCGGTTCGGTCTCGACGGGCATGAAGGGCTGGGGGCGGGTGCCGGACTACTGGTTCGCCTCTCGGCGGCATTATTTCATCAAGAACCACGGGCGCGGCTATCTCGCGCTGGTCACGCTGGCACATCTGACCGCTGCGACCCTCGGCAGCCTGTGGCGGCTGATCCGGCGCAAGGGCGCGCCGCGCCCGCCGCATTTCCTGCGCGATCTGGTGCTGGGCGATCTGGGCTCGGCCCTGCGGGGCACGAACAAACGAAAGGCGGACGCATGATGCAGGCGCTACTCATCGGCAACGAATCCCTCGCCCTGCAATGCGGCGAGGCGTGGCTGGCGCGCGGGCATGGCATCGCGGCTGTGGTGACACGCCGTGCCGATGTTGCCGCATGGGCAGGCGAAAAGGGCCTGCGCGTCGAGACCCCCGGCGCGGGGCTGGCCGAACGCCTGGGCGATCTGAGCTGCGACTGGCTGCTTTCCATCGCCAATCTCGACCTTCTGCCACAAGACGTTCTTGCCCGCGCCACGCGCGGCGCGGTCAATTTCCACGATGGCCCCCTGCCCCGTCATGCCGGGCTGAACGCACCGGTCTGGGCCATTCTGGAGGGTGACGCGCAGCATGGCATCACCTGGCACCTGATCGAGGGCGGCATTGATGAAGGCCGCATCGTGGTGCAGCGTCTGTTTGACATCGCACCGGATGAGACCGCCTTTACCCTCAACGCCAAGTGCTATGCGGCGGCGCTCGACAGCTTTGACGAGGTGATCCGCGCGCTGGAACACGGCGTGCCGGGGCTGGTCGCACAGCAGAGCGTGCCGCGCAGCTATCACGCGCGCGACGATCGCCCCGGGAGCGCCTGGCTCGATTTCAATCGTCCCGCCGCCGATCTTGCGCGGGTGGCGCGCGCGCTTGATCATGGCGGCTATTTCAACCCGCTCTGCATGGCACGGCTGCGCATCGGCGACCTTTTGTTGCTCGCCGGGCGGGCAGAACCCGTGGCCGGAGACAGCGCGCCTGGCACGGTGCTGGAGAATGACGGCACCCGGCTGACCGTCGCCACCGGCGAGGGCGCACTGCGCCTGAGCAGGATCACAGGCCCCGAGGGCGCGGGGGTCGATCTCGCCGCCTGCGCGCCGGTGGATTGCGTGGTTACGCCCGCCTCTGACGCAGACCGGCAGGCGCTCGCCGATCTCGCCCCGCAAGACGGCTATTGGCGCAGGATCGTGACCGGCATGCGTCCGATCACCCTTCCCTTTGCCGCAGGCGAAACCGCACCCCCCGAGCGCCGAGCGCTTGATCTTGCGCCCGAGACGGCCCTTGCTGCCGTCGCAACATGGGCCACGCGGATTGGCGGCACCGAGGGTGGGCATCTGGCCTATACCGGCCCCGCGCAGGCCGAGGCCCTGGATCTCGCCTGCACATGGGTGCCGGTCGAGGCGGATCGCTTGGCCCACGATCTGGAGCAAGCCGATGCGCGCGGCCCCTTTGCGCTCGATCTCTTTGCCCGCGACCCAGCACTCGATGCCACACATCGCCCGCATCTGGGGCTGCGCCAGGCGGGCGTGGGCCTCATTCCCGGCACCGCGCTGACTGTCGATCTGACCGATGCGCCGACGCTCCTTTACGATCCCGCCCGCCTCTCGCCCGCGATGGCCGATCTGCTGGCCAAACGGCTCGAGGCGCTCGGGCGCGGGGAGAGCGCCGCGATGCCCGAGGCCGAACGCCAACTGGTCATCGAGGCATGGAACCGCACCGATACCCCCTATGACGCCCGCCCCATTCACCGGCTGATCGAAGCGCAAGCGCACGAGGCCCCAGAGGCCCGTGCGCTGGTCTTCGAGGCCCAGACCCTGAGCCATGCCGCGCTAGATGGGCGTGCCAACCGCCTTGCCCATGTGCTGCGGCAGATGGGGGTGGGCCCCGGCGTGCTGGTCGGGCTCTGCCTGCCGCGCTCGGCGGATATGGTCGTGGCCGCGCTGGCGATCTGGAAGGCAGGCGGGGCCTATGTGCCGATGGACCCGGCCTATCCCGCCGACCGGCTGGCGCATTACCTGACCGACAGCGGCGCGCGGGTGGTGATTACCCGCTCTGACGTAGCCGACACCCTGCCGCAGGGCACCGCGCAACGATTGCTCATCGACAGTGACCCACGCCTTGCCACTGCGCCCGACACGGCACCCGACGGTGGCGCGCGGCCTGACGATCTGGCCTATGTGATCTACACCTCCGGCTCCACCGGACAGCCCAAAGGCGTGATGGTCACGCATCGCAACCTCGCCAATTTCTTCGCCGGGATGGACGACCGTATCCCGACCGCGCCAAATGCCGTCTGGCTCGCCGTCACCAGCCTCAGTTTCGACATCTCGGTGCTGGAACTCTTCTACAGCCTTGCGCGCGGCTATACCCTCGTGCTCAGCGGCGAGGAAAGCCGCGCGCTGGTCTCCTCGGGGCAGATCGCCACCTCGGATCGCGGCATGGAATTCAGCCTCTATTACTGGGGCAACGATGACGGCACCGGGCGCGACAAGTACAAATCCCTGCTCGAAGGCGCACAATTCGCCGACACGCATGGCTTCTGCGCCGTCTGGACGCCCGAACGGCATTTCCACGCCTTCGGCGGCCCCTATCCCAACCCTTCCGTCACCGGTGCCGCCGTGGCCGCCGTGACGCAGAACCTCGCGGTCCGCGCGGGCAGTTGCGTCGCGCCCCTGCATCACACCGCCCGCATTGCCGAGGAATGGGCGGTGATCGACAACCTCACCAATGGTCGCGCGGGCCTTGCCATCGCATCGGGCTGGCAGCCCGACGATTTTGTCCTGCGCCCAGAGAACGCGCCGCCCAACAACAAGCCCGCGATGTATCAAGCGATCCGCGATCTGCGCAAGCTGTGGAAGGGTGAGTCGGTGGGCTTCCCCCGCGCCGACGGCACGCTGCACGAGGTGGTCACACAACCGCGCCCGGTGTCATCCGACCTGCCGGTCTGGGTGACGACGGCGGGCAACCCCGAGACATGGCGCGAGGCCGGGGCCAACGGGGCCAATGTGCTGACCCACCTGCTCGGCCAATCCATCGCCGAAGTGGGCGACAAGATCACCCTCTACCACGCCGCCCTGCGCGAGGCGGGGCATGATCCGGCCGATTTCACCGTCACGCTGATGCTGCACACCTATGTGGCCGAGACCCGCGAAGAGGCCGCCCGCGTCGCGCGCGAGCCGATGAAGGATTACCTGCGCTCCGCCGCCGGGCTCATCAAGCAATATGCCTGGGCCTTTCCGGCCTTCAAAAAACCGAAAGGCGTGGACAACGCCTTTCAACTCGATCTCGGATCGCTGGAGGACGAGGAACTCGAAGGCATCCTCGATTTCGCCTTCGAGCGGTATTTCAACGACTCGGGGCTCTTCGGCACGGTCGAGGATTGCGTCGCCCGGGTGGAAGAGCTCAAGCGCATCGGTGTCGACGAGGTCGCCTGCCTGATCGACTACGGCATCCCGGTGCGGCAGGTGCTCGACGGGCTGCGGCCCCTGGCGCGCGTGCTGGAGCGGTCGAATAAGGTGGGCGGCATCCCCGAGGATGATTTCTCCATTGCCGCGCAAATCCTGCGCCACAAGGTCACGCATCTGCAATGCACCCCGTCGATGGCGCGGATGATCGCGATGAATGACGAGGCGCGGCATGCCCTCGGGCGGATCAGGCACCTGATGCTCGGCGGTGAGGCGCTGCCCGGCAGTCTGGTGCAGGAGCTTCGCGGCCTCACCGACGCGCTGATCACCAACATGTACGGGCCGACCGAGACCACGATCTGGTCCACCACCGGCCCGGCCGAGGAGACCCCAGGCCCCTGCCCCATCGGCACGCCAATCGCCAATACGCAAACGTATGTTCTGGATACCGACATGCAGCCCGTGCCGGTCGGCCAGCCGGGCGAATTGTGGATCGGCGGCGATGGCGTCACGCGCGGCTATCTGGGGCGCGAGGATCTCACCGCCGACCGCTTCCGCCTCGATCCGTTCCGCGCGGGCGGGCGCATCTACGGCACCGGCGATCTGGTGCGCTGGCGCGCCGATGGGCGGCTCGACTTCATCGGGCGGGCTGATACACAGGTCAAGCTGCGCGGCTACCGGATCGAGCTGGGCGAGATCGAGGCGGCGTTGGAGACCTGCGCGGGCGTCGATGAGGCCGTGGTGATCCTGCGCGAGGACACCCCCAATGATCCGCGTCTCGTGGCCTATCTGCGCGGCACGGCCCCCGAGGCCATGGTCAAGGCGCATCTGGCGCAGCACCTGCCTGCCCACATGATGCCCGCCCATATCGTCCCGCTCGACGCCTTTCCGCTCACCCCCAACCGCAAGGTGGACCGCAAGGCGCTGCCCGCGCCTGCGCAAATCACCGCGCCACGCCCAGTCAAGGCCACGGCGCCCGTCACACCCGCGAACAGCCTAGAACGCGAGATCGCGGCGATCTGGGCGCGCATCCTCGGCGTGGCGGAAATCGGCGCCCAGGACAGCTTCTTCGATCTTGGCGGGCATTCCCTGCTGGCGGTACAGGCGCATCGCGAGATACGGACCGAACTGGGCGTCGAGCGCCTCGGCATCACCGACATCTTCCGCTGCCCGAAACTGGCCACGCTTGCCGCGCGGGTGGCCGAGTTGCGCGGTGACGGGCCCAAACCGGCCAACGATCCCGGAGCGGCCCCGGCCGCGGCCGCCGAAACCCGCGCCTCTGCACGCACCGATGCGATGGCCAAGCGCCGCGCGATGCGCGCCGCGCGCCGGGGATGACCAAAGCGCTTACTGCCGCCCTGCGCGCGCTCCTGCCGCCGGGAGTGGCGCTTGGGCAGGCCGACCCGACCGCCCCCGAGACCGGCCTCATGCCCGAAGAAGCGGCGGCGATGACGCGCGCCATCCCAGCCCGGATGCGCGAATTCGCCGCCGGACGCCGCGCCGCGCGCGCGGCCATGACCTCGCTTGACCTGCCCCCTGCCCCGATCCCGCAGGGTGTCGACCGCGCCCCGCTCTGGCCCCTGGGCCTAACCGGCACGATCAGCCACGGCGCGGGCGTATGTCTTGCCGTCGTCACGCGCACGGGCGATCTTGCCGGGGTCGGCCTCGATCTCGAACCGGCCACCCCATTGCCCGAGAATCTGACAGACACGGTCTGCACCCCGCAGGAACACGCGCGCCATGCCTCGCCCCTCGCCGCCCGGCTGATCTTCTGCGCCAAGGAAGCCACCTACAAGGCACAATATGCCCGGAGCGGTACTTTGCTCGAATTTCACGATCTGGCGGTCACGTTCACCGCCCACGCGACCGGGTTCACCGCCACGCTAATGCGCCCCTGCCCACCGTTTGCCGAGGGCACGACATTTTCCGGGCATCTCGTCATTGCGGACGGGATCATCGCCGCGCTTGTCACCCTGCCCGGCTAGAGCAACACAGTGTTTCCGGATCGCGGGCAATAAACTGTGGCGCAAATATGGCCGGATCGTTAAATTGGGGCGAAATCAAGACGTAATTCTGTCAGGACCGTTTGGGGGCATTCGGTCGGCGGGGCGCGCGGGGTCTCCCGCCTGACCTGTCGGCATGGTTTGGCCCCTGATCGTCATTTCGTCGATGCACTGCGATACGACGCTGATAGGTAGACCATGAGTTCGATCAAATCCTTGCCCGACGTGATGCGGATGCTGCGACGCAGACTGTGGGTGATCGTGCTTGTTGCACTGATCGGATCGGTCGTGTCGGTCATGGTCGCGCTCAACCAGCCCAAGGTCTATCAGGCGACGGCGGTCATCCAGATCGAGACGCCGCAGGTCGAGCGCGACAGCCGTGGGCAGATCATCGGCAGCGATGCGCGCCACCGTCTGCAACTCATCGAACAGCGGCTGATGGCGCGCGATCATCTGATCAAGATGATCGACAAGCACGGGCTCTTTGCCGATGCCCACGACATGCCGCTGTCGCAAAAGATCTATCAACTGCGGATTTCAGCCCGGATCGAGCAGATCACCGTCGGCATGCCCGGCGCGGGACCGGCAACCACGCCCTCGGGGCTGAGCGTCACGGTGAGCCTTGGCAACCCGGACAAGGCCGCCGAGGTCGCCAATGATTTCGTTGATGCGGTGATCAGTCAGAACCGTCAGCGCCGCATGGAGTCGGTGCGGGAAACGCTCGATTTCTACAGCGACGAAGAGGCCCGCGTGGATGCGCGCATCGTGACGCTCGAAGAACAGATCGCCGACTTCAAGCGCGCCAATGCCGACGCCTTGCCGACCAGCATCGGGTCGATGCGCGATCAGCTTGGGACCTTGCAGGAAACACTCCTGGAGATCGATCAGCAGATCATCGCGCTGGAGACCGAAAGCTCGCGTCAGCGCGAAGAGGTGTTCGCCCGTCAGGTCGGACAATTGAACGATCAGCGCGCGCTCGTATCCAGCCGCATCGCCGCCATCGAGGCCGCACTTGCCGCCGCACCACGGGTGGAGCGCGAACTCGGCGCGCTCAATCGCGACCTGACCCAGCTTCAGGAACAGCTGACCACAATCACCCGCAACCGGGTCGAGGCGGAAATGGCCAGCGTGCTGGAAACCCGGCAACAGCAGGAGCGGTTCGAAATCCTCGAAACCTCGATCCCGCCGCAGTATCCGGTCTCGACCAGCCGCAAGAAGCTGGCGCTCGCGGGCGGGCTGGCCAGCCTTGCACTCGGGCTGGCCCTCGCCCTCGTGCTGGAGATCCTGAACCCGGTGCTGCGCACCCCGTCCCAGCTTGAGGACGAGTTGGGCATCACCCCGGTGGTCTCGATCCCGGTTGTGCGCCTGCGCGGCGAGCGGCGTGCGCGCCTGTTCAAACGCCTCGGCACGTTGACCCTCGCGCTGTTGGTTTTGCCGATCCTGTTTCGGGTGATACAGGAAAGGCTCTTGCCGTTACGCGCACTTGGCGGCAACTGAGCCGGGTCAATAGCCGTATTTGGTGATGTTCTCGCCCTCGGCCCGGTTCATCACCACGCCCAGTAGCGGCACCTCGTCGCCAAAGCGGGCCTTGAGGTCGCGCACCTCTTTTGCGGTGCTGCGCCCGCCGCCGACGACCAGCAGAACGCCATCGAATTGCGGCCTGAACCCCAGCACATCATCATAGTAGAGCGCGGGCGGCATGTCGAAGATCACCACATCCGGCGCCAGCCGCGCACAAACATCGGCCAGCACCGCCGCTGTGCCCGGCGCCTGCAGGAGCTCCGCGGCATAGGCTTCCGCCCGATCATTGAGACCTAGCGCAAGCTGTGGCCCGATATGCATCGCATTCTTGTCGGGCCGCAGGAAATGCCGGTCGGCGGTCAACTCGCCAGTCAGGAAACGGGACATGCTGCCCGGCTCCGAGATGCCAAGCATCTTTGCCAGCGACGGGCGGCGGAGGTCCATGTCCATCAGGACGGTGTGCAGGCCCGATTGCCGCGACAGGCTGATCGCCAGATTGGCCGCGACAAAGGACTTACCGCAATCCGGCGTCGCCGAGGTGATCGCCACCCGGTGCCAGCCGCGCGCCCTCAGCGTCGCCACCAGCTTGGTGCGCAGCACGTCAAAGGCCACATGCGCCGGATCCTCGCGGGTGGCAGAAATCATGCGATTTCGGATCAGGTGACGGGTATCGAGCGGCACGGCCCGCAGAGCATCCCAAAGCAGATGCTGTGTCGACGCGACAGGCTCAGGCTCAGGCTCAGGCTCAGGACTGTCCAGCGATTCGGGAGTTACGGCAAACGCTTCCTCCGGCTCGGCGCGCATCCCTTGGTCGAGCGAAAAGACAGCCGAGTCTTCGCTCTCCTCGATCACCGGATCATGCGTGTCTTCGGCTTGCTCAGTGGCGCGGCGTGCCTCTCGGCGGCGCATATAGGCCTCGTGGCGCGGGAGGTTCATTGGCACAGTTCCACAACCCGCGACGCGCCGGGGCGCGTGCCGTGCGTCATGAAGAGGCGAGCCGATGCTGCCATATCCGGGAACTCCTGCCTGTTGCGCCCGGTATGCCGGGCAAATCCGGCAACAATGCGACGGAAAATCACTGATTATATGCCCCGAGCCTCAGAACCCGATGAGGTTGGCCCGGTCCACCGCCGCCTGCAAGAACGCCTCGCGATCTGCGACCGGGGTCCATCCCAGCAAAGCCTTGGGCTTGGCATTGTCGAAGCGCGCGTAATGCGCCCGCGATTGCCAGTCACGCAGCGACGCGCGGATCACGCCGGGCCGGCGCAGCGCATAGGTCTTGAGCACGGATTTCACCGCATCCGAGGCCCATAGCATCGTCAGGTTTCCCGAACTCACCCGCAGACGCGCGCCAAGCCGCATGTGGATGGCGTTGAAATAACTGCGCGCCGAGGGCTGCACATCACCCACGAGGTTGAACGACTGCCCGAGCGCCGCCTCCTGTGTGCCCATCCGTATCAGCGCATCCGAGACATCGCCGATCAGCACGAAGGGCAGTGGATTGTCCCCCTCACCCCAGAGCCGCACCGCCCCCGCGCCGTGCCAGCGCCCGATCCCCCAGTGCTGCAGCGGGCCGCCATGCCCCACCACGATCCCGGGTCGCGCGATGGTCAGGGGCAGGCCATGCTCGCGCTGCATCTCCCACAGCCGCCGCTCGCATTCCGCCTTGGACCGGGCATAGAGATTGCGGTCACTCATATCCTGCGCAAAGGGCGTGGATTCGGTGATCACCGTTTGGGGGTTCGACATGTCATAAGAGGCTATCGTGCCGGTATAGACAAAGCGTTTGACGCCAGCCGCCAGCGCCGCCAGCGCGATCCGGTCCGAGACGCCGATATCGTTCTCAAGACAGTCCTCCCACGAGGTGCCAAGCGCGCGCGCGAGGTTATACACAACGTCGATCCCCTCCATCGCGCGCGTGAGCCCCGCCTCGTCGCGCAGGCTGACGGCGCAGGTCTCGACAGTCTCGGGCAGATCGTCGAACGGCCCATGCGCGCCCCGCGACAGCACCCGCACGTCATGGCCCTGCGCCACCAGCGCGCGCGTCAGGTCGCGGCCCAGAAACCCAGTGCCGCCGATCACCAGCGCCGTCGGTTTCGGTGTGCGGCGGGGTTTGGGGCGGCGTACGGTCTCGCGCCCCTGATCCGGCATCAGCGCAATCGTCGCGTCTATCGCGCGCATCACGCCTTCGGCCGCCGCGCCGTCAAAACGCGGATCAAGCGGCTTTCCGTCACGGATAGTGCCGTAAAACGCGTCAAACATACCAAAAAACCCAAGCGCATAGGGTGACTTGCGGTTCAGCGACCCGATCTGCTTCGCGGCATTGCCCACGCCTTCGCGCAGGTGCTCCCAAACCCCGCCCATCTCTCGCAGGAACGGGTTGAGAACCAGATCAGCGGTATTCTCGCGGGTCACGGTCAGCACATCGGCGGCATAATCCAGCCGCGCCAGCCCCGATGAGCCGCGCAATGTCAGCGAGCGGTCGTCAATGCTCTCGACCAGTTGCAGGTTGATCGCCAGATCGACCTCTCCCGCCTCTGCCGTGATCCGCCAGCTTTGCGGGCGCTCCCCTGCGCCGGGCAGTTGCACGGGTTTCGACAGATGCAGCCCCGTCACAGTGACCGGGCCGAACAGATCGTGCGCGAAGGCGAAAAGATGCGGGCCAAGCTCACGCAGAAGGTTGCCAGGCTCACGAAGCATCCAAAGGCCAAAGGGCCCAGAGCGCAGCGGTCCCAGCGGAAAGGCCCAGGTGATCTCGGCGCTTGAAACCCGGCCCAATTCCCCCGCCGCGACCAACCCCTTGAGACGCTGATAGGCGGGCAGCCCGAGGAAATTATGCCCGGCGGCAAAGTGGCACCCGGCAGCGCGCGCCGTCTCGGCCACGCTTGCCACCTCCTCGCCCGACAGCGCCACCGGCTTTTCCACCAGCACATGCAATCCGGCGGCCAGGCATTTGCGCGCCAGGGCTGCGTGGCTGTCGGGCGGCGTCAGGATATGCACCGCCTCGACCTCGCCGCTTGCGATCATCTCGTCCAGATCGGTGAAGGCCCGCGCTCCATACGCCGAGGCAAGCCCCTCAGCCGCCGAGGCCGACAGATCACAGACCGCCGCCAACCGCGCCCCCGGTGTCAGCTTAAGTGCCGCCGCATGCCAGCCCGCGATATAGCCCGCGCCGACAAGCCCCACATTGATCGTCCTATCCGTCATGCACACCGCTCACTTGTATTCGATGATCCGCATCGCCGCCCCGCGCCGCTTGCGCAAGGCGTAGGTCAGCATACCGATCAGGTTGGGAAATTTCGACAGGGTCAGAAAGACCCCGTGATGCAGCGCGGTGCCAGTGGCCATACCCTCGCCGCGCAGCCCCTGCACCGTCTTGAGGTAAGAGAGCAGATAGGCCGAGAGGACGAGCACCAGCAGCGGCCACCACAAGACCAGCCCCGCAAGCGCCAGCACCGGCAGCCCGAGGCCATAGACCCAGACCCGCGCCCGCTCGCGCGCGAAATAGCCCGGATGCAGATCGCCCACCTGCGCAAAGCCGTGGCCCGAGCGCACCGCGCGCCGCCACCACTGGCCAAACCGCGTCATCGCGGCATCGTGCCGGGTCATCGGCAGGGGCAAGCGGCGCAGCCCCCACCCCGCCTTGCGCAGCCTTTGGCAAAACTCGTCATCCTCGGCGGCGATC
Organism: Roseovarius sp.; assembly: GCF_040219995.1. Taxonomy (GTDB): domain Bacteria; phylum Pseudomonadota; class Alphaproteobacteria; order Rhodobacterales; family Rhodobacteraceae; genus Roseovarius. The sequence goes on along the minus strand of NZ_JAVJUC010000006.1, from coordinate 7,673 downwards.
ACCTGCGCGTCAAAGCCCCCGGCCTCGATATAGGCGCGGGCGCGCACCATCATATCACCGCCACAGGCCGTGATCTCGCCCGCGGGACGGTGCCATTCGTGATCGCAAAGCGCATTGTAGACCGAAGCTTCGGGGGCGATTTCCGCCCGCCATCCGGTGACGAGCCCGAGGGTTGAGTCATCCTCCAAGGCAGCCAGCCCCGCCTCGATCCAGCCCGGCACCACCGTGCAATCGCCGTCGATGAATTGCACGATGTCCGGCGGCACCTCCCCAAGCGCACCGAACCCTGCATGCCGCGCCCGCGCGGCGGTAAAGGGCGTGGCGGGGTCGAGTTCCACCACCTCCGCGCCCGCCGCCCGCGCAGCCGAAACGCTGCCATCGGTGGAGCCGCTATCGACATAGACGACGCGCCGCCCCTCCAGCGAGGCGAGCGCCGCCACGAGCCGCGCGCCCTCATTGCGCCCGATCAGCACTACGGCGAGGCTCATGCGCAGCTCTCCGGTCTTAGAGTTTTAGGCGGGGTGTCGGTCGCATAGCCCTCGAACAGTGCGGCGAGCCATGCCGCCTCGCTCTCCGAGGCAAACTCCTCCACCACTCGCACGCGCCCGGCCTCGCCCATACGACGGCGCGCCTCCGGGTCTGCCAGCACCCGCGCCAGCGCCGCGCGCAGCGCCACCACGTCACCGGGCGGCACCAAGAGTCCGCTTGCCCCGTCCTCGACCAGTTCCGCCACGCCCGCAATGCGCGTCGTCACCACCGGCACGCGGGCAGCCAATGCCTCCATCAGCACCACGGGCAATCCTTCGGCAAAGCTTGGCAGGACCAGCGCCGTCGCCTCGCGCAGCAGTGCCGCCACCTCGTCTTGCGACTTGTAACCGACGAAATCCACATGATCCCCAAGGGGCGCTGCCAGCCTCTCCAAGTCTTCACGCTCCGGCCCTTCACCGACCAGCGTCAGACGCAGATCGGGATGATCCGCAATCAGCCCCTGCAGGACCTCCAGCAGCACCGGCACCCCCTTGACCGCCGCCAGTCGTCCGACGAACAGCAGATGCGCGGGCGCGTCAGGTGCGGGCCCGTCATAGCGCGCAGGGTCAACCCCGCAATGCACGATATGCAGCTTGCTCCAATGCTCAGGACTTGAAAACGCCATCGCCTGCGAACGGGCAAAATGGCTGATACAGGCCACGAACCGCGCCCGCGCAATCTTTTCATCCAGCCGCCAGCGGTACGGCTCATAGAAGATATCCGGCCCGTGCAGGGTGAAACTGTAGGGGATGCCCGACATTTCCGAGGCGAGCATCGCCACGGTGCAACTCGACTTGGCGATATGGTTGTGCAGATGCGTGAGGCCCCGCGCGCGCAAGTGCTGCGCCAGCACGGCGGCCTCGGCCAGATAGATGAACTGATAGAGCGTCGCGGCCACCCCGCCGGGGCTTGTCCGCCACGCGAGCCGCAGCGTCCGCAGCCACGCCCCCGGCCTGCGCCAGGCTGCCAGATGCGCGGCGATCAGGCAGCGCGGCGAGAGGGTCGCCTCCAGCACATGAAACGTGCCTGCCGCCTCCTCGCGTTGCTCGGGGCCGGTGTGATGCTCCGCCCCGGTGCGGCGCATTGAACAGGACTCGACCGTCAGCCCGCGCGCCCGCAACGCCGCCACCTCGCGTTGGATGAACGTATCGGTCGCGCGCGGATATTCGCCCGTCAGATAGGCGATCCGCAGGCTCATCCCCCGCCCTCCACAGCACGGGAAAAGGCCGTCTCGAAATCGTCCTGCGGTGTCCAGTCCAGCGCCGCCTCCGCCGCCGCGATGTCATAGCGCAGGGGCCGCATCCGGGCGCGCAGGATGGCGGGGCGCAACAGCCCGGGCAGGCGACCGCCAAGCGGCGAGAGCAGCCAAGCCAGCGGCATCACCAGCCGCCAGTTGAGCGGCAGCACTCGGCGCGGCCAGCCGGTGCGCCGCAGCGCCGCCAGATAGCGCGCCCGCGTGGGCCGGTCCGGCCCGAGGATATTGAGCGCCCGGCCCTCGCCCGGCATCTCGGCGGCCAGCACGAAGGCCCGCGCACAATCCGCCAAAGAGACGACCGGCACTTCGCCGCCACGCTCCATCAGGATCAGCGTGCCACCCGCTGCGGGGCCAAGATGCGCGGTCGTCACCCGATCGGGGCCAAGGATCGCACCGGGGCGCAGGATGGTGTGACGCAACCCACTCTCGCGCAGCATGTCCTCCTGTGCAAGCTTGGCGCGCGCATAGGCGTCGCGGCGATTGGGGCGATCTTCCAGCGGGGTGGCCTCGGTCACGACACCCTTGGCATCCGCGCTATAGACCGCGATGGAACTTGCCAGCACCAGTCGCGGCGGCAGGGGCTGCGCCTGCATCGCCTCGATCACCCCGCGCGTCGCCTCAACGGTGTCGCGCGCCTGCACCGCCTCGTCGCCCGAGAGCGACGCAGCCAGATGGATCACGCAATCCACGCCGTCGAGCGTGGGCAATTCCCCCGATGCAAGGTCGAGATCGTCCCGGGTCAGCGCGCGTACCTCGTGCTCGCGCGCTTGCGCCTCGTCCACGACAGCGCGGCCCAGAAAGCCGCCCGCCCCGGTGATCATCAGTGTCAGGCCCATGATGCTGCCTCCATCGGTTCGCATGTGCTTTGCATGACGTGCGCGCCTGCATCGCAGCCTGCGTTCTGAATGGCCAGTGTCACCTCGGTCAGATGCAGCGCCATGGCATTCGTCAGCCGACAGGCCCGACATTCGGCGAGCGCCTCCAGCATCTCCACCGGGCCAAGCGCGAAATTCATCGACGCGGCCCCCCAACGGCCGACCTTGGGATGCGACGACCCGCGCGCGCGCAAGCGACGGCCCAACGGGTGCTCCAAAAGCCGCCGCCGAAGGACGAACCGCCTATGAAACCGCACCGGCGCGGCATTGTTCCACGCCTCTTTCACCTGCAAGACGCCCGCATCGCCGATCACCCGAATGCGGTGATCATGCGGTGCCGTGATGGAACAGGTCAACCGCGCCACCGGGCCCTGCGCAAAAAACAGCGTCGCCACCGAGAAATCCGGCGTGCCTGACGCGCCGGGCTTGTCGGGCAGCACCTCGGCCGAGGCGGCAACCACCCGCTCCACCGGGCCGAACATGGCGATGAGCCAGCTGAGGTAATAGCCCGCATGCTCCAGCGTGCAGCCGACGGCGAATTCGTCCGCGTGCGGCCAGGGCGCACCGCTCTCGCTCTGCCATTTGGCAAAGGGCGCTTGCGGGATGAACCCGTCGTCAAGCTCTGCATAGACAAGGCGCGGCACCCCCGCCACGCCGCGCCGCACCGCCGCAAGCAAAACCTGCGCCGCCTCGCCCAAAACCGAACAGGGGGCCGAGACCAGCATCAGACCCCGCACGTCCGCCAGATCATGCAGCGCCTGCGCCTGCGCCATCTCCATCGCCAGCGGCTTTTCGCAATAGACGTGATGGCCAGCCTCCAGACAGGCGCGGTTGATCTCGTAATGCGCATCCGGATTGGTGAGGTTCAGAACCACATCATTAGGGGCAAGCCGCGCCAAAAGGGCCGCGAGGCTGTCTTCGGTCTCCACCCCCCAATGCGCCGCGAACGCCGACTGCCGGGCCGAATCACGGTCATGCACCGCAACGACGGTCACCTCGGGATGCACGGCAAGGGAGCGCAGGTAGAGATCGGCCACGAATCCGCAACCCACGAGCGCCACGCGCCCGCCTTTTGCCTTATGGGCCGCCCGATCTGCACCGTTCCGCTCGTTCATGCGCCCCCGCTAACCATAAGATCGTGACAAGATTCAGACCTTTGCCTTCCAATAACAAGCCTTTAAGTAGCGATGATGCAGCAAGGGCACAGGCACGCTCGGGAAAACCCTGAAAATCCCGCGATTTCGCCGCAGTCTGAACCCAGCCCTGCTATAGCATATGGGTCAGACAGCTATCGGGACGCCGGATTTGAACTTTCGCATTCACGACCGCACGCTCTGCGTCGCACCACTCACCCGCGCGGGGCTGCTGGCCGACCTGTCCGACCGGCTGCGCGCCGGGCGCGGTTTCGCACTCGCGACGATCAATCTCGATCATCTGGTAAAACTGCCCCGGGATCGGGAATTTCTCGACGCCTATGCCCGGCATGATCTCGTGGTGGCCGATGGCAATCCCGTGGTCTGGCTGTCGCGGCTGGCCAGAACCCCGGTGGAACTTGTGACCGGCTCCGACCTGATCGAACCGCTGGCCCGCATCGCCGCCGAGACCGGCACGCCGCTGGCCCTCGTCGGCAGTACCGAGACCGCCCTGCAGGGGGCGGAGGACAGTCTGCGTGCGCGCGTACCGGGTCTGGAGATCGCCGTGCGGATCGCGCCGCCTATGGGATTCGCGCCGCTTGGCGATCAGGGCGCGGAAGTGATCAAGGCGCTTGCGACGTCGGGCGCGGGGCTGTGCCTTGTCGCCCTTGGCGCACCGAAACAGGAAATCTTCGCCGCCCGCGCCCATGCGGCCCTGCCACATATGGGCTTTGCCAGCATCGGTGCCGGGCTCGATTTCATCGCCGGGCAACAGCGGCGGGCGCCGATGCGGATGCAGCGCATCGCGATGGAATGGCTCTGGCGCATGCTGAGCGATCCGCGCCGCCTGCTCCTGCGCTATACACGCTGCGCGCTGATCCTGCCGGGTCTGGCATGGCGCGCGTGGCGCATGCGCGCCTAGTCTTCGCCACCTGGGCCAAGAGCCCGATCGGCATCCCGCCCGTTGATCGCCTCGACCAGGGTTTGTCGGCCCGTGATCCCGGCCTTGCAACCGATTGTCTGAATAAACTTGAGGGTTGGGATGTCCTGAAGCTTCCGTTGCCGTGAGCCGCGCATCGACGGGCCGCGGTACGGCGATGCTACGCTTGTTCGGAAGAATTTTATCTCTGCCAAGTCGGGAAAACATCCAGCGATGCGCAGTTTGCAGCCAAATCGCCGTGCCGTCGGGGCGGCGTCATGCCGAAGGCATGCCTCTGGCATGACGATGCGCAGCGGTCTTCGACCGCGTATCGCGCAGGGTGCTTTGATCCAACGGCAGCGCCAGGCCAGCACGCCCACTGGCTCAATGCATGGTCATGGACAATCGATGCGCCGAACCAGGTTTCGTCCATTTCGCCCAAACATGCCGAACCCGTGCGCACACGCCTGTTCACGTCCCCGCGCCCCATGCAGGAAACTCTCGACGCAGGCGCGCGGGCTGGTCTAGGCTTGCGCAGACACTCGCGGCGCGTTCCTGGGGAGACACGTATAAATGCTGGCCTTGATCATCAGGCGCCTGGCCCTTGGGCTGGTCACGGTCTGGCTTGTCTCCGTGATCATCTTTCTGGGCGTCGAGGCGCTGCCGGGGGATGCCTGCACCGCCATTCTGGAGCGCGACGCACATGGCGAAGCGCTTGCAAAATGCCGCGAGGTTATGGGGCTGAACACGCCCGCACTCACCCGCTATCTGGACTGGTCGGGCGGCATTCTCACCGGCGATTTCGGACTGTCGGCAAATGGCCAGGAACGGATCGCCGAACTGGTAGGCTACCGGCTGCGAAACTCGCTGCTGCTGGCGGCGGGGGCCCTCGGCGTGGGCATACCGCTTGCCATCTTCCTGGGGGTGATCGCCGGTCTGTGGCGGGACCGCTGGCCGGACATCCTGTTCTCGACCGGGGCAATCTTTGCCATGACCATCCCCGAATTCGTCGCCGCCACGATCCTGATCCTGATCTTCGCCATCTGGCTCGGCTGGGTGCCCGCCATTGTGCTGACCCCTGCCGATGCCCCACCACTGGATTTCTTTCCCGAGTTCATCCTCGCTTCGACCGTGCTGACCATGCTGATGATCGCACATGTCATGCGCATGGTACGCGCCTCGATGATCGAGGTTATGGCGGGCGATTACGTTCAGATGGCCACGCTCAAGGGCGTGCCCTACTGGCGCATCGTCTTTCGCCATGCGCTGCCCAATGCCCTGCTGCCCGCGATCAACGTGATAGCACTCACCGTCGCGTGGCTCCTGGGCGGCGTGGTGGTGGTGGAGGTGGTGTTCAACTATCCCGGCCTCGGGCGGCTGTTGGTCGATGCCATTTCCGACCGCGATCTGCCAGTGGTGCAGGCGATCACGATGATCGTGGCGATCACCTATGTGGGGGTGAACCTTGTGGCCGACATCCTCAGCCTTGCGCTCAACCCGCGTCTGCGCAGCCATCAGGAGAGGGGCGCATGAGTTCCACAAGCCCTGCCGCGCGCGGCCTGCGCAGCGTCGAGGTGCTGCGCGCCATGATGGCGCGGCCCTCGGGCGCGATCGGGCTGACGCTGGTGGCGTTTCACCTTCTGATGGCGGTCCTTAGCCCGTGGATCGTACCGTTCGACTACAAGGCGATGGATGCAACGCTCACCCTGGCGGGCCCGTCGCCCGCGCATTGGCTGGGCACCGATCATCTGGGGCGAGACGTGCTGACGCGGGTGATGCTGGGCGGGCGCGAGGCGCTGCTGGTCACCGGCACGGCGACACCTGTCGCGCTGATCTGGGGCGGGCTGTTGGGGGTTTACCTCGGCCTCAAGGGCGGCTGGCGCGACGAGGTTGCGATGCGTCTGGTGGATGCGTTTCTGGCACTGCCGGGCATTCTGCCGCTCTTGGTGCTGATCACCGTCTTCGGCAGCGGCGGCGAGGTGCTGATGCCGACGCTGGCGTTTTTCTTCGGCATCCCGGTGATCCGCGTGGCGCGGGCCGCGGCGCATGAGGTGGTCGCGCGCGATTTTGTCTCGGCGGCAAGGGCACGCGGGCACCGCCCGCTCGACATCGTGCGGCGCGAGCTGTTGCCCAACGTGACCGACACCTTGCTGGTCGAGGGCGCGATGCGGTGGTCGTGGATGCTCCTTGGGTTCTCGGCGCTGTCCTTCCTCGGCTTTGGCGTCTCGCCGCCGAAACCCGACTGGGGGCTGATGATCTCGGACGCGCGGGTCTACATGTCGCTGGCCCCTCTGGGGGTGATCGCGCCGGTCGTCGCCCTGTCGACGCTGATCATCGGGATAAATCTCAGCGCCGATGCGCTGGCCAAGAGCCTCGGTCTCGACCACAGCCGCAAGGCGGTGATCTGAAATGGCAGATACGACAGCCCTGATCGACATCCGCAAGCTCTGCGTGGGGTTTCGCGGGCGCGCGGGCGCGATGCTGCCGGTCCTGCACGAGGTCGATCTGACGGTCTGCCGGGGCGAGAGCATCGGCATTGTCGGCGAGAGCGGATCGGGCAAGAGCACGCTGGCGCTCGCGGCCATGGGCTATCTCAAGCATGGGCTGCAAAAGATATCGGGCGAGGTGATCTATGACGGGGCCGAGATGTTCGGGCGCAGCCCGGCGGATCTGGCGCGGATCAGGGGCGGCCAGTTGGGGCTGATCCCGCAGAATTCCGGGCAGGCGCTGACCCCTACGATGCGGGTCGGCACGCAGATCCGCGAAGCGCTGCACCTGGATTGCGCCCTGCCCGAGGCCGAGCATGCAACCCGCGCGCGCGATCTGCTGGCGCAGGTGCGCCTGCCGGACCCCGAGGCGATCCTGCGCCGCTACCCGCACGAGTTGTCGGGCGGGCAGCAACAGCGGGTGGCGATTGCCATGGCGCTCGCGGGCGAGCCGGACGCGCTGCTGCTCGACGAGCC
>NZ_JAVJUC010000005.1:0-11148 GCF_040219995.1 Roseovarius sp. | reverse complement strand
GCAGGACGCCTACAAGGCGATGGTCGATGAGGCGACTGACCGTCTGGCCAACGCGCAGGAAACCTATGTCAACGAGCCCGGCCCGGTGGACGAGGCGGCCAAGCTCTTGTCGGACATGGTGGCGATCGGCGACCATATCGGGCTCTCGGCGAACTGAGCCACAGGTCCGTAGTTGCTGGGTGAAAGGGCCGCATCGCGCCAGCCCCTTTCAGTAAATGATGCACGTGAGAACACGCAGTGGGCTCGAAGCGTAATGACCGCTTCTAGCCCACTTTGACAGTCACTGTCATGCTGCCAAAGGGCAGCTATTGCCCCAATTCGAAGGAGTCTCAAAAGTCGCTATATCTTTGACGAGCGACCGACGTCATTTCTTCATAACTCGAAAACACACGCGCCGCACCGGCCTCTTCAAGCCTTCTAGGGAGTCCATCATCTGCGTGACTTCCCCCCGCGAATCCCCAGACCTCCATGCCCGCAGATCGAGCTGCACGGACGCCGTTGACGCTGTCCTCAATGACCAAACAAGCTGCGGGTTCAGCGGCCATTTTTTGCGCCGAAAACAAAAATAGGTCCGGGTCAGGCTTTCCGCGAGCAACCTGTTCACCAGAGTAAATATGCGGCCCAAAGAAACGTTTCAGGTTTGTCTTGAGTAATTTAAAGTCTAGGGCAGCTATTTCGCTGGAAGATGCGACAGCAATCTTTCCTGTTAGATCAGTCAAAAAGGGTCCAACTCCCACCATAGGGAGGAGTTCACGTTCGAGGCGCTCAGATGCTTTTGCCTTCATGATTTCAGAATACCCAGCTGGAAACTGACCAAGCCCGCGATCACGATAGTCACGCTCTAATTCCTTGTAAAAAGCAACGTCTGGTAGTCCGATAAATCGATTGCGGTACTCTACATCTTCGTAGATGAGGCCGATGTCTTCTAAGCATTCGCGATCTACAGCTAGGTATATGGCTTCTGAGTCGACGAGCACTCCGTCGCAATCGAAAATGACCGGTGAAGATATCACTTACTTTTTCCTCATACGTACATGTTCGGACGGGATTTAGATACGGCACGTAACAAAAGTACGACGCCGTCAAATGAGTACAGTTTTTATGGCTCCAACTCTCCAAAATTGAAAGCGGCCTTCGGCGCAGGCGCAGCGAAAGCATACTAAGTCCCGCATAGCTGTCATCGTGGCGCTTTGCGGTTAAGGTCCGGTGAGAGTCCAGACTGTCGATTGCGTTAGAAGCGAACCTCGGCTTGGCTGGCCTGGAGCGGACATAGAACCCCGACAGAAGGTGCTGCGTGATCGCAGGGCCGGGGACTGGCGATGCAACGCTCGTGGCGGGCTCTTTATGCCAGCCAAGTCATTCTAAACTCGACACGTTGCGCACCCTATCAAATCGCCAGGCCGCGGGACGGCCCGGCGATCGCGCGGCACCTTCGGTGCGTTTCGCGCGGGATGCGGCAAAGGCAGCTTAAGGCCAAATGGCCGACCTTGATCCCGACTTTCACCAAGAGCCGCTTCGTCCCGCACAGCCGACAGTCATCGCATCCACCTACCGAAGAAATCTTCGGAGGCTGGATCTTTGTCACCGTGTTGCCCCGAACGCCTCTCAGCTCTGCGCTGCACCATTTATTGCAAAGGGCTGGCGCATCGCGGCCCTTTCTTTCTTTTTCGGTTCTCAAGCCTGCCAGAATTCCGTAATAATTCAAGCAGGATAGCAAAGGCGCGCGCATGCAGGTATTCATCAATCAGGCCATCGGCGTGGATCAGGGGGACGATGTGCTGTTCTCGGATTACGAGGATGGCGGCACGATGTGGACCGGCGCCGGCGCGCGCGAGCGGCGCAAGAAGATCACCTTTGCGACCGAGTTCAAGGACGAGCCCGTCGTGCATGTCTCGATGTCGCTGTGGGATATGGACAGCGCGACCAATGCCCGCGCCGACGTGACTGCCGAAAAGATCACGCGCACAGGGTTCGACGTGGTGTTCCGGACATGGTCGGACACGCGTGTGGCGCGGGTGCGGGTGCGCTGGCTGGCGATTGGCGCGGCCTTTCACGAGGATGACTGGCAGGACGTCTATTGAGGGGCTGTCAGCCCGGTCCCGTTTTCGCTTTACTTCGCATCGCTCTGTGGCAGTGAGGGGAGGATGAGACACGCCTTGCCACATATCCGCGCCGGTCAGGTGGTGGGCCTTCTGGGCGGGTCGTTTGATCCGCCGCATGCCGGCCATCTGCATATCAGCCGCGAGGCGCTGCGCCGCTTTGCGCTCGACCGGCTGTGGTGGTTGGTGAGCCCCGGCAACCCGCTCAAGCCGCATGGGCCCGCGCCGCTGGCCGAGCGGATGGCGGCGGCGCGCGCGATGGTGGATCATCCGCGCATGGCGGTCACCGATGTCGAGGCGCAGGCCGGGACACGTTATACCGCACAGACGCTGATTGCGCTGCGCCATGCCGCGCCCGGGGTACGGTTCGTGTGGCTGATGGGCGCCGACAACCTGGCACAGTTTCATCGCTGGCAGGATTGGCAGAGCATCATCGAGAGCGTGCCGGTGGGCGTGCTGGCCCGCCCCGGAGAGCGCATTTCGGCGCGCATGTCGCCCGCGGCGCAGATCTATCGCCACGCCTGCCTGCCCGCCCGGGCAAGCCGTCTGCTGGGGCGGGCAACGGCCCCCGCCTGGTGTTTCGTCAACGTGCCAATGATGGATATTTCCTCGACCGCGCTGCGCGCGCAGGGGGGCACTCAGACGGGTCGTAAAACGTGATACGGCGTGCGCCGAATCGCGATTGCACCGCGCGGCGCGCTGCGTTTAACTCGGGCGCATGAGACAGCGATTTTCCAGACGTCTGTTCCTTGGTGCGGCCCTGTCGGGCATGGCGGGTGCGGCCCTTGGCGGGGCGCCTGCCATCTCGCTGCGCCCGGTGGCGCGGCCCGGTGGCGGCGCGGCGCGGCTAGCCCCGAGCGTCGAGGCGCTGGTTGCCGAGGCGCAGCTATCGGGGCGGGTGGGCTATGCGGTGGCGGATGCCGCGAGCGGGCAGGTGCTGGAAGAGGGCGACGGCGCCACCGGCCTGCCGCCCGCCAGCGTCACCAAGGCGGTGACGGCGCTCTATGCGCTCGACACGCTTGGGCCCGCCTACCGGTTCGAAACCCGGCTCTTTGCCACCGGCGTGCTCGAGGGCGGTGTGCTCAAGGGCGATCTGATCCTCGCGGGGGGCGGTGATCCGACGCTTGATACCGATGCGTTGGCGGCGCTGGCGGCGGGGCTTAAAAAGGCCGGTGTTCAAGAGGTACGTGGGCAGTTCCGCGTCTGGGGCGGGGCGGTGCCGTTCAAGCGCGCCATCGACGAGGGCCAGCCCGAGCATGTCGGCTATAACCCCGCGATTTCGGGGCTGAACCTCAATTACAACCGTGTGCATTTCGAATGGAAGCGCGCGGGCGGAAAATATACCGTCTCGATGGATGCGCGCACCGCACGTTACCGCCCCGATGTGACCGTGGCACGGATGCAGATCGCCGATCGCAGCGGGCCGGTCTACACCTATCGCGATGCGGGCGGGCGCGACGACTGGACGGTGGCGCGCGGTGCCCTCGGCAATGGCGGCGCGCGCTGGCTGCCGGTGCGCAAGCCGGAGCTTTACGCGGCGGAGGTCTTTGCGATCCTTGCACGGTCGCAGGGCATTGATCTGGGCAAGCCCGCGATGCAGGATGACGCGCCGCAGGGCGGAGTGATCGCGACCCATCACAGCGCGCCGCTGCGCGATATCCTGCGCGATATGCTGAAATATTCCACCAACCTCACCGCCGAGATGGTGGGCCTGCTGGCGACCGCGCGGCTCAAGGGACGCGCCGTGCCGCTGGCGCAATCGGCGCAGGCGATGAACGACTGGGCGGCGCAGCGCCTCGGGATGACCGGGGCCGCGCTGCGCGATCATTCGGGGCTGAGCGATCGCTCGCGATTGACGGCAGCGGCGATGGCGAGGGGGCTGGCGCGGGCGCATGACGCGGGGCTGTTGCGGCCGCTCTTGCGCGAGCACCGGATGCGCGACGCGAACGGGCGCGAGATGCGCAATCATCCGGTCAAGGTCGTGGCCAAGACCGGCACGCTCTATTTCGTCAGCAGCCTTGCGGGCTATGTGCGCACGCCGCAGGGGGCCGATTTGGCCTTTGCCATCTTCACCGCGAGCGATAGCCTGCGCAGCCGGATCGACCCCAAACGCGACGAGCGCCCGCCCGGAGCGCGCGGCTGGAACCGACGCTCGAAGCGGTTGCAACAGGCCCTGATCGAGCGTTGGAGCGCGGTTTACGGTGGGTAAACCTGGTGGATTCACCGGGTGAATGGGTGCCAGTCTGCCGCGTGTGGAAGGTGCCTCAGGGTTGGGAATGGCCTGGAGCGGACCTTTGGTGTTAACGAGATGAGCCGCGCGGTGCCCGACCGCCGGGTGGGCGCAGCAACCTTGGTGGACCGCACTTTATGCCAGCCAAACACTCCCGCGTTTTCACTGGCTTGAAACGTTGCAAAAGCGCCCGCCCGGTGGGGCGGTCGGGCGCTGCGCGGCGGTGCCTGCGGCACCTCGATTCCGCGCATTGGTCCTAGATGTCAACGGCAGCTTCAGGCCCCTTCTGCCGTTCACCCAACTCGCCTCTCACCCCCTCTTCCCAAACACCGGCGCGCGACCGGCCATGTTGGCGGCGATCTGTTCCATCTGGTCGGGCTGGCCGATCAGCGCCGCCTGTTCGCGGCTCTCCTCCATCAGCACCGCGTCCTCTCCCACGCCGCTCTCGGCCACGGCGATCAGCCGTTTGGCGGCGCGGATCGCCGACGGGCTGCGGGTGGCGATCTCTTGCGCCAGATCGCGCGCGGCGGCCAGCGGATCTTCGGCGATTTCCGTGACAAGCCCCCACGCCTCGGCCTGCGTGGCCGCAATTGGCCGGGCGGTATAGGTCAGCCGCCGGATCACGTCGGACCGGGTCAGCCGCGGCAACAGCGCCATGCCGCCCATATCGGGGATCAGCCCCCATTTCATCTCCATGATCGCCAGTTGCGCCTCCGGTGCCGCAATCCGGATATCGGCCCCGAGCGCAAGCTGGAACCCCGCCCCATAGACCGCCCCCTGCAGCGCCGCGATCACTGGCACCGGCAGGCGGTGCCAGACCATCGCCACCTCCTGAAAGAGGTTGGTATTGCCGTGGCTGCGCGGCAGGATCAGCGCCTCGGGGTCGCCCTTGGCGAGGGCGGCAAAGCTCATCACATCGAGCCCCGCACAAAACGACTGCCCCTCGCCCGAGAGGACGACGGCGCGGATATCGGCCTCGGTCAGCGCCTGTCCGGCGGCAACGATCGCCTCGGCCATCTCGGGATCGACGGCGTTGCGCTTGTCAGGGCGGGTCAGGGTGACATGGGCGATGTGATCGGTGATCTCGGTGGTGACACGGGGCATGGGCGGTCCTCCTTGGCCCCATGAAACACGGCCAGCGCGGCGCAGGCCAGCGGAACGTGGCGGCAGACCCTTGCAGCGCCGCGCTCCATCCCGTTAACTGCCCCCATGACCGGACCCCGTTACACATCCCTAGTCGAGAGCCTGCCCGCCAACGTGCCCTTCGTCGGCCCCGAGGAACAGGAGCGCGCGCGCGGCGCGCCCTTTGCCGCGCGTCTGGGCGCGAATGAAAGCCTTTTCGGCCCCTCGCCCAAGGTGCTTGCCGCGATTCGGGCCGAGGCGGAGCAGGTCTGGAAATACGGCGACCCGACCAGCCACGATCTGCGCGCCGCATTGGCGGAGCACATGGGCGTTGCGCTGGAAAACGTGCTGGTGGGCGAAGGGATCGACGGCCTGCTGGGCAACCTCGTGCGGCTGCTGTTGGCCCCCGGCGATGCGGTCGTCACCTCGGACGGGGCCTATCCGACGTTCAACTACCATGTCGCGGGCTTTGGCGGGGTGCTGCACAAGGTGCCCTATCGCGACGACCACGAGGATCTGGCCGCGCTGACCGCGCGGGCGCGCGAGGTCGACGCCAAGCTGATCTATTACGCCAATCCCGACAACCCGATGGGCACATGGGCGCGAGGGCAGGACGTGTGGACCGCGCTCGACGATCTGCCGCCGGGCTGCCTGCTCTGCCTTGATGAGGCCTATGTCGAATTCGCCCCCGGGGGCACGGCGGCAGAGGTGGCCGCAGACGACCCCCGCGTGATCCGCATGCGCACCTTTTCAAAGGCTTACGGCATGGCGGGCGCGCGGATTGGCTACGCGGTGGGGGCGGCGGCGCTGATCAAGAGTTTCGACAAGATCCGCAACCATTTCGGCATGAACCGCATGGCGCAGGCCGGGGCGCTCGCGGCGCTGCACGATGCCGACTGGCTGGCGCATGTGCAGGCCGAGGTGGCCCGCTCGCGCGACGAGATTGCGCGCATCGCCCGCGACAACGGGCTGGCACCCATCCCCTCCGCCACCAATTTCGTCGCCGTCGATTGCGGGCGCGACGGGGCGTTCGCCCGCGCCGTTCTGGCGGCGCTGGTGGCGCGGGGCGTGTTCGTGCGGATGCCCTTCGTGGCCCCGCAGGATCGCTGCATCCGCATCAGCTGCGGACGCGCCGACGATCTGGCGGTGCTGGCCGAGGTGCTGCCCAAGGCCCTGCGCGAGGCGCGCGGATAGCTGCGCGTCCGGGCCTGAACAGAAAATTTCACCTGACAGGGGCGATTCTTGCGGTACACTTCGCCCATGCGACGCGGAAACATGAAAGAAGCACCAAACTACACCAATGCCGCCCTCGTGATGGGGGCGGTCAATCTGCTTTGGGTGTTCATGGTGATCTGGGCGACACTCGGGTTTCTGGCGGTGCTGGTGACGGGCTTTGTCCTCGACAAGCTGATCCTGTGGTGCGCGCGCAGGCGGTCGGGCGGGGCCGCGCGCGGCTGAGTGCTGCTGCCACTGCCACCGTTACCGCAAACCGGCTTCACCCTGACGCCCCGACAGGCTAGAAGGCTGCCAAAGAAAAGGCAGGAGAGAGCATGTCCGAACCCGTCGTCCTGTGCATCCTCGATGGTTGGGGGCTGAGCGAGCGCACCGAAGCCAATGCGCCGCATCTGGCGCGGACGCCGAATTTCGACCGGCTGATGGCGACCTGCCCCAATGCCACGCTGATCACCCACGGCCCCGATGTGGGCCTGCCGCGCGGGCAGATGGGCAATTCCGAGGTGGGCCATACCAATATCGGTGCGGGGCGCGTGGTGGCGATGGATCTGGGTCAGATCGACCTGGCGATCGAGGATGGCAGTTTTGCCCGTAACGACGCCTTGCAGCGCTTCATTTCCAAATTGCAGGAGAGCGGCGGCGCGGCGCATCTGATGGGGCTGGTGTCGGATGGCGGGGTGCATGGGCATCTGCGGCATATCGTGGCCGCCGCCCGGGTGATCCGCGAGGCGGGGGTGCCGGTGATCCTGCATGCGATCACGGACGGGCGCGATGTCGCCCCGCGCTCGGCCCGCAGTCATCTGTCCCGGCTGATCGAGGACCTGCCCGACGGCGTGCGTATCGCCACCGTGACCGGGCGCTATTTCGCGCTCGACCGTGACAATCGCTGGTCGCGGGTGCAGGAGGCCTATGAGGCGATGGTGCGGGGGCAGGGCCTGCGCGCCGCCGATCCGCGCATGGCCGTGACCAATGCCTATGCCCGATCCGAGAGCGACGAGTTCATCGCTGCCACGGTGATCGGCGATTACCGGGGGGTGGTGCCCGGTGACGGGCTGTTCTGTCTCAACTTTCGCGCCGACCGGGCGCGCGAGATATTGCAGGCGATGGTCGATCCCGACTTCGATGATTTCGAACGCGGCGCGTTGCCCGAATGGGCGGCGAAACTGGGGATGGTGGAATATTCGGACGCGCATAACGCCTGGTTCGACACGGTGTTTCCGTCGCGCGATATCGTCAACACGCTGGGGGCCTGGGTGGCCGATCACGGGTTGCGGCAGTTTCATCTGGCCGAGACCGAGAAATACCCGCATGTAACCTTTTTCCTCAATGGCGGCAAGGAAGAGCCGGAGGCGGGCGAGGCGCGCTACATGGCGGCGTCGCCCGATGTGGCGACCTACGATTTGCAGCCCGAGATGTCGGCGGTGGAGGTGACCGATCATCTGGTCGGGGCCATTCGCGACGGCTATGACCTGATCGTCGTCAACTATGCCAACCCGGACATGGTCGGCCATACCGGCGATCTCAAGGCCGCGATGGCCGCCTGCGAAGCGGTGGATGCGGGGCTTGGCCGCGTGCTCGACGCGCTGGAGGAGGTGGGCGGTGCGATGATCGTGACCGCCGATCACGGCAATTGCGAGGTGATGGTCGATCCCGAGACCGGCGGGCCGCATACCGCGCATACGCTCAACCCGGTGCCGGTGATCCTTGTGGGCGGACCCAAGGGCGCGAAGTTGCGCGCGGGCGGGCGGCTGGCCGATCTGGCACCCACGGTGCTGGCGCTGATGGGATTGCCGCAGCCCGGTGAGATGACCGGCGAGAGCCTTTTGACATGAGGGCGCTATGGGCCTGCGTCATGGGGTTTGCGCTGGCCGCGATGCCGGTCGCGGCAGAAGAGCCATCGGTCGCGGCGCGCGCGGCGGCGGATCAGTTGACCCGGGCGGCCGAGCAACTGGCGCAGGCCGAGGGCGCGCAGAACCGCGTCAAGGCGCTGACGCAGGTGATCGGCGCCTATGAGGACGGGCTCGAGGCGATGCGCGAGGGGTTGCGCCGCGCCGCCCTGCGTGAACAGGCGCTGGGCGCGGAATTGCAGGCGCGCGACGACGAGATTGCGCAGCTTCTGGGCGTGTTGCAGACGATGGGTGCGGCCCCGGTGCCGGTGCTGATGATGCATCCCTCCGGTCCGGTGGGTACGGCGCGCGCCGGCATGATCCTGTCCGAGGTGGCCCCCGCGCTGGATGCCCGTGCGATGGATCTGCGCGACAAGGTTCAGGAACTGAGCGTGCTGCGGGCGTTGCAGCAAAGTGCTGCCGACAAGTTGCAGGACGGGCTGGAGGGCGTGCAGGCGGCGCGCACCGCGCTGAGCGGCGCCATGGCCGAGCGCACAAGTCTGCCGCGCCGTTTCACCGAGGACCCGGTCAAGACTGCGCTGCTCATTGCCTCGACCGAGACGCTGGAGGGGTTTGCGAGCGGGCTGAGCGAGATTGCGGTAGACGAGGTGCCCGGCAGCCTGCCGGAGATCACCCCGCGCAAGGGCAATCTGGCGCTGCCGGTCGAAGGGGTGATCCTGCGCCGGGCGGGCGAGGCGGATGCCGCGGGCATCACCCGTCCCGGCATCGTGGTGGCGACGCGCCCGCGTGCTCTGGTCACCACGCCCGCGCCTGCGACGGTGCGCTATCGCGGCCCCTTGCTCGACTACGGAAATGTGATCATTCTGGAGCCGCAGGCCGGGATTCTTCTGGTGTTCGCCGGGCTTGATGTTGTTTATGGTCAAACCGGTCAGGTCCTGCCCGGGGGCAGTCCGGTAGGCCTCATGGGAGGGGCGGGCGCGGACGGCGATCTGCTTTTGGCCGCAGATATGTCACAGGCGGGTGCCCAAAGAAGCCAGACGCTCTATATCGAAGTGCGTCAAGACAATTCACCGGTGGACCCGTTGACGTGGTTCAGAACCGACAAGGAAGAGTGAGACATGAAAAAATTCCTGATGGCCGCCTCTGTTGGCATCCTGACAGGGGCAATCGCGACGACACAAGTGGCGGCCCCCCTTCTGGCGCAGGAGAGCGAGAAATCGAGCAATGTCTACGAGCAGCTTGATCTTTTCGGCGACATCTTCGAGCGCATCCGCGCCCAATATGTCGAGGAGGTCGAGACCAAGGACCTGATCGAGGCGGCGATCAACGGCATGCTGACCTCGCTCGATCCGCATTCCAGTTACCTCTCTCCCGATGATGCCGAGAACATGCAGGTGCAGACGCGCGGCGAGTTCGGCGGTCTGGGTATCGAGGTCACGCAAGAGGATGGCTTCGTCAAGGTGGTGTCGCCGATGGACGGCACCCCGGCCGATCAGGCCGGGATCGAGGCGGGCGATTTCATCACCCATGTCGATGGCGAAAGCGTGCTGGGCCTGACCCTGAACGAAGCGGTCGACCTGATGCGCGGCCCGGTGGGCAGCGAGATCGTCATCTCCGTGGTGCGCGAGGGCGAGGCGGAGCCGTTCGACGTGTCGATCATCCGTGACACGATCGAGCTTACGGCGGTGCGCTCGCGGGTCGAGCGGGATGCGGTGGTGCTGCGGGTCACGACCTTCAACGACAACACCTTTCCCAATCTCGAAAGCGGTCTGAAAGAGCAGGTCGAGACCTTGGGCGGGATGGAGAACGTGAGCGGCATCGTGCTCGATCTGCGCAACAATCCCGGCGGTCTGCTGACCCAGGCGATCAAGGTGTCGGATGCCTTCCTCGACAAGGGCGAGATCGTGAGCACGCGTGGCCGTGATCCGCAGGATGGCGAGCGCTTCAATGCGACGCCGGGCGATCTGGCGGGCGGCAAGCCTATCGTCGTGCTGATCAATGGCGGTTCCGCCAGTGCGTCGGAGATCGTTGCAGGCGCCTTGCAGGATCATCACCGGGCCATCGTGGTGGGCACCAAGAGCTTCGGCAAGGGCTCGGTCCAGACGGTGATGCCGCTTCGGGGCAATGGCGCGATGCGCCTGACCACGTCGCGTTATTACACGCCGTCGGGCCGGTCCATTCAGGCGCTCGGGGTCAGCCCCGACATTGTCGTGCAGCAGCCGCCGCGCCGTGACCAGACCGAGGAAGAGGAAGAGACCCGGCCCGGTCGTTCCGAGGCTGACCTGCGGGGCCGTCTGAACAATGACAGCCTGAGCGAGGACGAGATCAAGCAGATCGAAGAAGACCGCGCGCGCGCCGAGGAAGCCGCCAAGCTGCGCGAGGAGGATTACCAACTGGCCTATGCCGTGGATATCCTGCGCGGATTGACGGTGATGGGTGGCAGCCAGCCCGAGTGACCGGCGCTTGATTGAAAGATGCGAAACCCCGTCCGCCTTGCGCGGGCGGGGTTTTGGTTTGGGGGGAATGGCCTGATGCGGTCATTGAGTGAAGTACCTGCGCGAAACGCGGCCAACGGGCCGCCGCGGAGAGGCGTGGCGCCCCCCCGCGCGGCGGGTTT
>NZ_JAVJUC010000004.1:0-68215 GCF_040219995.1 Roseovarius sp. | reverse complement strand
GCGCACTTCGCGCCGGCCTCATGCTCGGTCAGGATGCCGATGATCTGTTCTTCGCTGTATCTCGTTCGCTTCATTGTCCGTCCCTTCGTTGGGTCGGACTCTAATTCCAAATGGAGGAAAAATCCCGTGGCAGGTCAGTTGGACAACTTTTGATCGGCGTTCGTTCTCATTTTCCAGTGTTTCCATCGTGATCCGGTTGCGCTCCGCAAGGTTGGCAGACCGGGAATAATGGCGGGCCATCGACGGGGTTGGGGATCAGGGAGCGAAACACCGCCTTTGTCGGTCGGTCCGGCGACAGTTGCACTGCTACTTTGGCACGTCAACATTTGCCCAGATTGGCCCGAACAGTGCCGCTGAAACCACCTCGGCTGTATGTGACCATCCCCCGAGGCTTGTTGCAGCATCGCGGGCCGCTTGGGAACAGGCCTTGCGCAGGTGCCTGTCATCAAGCAATCGACGCAATGCGTTGGCGAAGGCATCGACATCGTCGGGCGGCACCAGCAGGCCGGCCGCTTGCGGCACCGTATCGGGCGTGGCCCCGGCACGTGTGCTCACGATGGGCAATGCATGTCCCATCGCCTCGTCGAATACCATGCCATAGCCTTCGTATCTGGTCGCAAGAGCAAAAAGGCTCGCCTCTCCGTAAAGCGCGTCGAGCCGGGTCTGCGAAATCTCGCCGGTCAGGCGCAGGCGTGCCGAAAGCCCGAGCGCGCCGCGCAGGTCATGCAGACTGCGGGCGGTTTCGGGCTCATGCGCGCGCCCGACGATCACCGCCTGCCAATCCAGATCGGTGATCTGCGCCAAGGCGCGCATCAGGATGTCATGCCCCTTGCGCCGCGCGAGCAGGCCCACAGAGAGAATGAGCGGCGGTGTCGCGGCTCGGCGCGGGCCTGTGGCGGGCGAGCTAGCGAAACCGGGCTTTGCAACGCTGATCCGGTCCCGCGCGACACCGTATTCAGTCTCGAGCAGGCGGGCGATATGCGGGCTTGTGACCACGATATGCCGGGCGAGCGCGAGGTTGGCCATCTCACGCGCCGCCATCTCGCGCACCTGTGCGGTCTCTAGCCCCGGTTCGAGTGCGAGCGGATGATGCACCAGCGCAACCAGCGGAGCGCGGACCTGCGATAACCGCCCCGTGTCGAGCGCGCCGAAGGCCAGCCCATCGACAAGCGCGGGGCAATTGGCGGGCAGCCGGTCAAGCTGCGCCAGCGCATTCGCCATGTCGCGCGCAGTCGGATGAGGAAAGCTGTCGCCAAGGGTCAGCTGATGCACATCAATGCCGGACGCCACCAGCGCATCGGCAAGCCTGCGATCATAGAGGTAGCCGCCGGTCACCGTCTCGATATCGCCAGGTACGGCAAAGGCCATGGCGCGAGGCGTGGTCATGCACTGTCTCGCGCGTCGCAAAGGCGCGGTGCCAGCAGCGGGCCGAGATCGGCGTTCGAGGCCAGAAAAGAGCCTGTCTCCAGCACCGACCGCCCCGGCCAGAGCGGCCGCACTTCGCCACCCGCCTCAGCCACCAGAAGCAGACCCGCAGCGACATCCCAAGGGCCAAGGTTTCGCTCCCAATAGGCGTCAATCCGGCCTGCCGCCACATAGGCCAGATCCAGCGTCGCGGCCCCCCAGCGGCGGATTCCGGCACAATCCGGCATTAACCCTTCTATGTCGTGCATGCTGTGCGAAAGATAAGTCACACGCCCACCCGCAGGCACGCCTGTAGCGAGCAACGCATGGGAAAGGGGCACGCCCTGTGACACATGGATCGGTGCGCCATTGAGATATGCCCCGGTGCCGGCCCCGGCGGTGAATGTCTCAGCCTTGACCGGATCGTGCACCACGCCCGCGATCACCCTATCGCCCTCTGCCAAGGCGATGGAGACGGCCCAATGCGGCAATCCGTGCAAGAAATTCGTGGTGCCGTCGAGCGGATCGACGATCCAGCGCAGACCGGCTGGGTCGCCCGACGCGCCGGTTTCCTCGCCAAGCCAGCCGATGCCGGGATGGGCGGTCTGCAACCGGTCCCGGATCGTCGTTTCCGCTGTCAGGTCCGCGTCGGACACGAAATCGCCCGCTGTCTTTTCAGTGCGCGGAATGGATTTGACCGTCTCGAACCGGTCGAGCAGGAGCGCGCCTGCCTCTTGCGCCACGCGGGTCATCAGGCGCAGCGCGTTCTCGTCCGGGTCATCCGTCATAGCGCAGTCTGTGGCACAATGTGTCCTGGGCATCGAGAATACGAGCATAATCCTGGGCGACCGTGTCGAACGGGCTCTCTCCCGAGATAAGCGCATCAAGCGCCGGATCGTCGAGAAGCCGAAGGGCTGCGTCCAGACGGCGGCGATGCGTCCAGCGGGCCGCGCGATGCGCGGGGATGCGCCCCACCTGCGAGGCGATCAGGCGCAGTCGCCGTTGATGGAACGCAGCCCCGAGATTGATCGTCGTTGGACGCGTGCCGAACCAGCTGGCCTCGATCACCGTGGCCTCGACCCCGGCAAGCGCCAGAGCAGTCGCAAGCCCGGCCTCGGTCGCGGAGGCATGGATCACCACATCCGCCTCACCCGGGGCTGCATCGGGTTCGGCAAACGCGCAGCCCAGGGCGCTGGCGAGAGCGGCGCGGGTGGGATCGACATCTATCAGGCACGTCTCTGTGCCCGGAATGTGCGCCGCGAGATAGCCTGCGAGCGCGCCCACCGTGCCCGCCCCCACCACTACCACCCGGTCGCCTGGCTGTACCTGCGCATCCCACAGGATATTGAGCGCGGTCTCCATGTTGGCCGCCAGCACCGCGCGCGCGGGCGGCACATTGGGCGGTACCGGAACGGCCATTGCCTGCGGACAGGCAAACCGGGTCTGGTGCGGGTGCAGGGCAAACACAATGCGGCCTGCGTCCGGGCCGTCTTGGATCTGGCCGACCGCGCTGTAGCCGTATTTCACCGGAAAGGGAAATTCCCCTCCCTGCATGGGCGCGCGCATGGTCTGGTATTCGCTCTCGGGCACACGCCCTTCGAACACCAGACGTTCCGTTCCACGGCTGATCCCGGAAAAGAGCGTATGCACGATATAATCGTCGGGCCCGGGCGTGATGTCGATCGGGTGGACCTCTACCACCCGGGGGCCGGTAATCCAGAGTGCGCGGCCAGGGTCCGTCATCTGCGTCAACCGTGCAACGCTGCAGTAGTCATCGCGGTGTGCGGCCAGGCACAAGGGGCCGCCTGCGTGCCGACAAGACAATCGAACACGACGTCCGATCCCAGCCCATAGACCTGCGTTTCAGGCCGACGCGCCTGCGCAAGCCGCGATATCGGCTGCGTGGTCAGCCCCTGCGGCCCAGACCCGATCAGCAAGGGGGCCACGGCGACATGCAGGCGCGTCAGCAGGTCCGCTTCGAGGAAACGTGCGATGGTGATCGCCCCGCCCTCTATCAGAAGATGATGCAGCCCCTTGTCGCGCAGCGCGGTTATGATCGCACGGGGCGCGATCCATGTATCACGCGGCAGGCGGATCACCTCCACCCCTTGAGGCCGGGGTACATCCACAGTTTGGATCACGATCCGGCGCGCGCCATCCTCGGCGAAAAGCCGCGCATCATTGGGCAGGCGGCCTGATGGGTCGATCACCACGCGCGCCGGATTTTGCCCCGGCACCAGCCGCACGGTCAAGCGTGGGTCGTCGTGCAACGCGGTCTTGACGCCAACGACCACGGCATCGACCAGCGCGCGCATCCGGTGCAGATGCGCCAGCCCGTCGGGCCCCGAGACATCCGCGGCATCGCCCGAGAGGGTAGCAACGCGCCCATCAAGCGACTGCCCGATTTGCGCCGCAACGTGACACGTGCCTGGGGTCGCGATCATTGCGCCGTAAAGGCCGATTGCCGCGCGCTCACCCGCACTCCAGTCGCCGCAGCACAAACAGGACGCGCCCGCACGAGTTCTGACGATGCGATCCCAGACCTCGGGTGTTACGTCGGTCGCGTGCATGTGGCATTCCCTTTGTTGCGTTGCCCGGATGGCGGGGTCTTTACTGCGTCCCATGCAAAGATAGAGGCCAGTGCGGAAATGTCACCCTCCCCCGGGCAGGGCGAGTACATCCATATGGCCGATTTCCGCCCGAGCATGACCAATCGCATCCCGCCGGCGCGCCGCCCAGCCCGCGGCATCGTCAAAGCCAGCCTCGTGCGCGGCCCCGGCAATCCCCGATAGCAGCGCGTCCTGCAACGGGGCCTCGCTTGGCTCAAGAACCCAAGGGCTCGGAGCACTGAATACATCGTATCCGCGCGCCGCGAGCAACGAGGTCATCCGCGTAGCCGCCTCTGGTCCGAGCGCTGAACCGAATCCCTTGTTCCCGCATTGATGGTGGTTGAAGCGCTCTGTCACTGCGGCGTCGTCTTGGTCCTCCGGGCTCCAGCGCATCACACCATTGTAACTGAGGGCCGCATAAAGCGCGATCCGGTGCCGTGCCAACCGGTCAATAAGGCGTATCACCCAGTCCTCCGATACCAGATCGAACACCGCTGACGCGGTGACCATCTTCACATCCGTCAGAGGCACTGCATCGAGGTCGCTCAGATCACAGATGCGGACCTCTGCCTCCGGATGATGTCGTCGCGCAAGGTCGAGCAGTGCCGGGTCATTGTCTAGCAGACACCAGTCAAGCGACTCGGCCCCAGCCGCCGCGAAGGCCCGCACCGTGGACCCCGTCCCGCACCCCAGATCGAGCATGCGCACGCCGGAGCCCGCATAAGCGATTGCGCGTTGGAGCAGGTCAGCATCCCGCGCCCTGTCGTCCGCAGGCGCACGCAGGTCAAGCCATTCGGCGTCAAAGCCCATCTCAGATATCGGCCTCGTACCAGCCGCGCGCCACATGGCTTTCGTGAAGCATCACGCGAATCCTGCGAAGCCGCCCGGCATCGCCCAACCCCTCGGATTTCGCTGTCTCGCGCAGCGCGCTCCAGATGTGATGACACAGAAATTCGGTGGTCGTGAATTTGCCCTCGAACTCCGGCTTTTCATCCAGATTGCCATAGCGCAGCGGTTCAAGCGCACGGGCAAGCGCCTCTGTCGCCAGCCCGATGTCGACCACCAGCCCTTGCGCGTCGAGATCGTCGGTGTAAAAGGCGGCATCCACGACGAACGTGGCCCCGTGAACGCCCTGTGCCGGGCCAAAGACCGGGGAGGGCAGGGAATGGGCGATCATGATGTGATCTCGGACTTCAACGGCGAACATGGGCGTTTCCTTTAATGAGTGTCGCAAGATAGCTATCATTGCGCGGCAAACGGTCAAGCCACGCGGCAAAACCGGCGATTCCCCGCACATCCACGAAGAATTCATTGGACCGGGGCGGGCAAGACTTTACTTCTTCACCGACAATATATGATCAGGCCAAGGTTGCCGACACGCTTGGAGAAACCGTTGACTTTAATCACGACACACAACGAGTACCGACAGTCGGCCCCGTTAGAGGGCAAGCGCCTTGCCGTGCGACGGCGGCTGGTTCTTGGACTCAACGCCGCGACCGTGCTTTTGCTTTTTTCGGTGATGGCGTCGTTTTTCGCCCCCTTCGGCATCACGTTGACCGAAGTTGCGCTGCTGACCTGTTTCGCGCTGACGCTGCCATGGCTCTCGATCGGCTTCTGGAACAGCGTGCTGGGTCTGGTGCTTGATCTGCGGCATGGCGCACAGGCCGCCACACATGTCACACCTGCCTTGGCTCGGGTCTCGGGCGAAGAGCCGGTCAGCGCGCGGGTGGCAATCGTCATGCCGCTGCGCAACGAAGATCCCGACGCCTCCATAGACCGGCTGCGGCGGCTTGAGGCCGAGATCGCCCAAAGCCCCTGGGCCGGGCGGTTTTCCTATCACGTGCTGAGCGACACCGACGCGCCGGGCATCGCCCTCAAGGAAGAGGCACGTGTTGCCCAATGGCGCGCGGCGCGGCCAAATGCGCGGATCCAGTACCGTCGCCGGACCGAGAATACCGGCTACAAGGCGGGCAATATCGCCGAATTCCTGCACAGTGCCGACGGCGAAAGCGATTTCTTCCTGCCGCTTGATGCTGATAGCGAGATGGGCGCTGAGACGGTCTTTCGCCTGGTCCGGGTGATGCAGGCCAGCCCCGAGATCGGCATGCTGCAAAGCCTTGTGACCGGGCTGCCCTCCAGCAGTCTTTTCACCCGCGTGTTTCAGTTCGGAATGCGTCACGGCATGCGCTCTTTCACCCTCGGTTCGGCCTGGTGGCAGGGTGATTGCGGGCCAAACTGGGGCCATAACGTGCTGATCCGCACAGCGCCGTTCCGCAGCCATTGCATGCTGCCCGACCTGCCCGGGCGCGGGCCGCTCTCGGGCCCGATCCTGAGCCACGATCAGCTCGAGGCCGTGATGATCCGCCGCGCGGGCTATGAGGTACGGGTGATGGCAGAGGAAAGCGAAAGTTTCGAGGAGAACCCGCCCAGCCTCGTGGATTTCATCCGCCGCGAATTGCGCTGGATGAACGGCAACCTGCAATATCTGCACCTGCTGGCAATGCCGGGGCTGAAAGCGGTAAGCCGCATTCAACTGGTGCTCGCGATCTTGATGTATGTAAGCGCGCCCGCATGGATGGGTTTCATCCTGATCGGGGCCGCGATGATGGCGCTGCCGGGCCAGTTGAACGCGGTGCCTGCAGTCACCGGTCTGGCACTCTTTGCGACGATCCTAACGCTCAGCCTCAGCCCCAAGATCATGGGGCTCGCGCAGGTCCTGGCCCGCCCCGAGCGTCGTGCGGCGTATGGCGGCGGAGTGCGCGTGGCGTTCGGCGGGCTGATCGAGATGCTCTTTTCCATGCTCACAGCCCCAATCGTGGCGCTTGCACTGACACGGTTTGCCATCGGGCTTCTCTTCGGGCAGCGCATCGGCTGGAGCGCACAGCAACGCAGCCGCGAGCGGCTGGAATGGAGCGAGGCCGCCCGCGTACTCTGGCCTCAGACCATTATCGGTGTGGCGCTTGGGCTGTGGTTTGCGGCGTTCGCCCCTTGGGCACTGATCTTCGGTGCACCGATCCTGATTGCGCTTATCGGCGCGATCCCGATAGCCGTGTTCTCGGCTAAGCCCGCTATGGGGCGTTGGTCGCGCCGCACCGGCCTCTTCGACATCCCCGAGGACCGAATACCACAAAGGCGTGAGGCCATTGCCATCCACGCCAACACCGCCTGACACGGGAGGACCGACAATGACCAGACAGACCCTGACCGCCGCCTGCGCTCTCGCCGCCCTCAGCCTGCCGCACACTGTGCAGGCCGAACCGGCAACATGGGCGATCGATCCCGAACATACCGTCGTTGCCTTCACCATCATGCATGCGGGCTATGCCAAGGTGCTTGGCCGGTTTTCCGAGATCGAAGGGCAGTTTGTCTATGACCCCGAGACGCAGGACCTGGACGAGGTGCGGGCCACCATCGGCGCGCAAAGCGTCGATACCGACCATGAAAAGCGTGACAACCACGTCCGCTCGCCGGATTTCCTCGATGCCGAGGCGCATCCGCAAATCACCTTTGTCGGCACTGGCAGCACGCCCGAGACCGAGACCACCGGCACCGTTACCGGCGACCTGACCATTCGCGGCGTGACACAGCCCGTCACCCTCGACGTGACACTCAACAAACGCGCCGATTACCCTTGCTGCCACGGCAAGGAGACGCTCGGCATCTCGGCCAGCGCCGAGATCCTGCGCAGCGACTTCGGCAGCACCTATGCCCTGCCGGAATTCGTCGGCGACGCGGTGAACATCATCCTCGAATTCGAGGCGATCCGGTCTGAGTGATGCGGGCGGCGAGAGCTCCTTTGCTCTCAGGCACCTTGGCCGCCGTCGACGCCCCAAGTCACGCCGCAGGCGCGATGCATGTCTGCTTTCCTTCGAGCTCGGCACCGTCGGCGGGGTGCGGAGATCGGGATCAGTTCGCTGGTAGATCGGTTAATGCCAGGGTGCAGGCGTCGGTTTTCATGGGCGCGTGGCGGTCGGGCGCGGCTTTGGCAACCATCTCTATCCGGGTATGATCGGGCCCTGGTGTGGCCAGCGATATTGCTAGGTTGCCGACCGTGATCGCCATGGCGAGGGCCGAGATGAGAAGCGAGTTTCTGTCTGTCATTTCAATGATCCACGTCCTGGCTTGAAATTCGGGCCTGCGCCCTTGGGTTTGATCCTTCCGGTCAGGTCGGGGAAATCCCGGCCTTGGTCAGTGTGTCTTCCAATGCGTCGATACGGGCCTGAAGCCTTGCAATCTCGTCGCCATGCTCGGCATCGGTGCGGCGCACCGGGATGTGCTGCGGGCAGTTCCAGTCAAAGGCCGCGATGCGGATGATGATTACGCGCTCGGCGGGCGGGGCATCCGCGGAGGACAGCAACTCGATGATCCTGGCATCCTCGGAGATTTCAACCTCACCCCACAGCTTGAGCCGCTTGCGCGCCGGGTAGTCGACCGCGATGATCGCGATACGGGGATTGGTGCGCAGGTTTCCGGTGCTGATATATTGCCGGTTGCCGCGGTAATCGGCATAGGCGACGGTCTGCGGGTCGATCACCCTGAGAAACCCGGGCGCGCCGCCACGGAACTGGACGTAGGGCCAGCCGGTTTCCGAGACGGTGGCCTGAAACACCCCGTCACGCGCCTCGAGGAAGCTGGCCTCGCGCTCGGTCAGGCTGCGCCCGCCATCGCGGTCGGGCGAGAGGGCACTGGCGTAGAGCGCGGCGGAGCCAAGACGCTCCTGTTCGGCGCGCACGGTCGGGGTGAAGGCGATATCGGCAACTCCGAGAGGCATGGCTCAACTCCTTACAGGCCAAGGGCCGACAGGCCGGGATGATCGTCGGGGCGACGCCCGAGCGGCCAGTGAAACAGGCGCTCCTGCTCGGTGATCGGACGGTCGTTGATCGAGGCAATGCGCTGCCGCATCAGGCCGTTTTCGGCAAACTCCCAGTTCTCGTTGCCATAGGCGCGGAACCATGAACCGCTGTCGTCGCGGTATTCATAGGCAAAGCGCACGGCGATCCGGTTGCCGTGGAAGGCCCACAATTCCTTGATCAGGCGATAATCAAGCTCGCGCGCCCATTTGCGGGTGAGGAAATCGACGATCCGGTCGCGGCCCTGGAAGATCTCGGCCCGGTTGCGCCACTGGCAGTCGGGCGTATAGGCGAGCGAGACTTTCTCGGGGTTACGGCTGTTCCAGCCATCCTCGGCCATGCGGACCTTGGTGATGGCGGCGGCTTCGTCAAAGGGCGGCAGCGGCGGGCGTGTCATCGGTCGATCTCCTGTGTGGTGGAATTCTGGCGCCCCGACCGGGACAGGGAGCGATCCGCGTGGGGGATGCCGGGGCGCCGCCGGGATCAGGCCACCTTGGCGCTGACCACCGGGAAGTCGATCGGCGTCTCGAACGCCGAATTGATATAGTTGGTCAGCGTGTTGAGCGCGACATGCGCCACGATCTCGACGATCTCCGCCTCGGTATAACCCGCAGACTTGAGCGCGGTGATATCGGCGTCCCCGACTTGGCCGCGCTCGGTGACGAGCTTGACCGCGAACCCGACGGCGACATCAGCCTTGGGGTCGAAGGAGGAAGCATTGCGGTTGGCGGCGATCTCCGCCGCGTCGAGCTTGGCCACATGCGTGCCGAGATAGGTATGGGCGGCAAGGCAATACTCACAGCCATTCACCTGCGCCACGGCGAGTGCGATGCGCTCGCGGGTCTTGGCGTCGAGGCCGCCCTTGGCAAGCGCGCCGTTGAGGCCGAGATAACCTTCGAGCGCGGCGGGGCTGTTCGCGGTGATGCGAAAGAGGTTCGGCACGCTGCCAAGCATTTGGCGCACGCCGTCAAGCAGCGGCTGCGCGGCAGTAGGTGCAGCGTCGATCGAGGGGGGAAGAGAAATACGTGTCATGAGGGATCTCGCTTTTGATTAAGTCAGTGAGCAAAAATATACAGATCGGTCTGTACATACGTCAACTGTTAGAGATGCTATTTCCGGGCATGACTTGTGAAGCTTCCCCTTGAATATCCAAGGTATTTCTGCAAAAAGAATACAGAACTGTCTGGTAAGGTTAGAAAATATGCCGAAATCCCGTCGTGACGATCTGGTGGATTCCGCCCTGAAACTTTTTTACGCTGGCGGCTTCAATGCCACCGGAATCGACAAGATCCTGGCCGAATCCGGCGTCGCGAAAATGACGCTCTACAAACATTTCCGGTCCAAGGACGAACTGATTCTCGCCGTGCTGCATCGACGTGACGAGCAGTTCCGCAACTGGCTGATGGGCGAGATGGAAAAGGCCGCGCCCGATCCGCGTGGGCGGCTGCTGGCGATGTTCGATGCGCTGGAGACGTGGTTCGAAGGGCGGGCCTTCAAGGGGCTGGGGTTCCACGGCTGCGCCTTCATAAACGCGGCTGGTGAGTTCGGCGACCACGCCCACCCAGCGCACCGCGCCGCCGCCGAACACAAGCGCAGCATCTTAGATTATCTCGAAAGACTGTGTTCCGAAGCAGGCGCGTCGGCACCACGGCATCTGGCCGAGCAACTGGCCCTGCTCAAGGAAGGGGCGATCGCCACCGCGCATGTGCGCGGCATGCCCGAAGCAGCGCAGGTCGCCAAGGAGATGGCTGCCGGGATCATCCAGATGGCCCTCGCCAAGGCATCGCAGCCCCCGCAGGATTGAGCCTCCGAAACCAGCCGCGCAACGCGGGCATCTTCCTGCCTCTGCGCCCCACGCCAACCGATATCGGATGGCCGGGAATGGAATGAGGTGCCCGTGGAAGACGCTCGCGGCCACCTCGCTGACCACATGGCCGCGATCAACAACCTGCACCAGGGCGTCCCTTTCGAACCCGTCCCCAAGCTCGTTCTGCAATGACATCTGTGTTCTTTCTGAGCCCAAAAATACCAAGCAAAGGGCCTAAAAGCCTTGGCGCACATCACTGACCGTTTTTTTGGTGACTCTTCAGAGACATCGCGTATCGTTTGATCATCGACCTTTCGCGTCAGGAGGCTGAATTGATTAGAACGATTTTAGTATCCATTGTTTTTGCATCCGCGAGCGGAGCCGTGATCTCGCAGGAAGCAGCGCCTCCCCCCGCTGTCGTCGCAGTCGAGGCGACCACTCTGGACTTGGCGGAAACTTCTGATTTCAACGGACGTCTGGACGCCAATCGCAGGGTGGCGCTTGTCGCGCGCGTGTCTGGCGTGATCGAGCAGATCGGATTTGCCCCGGGTGCCGAGGTGACGCAGGACCAGATGCTATTCGTCATCGAGCGCGATCTTTACGAAGCAGCGGCGCGCGAGGCTGAGGGCGCGCTGGGCGCGGCGCAGGCACAGCGCGATCTGGCGCGGATCGAACGGGATCGTCAGAGCGAACTTGTCGCGCGCGAGGCCGGTGCGCAGGCGCGTCTCGATCAGGCCGAGGCCGCGCTTGCTACGGCCGAGGCGGATGTGCTGCGGCTCGAAGCCGCTCTCGACCGGGCGCGCACCAACCTGTCTTACACCGAAATCAAGGCCCCGTTCGCGGGCCGCATCGGCGACAGTGCGGTGGACGAAGGCGGGCTTGTCGGGCCGGAGGCAGGCGCGCTGGCGACGCTGGTGCAGCTTGATCCGATCCACGCCGAATTCCCCGTGCCGACTGCAACTTTGCGTAATTTTCTCGAACGGGTCGAACGCGGAGAGGTCTCGAAAGAGGCCGCCGTCAGCCT
This sequence comes from Roseovarius sp., assembly GCF_040219995.1. Taxonomy (GTDB): domain Bacteria; phylum Pseudomonadota; class Alphaproteobacteria; order Rhodobacterales; family Rhodobacteraceae; genus Roseovarius. The sequence goes on along the minus strand of NZ_JAVJUC010000004.1, from coordinate 56,521 downwards.
GACGCTGGCCAATGGCACCGTCTATGACGCGCCGGGCGATGTCGATTTCGTGGACAGCCGGGTCAATTCAGGCACAGACAGCGTGACGTTGCGGGCGCGGTTTGCCAACCCTGACGGGCGTTTGCTGGACGGCGAACTGGTGCGCGTGACGCTCACCTCGGACACGCCTGAGGGCGAATTGGCGATCCCGGCGCAGGCGGTGCAGCGCGACATTCAGGGGGCGTTTGTGCTGGTGGTGGGCGAGGGCGAGGTGGCCGAGCAGCGCCGCGTCACCGTGCGCCGCAATGCGCAAGGCTATGCCGTCATCGCCGAGGGGCTGAGCGAGGGCGAGCGCGTGATCACCGAGGGCGTGAACAAGGTTCGCCCCGGCAGCGCGGTCGATGCCGCCGCACCCGAGGGCTGATTCATGCTGGCAGATACCTTTATCAAGCGCCCCCGCTTTGCCGGGGTCATTTCTATTGTCCTTTTCCTGGCCGGGTTCATCGCGCTGACCAAGATGCCGGTGGAACAGTTCCCCGATATCGTGCCGCCGCAGGTCTCGGTTACGGCAAGCTATCCCGGTGCGGGGTCGGAGGTGGTCGAGCAGACGGTGGCACAGGTGATCGAGGATCAGGTCGTGGGCGTCGACGACATGATCTACATGTCCTCGACCTCGGGCGCGGATGGCACCTATATCCTCAGCATCAGTTTCGAGGTGGGCACCGATCCCGATATCGCCACGGTAAACGTGCAGAACCGGGTATCACTGGCCGAGCCGCTCTTGCCGTCGGAGGTGCGCCAGACCGGGGTGAAGGTCGCTAAGAAATCCTCCTCGCTGCTGATGGGCATCGCGCTTTACGCCGAGAGTGACGCGCTTGAGGGCAGTGACCTCACGAACTATGCCCGGCTCAACATCATGGACCGGCTCAAGCGGGTCGAGGGAGTGGGCGATGCCTCGATGTTCGGGGCTAATGAGTTTGCGATGCGCGTCAATCTGGACGTGGACCGGCTCGCAGCGCTGAACCTCACACCTGCCGATGTCAGCGCGGCCCTGCGCAGCCAGAACCTTCAGGCGGCCATTGGGCGCGTGGGCGGACAGCCGGTGACCGAGGACCCGGGGTTGCAGCTCAACCTCTCGACCAAGGGGCGGCTGTCGAGCCCCGAGGAATTCGGCGCGATCATCCTGCGCGCGGGCAGCGACGGCAGCGTCGTGCGGGTGCGCGACGTGGCCGAGGTGACACTGGGCGAGAAGAACTCCGATGTGGTGACCAGTTTTGACGGCAAGCCCGCGACGCTGATCGGCCTCTATCTTGCGCCGGGTGGCAATGCCATCGCCGCCGCCGACGCCGCCAAGGCGATGATGCAGGATGTCGCGGCAGGTTTCCCCGAGGGCATGGCCTATGACATCGTTTCGGACAGTTCCACCTTCGTCAAGGAAAGCATCCACGAGGTGCAAAAGACCCTGATCGAGGCGTTCGTCCTCGTGGTGATCGTGGTGTTCATCTTCCTGGGTTCGCTGCGCGCCACGCTGGTGCCGCTGATTGCCGTGCCGGTGGCGCTGGTCGGCAGTTTCGCGGTGATGCAGGCGATGGGCTTTTCGCTCAATACCGTGTCGCTTCTGGCGATGGTTCTGGCCATCGGCATCGTGGTTGATGACCCCATCGTGGTGGTCGAGGCAGTCGAGGCCAAGATGGAGGAAAACCCCGGGATGTCACCGGCCGAGGCCTCTTCGGCGGCGATGTCCGAGATCACCGGCGCGATTGTCGCAACGACGCTGGTGCTGCTGTCGGTCTTTGTGCCGGTGGCGTTCATTCCGGGTATATCCGGGCAGTTGTTCCAGCAATTCGCGGTCGCCGTTTCGGTGTCGATGGTGATCTCGGCGATCAACGCGCTGACCCTGTCGCCCGCGCTCTGCGCGATCCTGCTCAAGCCACATCATGGGCCGAAAAAGGGGATAATGGGGCGGATTTCACGCAGTATCGACAGTGCGCGCGACGGCTATGCGCGGGTCGCCGGGTCCATCGCGCGGCGCGCGGTGTTGGGGCTTGCGCTGCTGATCGGGGCCATTGCCCTGACCGGCGGGCTGTTCAAGGCGGTGCCGACCGGGTTCCTGCCGTCCGAGGATCAGGGCTCGTTCATTGTCGAGACGCGCCTGCCAGAGGCGGCCTCGGTCAACCGCACCATCGCGGCGCAGCGCGAGGTGGAAGAGATATTGCTGGGCCTGCCGGGGGTCGAGTCCGTCACCTCGGTTGCGGGCTTTTCGCTGCTGGACGGGATCACCAAGTCGAACGCCGCCTTCGCGCTGGTGTCGATGCACGAATTCGCCGAACGCACGAGCGAAGAGACAAGCGTGTTCAACGTGATCGAGCAGGCGATGCGTCAGGGCGCGGCGATCCGGTCGGCGCAAGTCATCGCCTTCAACCTGCCACCCATCGCCGGGCTTGGCACCGGGTCGGGCTTTGAGATGCAACTGCTCGACACGCAGGGCCTCACGCCGCAGGAACTGGCCGAAACCGCGCGGGGGCTTTCGTTCGCCGCCAATGGCAATCCGACGCTGTCGGGGGTCTACAGCACGTTCTCGGCCAACAGCCCGCAGCTTTTCCTCGAGATCGACCGCGAGCGACTTTATGCGCTTGGCATTCCCGTATCGGACGTGTTTGCCGCGCTGCAACCGACGCTCGGCTCCGCCTATATCAACGATTTCAACCTGTTTGGCCGCTCGTGGCAGGTGCGGATGAGTGCCGCGCCCGAATATCGTGACGCCGTGGACGATATCGGGCGCATTCAGGTGCGCAGCGCGTCCGGAGAGATGGTGCCGATCGGGGCTTTTGCGCGGGCCGACTATATCACCGGGCCGATGTCGCTCTCGCGCTACAACAATCAGCGCGCGGCCAAGATCAGCGGCACCCCCGCGCCGGGCCTGTCCTCGGGGGCGGCACTGGCGGCGATGGAAGAGGTGGCCGAGGCCAATCTGCCGCCGGGCTTTGATTACGAATGGACCGGCACCGCGTTGCAGGAAAAGCAGGCAGCGGGGCAGACGACGATGATCCTCGTGCTGGCGATGCTCTTTGCCTATCTCTTCCTCGTGGCGCTCTATGAAAGCTGGACGATTCCGGTGCCGGTAATGCTGTCGGTGGTGTTCGGCGTGGCGGGCGCGATTGCGGCGCTGCTACTGGCGGGGCTGCCCTTTAATATCTATGCGCAGATCGGGCTGGTGGTGCTGTTGGCGCTGGCGGCCAAGAACGCGATTCTGATCGTGGAATTCGCCAAGGCACGGCGCGAGGCCGGTGAGACCATTCTCGATGCCGCCGTGCAGGGCGCGGGCGCGCGGTTCCGCGCGGTGATGATGACCTCGTTTGCCTTTATCGCGGGGCTTATTCCGCTGGTCACCGCCGAGGGCGCCTCGATGCTGTCGCGCCGCGCCGTGGGCACGGGCGTGGCGGGCGGCATGCTGGCGGCGGCGCTGGTGGGCATCTTCGTGATCCCGGCGCTCTACGTGATATTCCAATCCCTGCGGGAACGCTTGAAAGGGCAAAAATCCAGCGAAGCGGAGACCTGACCGATGGGGCTGCGCGCGGTCCTTCCGGCCTATCGCCGCGCCCTGTCCGACGCGCTGCTGTTCACGGCACTGCATCTGAGCGTGCGGTTGGCGGTCTCGGTTCTGGTGTTGCCGCTGGCCGGAATGATCCTTGGGCTGGCGCTGCGCTGGTCGGGTGATCCGGCGCTGACCGATCAGGACATCGCGGGCTTTGTCTTGTCGCCTCTGGGGGCGATTGGCGCATTGGCCGTGGCGGGGGTGCTGATTGTCGCGGCGGTGCTTGATCTTGCCTTGATGACGGCGGTGCTGCGGCAGCCGGTGACAGGGGTTCGGCCCGCGCTTGCTGCGGCCTGGCGACTGGTGCTGCCCCGGCTCGGGGCGGTGTTTGGTTTTGCCTTGCGGCTGGTGCTGCGGGTGGCGCTGCTGGCCGTGCCGTTTCTGGTGATGGGCGCGGCGGTGGCGGCGCTCACGCTGCGGGCGCATGACATCAACTATTACCTGACCTATTGGCCGCCGGAGTTTCTGCTGGCTGCGGGGGTGATCGGCACGCTCACCCTGATCATGGCGGGGCTGCTGATCTGGCGGCTGTCGGGCTGGGCGCTCGCCCTGCATCTGCGGCTGATCGACGGGGTGCCGTCGCGCGACTGCTTTGCGCAAAGCGAGGCGCATCTGGGCACGCGGCGTGGCGCGGTGATCCGGCGCATACTTGGCTGGCTTGCGCTGCGTTTGGCGCTTGCCGCCGGGGTCGCGGCGCTGATCGGCGTGTTCGGGTCGGGCGCGCAGGCACTGGCGCTGCCAAGCCTCACCGGGGTGGTGCTGGCCGCGCTTCTGACGCTCGTGCTCTGGTCGCTGGCCAACGCGGTTCTGGCAGCGGTGTCCAACGGGGCGCTGGCAGTGCTGTTAGATGACCTGCATCGCAGCGTGGCGCCCAAGGTTCTGGCACCGCAGCAGGACAGCGCGCCGGTCGGCGGTGCGCTGGTTCTGGCCGGGCTCGCCATCGCGGCAGGTGTGGCGGGCCTGGGCGCGGTTACGGTTCTGGGCGATCTTGCGGGGCGTCTTGCGGCCCCGCAGGCGGTTGAGGTCATCGCGCATCGTGGCGCGGCGGCGGCGCGACCCGAGAATACGCTGGCCGCCGTGGAAAAGGCGCTGGAGGATCGGGCCGACTGGGTAGAGATCGACGTGCAGGAGATCGCCGACGGCACCGTGATCGTCACCCATGACAGCGACTTCATGAAACAGGCGGGCGTGGCCCTGAAGGTCTGGAACGCAACGCCTGACGATCTCGCGCAGATCGACATCGGAAGCTGGTTCGATCCTGCCTATGCGGAGGCCCGCGTGCCCACATTGCGCGACGTGCTGGAGGTGGCCAAGGGGCGCGGCCGGGTGCTGATCGAGTTGAAATATTACGGCCATGACGAACGGCTGGAAGAGCGGGTGGCGCGCATCGTCGAAGAGACCGGCATGGCGGATGACGTGATGATCATGTCGCTCAAGCGGTCGGGTGTGGCGAAGATGCGCGCCCTGCGCCCGGACTGGCCGATGGGCATCCTCGCGGCGCGGGCGATTGGTGACCTGAGCGCGCTCGATGCCGAGTTTCTGGCGGTCAATACCGGGCAGGTCTCGGGGCATCTGCTGCGCCGCGCGCATGCGACGGGCAAGCGGGTCTATGTCTGGACGGTGGACGACCCGCGCGCCATGTCGCGGATGATCTCGATGGGGGTGGACGGGCTGATCACCAACAAACCCGCACTGGCGCGGCAGGTGATGGCAGAGCGCGCGGCGCTGTCGCTGGCGGAGAGGATTTTGTTGTGGCTGAGCGACCGGTTGCGGCTCGACAGCTTCGATCTGGTGGCAGAGCCATCGGAGGCATAGATTTTGGCAGTTTCGGGAGACATACAATGAAAAATTCCATCCTGTTGCTCGGCATCGGCGCGCTGTCGCTGATCGGTGGCATCATCGCCCTGTTGAACCCGCTGGCGGCGACGCTGACGGCGGAACTTCTGACCGGGTATCTCTTTATTGCCATCGGTGCGCTCATGCTGATGTCGATCTTTGCCGATGAAAGCTGGGTCTCGCGGCTGTTGTCGCTGGTGCTGGGCGCTGCGGTTCTGGCGATCGGTGTCAATCTGGTGAGCAATCCGTTGCAGGGCGTGCTGCAACTGACGGTCGTGGTGGCGCTGCTGATGCTGTTTATCGGCGTGTTGCGGATCATCTTCGCGTTTCGGCTACCTAGTGGCGGGCTCCGGCTGGTGTTGATCCTTTCGGGGATCATCTCGCTGGCGTTGGGCGCGATGATCCTGACGAGCTTTCCGTTCTCGGCGGCGGTGGTTCTGGGTATCCTGCTGGCGATTGAGCTGATTTCGAACGGAATTTCCCTGATCGTCCTGGGCCTTGCCGCCCGGGACCAAACAAGCTGAGGAGGCGGTAATGAAAAACTGGCTATGGTGGCTATTGGCGGGGCTGGTCGCGTTGGCGGGCGGTGTGCTGGGCCTGATCAATCCGAATGCCGCACAGATCACCTCGACCACCATCGCGGGATGGGCGCTGGTGCTGATGGGGCTTTTGCAGGGGCGCGCGGCCTGGAAATCCTCGGCCTTTCGTGAACGGGCCGGGGCGGGTCTGTTTGCTGCGGCGGGGCTGTTTCTGGGGCTGTCGCTGCTGATCGGACCGATCGGCGATGGTACGCTGCTGCGGTGGTTGCTGGGTGGGCTGCTGGTTATAGGCGGGCTGGCCAAGCTCTGGATCGGGCGGCGCTACCGAACCGATCCGCTGTTCTGGGCGGTGCTTGTGGCCGGTGCGCTGGCGGTTGTGCTTGGTGCTCTGGTTCTGCTGGGCGTCACGCTGCAACTGGGCGTGATCCTGTCGCTGGAACTGCTGGGTAGCGGGGCGGCGCTGATCGTGATGGCCTTGCGGCTGGAAAAGCCGACGGTACGGTGACCGTCTGAGGCGATAATCAGGAAAGGAATTGATTATGAGAACGAAAATTCTGCTGTCCGCAGCGCTGCTGGCGCTGCCATTGATGGGATCGGGTGAGGCGCAGGCGCGCAGTCTTGGCAAGATTCTTTTTGATTCAGGTCTGTCGCCGAATGATATCTCGGTCATGGAAACGGCTGCGCAGCAACTGTTCGAGCCGATGGGACGCACCGGTGACGCGCGCCGTTGGAGCAACCCTGCAAGCCGCTCAAAGGGGGCGGTCACGCTGGGCCGGATTGACGGCAACTGTGCCGAACTGGTGCACCGTGTCAGCACGGTCAAGCGACCGGACCCCGCCACCTTTCGTACATGGCGCTGTCGCACGGCGGACGGCGCGTGGCGCGTCAGCCCCGGACCGGAGTAATGCGCGCCGGCGCCTTGGTGTTCACCGCAGTCCCGATAGGACAAGTGTGGCCCAGCCGCCGATCAGCAAGATGGGAAAGACCATGCGCGCCAAGCGGTCAATCCGGTGCGCGCGTGTCTCTTGGCCATTGACGACGTGAAGCCCGGTCACCAGCGCCTCGGCGATGGCGAGAAACACCATGGCGATGGACCAGATCAGAATCTGATCCAGAATCGTCAGATAGCCGAGCGGCGGCAGCGCCCCGGCGACAGCGAGGTTGAAGGCGATCACCGTCAGCATCGACGTTGCCCCGAGACCGATCTGGAACTCGAATCGGCTCGGCGGTACCCAGAAGATCACCCAGGACATTGCGACCACAAAGAAAAGCGGCAGCATGATCCGGAAGAGGTAGTAATTGACCTCGCGTTCCGCCGAGATCGTGAGGGTGAGCATGCTCAGGACCTGTCCGGCCTCGCGCAGTTTCGCGCTCTGTTCCTCAAGCAACAGGCCGTTGACCTGCCACCCCGAAATATTGAGGTGGTCCGACAGCCATGTATTCGCCTGATCCGGCACGAATTTCACTGTCTCGACACCGGTCTCGACCGGCAGAAAGGTGATCGCGAAATCATGCGTGTCAAACGGGAAATCGCGCAGGTTGTGATAGCTGGAGATGTCGCCGAAGAACCGCTGCCGGTAGGTCACCCGTCCCTCCGCACCAACTACCACCTGATCGCGTGCATTGTTGCGCGCGGTGCGCAGGTTAGAGGAGTTTTGCAAGACAATGTCGGGTACCCAGACCTGAGAGCGGGCAAACCGGCAGCCTTCGAGCGATTGCAGCCGTGGATCCTGCCAGACCAGCATCGCGCCGATATCGACATTGATCTGCTGGTTCACATCGTCAACGCCCAAAATGTCGAGCACGGTAAAGGACGCATCCACCTGAACCGGACCGCCATTTTTGGGCGTGGGCGCTACATCCGTCCGCATATCGGGCAGCGTGCAGGCCATCACGGCCCCGCCCCCAAGCAGGGCCATGCCAAGGCACATCAATAAACCCGCAAGCCATCGTCCCATCCCGCACCCCAGCCGCCTGATCCGTCTGTTCTGACTGGAATACTGTCTGGTCCGACTGCCATAGGCAAGGAAATCAGCATCTGAACACGCTGGAATGCTGCGTTGTCACCAGAAATGCATTCCCAAATGAAAAAGAGACTTGTAGCTTCTAGTTGCGTGACATTCTTCGGCGCGCTCAGGTCATGCACAAGAGGCAGAACAGGGGGCCGGAATGGCGATGCGGATCACGACCTTTTCGAACGATGGCAAAGGCGGCACACAGTTCGGTCACGAAGAGATAAACTTGAACGTTGGCCTCAGCGACTTTCTGGCCACGTCACCGATGATGTCCTCGGCGCAGCCGTGCAAGCGCTATTTCTTTACGGAATTGCCGTCCGGCTATTCAAGCAGCAAGGACTTTTCAAGTCGCCGCCAGCTTTGCGTCCTGCTTTCCGGCGAAGTGGAATTGAGGTCAAGTGCAGGTGACGTGGAACGGTTAAGCGCCGGGGCGGTTCTGCGTCTGGACGACACAGATTATGAGAATCCCAGTCGGGAAATACGGGTGATCGGCGATCAGGTGGCGCGCATCCTTGCGGTGCAGCTTGACTAAGCACTCCACAAAAAATCAAACCGGCACCCATCGCGTCGGGGATCTGCTATGCGGTCATCCGAATTGAATGGGATTCAGAAAGTCTTCGGCTGAGATGAGCAGCGTCTGAGGCTCGGGTTCGAGGACGTGAAGAATTGCGCCGACATGCCCCGGGATAAAATCAAGTCCGCCGCGCGCACGTAAATCAAGGCCGACAGCGTGAGACGTGCCGGGAGAGATCACGACCTGCCGCCCGGCAAAATGACCGACCATCATGCGATGAACGTGACCACAGGCGATCTGCAGCGGGCCGTCATGTTCTCGAAGCACGGCCTCCAGTCGCTCGGGGCGTTCGAGCCCGATCGCATCCATACCTGCAATCCCCGTCTTGATGGGCGGATGGTGCATGAAAACAAGAACCGTATGATGCCGCAACTCGCGCAGCGTCGTGCGAAGCCAGTCCAACGTTTCGTCGCTCAACGCACCGTGGGCGTGTCCTTCGACCAATGTATCGAGACCGATAAGCGCGGCAGTTCCCAGATCCTCACACCAGTTGATCGGGCCGTGATCCGGCATCCAGCCGGCCCGTGCCGCAAAACCGCGCATCGCATCACGGCGGTCGTGATTGCCGGGGATGGCAAGCCACGGTACGGGGCACTCTGCCATCACTGCGTTCAACCTGACATAGGCTGCGTCGCAGCCGGTTTCCGTCAGATCGCCCGAAATCACCAGCCGCTCCACCGGGCCGATCGCGGGTAGCAGCCGGGTAATCCCGGCCAGCATGTCGTTTAGCGCGGCGGCGGTATCAACGCGGCCTTGAAAGAGCACGCCGTCGGGCATGACATGCAAATCGGAAATCTGGAGTATACGCGTCATGCCACCCTCATTTCACCCCTGCGGTCAGAAAGGCCTGCACGAACTGTCGTTGAAAGATCAGGAACCCGATCAGCAACGGCGCAATCACCATCACCGTCGCCGCAGAGATGACCGAGATATCCACACCATTCTCGGGCGCACCGAAGAGCGACAGCCCGACGGTCAGAGGCCGCGTCGAGGGGGAGTTGGTCACGATCAACGGCCATAGAAAATTGTTCCAGTGGGTCGCAACCGACACCAGGGCATAGGCCAGGTAGGTGGGTCGGGCGGCGGGCACATAGACCCGCCAGAGCACACCCAAAGTGCCGCAGCCTTCGACGCGTGCGGCCTCATCAAGCTCCTTCGGGACCGATTTGAACGCCTGCCGCATCAGGAATATCCCAAAGGCCGAGGCCATGTAGGGTGCGCCGATGCCCAAAATGCTGTCGAGCAGCCCGAATGTGGCTGCGACACGGTAATTCTCGACGATCAGCACCTCGGGCAGAATGAAAAGCTGCATCAGAACGAGGAGGAAGAGCGCATCTCGTCCGCGAAACTCGGTCTGGGCAAAGGCAAACCCGGCCAGCGTGCAAAGCAGGAATTGCCCGGCGAGGATCAGCGTCACCAACAAGAACGTGTTGAGGAAATAGCCCAGCCAGGGCGCACCCGCCCATGCGGTGCGGAAATTGTCGAGCGTGAGGGGGGCGGTGAGGCGGAAATTCACCGCGTCGCTGACGTCGTGGAACGCCGCCCAGAGGGCAAAGACCAGCGGCGAAATCCAGAGCAGCGCAAGGCCGATGGCAAGGGCGGTTTCCATGTAACGGATCATCGGTAATGGGTCCTTCGGTCCAGAACAAGGAACTGAAACGCCGCCAGCGCGCCCAGAAGCGCCAGCACCAGCACCGTCATCGCCGCCGCAGTCGGGCGGTCGAAATAGGCGAAGGCGTTTTCCCAGATGTAATAGAGGATCAGCTTGGAGCTGTCCGACGGCCCGCCCTTGGTCAGGATGAAGAGGTGGTCGATGAGCTTCACCGAGTTGATCATCGCGTTGACGAGGATGAAAAGCGTCGTCGGCATCAGGAGCGGCAGCACGATCCGGCGGGTATAGGTCCAGCGGCTCGCTCCCTCGATCTCGGCGGCCTCTTTCAAGTCAGGTGGAATGGTTTGCAGCGCGGCGAGGTAGAAGATCATGAAGAACCCCGCCTCCTTCCAGATCGTCACCACGCAAATCGCCCAGAGCGCCGTTTCGGGTTGACCCAGCCAATTGACCGGGGCCGCGCCAAAGGCCGCGCCGATCTGGTTCAGGATGCCGAAACTGGGTGTGTAGAAGAACAGCCACAGGTTCGCCGCCGCGATCATCGGCAGTACCGTGGGGGTGAAGTAGGCGGTGCGGATGAAGCTGCGCGCGGGCAGTTTCGAATTCGCCCAGAGTGCCATGATCAGCGCCAGCGCCATCGAGACCGGAATGGTGACAACCGCATAAAGCAGATTATTGCCCGCCACCTGCCAGAATGTCGGATCGTCAAAGAGATAGCGGTAATTCTCCAGCCCGACGAATTCGGGCGGGTTGCGTCGGGTGCCGCGCGACCAGAGCGACGTCACCATCGTGGCCAGCGACGGGTAAAAGGCGAACGCCGTCAGCATGAGCAGGGCCGGGCTGAGCAAAAGCCAGCCATGGATGGCGCGGCGGCGGCGCTCGATGGTGAAGGCGTCTGTCATGGGGTGTCCTGCCTGTCGTGGGGGGCCGGTCTGGAAACCGGCCCCCTCGAATGGTCTGTGCCTTGCGCTTACTTGTAGGCGCGCAGCTGACGCTCGGCGGCGGCCTGTGCTTCGCTCAGCGCCTCTTCCGGGCTCTTGTCGCCGGTCAGCGCCGACTGGATCGCCGCATTGAGGCCGTCACGCACGCGCGCCGTCTCGAAGGTCGAGAATTCGGCGACCGCATGCTCCAGCTGATCGCGCGCCACGAGGGCGGGCGGGAACTCGGCGGTGTAGGCCTTGAGCGCCTCCGTCTCGTAGGCGGCGGGCGACACGCCCATGTAGCCGGTGGCGATCGACCATTCGGCGGCCTGTTCGGGGGCGGTCATGAACTTGATCAGCTCCAGCGCCGCCTGCTTCTCCTCATCGGTCGAGTCCTTGAAGAGGTAGAAGTTGCCGCCGCCGGTGGGCGAGCCGAGACGCTCTTGCCCGGGCAGCATGGCGACGCCGAAATCGAACGTGGCATTGTTCTTGACCGCCGTGAGGTTGCCGGTCGAGTGCCACATCATTGCCGTCTCGCCTTCGAGAAACGCCTGACGCAGGGTGCCCCATTCCACGGTGCCCTCGGGCATGATGCCATGCTCGGTCGACAGCGATTTCCAGAACTCCAGCGTATCCACGACCTTGGGATCATCGAAATTGGTCGTCAGCCCGTCATTCGACATCAGCTCCTTGCCGTTCTGAATGGCCAGCGCCTGGAACATCCAATAGGGATAGCCCGTCGACGGGATCATCAGCCCGTGATGGTCCTCGGTTGTGAGTTTCTTGCCCATCTCGACCATCTCATCCCATGTGGTGGGGGCCTTTTCCGGGTCGAGCCCCGCAGCGCGGAACATATCCTTGTTGTAATAGGCGACGATGGTCGAGCGCTGGAACGGCACGCCCCAGGTCTGGCCCTCGATTTGGCCATTGGCCATCAGAGCGGGGTAAAACCCGTCGAGCCACGCCTTTTCTTCGTCGGTCTCGACCACGGAGTCGAAGGGAACGATCAGATCCTGCTCGATCAGGTCATAGGCGTCGATCGAGAACATCACGGCCAGCTGTGCAGGCTCGCCCGACTCCAGCGCCGCAAGCGCCTTGATCCGGGTGTCATCGTAATTGCCGGCATAGATCGCGTTGACCGAGATGTCGGGGTTCTGCTCTTCGAACTTGGCGACGATCCCGTCCACCACTTCGGTGAGCGCACCGCCGACGGCAATCGGGTAATACATGGTCAGCTCGGTCTCGGCGGCGGCCGGATTGACGAGCGCGGTGGAGGCCGCCAATATGGCGGATACAGCAGTCATACGGGTCATTTTCAAAGGTCCTCTTTGACAGGTTGCGTTGAACTTGCGGCCTGTTGGCCATCCTCGGGCGCGGGATTTTGGCGAATGCGCGCCTGCGGATTCTGCTGCGGCTCCTTTTCGAGGTCTCCGGTGACGGAGTTGAAAAGGAGCCGATTTTCTTGCGGGATTACCACACCAACGGTCTGGCCAGTGGCGTGCTGCACGGGGCCGGGCAGGATCGCGGCCAGCCCGTCGCAGGCCGGATGCCCAAGCGCCAGTCGCGTCTCGCCGCCGAGAAACTCGATATCCTCGACCACCGCGTCGAAATCGCCACGACCGGCGGCGGCGAGGCTGATGCGCTCGGGGCGCAGACCGATAGTGACACTATCTCGCAGCCCCAGCACAGCCCCGTCGATAAGCGCCATCGGCGGCTCGCCGACAAAGCGCGCGGCAAAGGTGGTGGCGGGCCGGTCATATAGATCCGCGGGCGTGCCGATCTGCTCGATCCGGCCATCCTGCATCAGGATCACGCGGTCCGAAAGGCTCATCGCCTCGCCCTGATCATGGGTCACGTAAACCACCGTCAGGTTCAGGTTGCGTGCCAGCACGCGGATGTCGCGGCGTACCGAATGCCGCAGCTTGGCGTCGAGATTGGACAATGGCTCATCCATCAGACAAAGCGGGCGTTCGGCCACCGCCGCACGCGCCAGCGCCACGCGCTGCCGCTGTCCGCCCGACAACTCGGACGGTTTGCGCCGCTCCAGTCCCGCCAGCCCGGTCATGGCCAGTACCTCGGCAAGGCGCCGATCCCGCTCGGCCCGCGCGACCCGGCGAACCTTGAGGCCGAAGATCACGTTCTCGGCCACGCTCAGATGCGGGAAAAGCGCATAGGACTGAAACACCATCGACAGGTTCCGCTCGGCGGCAGGAAGCGCGGTCACGTCGCGCCCGTCGATCACGATGCGGCCCGATTGCGGCTGCTCCAGCCCGGCGATCAGGCGCAGCAACGTGGATTTACCACAGCCCGAAGGCCCCAGGATCGACAGAAAGGCACTCTGCGGCAGCGACAGGCTGATGTCGCACACGCCGCCCTGTCCGTTCCATTGCCGTGTCAGGCCATCGAGGTGCAGAAAGCTCATGTCTCCTCTCCCGTCACCACGAGCCGATCCCCAAGCTGGTCCAGGAGCGTGGCAAAACTGGCACCGGGCCGCGCCTCGGTCACGACCATATCGGCCTCGGCCAGATGACCGCCTACTGCCGGGGCAAGCCGCCCAAATTTCGATCGGTCCGCGACGAGAATGGACTGCCGTGCGTTGTTGCGCGCGCTTTGGCGCATCCGCACCTCGGGCGCATGGAAATCCATCAGCGCCCCGTCGCTGTCGATCCCGGCCGCACCGAAGATCGCGAAATCGGCCCGATAGGCTGTGAACATCTCCAGGGCCTGCGGCCCAAGGATATCGCGATCCGGCAGGCGCAGCTCGCCGCCCGGCAAAATGATGCGCACATCGGGTGCCTCCGAAAGGGCCATCGCGGCGTTAAGATTGTTGGTGATCACCGTCAGCCCCTCGCGACTGGCAAGCGCGGCGGCCACCACGGCAGGTGTCGTGCCGATCGAAAAGAACAGCGTCGCCCCATCCGGAACCGCCTGCGCCACACGCGCCGCGATCTGCTGCTTGGCCGCGACATTCAGCGAACTGCGCGCGGCATAGGGCAGGTTCGAACTGCCCTCGATGAACTCCGCCCCGCCGTGCAAGCGCCGCAGCTTGCCCTGCTCGCAGAGCGCATTGATGTCACGCCGCACCGTATGCGCCGAGACCCGCAGAAGCTCTGCCAGCTCGTCAACCATGACACGCCCGCGTGCCTGTGCCGTCTCGAGAATCGCCGACCGTCTGTTCATCTGTGCCCCCTACGACGCTCTAATGAGCAAAGAATGTGACATTCACGTGAAATCCGCGCTCATAGAAGCATCTTTTGGCCAATTCATGCGGAGATCTGCGCCCGTCTTTCGGGGGGCTTTGGTGCAATACACTGAAACAAAACGACACCACGCGTTCGGCCAATTGGGTAATGACCTGCCAATGTGAGGAGATGTTGTCGCCCTTGTCGAGATCCTGACTCGGCGGTCTGGTTTGCATCGCGCTTGCGGCGGCATTGCGCCATTGTCGCAAGTGGTTCAGGCTCGTTGGGGATGATTACGGGACCAAACACCAATCCGGCGCCTGCGCTTTTTCGCTTGCTTGTCTTGACCAGCGTGGCGCTCGCCGTCGGATCTGCGGCCTCGCTGGCGGCCATCGCACTGGTGGAACTGGTGTCGCTGCTCAACACCGGATTGCTGGTCGCCCCCAGAGCGCGGGTGCAATGGGAAAGCCTTCCCTGGCTCGTGGCCACGGTCACGGTCCTTGTGCCGACGTTGGGCGGGCTCATCGTGGGGCTGGTTCATCGCCACCTGTCACCCGCCGGGCGACCGCTGGGCCCGCCGGACGTGATCGAGGCCGTGCAGTTCCACAAACCGCTTCCAGGCCTGCGCAGCGGCTTGATCTCGACCGGAACCGCCGCTCTTTCGCTGGGCGCGGGCGCCTCGGTTGGCCAGTACGGGCCGATGGTCTATCTCGGCGCGATCTTCGGGGGCTTTGCGCGGCGTCTGCGCCTCGGCGTGCCTAATCTGGCCAGTATCGCGATTGGCTGCGGCGTGGCTGCCGCGATATCGACTGCGTTCAACGCACCGATTGCGGGTGTTCTCTTCGCGCATGAGGTCGTCTTGCGCCATTACGCCACCCGCGCCTTTGCGCCGGTGACGGTCGCGTCGGTCACTGGTTATGTTGTCGCCAATGTGATCTTCGAGCGGCCCGCCCTGTTCCGGATCGAATCCCCCGGCATCGCACATGGCTACGAATTCGTCCTTGTGGCTGCTCTGGGCCTTCTCGTGGCATTGGGGGCCATCGTCTTCATGCACCTGCTTATGGCAATCGGACCCTCGTTGGCACGGTGGATCAAGCGGCCTGAGTTGCGCACCGCCATGGCGGGTCTCGCGGTCGGTCTGACGGCGCTGGCTCTGCCGGACGTGCTGGGCATCGGCACATCGACATTGCGCTTTGCCACGATCGACGGTGCCTTCGGGTTGGGCGAAGTGATCGTGTTGATCGTCGCCAAGACCGTGCTGACCGCGCTCTGCATCGGCGCTGGCTTCTCAGGCGGCGCGTTCAGCCCGTCTCTTCTGATCGGGTGCCTGATCGGCGTGTTCTTCTGGACCATGGCCTCGGGCGTTGCGGGCGTGCCAAGTTCCGGTGCGGCGATCTACGCGATCTGTGGCATGATGGGGTTTGCCAGTGCCGTGATCGGGGCACCGTTGACCTGCATCCTGATCGTGTTCGAACTGACCCGAAATTACGATGTCACCATCGCTGCGATGGTCGCCGTCGTGTTTTCCAACCTTGTGTCGCATCGCGCTTTCGGCCGGTCCCTGTTCGACGTGCAACTGGCCCGCCGCGGCATCGATTTCTCGCAGGGGCGGGATCACGCACATCTCGCAGCGCTGAAGGTTGCTGACTACCTGCAAGCCCATGCGGTGACTGCCACTGAGGATGATACACCGTCAGATGTGACGAACCGTTTGCATGAGCACGGATGGCGCGAAGCTTTCGTTCTGGACCGGGACGGCGCGCTGCTGGGCGTATTCACGCCCGCCGCCCATGGCGATATCGGCGATCTCGAGGCAGGGACCGTGGCGGCCAGGTTGATCTTTCAAGATACCACCGATCTTGCTGAAGCGATGGAGCGCCTGCGTGGTTTCGTCGGTGATGCGGTGCCTGTCGTGTCGGGCGAAAGCGGGAAATACCTTGGCGCGGTATCGGAGGCGGATCTCATTTCGGCCTGGCTCGATGAATCGGCGCGTCTGCGAAAGGAAGAGAATGCGTCTATCTGATCTCTGTCTGGCCTGTGCGCTGAGCGCGGCCCCTTTGGCCGCGGACGAGTTGACGATCGTGTCATGGGGCGGGGCCTATGAGGCCGCGCAACGACAGGCCATCATCGCGCCCTTCGCAGAGGACACCGGCCACGACATCGAGGTGGACGTCTACGATGGAACCTGGACCGCCCTGGCCGAGCGCGGTGCTAACGAGAGTTGGGACGTGATCGACATGCTGGCCGACCAGGCTCGCGTCGCCTGCGCGCGCGGCCTGTTGCTGGAGATCGACCCGCGCGCGCTCTTTTCTCCGGAGGCGCTGCAGGATTTCACACCGGTCGGGCCCGACCGGTGCGCCGTGCCGCAGAACGCCTATGCCCGCGTGATGGCATTCGATGACCGCGCATTTCCGGGGGTCAAGCCGACACGCATCGAGGATTTCTTCGACACGAGGCGGTTTCCCGGTCCGCGCGCGATTCAGCGCAGTCCGGATGGCATTCTCGAATGGGCCCTGCTGGCAGAGGGTGTGCCCCCGGAACAGATCTACGGCCTGCTCAGCACCGACCGCGGACTGAGGCTGGCGTTCCGACGGCTTGATGCCATCCGCGAGGAAATCATCTGGTGGGACGACCCGGCGAAGCCCGCCGAAATGCTCGAGGACGGCCGGGCTGTGATGGCAGCGGGCTTCAACGGCCGGTTCTTCGACATTGCACAGCGTGACCGGGCACCCATCAGTATTGTCTGGGATGGCCGCATCATCGGGATTGAGGTCTGGGCGATTGCTGGCACCACCGATGCGCCCGATGCCGCGCGCGATTTCATCGCCCACGCGACGACACCTGTCAGCATGGCGCGCTTTGCCACGCGTATCCCCTATGGTCCGACACGCCGGTCCGCATTTGACCGGATCGGGCTTAGCCCTGATCTGGGCCTGCCGATGCGCGCTTATCTGCCGAACGCTCCACAGCATGGTGGCCGCGTTCTCGTTCGCGATAGCGGTTGGTACGCGAATACCGAAGAGTTGCGCCAGCGCCGTTTCCGCAGCTGGCTTGACGCGTCAGAGTGACCCGATCGCAGTTTGTCTCTTGATCCGGAGTGCCATGCAGTCGCCTGTTCAATCCACACCCGTACCTTCTTCCATATCTTCGGTTTCACCTTTTTAAGCCATGTTGCGGCGGCTTTCTGCGCCTTGCTGTCGTCGGCGCATGGCGCGGTGTTGGACGTCTTGGTTCGGAGCGCGACCTTGAGGCGGCGCAGCATCGAGATCAATTGCCCTCTCCGCCGGTCGAGAAATCGATACACGGCGATGGGTGGAAACATCAGTCTCGTTATGTATACTCCCTATTCAACGACCGACAGACGTATAACCATAGGGGAGGTCTAACCATGAGAAATCTGTCTACAATTATGTCGGCCGCGTTCTGGGCGATCGTCGCAACGGGCGCCTCGGCGCAGGAACCGGTCAAGATCGGCATGATGCAGGGCTTTACGGGCCCGACCGAGTCGCTTGTCAAACCGATGGCACTGGGCGGCGAAATGGCGATCAAGGAGGTGTCGGACAGCGGCATCTTCCTCGGTGGCCGCGAGGTTGTCACGGTGCGCGGCGACAGCACCTGCATCGACGCCGCCGCTGCCACGGCCGCGGCCGAGCGCCTGATAACGTCCGAGAACGTTCACGGCATCAACGGGGCCACCTGCTCTGGTGCCACCACGGCGGTGCTCAACAACGTCGTGCGCGCGAACGGTATCGTCATGATTTCACCGTCGGCCACCTCGCCGGCGTTGTCGACGATCGAAGACGGTGGCTATTTCTTCCGCACAGCGCCCTCGGACGCGCGTCAGGGCCAGATCATCGCCGACATCCTCGAGCGTCGCGGCATCTCTTCGGCCGCGCTGACCTACACCAACAACGACTACGGCAAGGGTCTTTCCGATGCGATTCAGGCGGCCTTCGAGGACGCTGGCGGCGAGATCACCGCCGTCGCGGCGCATGAGGACGGCAAGGCCGACTACTCTGCCGAGGTCGGAACGCTGGCCTCGGCCGGTGGCGAAGTGCTGATCGTGGCGGGTTACCTCGACCAGGGCGGCAAAGGCATGATCCAGGCCTCGCTCGATACCGGCGCCTTCGGCAAGTTCGTGCTGCCGGACGGCATGGTTGGCGAGGCGCTGACCGATCATTTCGGCGAGGCGCTGGACGGCTCCATCGGCACCAATCCGGGCACTGACAGCCCTGGGGCCTCGATGTTGGCCGAGCTGGCCGAGGGCAAGGACTTCAAGGGCGACGACCCGTATGTGCCCGAGGCCTACGACGCCTCGGCGATCATGCTGCTCGCCATGCAGGCTGCCGACTCGACCGACAGCGCCGTCTACAAGGACAAGGTGTTCGACGTCGCCAACGCACCGGGCGAGAAGATTTATCCCGGTGAGCTTGCCAAGGGGCTGAAGATTCTCGCCGACGGCGGTGAGATCGACTATGTCGGCGGCACCGCGCTGGAGCTGATCGAGCCGGGCGAGTCCGCTGGCAGCTTCCGCGAGACGGAAGTCAAGGGCGGCAAGTTCGAAACGGTGATGTACCACTGAAGGCGTCGTCGAACGACGGCCTGCCTGTCACAGGAACGGCTGGGGACCGTCGTCTCCAGCCGGTTCTTCTTCTCCGAAAACCGGGACTGTTCGAATGATAACCGTCGAAAACGTCGCCAAGAATTTCGGCGGCATCCGTGCGGTCGATGGCGTCTCGCTGTCGATCAAGAAGGGCTCGATCACGGGACTGATCGGCCCAAACGGTGCTGGCAAGACGACGCTGTTCAACATCGTCGCGGGCGTCTTTCCGCCGTCCTCAGGCACGATCTATCTGGATGGCGAGGACGTGACCGGACTCGAGCCGCACGAGCTTTTCCACAAGGGCCTGTTGCGCACCTTCCAGATCGCGCATGAGTTCTCGACGCTGACCGTGCTGGAGAACCTGCTAGTTGTGCCCGGCGATCAGCCGGGCGAGCAGCTGCGCCACAGCTGGTTCAATTTCGGCCGGGTCAGGGAGATCGAGGCGAAGAACCGCGAGCGGGCGCTGGACGTGATCGAATTCCTCGAGATCGACCATCTGAAGGACGAGCTTGCGGGCAATCTCTCGGGCGGCCAGAAGAAGCTGCTGGAGCTTGGCCGCACCATGATGGTGGATGCCAAGATCGTCTTTCTCGACGAGGTGGGCGCCGGGGTGAACCGCACGCTTTTGAACACCATCGCCACCTCGATCCAGCGCCTCAACGAGGAGCGTGGCTATACCTTCTGCCTGATCGAGCACGACATGGATTTCATCGCACGCCTCTGTGACCCCGTCATCGTCATGGCCGATGGCAAGCTCCTCACCCAAGGCACGATCGAGGAGGTCAAGAACAACGAAGAGGTCATCGAGGCCTATCTCGGCACGGGCCGCAAGCACGAGCGGAAGGCGCCAGCATGAGTTTTCTGAGCGCGACCGGCATGACCTGCGGATATGGCGGTGCCGACATCATTCACGACTGCACCATCACGGTGGAGCAAGGTGAGATCGCCGTCGTCGTCGGCCCGAACGGTGCTGGCAAGTCGACGGCGATGAAGGCTGTCTTCGGCATGCTCGACCTGCGTGAGGGCACGGTCACGCTGAACGGCAAGGACATTAGTAAACTTGCCCCGCAGGACCGGGTGCCGCAGGGGATGGCCTTCGTGCCGCAGAACCGCAACGTCTTCGTCTCGCTGACCGTGGAAGAGAACCTCGAAATGGGGGCCTTTATCCGCGAGGACACCGAGATCGAGGACACCAAGGAGCAGGTCTTTGCCCTGTTCCCGATCCTGGCCGAGAAACGCAACCAACCGGCGGGCGAGTTGTCCGGCGGGCAGCGCCAGCAGGTGGCCGTCGGCCGCGCGCTGATGACGCGCCCGGACCTTCTGATGCTCGACGAGCCGACTGCCGGGGTCTCGCCCATCGTGATGGATGAGCTGTTCGACAAGATCCTGGAGATCGCCAAGACCGGGGTCGCCATTCTGATGGTCGAACAGAACGCGCGCCAGGCGCTGGAGATCGCCGATCACGGCTTCGTCATGGTTCAGGGCCGTAACCGATTTACCGACACGGGCGAAGCGCTTCTTGCCAACGAAGAAGTGCGCCGGTCCTTTCTGGGGGGATGAATGGAGGTCCTTAACGCACTTGCACTGTTCGCCAATTTCGTCGTTGTTCCGGCGACGGCCTATGGCGCGCAGCTTGCCCTGGGGGCGCTCGGCGTCACCATCATCTTCGGTATCCTGAAATTCGCCAACTTCTCACATGGCGAGTTGATGTCCTTCGGCACCATGATCACAATCCTCGTGACATGGGGCCTTCAGGGCATGGGAGTGAGCATCGCGCCATTGCCCACGGCGCTGCTGGCCCTGCCGATCGGCATATTGGCGGCTATCGGCATGGCCCTGCTCACGGACCGCATGGTGTTCCGCTTCTACCGACGGCAGCGCTCCAACCCGATCGTCTTCGCCATTGTCTCGGTCGGCGTTATGTTCGTGCTGGCCGGGCTAATCCGTATCATCATCGGACCGGCCGACCAGAGTTTCGCCGACGGTCAGCGTTTCATCATCGGCGCGTTCGAGTCGCGTGACCTGCTCGGCCTCGACGAGGGCATCGCCATCAAGCAGAGCCAGGTGATCACCGTCGTGGTCGCCCTTGTCGTCGTCACCTGGCTGTTCTGGTTCTTGCAGAAAACGCGTTCGGGCAAGGCGATGCGCGCCTATTCGGATGACGAGGATCTGGCGCTGCTGTGCGGCATCAATCCCGAGCGTGTGGTGATGATCGCCTGGATCATCGCCGCCTCGCTCGCGGCCATCGCAGGGACGCTCTACGGCCTCGACAAGACCTACAAGCCGTTCATCTTCCTGCAGATCCTGCTGCCGATCTTCGCCGCGACCATTCTCGGCGGCATCGGCCAGCCGATTGGCGCGATCCTCGGGGCCTTCATCGTCGCCTTTTCCGAGGTGATGGTGACCTATGCCTTCAAGAAGTTCCTGGCCTATCTCGGCCCAGAGGGCTGGGCCCCGGACGGCCTCGTCCAGCTGTTGTCGACGGACTACAAGTTCGCGGTCTCCTTCATCATCCTTGTCGCGGTCCTGTTGATCAGGCCGACAGGCATCATCCGCGGGAAAGTGATATGACGCAGAGGGTTGCGCTCCTGTACGGCCTCATGGGCCTGGTGCTGATCATGGTCGGCTTCTACCAGAGCTGGAACGTTGCCTTCGGCATCTTCAATCTCTGTGTCATCTCCGCCGTGATGGCACTGGGCGTCAACATGCAGTGGGGCTATGCGGGCCTGTTCAATGTCGGCGTCATGGGCTTTACCGCGCTCGGCGGGCTGACGGCGGTGCTGGTTTCCATGCCGCCGGTCACCGAGGCTTGGGCCGTCGCCGGCGGCGACATCGCGCTCTCGGTCCTCAGCCTGATCGGCACGGTGGCCGCGATCATCTTTGCACGGCGTGCTGTGCCACGGGCCCTCAAGCTGCCCGTGACGCTGATCCTGCTCTTGGCTGGCTATTTCGTCATCGGGTATTTCTTCGGCCCGGCGACCGACGCGATCGAGTCGATCAACCCGGCGCTAAGCGGCTATCTCGGCGGTGCTGGCTTGCCGGTGGTGCTGGCCTGGCCGATTGGCGGCCTTGTCGCCGCCGGGGCGGGCTGGTTCATCGGGCGCATCGCGTTGGGGCTGCGGGCCGACTATCTGGCCATTGCCACGCTTGGCATTGCCGAGATCATCATCGCCGTCATCAAGTACGAGGAGTGGCTGTCGCGCGGTGTGAAGAACGTCACCGGCATCCCACGCCCGGTCCCCTACGAGGTCGATCTGGTAGAACAGGATTGGTTCATCTCGCTGGCCAATTTCTTTGGTACCGCGGATATCTCTGATGCCGCCGGCCTTTTTGTCAAGCTGTGCTACGCGGCGCTGTTCATCGCCGTTCTGGCGATCATCATGTGGTTTGCGGAACGCGCGCTGCGCTCGCCCTGGGGGCGGATGATGCGCGCCATCCGCGACAACCGCGACGCCGCCGCCGCCATGGGCAAGAACGTCAAGGCGCGTCACCTTCAGACCTTCGTGCTGGGCTGTTTCACCTGCGGTGTCGCGGGCGCGATGCTGACCACGCTGGAGGGTCAGCTCACGCCGACGAGCTATATCCCGCTGCGGTTCACCTTTCTCGTGTGGGTGATGGTGATCCTTGGCGGCTCCGGCAACAACTGGGGGGCCGTCCTTGGCGGTTTCATCATCTGGTTCCTGTGGGTCCAGGCCGAACCGTTCGGCAACTGGTTCATGGCGACGGTCACCTGGCCGCTGGGCGAAGACTCGGATCTGGCACAGCACCTGATCGGCGGCGCGGCTTACATGCGCTACCTGATGATGGGCACGATCCTTCTTGTTGTCATGCGGTTCGCGCCAAAGGGCCTGATACCTGAACGCTAGCGTTGGACCGCCGAGAGGCTGGCCACCTGCCATGCACGGCATTCAACCCGAGAGCCCGTGTTGCGCAGGTTGATGAGCCAGTTCCCGGCGTTCATCTCAATTCGCCCCCGGCGAATGACCAGCCCGCTGTCCTTGGCCCCAATGGGTTTGATCCCGCGGGCTGGATTTGTCCACGGACGGGGTGTCTGGTAGAATTAAACGCCATGACACGGAGTGGCGCAGGTGATCGGCGATCGTTCTTTGTCCGGCTGTCGAACTGGCCGCAGGTATTTGATGCGGATGGAACTCCGGTCAGGTTTCCGACACGCAAGGCACTGGCGCTATTCGTCTACCTCGTACGGCGCGGCGACGCCGGCGCTGCTCGGGATGATTTGGCCGAGCGGTTCTGGCCTGATCGTAGCGACCGGGACACGCGGCGCGCCTTGCGCGGCACCCTGCACGAAATGCGCAGCGCGCTGAGCCCGGCTGCCGACAGGATCGTGCGGCAGACGCGGCACCGGGTCTCGATCGATCCGGCGTCGCTGGCAACCGATGTCGAGGGCGGCAAGACCGTACCGAAGGATACACGGGACCGGCCGGATGATTTCCTGGTCGGGCTCGAGATTGGCACCCCCGGTTTCGATCAGTGGTGCGCGGAGGAGCGGGCGCGCATGCGCGATGCCGCGCTGAACAGAACGGTCGCCGATATGGAGGCGGCCCTGGCCTGGGGGTGGTTCGAGACGGCACAGTGTGCGGCCGAACAGGGCCTCGCTCTTGATCCGATGAGCGAAACCGCCTGTCGCGGTCTTATGCGGGCGCTGAGCGGCCTTGGTCGGCGGGCACAGGCGCTCAGGCACTATGCGAACTTCCGCGACAGGCTGGCAGCAGAGCTGGACACACTGCCAGAGCCTGCGACCGAACGGCTGGCAGAGCATGTCCGGCAGGCCGATGATCGCCTTCCGCGTGCGGCTTTCCGGCGACCCTTGAAGCCCTCCATCGTCGTCATGCCCTTCGCCGACATGACCGGCGGGACCAACACGCACCTGGTCGACGGGCTGGCCGCGGATGTGCGCACCGGGCTGGCGCGTGATCAGGCGCTGTTTGTCGTCGCCGGCGACTCGGCCGATGCGTACCGCGAAACGATGCTGGGTGCCGCCGAAATCGCCTGCGAACTTGGTGTGCGCTACATGCTGGAGGGGCGCGTGCGCCTCGATGACGAACGATTGCGGCTGGACGTGGAACTAACTGACGGTTTGCGCAACGCGGTGGTCTGGAGCGAGCGCTATGACCGGCCGCGCGGCGCAATTCTGAGCGTTCAGGACGAGGTGGTAGGCCAGATCGTCGCGACCTTGCGCGGCTACAAGGGCGTGGTACAGCGCAGCGAAGCACGGCACGCCTGCGCCAAGCCGGACGACGAGCTCGACGCGCATGACCACTTGATGCGCGGCATGATGCTGAAGGAGAAATTCCTCAAGGACGAAATGCGTGCCGCGCGCGGCCATTTTGAACGGGCGCTGGACCTGTCGCCCGGTTCAGCGCTGGCGCATGGCTGGCTGGCTTGGACCTGGTTCTTCGAGGTCTATATGGGCTGGACCGAAGATCCCGGTGACGCCATTGCCCGGACCGAAGCGCACGCGCGAAAGTCGGTGGACCTGGACCCAGATCTCGACTTTGCGCATTGGGCGCTTGGCGCCGCCAATCTTGCCGCGGGTGACAATACTGCGGCGCTCGACTGTTTCGATCATGCACTCGCACTCAATCCCAACAATTCCGACGCGCTGGCCAACTGCGCCTGGCCGCTGATGTTCGAGGGACGGACGCAGGAGGCGGTCGCGCGGCTGGAGCGTGCCATGCGGCTGAACCCGTTCCATCCGGACTGGTACCTTTGGGGCCTCGGCATGGCGCAATACCTGCGGGGCAACTGCCGGGAGGCCTGTCTGGCGCTCTGTCGCATGTCCCAACCCAACGACCAGAGCAAGGCGTTTGAGATCGCCGCCCTGATGCATCTGGGAGAGGTGGAGCAGGCGCGCGAGGAGGTCGGTGCGCTCCACCTTCTGGTCCCCGCTGTGCGGGTGCGCGATCTCGTTGCCCCGCTCGGGTTTAGCGACCCCAAGATACGCGACGACCTCGCGGATACCCTGCGCGCTGCCGGCATCGCCGACTGACCCTGCACGCGAGACCAACGGTTTTCCAACGCGAATCGATTTCACTCCGGCCAGTCGCAACATCGCAAGACAGGAGGACAAGACCATGTTGGCCCCCGACGACGCCCCGATCCGTGACACCATCGACCGTTACGTAGAGGGAATGCGAACCGCCGATGTCGCGCTGCTCAGATCAGCGTTCCACGAACACGCCAGCATGTTCGGCGATTTCGGGGACGATCAGATGGCCGCGCCGATCGAAACGCTCTTCCACTGGGCCGCCGCCGAACTGGAACCCGGTGCGACCGGCGACGACCACCGGGTCGAGATCGAGGATGTGGAGATTGCCGGCGACGTCGCCCTTGCCCGCGTATACGAGCGCGACTTCTTCGGTGGTGACGCGCGCGAATTCTTCACGCTGGTGCGGACCAGTGAGGGCTGGCGCATCACCTGCAAATCCTGGGCAACGGTCGCCTGAGGGCCGTCTGCCGCGCCAAACCGACCAGCCGAAAGAAAGGAAGGTATGTCATGCCAGACCCGTTTCAGGATGTTTCCGCCGCCGGTGACGAGATGATCGGCCAGATCATCGACGCGCTCGAGGACCGGGCTGACGATCCGGCGATGACCGAAGTCATCGATCGCTATTTTGCCGATCTCGACTGGCCCGACGGGGGCACGCTGCTGGAAATCGGCTGTGGCACCGGGCCCGTGGCGCGGGCGGCGGCGCGGCACAGCCCCGGCACACAGGTGATCGGCACCGACCCGGCCACCGAGTTGATCGAGGACGCCCGCCGCCGTGGCCACGATATCCCCAACCTCGCCTTCGAGGTCTGCGACGGGGCGCGGCAGCCAATGGACGCCACGTCAGTGGATGCGGTGATCCTGCACACCGTTCTGAGCCACGTCACGCAGCCGCAGGCGCTGTTGGCCGAAGCGTTTCGTGTCCTACGCCCCGGCGGGCAGGTGGTGGTCTGCGACGCCGATTTCTCGCGGCTCTCGCTGGCGCTCTGCCCGGATGACCCGCTGGAGGCCTGTGCCATCGGGTTCTCGCGGAATTTCGTGACCGATCCGTGGCTTGCCGGGCGTCTGCGGCCGCTGCTGACCGAGACCGGGTTCGAGACCGAAATCTTCCGGACCGAAACCCGGCTTGACCTCGAAGGTCACGGTGGCCCGGTTTGGACGAAATTCGCGACCGGACCCCTCGTTGCAGAGGGGATCATCGGGCAGCCGCTCGCGGATGCGCTTATCGCCGAATGCCAGCGCCGGATCGACGCCGGAACGCTCTACGGCTTCAACCCGTTCGTCACCGCGATCGCGCGGCGACCGTGATCGCTGCCACCCGACAGACCGCGCAGGATAGGAAAGGAGCAAGACGATGACACGTTTGACACGCAGAAGGGTGCTGGGAACCGCGATGCTGGGGGCCGGTGCGGTGGCCGCCGGACTGGGTTTTCGGGCCCGGGCCGACACACTCAAGGCGCGGGGCCGGTTGCACCTCGAGGGCTTTTCCCAGGTCTCCGACGGCCTTCGGACCGCAGCCCGCTTTCCGCTGGTCGAGGCAATCCACGGACGCCGGTCGCGCCGTTTCGCCAGGGGCGCGCAGATCCCGCATGGCCCGCTCACCTACGCATCAGCCGAGGACCCTCAACCCTTGAACGACACCGAACAGATGCTTCTGCTGGCGACTGTCACCGGAAATACCGGCTGGGCGAACCTGATCCCGCACAACCGCTTCTACGCACCCCATATCCCGAATTATGCCGCTGCGGCTGGTGGCCGGTCGTTTCCGTCCGCCGCTGGTTATCACACCGTGGAATTCTTCTTCACCGACGACCATGGTACCTATTTCTTGCCGACCCGCGACATGGCCGCGACCGGGACGCTGGAGGGCGAAACCGACCTGGCCGGATGGGTCGAGGCCCATCGTGAACGCATCGTGACGCTCGACGGGCAGCGCCTGGAGATCCCGCGCGCGCCGCAGCACATGGAGATGCACAACGCATGGTGCGCCAACGTGCCCGGCAGCACGCTGATCATCCCGGTGGCCGACCTCGCGCAGCACATGATCCTGGTGCTGTGCTATCTGGTTCAGAACGGCGCCTGCATCCATGATGACATCAACGGCCGGTCGATTCCGGGTATCGACCGCTTTGCCAACCTCGTCGATGTCGAGAACCCTTATCCGCTTTCCTATGTCGAGCAGTTGGGCGTCACGGAGGTGACGGTCGAATCCGCGACCGCCTGCTATGCCGGTGCGCTGATGCTTCAGGCACTGGGACTGGGCGGCTGGATATATGAAGGGCTGAGCCCGTTCACCGTGCTGGGCGCAAGCGGAGATCCCGACGTCCCGGGCCTCGGGTTCCGCTTCGACATGATCAAGGACAACCCGCTGCCGCATTTCACCGGGCGCGCGGGTGTCTTCGAAGGCCACACGCCGCCGCATTACCCCTCCATGCACGCCGCAGTCGAGGCCGTCGTGGACAGGAAGTTCGGCCTCGGCGGGCCGTTCAATGCGGGCACCGATGGTCCCTACCGGGACAATGACGGCGTTCGCGGAGCCGCGGCACCGATGGGCGAGGACTTTGTGGGTTGCGTCGCGCTGATGGCAGAATATCTCTATTCCGAGTTTGGCCGTTTTCCGGCCACCGTCCCGGCGATCCACACGCTGATGTATCTGCAAGCGCATCAGCTCGACACCGGGTTCTACGACACCCATTTCGGCCCTGGGGCGTACTTGCAAACCCACGCCAACCACGATCGGAATTGGGCATGATCTTGTTGCACTGCCATCGGACAAACGGCGGCGGCAGGATGCCGTGGGTCGAACGTGGGTGCTTTCGCTTGTAGCAGGTGGACCAGCCGCGGCGTCCGGTGCGGATGTCCGAGCAAATCGACATGACCGACACGCTTACGGTGCACATGGCAAGGAGGGGCACCGGAAAGCCCCTCACCACCTGTCGCTTTATCAAAGTATTGGGGGCGTGTAGACTACGACCATGAAACAGCATGTCGGATTTTGCACATCGGCGGACGGCGTTCGGATCGCGCTTGCCCAGTCCGGCAAGGGACCACCTATAGTTCGGGTGGCAAACTGGTTCACCCATCTCGACCTCGATCGGCAGAGCGCTGTCTGGCGGCATTGGTTCGACTTTCTGTCCGACGGTCGCACCCTCATTCGCTATGATCCGCGCGGTTCCGGGCTGTCCGACCGTAATGTTGACGATTTCTCAATGGACCGCTGGCTTGACGACCTCGATGCTGTGGTCGAATGCGCCGGTCTGACACGCTTTCCACTGATTGGCCTGTGCCAGGGAGGGGCAGTGGCGGCCGCCTATGCCGCCCGGCATCCCGACAGGGTCAGCCGCCTCATTCTCTACGACAGCTACCCGTTCGGTGCCTTTGCCCAAGGTGTGCCGGACCGGTTGGTTCAGGAAGCGCGCGCTTTGGCCGAGATGATCGAAGTGGGCTGGGGCAAGAAAACGAGTGCCTTTCGGGAGGTCTTCGCCAACCTGTTGATGCCCGAGGCGGGCAAGGACGCGCTGCAATGGATCGGCGAGATGCAGCGGCGCAGCGCCTCGGCGCGCAATGCGCGGCTGATGTGGGACGCCTTCAACGGGTTCGATATCCGCGATGTCGCAGCCGACATAGCGGCGCCGACCCTGGTGTTCCACGGCCGCCGCGACGCCATGGTCCCGTTTGAGGCCGGTCGCCAACTCGCGTCGCTGATACCGAATGCGCATTTCGTGCCGCTCGAAACCAACAACCACATTCTTCTTCCAAACGAAAATGCATGGGAGACGTTCTGCCGCGAGATCGAAAGATTTCTCGAACCTGAGGCCTCTGCTGCCCGGATCAGCGAGACCGCGCTCGACAGCTTGACGGCGCGCGAGGCGCAAGTGCTTGAGGGTGTCGCACGCGGTCTTAGCAACCGTGACCTCGCAAACCTGCTGAGGATATCGGAGAAGACGGTTCGCAATCACATGACCACGGTCTTCTCGAAACTGGAGGTCAGGAGCCGGGCGCAGGCGATTGTGCTGGCCCGTGACGCTGGTGTTGGCCGCGACTGACCAGACCGGGACAAACGTCCCGATATCGACGTTTAAACTTCAAAAAAGAAGCACCGCGATAGGACCACCACCTCATGCGCGCAGGTCTTCTCTGCGCCATCCTTGTGTCATCGACATTCCGGAGGAGCCGTGCACCGCGCACGCGTGATGCCTCCAAACCGATGGCAAGAAAGGATAGCTTATGAAGACCCTGATAACTGCCGCTGCCGTTGCCGCGTCCGCCGCTGCAACGCCTTCCCTCGCCCTGATCGGTACCAGTACGAACACCAACCCGGTACCGACCGCAGAGTTTGCCATGCTCGGCGACGCGAATGCGCTTGCCATGTGCGGCGTCTATAATGGCCTTTTCGGCAATTGCAGCCGTGTCGCTGGCAAGCTTGGCCTGACGTCGGACGAGGCCCGCGCCCTTGCCCGTGAATACTGGAACACTGTCCCCGGTAAACGGGCAGAGTTCCTCGCTGACTTGGGCCTGTGATGCCCACTGACAGGCCGGCCCCTTCGGTGCAACGTCGCCGTCTCCACGATATTGCGCAGGCCGACGAAAGAAACCGGTGCTGAATAACGGCCCAGAATATTGCGTCCTCCTCAAACGCCAACCGAAGAGAGGAACCGTTCCACGCTGTTTGATCACATTCAGCCCGACGACCAGCACTTTCAACGGAGGAAACCATGACACATACAACCGACACTCTCGACACGCCCATTCGCAGTCACAATGCGGCCCCGTCTGCCACGTGGTCCAGCCCGGGCGGGGCCTATGACGAGATCAGCCGTGGCATTCTAGATGCAATCGAACACTGCACAAACCGGCTGGTCCCGCCCAAGGACGGGCGTGTTCTCGATATAGCGACCGGCACTGGCTGGGCCGCACGGCGGCTCGCCGAACGTGGGTTCCGGGTGACGGGTGTGGATTTCGCGCCCGACATGCTGGCCGCGGCCAGCGAAATGGCCCGAACGCGAAACCTCGACATCACGTTCGATCTAGGCGATGCTGAGGCGCTGCCCTACCCGGACGCGTCCTTCGACGCGGTCATGTCGAGCTTCGGGGTGATGTTCGTCCAGCGCCCCGAGGATGCCGCCGCTGAGATCGCGCGTGTCTGCAAGCCCGGCGGACGCATCGCGCTGGCCACATGGACACCCGACGGCAACGTCTTCGAGATGTTCAAGATCATGAAAAGCTACATGCCAAAACCTACGGGGACACCGCCCCCATCGCCTTTCGAGTGGGGCAGCCGGGAGCGGGTAACGACACTCCTCGGTGAGCATTTCGACCTTGCTTTCGAACAGGGCACGTCGTTCTACCGGGAACCCGACGGCGACGCCGCCTGGCGAACCTTCGTTGAGGGCTACGGCCCCCTGCGCACACTCGTCGGCAAGCTGGACGCGACAGATGCCAGCGCGCTGAAGCGCGAGTTCATTGACTTCCACGACGGCTTCTCCACTGATCTCGGCGTCTGCGTGCCGCGCGACTACCTCGTCGTCGCCGGAAGCCGGCGATGACCGCGCAGCCTCGCCTTCTGGCCCAAGGCCCGGAGGTACGGCGGTACCGATGCATCTCGACGACAAGAATGGGTCCAGGATTGGATGCGGCACGCACCGCTAGGCTGCGTGCCGCATTCTGTCGGACATGATGCGTTACCGACGCATTACCGACGCGTTACCGACCCATTACCGACGTGTAACTCGTCACACTGCGCTTACCGGCTCGGGGTCGTCCCGCTTGACGGCGGTGCCGCGCACCACGCGGATATCATCGCTGGGCGCGCCGATGCGTTGACCGTGTTCGCGGATCGCCTCACGGTCGCTGGCCTCGTAGATGCAGACCGACCCGATGCGGCCGTCTTCCTCTGTCACGGCGTAGCTGCGGATCCAGCGGAGCCGGTCTTTCATCTCCTCGCCGACCTCCAGCGACTTCTGGTTGGTTGCGGCGAGTTCGTCCTCGCTTGACCAGATGCGGTGACGGCGGATGATGTAGAGTTCCATAGTTGTCTCCTCCTTGCTTCGTTCGCAGGGAGAGAATGGGTTCGGATCGTGCATATTGGCACCCGGCCATGCGGACAGAATCCGGGGACGATCGTGCCATCTATCCGCCCAGAGGGTGAATCCGTTGGCGCGTCATGGCATTATCAGTACCATGACAAGGAATGACGACAAGCTGGATGTCGCGATTGTTCTCGTCAACGAAGGCTACGCTTCGACGGCGGTTGGCCCCATAGAGGTGTTTGCGGCGGCCGGCACCATGTGGAACGAGATGTGTGGTGCCGAGCCGGAACCACGATTTCGTGTCACCACCGCATCAATTGACGGAAACCCCGTCAAGAGCGCCTATGGCCTGCACATCGCGCCTGACCGGGCCATCGCGAATCTCGGTCCGGTCGATCTCGTCATGGTGTCGGCCTCAGGTCCGGTGCCCGCAGAGTGGATGTCGCGTCACGCCGCGCTCCCGCCCTGGCTGTCAGAGCGATACCACAGCGGAACGCGGATCGCCGGGGTCTGCTCCGGCGTCGCGTTTCTTGCTGAAGCCGGCCTGCTCGATGGACGACAGGCCACAACGCACTGGGGCGTGGCGGAAGACTTCCGGCAACGCTATCCCGACGTCGACTGGCGGACGGACCTGCTCATCACCGCAGATGCCGGGCTCTACTGCGGCGGCGGCGTCAACGCCGCAAGCGACCTCAGCTTGCACCTCGTCGAAAGCTTCTGCGACCGCAGCGTGGCGATCGAATGCTCCAAGGCGTTGCTTCTCGACATGCCGCGAACCAACCAGTCCGGCTACGCGTTGCTGCCACTGGCACGACCCCATGACGACGAGCGTGTCCGCGCGGTCGAACATCACCTCAGCATGCATTTCGACCGCGACGTTCCAGTGACGGAACTTGCGGACCTTGCGGGCATGAGCCGACGTAATCTGGTGCGCCGGTTCAAGCAGGCCACAGGCCAAATGCCCGGCGCCTACCTGCAGATGCTGCGCGTCGCGGCTGCACGGAAAATGCTCGAAGACGGAGCACCGTCGATCGAGCAGGTCGGGCTGTCGGTGGGCTACGAGGATGTCGCCTTTTTCCGACGCGTTTTCAAACGCCACAGCGGGACAACACCGTCTGCCTATCGCAACCGTTTTCGACGGCGCGATGTATGAAACCGCGAGCGGGGATGCGGGCGCAGTTCACCTCGACCTCAAAGAGGCAACCACCCAAGTTACGCCGGATCATGGGTGTGCGTGTCCTGCGCTTCGAACAAGATCATTTCAACTCTCTCATCGCCTGCCACCCAGGCGTCATGGCCTGGTGGAATCTCGAAGAAATCGCCCTTGGTGATCGGCGTTTCCTCCCCACTTTCGACCATCCGGACCACCAGCCTGCCCGAGAGGCAGTAGCCGGTGTGATGCATCGGGCAGGTGTCAGGCGACCCAAGAAGCGGTTTCTCGTCCGCCTTCCAGGTCCATCCGGGCTCGAACACCGCGTGCATGCCGGTCGAGCCCCGCGCGGTCTTGACGATGTCGATGCCGCCCTGCGCCTTCATGTCGAGACGGTCGTCGGGGCTTTCAAAGCGACGGGTTTCAATCTGTGGTGTCATGTCATTCCTGTCTTTCTGCGGCTCGGCCGTCGGGGCCGGTCCGCTCATACATGGTTGATTTCGGGTTTCAGGGAGGATTGAGTCGCCCCAACCTCGGCGCATTCCGGCCGGATGGCTTCATGCTGAAGCCGGTGGCCAATCAATGAATTGCTCATACGGGCCGCAAAAGTGCCGTCGACGATCCGGCGGATACCGACGGCACCGCCGAGGCGCTCGCAGAACATCACGGTCCGAAAGTCCTCGTGGGGCATGGCTGCGCCTTTCCGGTCTGTTGTTGCGTTTGCTCAGGCGGGTTCGGACCGCGCGGCCCTGACGGAATCCGCAGTCAGCGGCTTGCCACCGATGGCCCATGCGCCACTGGGGATTTCCTGCACCCGGACCCAGGTCACGCCGCGCAGGGCCTCGCCCTCGACGCCGACCATCGCTTCGGTAACGTCCCGGATCATCCGCTGTTTCTGGTCATCGTCGAAGACACCTTCGATCAGTTCGATATCGACTAGAGGCATTTGCTTTCTCCATTGGTTTCAAGCGGTTCTGTGTGTGCCGGACTGATCCGGCATGTGCGTAGAATGGCATCCACGTCTGCCGTCAGGCCAGTTCACGAACTGAATCTGCCCTGGTACAGGTTCTGAACTGGCCAGAAGCGGGGTCGACATGTCAGGCTGTGCACAGGAAAGGAGGCACTCAATGACCAATGCGAGCTACAAGCAATTCTGTCCGGTCGCGATGGCGGCAGAGGTTCTCTGCACCCGTTGGACCGTCGTCCTCCTGCGTGAACTGGTTGCCGGATCGACCCGCTTCAACGAACTGCGCCGGGGCGTTCCGCGCATGTCGCCAACCCTGCTGTCGAAACGCTTGGGCGAACTGGAGACGGCGGGTGTGGTGACGCGCGAGCGGCTGTCTGATGTGCCCGAGGTGAATGCCTACCGGCTGACCCAGGCCGGGCGCGACCTTCAGCCGGTGATCGAGGCCATCGGCATGTGGGGTCAAAAATGGGTGGAGACCGAGCCATCGCTGGAGAACCTCGACCCGGAGCTTTTGATGTGGGACATGCGACGGAACCTGGACACGGATCCGGTTCCGGACCGGCGCGTGGTGATCGAGTTTGTCTACCCGGAACTTCCCCCGGCGCAACGCAAGTGGTGGCTGATCGTCGAGCCAGACCGCACGGTTGACCTCTGCCACATCGACCCCGGATTCGACGTGGACCTCTTTGCCACGGTGGATCTGCGCACCATGACGGAAATCTGGATGGGCCTGCGGTCGGTCGCCGACGCCCTCGACCGCGAGGCGCTGCTGTTGGTGGGCTCGTCGGGCCTGATCCGCTCCATGCAGACCTGGCTGGGCCTCAGCCCCTTCGCCCGCCAGGAAAAACTGGTAGGCTGAGCGCAAAGTAGGTGCCGCTGGATGGCTGTTCACGGGATATCCTACGGCAGTTTCTGACGCGCTTCGACAGCCGGTTGGACGGGTCGGTCGAGTTCAAACATCACAACAGCAGCGCTGTGCGGAAGGGTCGCGGCGAGTTCTGGATCATGGGCTAAATCCAGCGTTAACCTCCAGACCAGCTTTCTCGACGCAGTCTGATGAGGGTTACAGGCTGGTGATGCCCCCGATTTCGTCAGCGTGATCAGGGCTTTGTTGCCGGTCGCGCCGAGGGCGGTGGTCGCCTCCGCCGCCAGTCGCGCGCCGAGCCAAGTTCGAACGGTTCTGTGAGGTCGTCCTGATCGATCCCGGCAAGGGGCTTTCGCAGCACGGCCAACGCCGCCAACCTCTTCGGAGTAAGGGCGCGCTCTCTGTGGCTAACCTTCGCGCACCCTGCTTGTCGACCTTCTTCCTACGGATTTGCCTTCTTCGCTGGTCTCACCATCGTGACGACCTTTGGGTGACCGCCCACATCTATTGTGTAGTGTGATCTGAAGCCAAACCTCTCGTAAAATGGGACGTTCTCTGGCTTTGTTGACTCGAGGTAGGCGATCGTTCCGTCCTGATCGCACATATTCAATCCATGCATCATCAATGCCGCACCAATGCCCCGTTTCTTCATAAACGGATCAACGCCCATCAACGGTAAAAACCAATGAGGCTCTGATGGGTGTGCACGATCAAACTCAGAATAGACATCGAAGAGTTCAGCCTTAGCTTCAGGCGCAACACTACGCGTCAAAAGGGCATCGAGTGCCTCTTCGTCAAGATGGACATCCGGTGGAACCCAGAGCGCAGCGCCACGGTCACCGCAAATATGGGCCCCGCCACGCTCCACGCCCTTCTAACCGTAAATGCGCACATATTCAGGAAAAAACTCGAGATACTGGGACGTGCTCGGGTAGAGGTATCGGCACACGGGATCGTCAATAAAGCAATGCGTCATCAGCTTGATAACGGCTTCGAATTGAGCAGGATTCGCCGCTATTACCTTCATATTGACCTGCTCTTGAACATTACCTTTGGGTTAGCCTTCGTACTCTGAGAGGCTGCTCACGGAAATCAACCAAGCTCCGTTTTCATCGCGTTCGAATACATTCAATGAAAACCCTTCGTTTGGCGGATCGCCTTCGGAAAAACGCGCAACGCACCAAGAGCTTTCCCTGTCAGAACCTGCGCGTAAAATATCCAGCGTCTTGTCAGCACCACCTTCAGAGACCCAATCACGATGTACATCTTCAATTGCGTCGCGGCCCTCAGCAGGCGCTGCATAGGAAGAGTACAACACAGCGTTCGACGCGAAGCATGCCGCACATCCTGCGGCATCTTTTTTACGGTAGGCCTCCAGATACTTTTGAAGCAGCACCCGCATTTCGTCAGTCGTCGCCATTGGTGCTCTCGGCCCCTCAAACGCTTTGGGGAGATGCTGAACCAATTGTAAGACAAAGTAAAAGGATTATGCCAAGCCGACGGAAAAGGCGGGAGGCAAGAATGGACTCAGAGCCCGAAAGCGCTGCACATAGCACGCAGGTCCGGTGTAGGGAAACGGCCATGACTTTGAAAACTCCACCCTCTGCGCATTGCCACAGCTCATCGATCGCATCGCAAGAATGCAAGGTAAGACACGCCGCCGACATAGGCAGTTCCTCGAAACGCTCTTGGGCGGCCGACCCGCGCGGTCGGTTTTCCATTACGGCAAGTCGAAAGGATCACGCTCGATCATGAGACGGCCGAGACGCCAGATGCTGTCCTCCTCAATATGGAGCGGCGCGCAGATCGTCCGATCCCGGACGAGCGCGATCTATGCCTTGATGAGCAGATGGGATGGTTCGCCGTGATCGGCGAGGTTCAGCCGATGCACGACCTCTGACCTACTCCTGCCATCGCGAAACACCTTGACGTCGGAAAGGGATGTGTTGACCATACGTCAAGTTCGATTGGTTCCATAGTTGCGGGCGGTCTGGAATTCGAATGTCGGTCACGAAAGTCGTCGAACGCGCCCACTGCCTTGATATCCTCGGTCGGGCATACTGTTCGCTGGGCGAAACCGGCGGCCGTATCGTGATGATCCACGGCGAGGCCGGGATCGGCAAGACCACCGCAATCGGAACCTTTCTGCAAGGGCTCGACCCCGGGCAGCGGGTCGCCATCGGGCATTGCGAGCTTCTCGCGACGCCGCGGCCTCTTGGGGCCGTCCGGGACGTGGCGCGGATGCTGAAATTCGGCGTCGAAACGATGCGCAACGACACCGACCTGTTCGATGGACTTCTCGACCTGCTTCTCGAGGCGCGGCAGCCGGTGGTCATCGTGCTCGAGGACCTGCATTGGGCGGACTACAAATCGCTGGACTGGCTCAAGTTCATCGGGCGCAGGATTGCGCAACTGCCCGTTCTTCTGATCGGCAGCTTCCGGGACGAAGAGGTGGACGAAACGCACCCTTTGCGTCTCGCGCTTGGTGCGATCCCCTCCGCCATCGTCGAGCGTGTCGCGCTTCACCCCCTGACGCTGGACGGGGTCACAGCCCTGCTGGAGGGATCCGGGCTTGCCCCCGAGGAGGTGCACAGGATCACACTCGGCAATGCGTTTTTCGTGACGGAGTTGGTCAATGGCGGCGCAAGAGATCGCAATGTGCCGCTCTCGGTCAGCGATGCGGTTCACGCAAGGCTGAGCGCCCTCGACGCTGATTTACGGTCGTTTCTTGAGTTGGTGTCCTGTTGTCCGGCGGCTATCCCGCAGGACATCACCCGCGCGCTGGTTGGCGACCGTTTCGACGATCTCGTGGCGTTGTCGGTCCGCCGACATTTCCTGCGCCGCATCGACGACACCCTGGAATTTCGCCACATGCTTGCACGCCGTGCGATCTATGAACCACTCAGCCCGACGAAGCGGCGTGATGCCCACGCCCGCTACCTTGCCGCCTACATGGCCTCCGACCGCGGTGATGCCGAACTCGACAGTATAGTCCACCACGCCGTCGGGGCGGGGGACGGGCCCGCGGTCCTGGACACGGCCGACCGCGCGGCGCAGATCGCGGCAGGCTTTGGCGCGCACAGGGAAGCGGCATTGCACTACCAATCCGCGCTTGACCACATCGAGGGCGCGGACGAGACGACCGCTGCGGAAATCTACGAGAGCTTCGCCTATGAGGCGGCTCTCGCGCTGCAGATCGACGATCAGGTGATCGCGGCACGGCGCACCGCGATTTCCCTGTGGCGCCGCCTGGGGCGGTCCGAAAAGGTGGGCGAGAACCTCGCCGCGCTGAGCCGCGTCCACTGGTACCGGGGCGAGGCCAACATCGCGGGCGACCTGATCCACGAGGCCATCGACATCCTCGAACGACAGGCGCCCCATGCCGTCGCCGCGCGGGCCAAGTCACACGCGCTTCGGGCGCAGTTCCTCATGCTGCGCGACCGGATGGAGGAGGCCAGGGATTGGGCGCAACGCGCCGCCGCACTCGCAAGTGAAGTGTCCGATCACGAAACCTTGGCACATGCGCTCAATTCCCTGGGCTCGGCTATGATGTTCCGGGGCGAGAGGGCGGGCGAGGCGCACCTTCGCAAAAGCCTCTCCATCGCCCTCGAGCATGGTTGCCACGAACAGGCGGCCCGGGCCTATACCAACCTTTCCGAATGCCTGATCGAACTGCGCGAACTCGACTCGGCCAGTGAGCTGATCGAGGAGGGGATCGCCTTTGACACAGGGCATGATCTCGACGCCTGGACCTATTACCTGGTCGGGCGAAAGGGGCAGCTTCGCTTCGAACAGGACCGCTGCGAAGAGGCAGCGATGATCTGCGAGGGAGTGCTGGACCGGGACGGCCAAACACTTCTGATGCGGATGCCGGCGATGCTGGTGCTCGCCCGTTCTGCCCTGCGCCTGGGCAGTGCCGATGCGGCGGACCTTCTGCAAGCGGCGCTTTCGGGCGCCGAAAGGATCGACGAACCCCAATACCTTGTTGCGGCCCATGTCGCTGCGCTGGAGGCCGCGTTTCTCGCCGGTCAGCCGGACATGGCGCGTCCATCGCTCGACTGGTTCGACGCGATGGAGCCGGGTCTGATGAGCCCGCCCAAGGAGGGCGAATACCTGATCTGGCGGCAGTTGCTGGGTGCGAAAACCGCTGACAGGATCAGCGCCGACCTTCCCGAGCCGTTCCGTCTTTTGGTGCGCGGGGACTACGATGCGGCGGCCGCGGCCTTGCTCGGGACCCAATCGCGCTACCTCGCCGGCTGGGCGCTGGTGCTAGCCGGCCGGCTGCCTGAGGCCGATGCACTCTTTGCCGAGGCCGGGGCGAAGTCGGCGCGGGTCGCCCTGCGGCGCCTGTCAGGCGACGGAATCGCTCTGCCCAAACTCGCCCGCGGCCCCTATTCCGCCGCCCGCAGCCATCCCTATGATCTCACGGCCAAGGAACAGACGGTGCTCAGACTCGTCGTGGCGGGCCACTCTAATGCGGAGATCGCCGACGCGATGTCCCGGTCCGTGCGCACGGTGGAAAACCACGTCTCTTCCATCCTTCGCAAGCTGGGCTGCGACCGTCGGCTGGAGGTCGCCCTGCTGGCCCAAAGTGAACCCTGGATCCTGCCCGCGCCCGAAAATTGAGTGGCCGCGCCTTGGAAAATTAGGGGGTGGCACGGAAGACGTGCCCCCTGCCTTCCCGCATCGTGACTCATGACATGTCTCAAGCAGGAAGGATGATTTGATGTCCCGAAAGATTGCAGCAGCCGCATTTTTTCCGATTGCCATCACCATGGCCAGCGGATCTTTTGCGTCCACGGTGGATGCGGTCAGTTTCCTCACCGCCAGCCACGGCTTTTCCATCGATGGGGCCGCGCCGGGTGCATCGCCCGCCGGCATCGTGGCTTCAGTCAGCGGTCCCACGATAGACAGAACCATTGAAAGCGCGGTGGATGACCCGGATGCGGTGAATATAACGCAAAACGATGTTCAGATCGGCAACGCGAGTTCTTCTCCCCCGATACCCTTTACCTACGACATTCAGGATCGGACCAACCGCACAGATCCGACCGAGTTCGCCGATGCCAGGGTCTCGGGCTCTATCACCTCCACGCAGGATGAGGGGGACGATATCGTGAACTTTGCCTTGGCAACAAGGGACGTCACCCGGGAGGGGCTGGCACAGGTCCGGATCACATCCGATCCGGTTGCCGCGGCGGCGACGAGTGCCTACGGCCTCTCTCGGACGAATAGCTATGAGAACGTGACCGATGCCCCGATCACCTTCACCATCGAGGGCTACTTCGACGCTTTCCTGCTGTCACGGTACTCCGGCGGGGACGGCTTCGCCCGCGCCGCAACTTCCTGGGATATACTGTTTTCGGGTCACACCGCAGGCAACCTGACCTACATTCCGCTCGACACCTTTTTCACCAGTTTCGACGAGATCGGGACAGGCGGATTTGCGGATGCCAACCTCGTGTCCCAACCCTCGGGCGTGGAGGGAATAAGCCTGACCGCCGCAACCTCGGCCCTCGGATCGGGTGGCTTCACCGAAGCCTCCGCGACGGCGGAACACGACTTCCTTTTCCGCCTGACCGTCGATCCCGGCCAGACCGTCGACATGGCCT
This sequence comes from Roseovarius sp., assembly GCF_040219995.1. Taxonomy (GTDB): domain Bacteria; phylum Pseudomonadota; class Alphaproteobacteria; order Rhodobacterales; family Rhodobacteraceae; genus Roseovarius. The sequence continues at coordinate 17,036 of NZ_JAVJUC010000004.1, read as the reverse complement.
ACGGGTTTTCACAAGTGAGCGTGGTCGAATTCGACGTCGACCCTGCGGTCGTGCCGCTGCCTGCCAGCGCGGTGCTGCTGTTCGGCGCTCTGGGCGGGCTGTTTGCCCTCCGCAGACGGCGCGCCTGACCGGGCGTCGCGGAGACGCGCGGCGCCCAGGCCTCACGGTCATCTTTTGCAAAAGGAGACTCTCATCATGGACGATTTCGCACCTGACACCCGGTCCGCCAGCATGACGCTGGACGGTATCCCGGATGAGGCCGACACAAGAACCGACACGGCCGAAACCCGGGCAGAGCGCGATTTCCGGCGCGCCAATCCCCGTGCGATGCGGCGGATCAACGACGTTCCGCTGATCGACAATGTGATCGTGTTCCCCGGTCCCGTCTTTGACCGTTTTGCCTTCATGCAGCGGCTATTGCTGCGGATGGAGGCCTCGGGGGCGGTCGGCTATTCCTGGGCGCTGGTTCAGAATGGCCGGCTCATCGATGCCGGTGGGGTCGGCGATGCGCGCACGCCCGCAGAGACAAACCCCCGCGAGATGGACGAGCGCACGCGGATGGTCAGCGCCTCGCTCGCCAAGCCGATCTGTGCGGTCGCCGTCATGAAACTGGTGGAGGACGGGGTGCTTAACCTCGGGGAGCCCGCCTATCCCCATATCGCCGGCACCTTTCCCGGTGGACACAGCTCTCTGGACGCCGTGACAATCGAGCATCTGCTGACCCACACCTCGTGTTACGATGGGCCGGGCCGACTGTCGCAATTCCCCGGCACGTTGTCCAACGCGCTGACCGGAACGACCGGAACCACGCAGAAATACGAGAACTGGAACTACTGGTTCCTCGCGCTCGTGATCGAAGCGGTGACCGGGCAGCCTTACGCCGACTTCGCCCGCGATACGGTGCTTTCGCCGATGAACATCAATAACATGACACGCGAGGTCGATGACGAGGCACCCTGTCTCTACTACGCGCTCGATCCGTCAACGGGCGGCAGCACCTGGAGCGATTTCACCGCGACCTCCATAGGTGCCTACGGCTGGTTCGGCAATGCGATCCACTACGCCAAGTTCCTTGCGCATTTCCGCAACGATACCGTGCTGTCGGGCCAGACTCGTCAACAGATGCTCAACTGGCATCGCAGTTATTTCGGCTTTCGGCTCTGGCAGAATGGCGCGCGCGGCAAGTACTACGGCCATGGCGGCGATTTCGGACGCAGGGGCGGCCGCGATTTTCATGGCGGCATGATGGGGTTCCCGGACGGGATCGATGCCGTTCTGCTGACGAACAGCCCCCATGCCCCCGACCCCGAAGACGTCCTGATCGACGCCTACCACGCCGCCTACGACTAAGGCGCTTCGGGGCGGCCCGAATGCGCGGCCGCCCTGATCCAACCCATTTACGCCCAGCAATTCATAATCAAAGCAAGAGGTTGTTATGCTCAAGTCCTTTGCAAGCACTCTCGCGCTGACGGCCGCCCTGTCCGGGCTCGTCGGCGCCGCTCCTGCCACTGCCGACGAGGTTGAAATGCAGTCCGTCTGGCATGAGGGCACCTCCACCAGTCTTCATACCGGTCTTCTCAGCCTCCAAGACTTTACCGACACCGCCCTCGAACAGATCGGCGAGGGCCTGCGCCTCGTCGACGTGGAGACCGCGCGGCTCAATGGTGCGCGCGGCTTCGCGGGCCTTTTCACCGAGGGAACAGGTGGCAATCGCATGCGGGTCGTCGAAGGACTGCCGGACTTTCGCGACACCATGGCCGCGGAGCGAAGCGGCGACCTGATGCTGGCCGATTTAGAGGTTTTCCGGCATGGGCCGCGGCTGCGCTGGGTCGGGGTCTTTCTACCGGGCCGGGGCCGCCAGGAGATCGTCGCACCGCTGCCCATCGCCCGGTTCCTCGAACGCAAGGAACTCAACAGGACACGCGACCTTCAGCTGGTGGACGTGGAGCCGGTCAGGGTCGGCGGCGAGCTCCGCTTTGTCGGCCTCTACCGCAGCGACGCGCCCCCGGCGGTCTTTACCGGGTTCCGGCCGCGGCCGAATCTCGTGGAGCTGCGCGACAGGATGCGCCGTGACGGCTGGGAACTGTTCGACCTCGAACGGGTGGTCAATGCGCAAGGACGGGATGTCTATGTCGCGCTGTGGAGGCAGGGACCCGGTGCCGGACAGGTGTCGCGGTTCCGCACGTCGGCCGAGCAGCTGTTCTTTTCCGGCGCGCAGCGCGAGGCCGGGTTCCGGGCCATCGACTTCGAGTTGCGGGTGACCGAGACCGGTGTGGAGCCGCCCCCGGATCCGGTGGAGGATCCGATGCCGTTGCCGCCCAACCCCGCCTCCTCCGGCTTCGCGAACGAGTCGGACATGCGGATTGAATTCCAAGGCGCCGACGACATTCCCTTTTTCATGACATTGCCGCGCCGCTGGATCCCCGACTGGCTGCCGCAGCAGGACGGAGAATACCTGCTCCCGGACGCGCCCTGCGCGATGGACATCCGCCTAGCCGACAGCATCGTCTGGCAGCGGCCCGGTGAGCCGGAGATCACCGAGGGAAACCTCGTGTCTGTGCCAGACCTCGACGACACGGACGAAACGGCGCATCTGGGGGGCATCCGCTTCTCCGGCCCCTTGGGAGTTTGCACCGGGCAATCCGTCGAGTGGCGGTTCTCCCCGCCCTTCACCGAGGGCAGCCCCGCTGTCGAGCCGAGCGACAACCTTTCTTTAGTGGTCGAAGCCGTGAACGGCGAACTCCGGTTTCCCACCAGCGCCGCCGCGGGCGCACGCCTTTTGCGCCCCGACGAACTCTACTTGAACGCCACGGCGGCGACACTGCGCGACATCCTCAACGCCTTCGACGCCATCGCGGAGCAGGGCGGGAATATCGACGCTTACTGCGATAACGTGGGGCGCTATTTCGAAGAAGTCTGTGCCGTCAGCCCGGGGTCAGCCTCATGCCTGTTGCCCCGACCGAACCTGCCGACCTGTTGACGAGCAGCCAGAGGTTGGCGACGGAACGTCCGCGCAGCCCTCCAGCCTGCCCCAACGGAGCAGTCCGGCTCTACTTGCACCAGCGGGCGATTTACCAAGAAAATTGAGGGCGGGCGATCCGGACCTTGAGATCACGGGGTTCTCCATCACAAAATACGGAGCACCACTTTCGAACATTTCGGCCACCTGACCTACCCCATGAACAAAATGTAGCTGTTTGAGGCCCACTGTCCAGCCATAGTTACTTACACACCGCCGTCCTAATGCGGACATGAACGGTCCAAACCCGCCCTTGGTGACAATAGCCAGACCTTCCCCTAACCTGGCACGATGTCGAGCCAAGCGTGGACAGATGAAGAGAACGATCTGATCGTCGCGGATTACTTCGCGATTCTGGCCGACGATGTGGCAGGCCATCCCTACAACAAGGCGGAGCATCGGCGGCAGCTCTTGCCACGCCTCAACAACCGGTCTGAAGGCTCGGTTGAGTTCAAGCACCAGAATATCAGTGCCGTCCTCAAGGGGCTCGGCGAGGTCTGGATCACGGGCTACAAACCGGCATTCAATTTCCAGACCAGTTCTACCGCAAGGACAATGTCCTCAAGATCAGACGCGGGATGACAGGGCGCGCCAGAAAAGGACGCAGTCCCGGTGGATTGGCCTATGGGTACGAAGCAGTGCCGGGCGAGGTTGGTGTGCGAAGGATAGTCGAGGGTGAAGCGGATGTCGTTCGGCGCATCTTCTGTGAATATCTGGCCGGCAATTCGCCCCGAGACATTGCACACGGCCTGAACGTTGACGGCATCGCGCCACCGCGTGGCTCGCGTTGGAATGCCTCGACAAACAACGGTAATGCCAAGCGTGCCAACGGTATCCTGCAAAACTCGTTGTATGCAGGTCGTCAGGTCTGGAACCGAGTTCGCATGATCAAGGACCCTGACAGCGGGCGACGTGTTTCTCGGCCGAACCCGCCGGAGGAATAGGTGATCGCCGAGGTGCCAGAATTGGCGATCCTCGCGCCTGGTGTCTTCGAGGAGGCCGGAAAGAGGAAGGCGGAACGATCGAACGCTTCGCCTCGGGACCGTAGGCGGCCCCATCCCGGCACCCGCATTTTCCACTTCGTTATGTGCTAAAAGCCAGAATTCTAGCCGATTTGAGGTAAAATAGAACCCCAGTACGCTAAGACGCAATCACCCGAAGAAATCGGATAACCACCTTGTTTTTATGTACTAACTTCACTGGAAAGGTCTGGTAGCGGAGGAGGGACTTGAACCCCCGACACGCGGATTATGATTCCGCTTCTTTGCATTGATATCATTGTAGAATTTCTCAAAACACACCAAAAACGCTCCTATATAATTCAATAGGTTATGTGCTTTTTCCCAACTGCATTTCATGTCTTCCTGCCACGCTTTCCCATACTCTCGATCGCTATATCGAAGACATGCAGCGCGTGCTGCGTTTGATATGAGAGAGACAGAGATGACTAAGAAACCGCATCAGGACACCCAGCTTGCGCAGTACGTGGAACGCCGCGTTCTGGAATTGAAGCCAAGGAAGACGCAGGCCGAAATTGCCATGCAGGCTGGTTACAGAAATCAGAATATGATCACGATGGTAAAGCAGGGCTCCTCCAAGGCGGCGCTCGACCGTGTCCCGGCCCTGGCCCGTGCCTTGGAGTGTGACCCGGCCTTCCTGATGCGCCTCGCCCTCGAGCAGGCGATCGGGCAGACGGCAGCGGCGGCCGTGACCGAGATCTTCGGCGAGCCGATAACCGCGAACGAGCGGGGCTGGATCGAGGCGATCCGGGAGGCCTCCGACAACAGCGACCCTCGGCTCACCAGCCGGTCGCAGGCAGCGATCAACGCGATCTTCAGGAGGTGAATGGGATGCTGAAAATGAAAGATCTCACCGAGAACGAGCGCGCCTGGCTTGTGTTATTCCGGATGATCAGCTTGGACCTTGACCCGGCACCGACGTTGCGGCGTGTACAACTCCTGCGCCGCATCTGCGAGCCAAGGCGGGCGTAGGAAGACAAACCTTGATATTCCCGGCGAGGAATGGCCGAAGTGCGGCACCTCGCCGGATCCCGCGACACAGATTGCCCCTGCGAGTATTCAGTCGCTTCTTGTAGAGCGCTTCAATTATCACCCATATTGCTCAGGATGCTTTCAGCATTAATAATCGATTGTGCAATTTCTGTTGTTGTCGTCCGCTTGGCCATAGCCTGTTTGCGGATCAGATCGTAAGCTTCGCGCTCTGTAATTCCGCGATGGCGCATCAGGATGAATTTTGCATCATTTACCTTTTGCACATTCTCCAGCTTTTCCCGTAGTTTGTTGAGGTCCTTGGAGAATCTTTCTTGCTCCGACTGAAATCGTCGCGCCATCAACATACTGCTTAGCACGCCAGCTGCTCTCACAGGCTTTGTCAGCACGGCATGTGCGCCGATTTCCAGAATGATATCCAATACTGAAGGGTTCTCGTATCCGATGATCGTAATGATGGTTACTGGCTTTTCTTTTTTGTCGAGAAAGTTCTTCAGCTCGCTTGCGGACTGGTCAGTAACATCGACGAAGACCATGTCGAACTTGTCTGGCAAGGCACGTGGTACTGGCCACATGTGATCAAAGCTGCACCCGATCCGATTGACCTGCTGTAGAAGTTCGTCGGCACTCCTGTCGCGTGGATGGACGAGGAGAACATTCTGATCTCGCAAGTCACGGATCAGATCATGCATGGTGACCGCCACCTGCGGAAACTTTCTGGGTGCGGAAGCTCCAGTCATGGATCGCTGGGTAGACTAGATACGGGTCTGGTTTGATTGCCCTGCGGACCTTCAAATCAATCACAAACTCACCGTCTTCGTTTACCATAGCGATACGCGATTGAAGATATGTGTGATTGTTGTCAGGGTCGATCTTGATCTGCCCCTGTGGCGCGTCGAACGCTTCGCCGAGCAAGGCCTCGCGCAAACAATCCGTGTCCATTTCTCCAGTCTCCTCCAAGACTGCCGCAAAGAGATGCACCTGACTATATGCAGCTTCGCAGCAGCTTGTGACATCAATAGTCGAACCAAATTTCTGTTCATAGGCCTTAAGAAACCGCCGATTGGCTGGAGAGTTGATTGATCGGAAATAGGGGGCTGCAGTTATGTGTCCTACTGAAGCCTCTGCTCCGATTGCGTTAATCTCTCCTTCGTTTGTCGTAAGGCTGGCAATCGGACAGACTCGACCGTCACCCCCGGCCGCGTGATAGGCGCGATAAAACTCGATGCATGATTGGCCAACGATTGTAGAAAAGATAGCGTCAGGCCGTACGTCCATGATTTCCTTTATAACGTCTGTAAAGCCCTCGGCGCAGGTATGGAGGTCAAAGTAGCGTTCGCCAACCACTTCACCTCCCCCTTGCCGAAGGACGTTCCGCATTACGCGATTGGATTCATGAGGATAGATGTAGTTGGAGCCAACGAAGAATATTCGCTGGCCAAACGCGCTCATCAAATAGTTGGCGAGCGGCACGCTATTCTGGTTAGGGCAGGCACCTCCGTAGATGACGTTCGGAGAATATTCAAAGCCCTCATAAAGGGTCGGATAGAAGAAAAGTGCATTGCGCCGCTCAACCACGGGCAAAACTTCTTTGCGTGAAGATGACATGTAGCAGCCAAAGATGACACTTACTTTATCTTCCACGATCAAGCGCTCTGCCAATTCACCGTAACGAGGAACGATGGAGCCAGGATCGTAGCTGACCGCCTCCAGCGGAAGTCCGCGAATTCCACCCTTTGCGTTGATCTGATCAATGGCCAATAACGCGCCATTCAGTTGCGACTGCTCGATTATCGAGGTCACACCTGATGTCGAAAAGAGCAGTCCGATCTTCCAGCTTTCGTTTCTTGTCACGAACAGGCACCTTTATTCAGGAGTATTGAAACTGAACCGTTCCATCTTTTCGGTCCGCATGAATTTGGATCACATGCTGGTCCGGTCCAGCAGATGTTGGGGATGGCCCGTTCAGTAGAAAGCCGGCCAAGGGAAACTCGAGATGCCGCCGCATCGCCCGTCTTAAACCCCGCGCGCCAAACTGCTTATCATATCCTTCAGATGAAAGAAAATCCCTCAGGGTTGCGGTGATGTCCAGTGAAAGGTCGTGTTTGCGAAGGCGCCGATTGAGACGCGACAACTCGACGTCTACGAGTGCAGGGACCTTATCGCGGGATATCCAATTAAACGTATCGACATGGTCGATCCGATTGACCAACTCGGGCGGAAATCGCTCAAGAAGGCATTTCATGACAATGTCGTGGGCATGGGCCCGACGGCTTTTGCGGGGTGAGACGAACCGATGCCATAGGCGGCTACGTTGCTCATCAAGATCCATCAATTCGCGCGCGCCAAGGTTGGAGGACATGAAGACCAACGCATTGCGGAAAGAGTAGGTTTTTTCTCCTGAAGCAACAGTCAGCAAGCCATTGTCAAACACATTCATGAGCGCCAGCACAACCTCGTTGCTGGCCTTTTCCAACTCGTCAAAAAGCACAAGCCCCGGAAGGTTGCGCGTGCCTTCGATCTTCTCTTGGTCAAGGATCGTCGTGCCTTCTTTGGAACCGACATATCCGGGAGGCGCACCCGTAAGAGCGGCCGCATAGTGCTCTTGGGAGAGTGTATTCATGTCAATGCGGCAGAAAGCGTCTGCATCACCATAGAGCGCACGTGCAAGCGTTCGCACCGTTTCAGTTTTGCCGACCCCCGTTGGACCGCAGAACAAAACCGTAGCCAGAGGCTTGCGTGGGTCGCCGATATCAGCCCGAACGACTTTGAGGATGTCGAGCAATTCGTTGATACTTTCATCCTGCCCGATAATAGCCGCACGTAATTCATCTTCGACCATCCGGAGGTCGAACGTAAAACGAGACTGCAAACCTGTCTCCGGCTGCTTTGTCGTATTCGCCACAGTCATGCGCGCATTTTCGTCAGCCAAGGCTGAGGCCAGCTTTTCCTGGCGCGCTGTGTCATGCAGTCTATCAGTCAGAAAAGGCATCTCTAATCCATGACCCTCGAGAAAACTTGGAACGGCGCAATCAGCGCCGTTCCGATGGATAATTTACAGCGGGATCAATCCGCTTCTTTCTCTTTTGCGCCGGTCGGCAAGCCGCCGACGGGGCAGCAGGCCACCCCAACTGTCGAGCGAGTAAAGGACTCGACATGCTCGCGTGTCTTTTCGGCGTCGTTCACCCAGTTGCGATAAAACTCGAACGGGCATTCGGCCACGCCTTTGTCACCATCGCCAGATGCATGGATGCCGGTATAGCCCCGGTGCAGCAGCTTGAAGAGGTGGTTCTGGGATTGATCATTGGCACGTGCATCGCGGATCTCAGGGATCGAAAGCTGTGCGTATTGAATACCCATATCCTCTTCGCCGCATTCTCCGAGGGTGCGACCGTCGAAGCCGATAATGGCAGAGTGTCCGAAATATGAGTAGACACCGTCAAAACCGGCGGCATTCGCGACAGCAACGTAGCTATTGTTTGCCCATGCCATCGCTTTTGCCATGATTACCTGCTGCTCTTTGGCCGGATACATGTAGCCTTGGCAGCGCACGATGAGTTCGGCCCCTTTCATTGCGCAATCGCGCCAGATTTCGGGGTAGTTGCCATCGTCACAGATGATCAGGCTGACCTTGAGACCTTTGGGGCCCTCACAGACATAGGTTTGATCGCCTGGATACCAGCCTTCGATCGGGTTCCAAGGCAGAACCTTGCGGTACTTCTGCACGATCTCACCCTTGTTATTCATAAGGATGAGAGTGTTGTAAGGGGTCTTCTTGGGATGCTCTTCGTGCCGTTCGCCAGTGATTGAGAAAACACCCCAAGTATTCGCCTTGCGGCACGCGGCTGCGAAGATTTCGGTTTCTTCACCAGGGATAGTCGCTGCGGTCTCCATCATCTCGTCGGGATCATACATGATCCCCTGAGTGCTGTATTCCGGGAAGATGACGAGATCCATCCCGGGAAGCCCTTTCTTCATACCGACGATCATGTCGGCAATGTTCTTTGCATTGTCGAGGACCTCGGCTTTGGTATGCATCCGGGGCATTTTGTAATTGACGACTGCAACACCAACTGTGTTGTCGCTGCTTGAGATGTCACCATGTCTCATGTTGTGTCCTTTCCTTGAGGTGCTTCGTTGCTAATCTCCTGGCCTTCAGAAGGTCAGGTGCTTCTCCACGACGGAGTCGGTGAGATCTGTGCTGTGCCCGCCAAGAACCACACGGCCCTTGTCAAGCACCATGAAACGGTCGGAGGCGCGCCGCGCGAAAGGCACGTTCTGTTCAACGAGAATGATGCCGAGGCCGCGCTCCTTGTTCAGCCGAATGATGGCCTCCTCGATTTGCTTGACGATATTCGGCTGGATGCCTTCGGTCGGCTCATCGAGGATGAGGATCTTGGGGTCCATCGCTAGTGCGCGGGCAATTGCCAGTTGTTGTTGCTGGCCGCCGGAGAGATCCCCACCTTTTCGGTCAATGAACTCGTCCAGGATTGGGAACATTTCGAAGAGATAACCCGGGATTTCACGCTTCCCGTCAGTCCGTGCAAACGTGCCCATAAGAATATTCTCATGAACTGTGAAGTTGGGAATGATCTCGCGACCCTGTGGAATGTAGGCCAAGCCAAGTTGTGCGCGCTGCGAGGTGCTTAGGCTCAGTAAGTCCTGCTCGCCGAACACCAGCCCGCCATCACATCGATCGGTCAAACCCATGAGTGATTTGAGTAAAGTGGTCTTGCCTACCCCGTTGCGCCCAAGAATTGCGAGAAACTCGCCGGGCTCTAGGTCAAAGTCGACGCCCTGTATCACTGGGCTCTTGCCATAAAAGGAATAAAGGTCCTTTGCGCGCATGGTTTCCATGATCAATGCCCCAGATATGCTGTTTTGACGTCTTCGTTGGTTTCGATTTCCTCAATCGTTCCCTCGGCCAACATCGAGCCGCGGTTCATGACGACGATGCGATCCGCGACGGTTCGGACAAAGGACATGTCATGCTCGACGACGATCAGCGTGTGACTCTTGCTGAGAGACCGGAATATATCGGCTGTGCGCTCGGTTTCCTGAGTGGTCATCCCGGCAGTGGGCTCATCCATCAGGATAAGGCGGCTGTCCTGGGCGATGAGCATGGCGATCTCGAGCCATTGTGTTTCTCCGTGAGACAGGTTGCCGGCCAGTTCATTGGCCTTGGCCTCCAGTCCAATGCGCTCGAGTATCGGCGACACGGCTCGCCCGTCTGAAAGGGCGAAACGCGTTAGTGCATGCAGTATGCCGGGGCGACGCGCACGCGCGACCGAGAGGTTCTCAGCGACCGTCAATTCCTTATAAACTGAGGGCACCTGGAACTTACGCCCAATACCCAAGCGTGCGCGTCGAAATTCCAATAATTGTGAGATCTCGACGCCTTCGAAACGGATGGAACCTCCGGTCGGCTGGGTCTTGCCACAGATAAGGTCAAGTGTTGTCGACTTACCTGCGCCATTAGGACCAAGCAGACAGAGAATCTCGCCTTCGGCTACGTTGAAACTGAGACCATCAACAGCGCGCAGCCCGCCGAAATCGACATGCAGGTCATTCACCTGGAGTTGGGACATGCTCAATTCTCCTGTCCGGTTTTGACGGGTTGGGGCTGCAAGTTTGACTTGTTCAGAACTTTTTCGTTCTTGCGGGGGCGATTGCGGATGAAACGCCATGCATCTTCAACGAGGCCGTGAAGCCCGCGCGGCATGAACATCACCACAAGAACGAAGATGATTCCGAGCATTAGATTCCACCCCTCGACAAAGACGTCGGAGAGGCGTCCCTCGAGGAGGTTCACCAGGATTGCGCCGATTGCAGCAGCAAGTACGGAGTTTCGTCCGCCAACGGCGCACCAGATCACAATGGCAAGGCTGAAAGAAACGCTCATATACGTCGGCGAGGCGAACTCCAGCACCAAGGTGTAGAGCATGCCCGCCCAGCCGGCCAGACCGGCTGAGATGCAAAAGATAACAGTTTGGTAATTTGCTACATTGTAGCCAAAGAAGCGAGTGCGCTCAGCATCTTCCCGGATCGCGCGAAGTATCAGGCCGAATTTGCTGTGGGAAAGATATAGCCCGAGAGTGATCGCCACCATTAGGCAGCCAGCAACCAGGTAATAGAACCCAACGCCGTAGGTGTCGACGCTCCAGCCTGGCAAGGTCAGGGGCGCAAGGCCCGTAAGGCCATTCTGCCCACCAGTTATACCCTGTTGTTCGATCACAACCAACTGGAAGGCCACAAGAAAGGCCAACGTAATGATCGCGACAAAAACGCCGGCAATTCGCGCGCGGAACATGAAAGTAGCGATCAGTCCGCCCACGAACGCCGGCGCCAGTAGCCCGGCCAACAGGGTGAAGCCGAGTGAGTGAAAGGGAACCCAAATCAGGGGAAGTTCTGGGACATTATTCCAACCCATGAAATCGGGGAGGGCATCCCCGCTCGCTTTGAGCTTGAGATGCATTGCCATCGCGTAAGAGCCCATCCCGAAGGTGGCTGCCTGGCCCAGATTGAGCAACCCGGCACTCCCCCATGACAACGCCAGTGCGAGCGAAACGATGCCGAGAGCCAGATAACGAGCAAAGGTGTTGAGTTCGAACCCATCGAAGCCCATGAGAATTGGCACTCCAAGAACGATCACCAGTGCGAATATCACCAGAGCGAGAAGGTCATAGAATAGTCGGGTCGTCATATCGCTCTCCTCAGCGGCGTGTGTTTGAAGGGAAGAGACCGCGCGGGCGGAACCGGATAAGCACGATTATGCCAGCCAGGACGGCAATTCGGCCCAAGGTGTCGTTAAGCAACATCGAGAAGAGAGCGGTTGCTTCGCCGATCAGCACTGATGCAGTGGCGGCGCCTAGAAGACTGCCCAAACCGCCTACGATCACGACGAGGAAAGCGTCGACCACAAGGCCAGTTCCCATCGTGGGTATTGTACTGAAGAGGGGGGTAATCAGCGCTCCGGCTATTCCAGCCAAGCCTGCACCATAAGCAAAGGTAATCGAATAAACGTGCTTTGCCTCAATGCCGTAGCACTCGGATATCTGCCGGTTCTGGATGACTGCGCGCAGCTTCATTCCGAATTCTGTGCGCGTCATGAGCGCCCACGAAGCCGCAAGTACTGCAAGTGAAAAGATGATCACGAATATTCGGTAGTTCGACATGATAAGCCCGCCAATCTCAATGTTGCCACTGAGAATTTCCGGACCTTTCACGAACCGCGATTCTGCCCCAACGGATAGCCGAACCAACTGCTGCAGAATGATACCGATGCCCCATGTGGCCAGAATTGTGTCCAGTGGTCGGTGGTAAAGACGCTGAACGATAACCTTCTCAATTACCCATCCAACTGCACCAACGGTGAGGAATACGAATGGCAAGGCCACGAGAATGCTTAGACCTGCGTGAGTCTGTAATGCCCACGTCGTGTATGCACCGAGCATCACGAACTCACCGTGCGCCAAGTTTATGACACCCATGGCACCATAAATGATAGCTAAGCCGAGGGCGATCATCAGCAGGATCGAGGCCATGCTGAGTCCGGCGAAAATCTGGTTCAATATGACGTCCATAGATACGCCCCTCCTGTTCGCCCGGCTCCCAAGAGAGCCGGGCCGTCCGCTGTTGTCGTTTGTGAGTCGGAGTTTTCGAGCGTCAGCCCTGGACCAAGCCCTGGCCGGTGCAGCTCTGTCCCTCGTAGGCTGCATAGGGCAGGGGGGCGACACGGCTCTGCGACTGCAGAAGTACCTCCGCTTGACCATTCGCCTGCCACTGACCGATTTTGGGCCAGAGATGCGTATGCAGGTTTTCGTCGATCAAGACTTCGCCCTGTGGTGCGGTGAGGGTCAGGCCAACGGCAGCGTCGCGGATTGTTTCGGGAGTGATATTTGCCGGATCCAGCTTCTCCAAAGCGGCTTTGAACTGATACACTTGGAAGTACGCCGCTTCGCTGACGAAGTGTGTTACCTGGTCGCCGCCGTAGCGGGACTTGTAGGATTCGACGAAACGCTCGTTTTCCGGCGTTTGGGTGCCCATGAAATAGGGAGCGGATGAGAAGTGCCCGGCCGCGGCTTCGCCGCCAATAGCCTTAACTTCGACCTCTGAGCGTGTAAGGCTGACAACAGGCATCTTGGCGGGATCAAGCTCTGCTGCATGATACTGGCGTGCGAATGCTACGTCGGAGTCCCCAACCACTGTTGCAAAGATTACGTCCGGCTCTTCGGCACGGATGCGATTGATGACCGAGCTGAAATCGGAATGACCCAAGGGCACATACTCTTCGTGCACGACTTCGCCGCCGTGTTTTTCCAGCAAGGTCTTGCAGTAGTTGTTCTCCTCTTTCGGATAAACATAGTTGTTGCCGATCATGTAGAAGCGAGGCCCGAAGTTTTCGATGGCCCACGGAATCAACTCATCCTGCTGCTGGTTCGGCACAGCACCGCCATACATTACGTTACGAGAGCACTCGCGACCCTCGTAGAGCGTTGGATACCAGTAGAGGTTCTTGCGCTGCTCTGTGACCGGTAACACGGCCTGGCGGCTGGCTGACGTGTAGGAGCCGAATACGCTCACGCACTTATCACGGATCATCAGGCGACGGGCTCGGTCGGCATAGGTCGCAGGATCAGAAGCGGGATCTTCAATGATCGGGCGCAACTGACGACCATGCACGCCGCCTGCCGCATTGATCTCTTCGATCGCCATCAAAGCTGCGTCATGCAGTGTGCTCTCGACCACGGCCACGGCACCGGTCAGTGAAAACAGCAAGCCCACCGGGATGTCGGTGCCTTGCGCAGCGGCGCGGCTAACCGTCGAAAGCAAAGCCGGAGCCGACAGCGCGCTGGCTGTCCCCACGGCACCGACTCCTCCCAGGAAATCACGACGTTTCATTCTTACTTCTCCTCTGTTGGGTACGAGCAGCCGTTTCATGCGGCAACGAAAAAAGGCCCTCCAACGCGGTTCGGAAACCGCAGTTGAAGAGCCTCTTTGCTCATTTGTTTTTTAGACTCGCATTTGAGCCTGAAATAATCGTTATCCAGAAGCGAGTCTTTTGCAAGATTATTTTTAATATAAAATTGAGCGACTTAGGTTGAGCATTCACTCAGGTTTTGGGCCTGATGTGGAATCGGTCAGGGCTTTTGGAGAGCAACGCTGTGCTATGAGAGGATAGGTGAGAGGCTTGGCATGACGTCGCCTGAAGAGACCCATGATAAGATGGCTATCGGACAATCAATGTGCCCGTAGGTAGAGGAATGGCTGGACTGCCAACCTTCGCCGGACGCCGTCAGAAGGTTTGAATCTAGGCTGCACAAGGTTTACCTGACTAAAAGAGGTGGAAACTTTCGATGCGCTGAAACCGGCCGATATAGTCCGGAATTCGTATAAAAGGTTTACCCTAAGTTTACACTAAGTTGACGGATTTGACCCCGAAAACCAAAAATCCGGAATTCATGTAAACCTTCCAGATTCGATGGGCCAATAAAACAAGGTGCATGTTCCGCCAGAGAACGTGCAAAGGCTTGCAGAATCGCGCGCTGGCTGAGCTTGCGTCAGTCACAGTATCAGCATCGTCAGAATCTGCGGATCGCATCCACGGAGCGCCCCAGAGCGCCTAGCGGTAAGCTTTTACAGTGGTGCTTCGTCGAGCGTGCTGAGACGCTGCGACATGGCAACCTGGAGAGGTACCTTGTCTGCAAGGATGTTGGACGGGTCGGATCGGAGGGAGACGGCGAGTTTTGTCCAAGATCCGGGATCATGTATGGGAGCGCGGTGACACAGGCGTGCCCCATTTTCTAGGCCCAATTAACTGTCTTGGCCCTCCTGATGTGGTCCGACCCCAAAGTTGGACCGCCTGTTCACAACCCACATTCACTCTCATCGAGCCCCCCAACGGGTTGCCACAAATACTGTAAACTCAATTATTGAATTGGCGAATGGCAGAATGATGAATATGCGAACGACGTGAAATGCCGTCACAATTGCCAATCCGTCCTCGAGTATCTTCGCCGTCAGGGCCATTTCAGTCACGCTCCCAGGAGCCGTTGCCAACAGCATGACCTGCCATGTTTGATCGGTGACCCAAGTCAGCACGAGGCCCATGGCAATACACAAGGCAATGAGAAAAAGAGAGGCTGCTAGAGCACCCGGAATGAATCCGCGCGCACGGCGCAAAAGATCACGATCAAAAACGGCTCCCAGCCAGACACCGAGGAACACTTGCGCCAAAACCAACAATGGATATGGATACGCGGTGATCGGCAGGCTCAGCGCAGCGGCGAACGCCGCCCCGCCCAGTGAGCCTACAAAGAATGGATTGGCAAGACGCACCACTCGTGCGGCCAGAGCACCGATGACCCCTGTCGCAGCCAACAGCAAAGCGCCCGAAACGGTCCAGTCCATACGGCTGAGGGCCGCAACCGGATCTTTGACCGTGCCGTCGATCGCGACGATTGCAGGCGGGATCAAGACGACCAACAACAAGATTCTAAGCGTTTGTGCGAAGACGACCGGCCCGGGAAGCACGTTGTGCTTGACCGCCAGATTTGCACTTTCCACAGGCCCCATCGGAATGGAGGCCAAAACCGCCGTGATGACATCGACCCGGGTCAGGCGCATCAGAAATGCGGCAACCACGAAACCAAGACCAATTGTTAAAACCGCGGCGCCAACCATTGGGATTAAAAGCGAGACCATGGCACCAACTGCCTCGGGCGTGAAGGAAAGCCCAACCGATGTTGCGACAAGAACCTGCCCGATCTGCCGTGTTTGCCCGGGCACCCGAAGAGGCAGTTCTGCCATTCGGACGGTCGAGGAGAACACCAGGGCCCCGATCATCCATGGCAGGGGAAACTGCATCCAGTGGGCAACAAGTCCAAACGCGAGAGCCCCAGAATAGATGAGCAGCAGATGAACGAGGCGGGTGAGTGAAGTGTCACGTTTCATTTTGATGATCGTTCGAATGGACCGCGCGTATATCATGCGTTCTCGGGCCTGAGATTGGCCTGTCGAGACCGGAAACGCGCTCAGTCATCTGGCCGCAACAATTCCCATGCGTTCTGCACAGTCGTGTAGTCGCGATATCCCATCCGTGCTATGGGCCTTGCTCCAACCGTGTCGAAGCGCCCATCCTTGACGAACTCATCGCGAATGTGGGTTCTTACGACCTCTCCGATGACCATATAGCGATCAATCAGTTTCCCGGTGCGGTCTTCAAGCTGCATGGTATGGATCGTGACACATTCAAAGGCGGCAGGGCTTGCCGCAACGAACGGGGTGCGGATGTTTACCGGCTGGCCCTTGTCCAACCCCGCAACGTCAAACTCGCTGACGCCGTAGGGCAGGGTCGCAGCGGATTTGTTCATGGCCTGCGCAAGCTCTTCGGTGGCCAGCGAAAAGGTGAACTCTCCCCTGTCACGGGCATTCACATAGCTATGCTTGGCCCCATCGCTCGCAAAGAAAACCTGATCGGGATAGGCACCCAACCCGTTGAAAAACGAATAAGGCGCAAGATTGGGGGTGCCTTGATCATCCAGAGTTCCAATCCACCCAATCGGACGGGGTGTCACGATCGCTTTGAAAGGGTTGAAATCGAGACAATCAGGTCTGGTGTCGCCGTAGTTCATCTAGTGCCCTTTGCACGCGTAGTTTCAAGATTGCGACCGGAACAGTGTCAGCTCCAACTCGAACAGGGCTTTATGTCGGATGATCTGACCCGGTAGGCCACGCCATCTCGTCCCGGATCGGCCATTCCGTCGATTTTGCCAGAGGTCAGGCCAATCGCATGCACCCAGCCAATCGTATGGCTGTAAGGATTGCGGATCACCGGACGACCCTCCGCCTCGAGTGATCTGGTCACCGCGCGCGGAATACGGTTCGAGACATCAATGGCATTGCTGGTGGAGGAAAAGCGCGGGGCGATGACCGCCTCGGCAACTGACATGCCGAAATCTACGGTGTTCAAGATAGTCTGAAGTACCCCCATAACGATTTGCGTGCCT
>NZ_JAVJUC010000003.1:0-4647 GCF_040219995.1 Roseovarius sp. | reverse complement strand
GAATACATCACCTCAGCCCGTGCCATCGGCAGTTCGACTCCGCGCATTCTGTTTCGCGAGATTCTGCCGAACATCACCGGGCCGCTGGTCGTCGTCGCCTCAATCGAGATTGCCCACGCCATCCTGCTCGAGGCAGCATTGTCTTTCCTCGGCCTGGGTGTTCAGCCGCCTGATGTGTCGTGGGGCCTGATGGTCGCAGAGGCAAAGGCGCAGCTCCTGTTCCGTCCCTGGATGATTGCCATACCTGGCGCCGCGCTGGTGCTGCTGGTCTTTGCAATCAACCTCGTGGGCGATGCGCTGCGTGATGTGACAACCCCCGAAGGAAAAGCCTGATATGACCAAAGACACCTCAATTCTCAGTGTCGCTGGCCTGAATGTCGAAATACCCGTTCCCGGCGCAACCTTGCGTCCGGTGCGTGATGTCAGCCTTGATGTCGGTCGCGGTGAAACCTTGGCGGTGGTCGGGGAATCCGGCTGCGGGAAAAGCCTGACTGCGCTTGCCATCATGGGGCTCTTGCCGCGTCAGGCAAAGGTGCAGTCCACCTCATTGGATCTGAATGGTGAATCTCTCGACGCAGCCAGTGCCAAGCGCTGGCGTGAGTTGCGCGGTGACAGGATTGCGATGATCTTTCAGGATCCCATGACGGCTCTTGATCCGTGCTATCGGATCGGGGATCAGATGTGCGAGATACTGTTACAGCACCGCAAGATGTCGCGCTCCGATGCGCTCGCTCGGTCACGCGACCTGCTCGGCAAGGTGGGCATTCCTGCACCCAAAGAAAGATTGAAGCAGTATCCCCACCAGCTTTCAGGCGGTTTGCGCCAACGTGTGATGATTGCAATGGCGCTGCTTTGTGAGCCGGAATTAATCATCGCGGATGAACCGACAACCGCCCTCGATGTAACCATTCAGGCGCAAATCCTGCGGCTCTTACGGGATATCCAGCGGGAGACCAAGATCGGTCTCTTGTTGATCACGCATGATCTGGGCGTTGTTGCCGGGATGGCCGACCGGATTGTCGTCATGTACGGCGGCGAGGTGGTCGAGGTCGGCACTTGTGATCAGGTGCTGGCGAAACCGCTGCATCCCTATACGGAAGGGCTCGTGCGATCGATTCCGGTTCCTGGTGAGACCCAGCAGGGCGAGACCCTCGGATATATTCCCGGCGTGGTCCCCAGACAGGTCGGCGAACTCAAGACATGCGGTTTCGTCGACCGATGTCCCTACGCGGCTGATGCGTGTCGCGCCGGACCGATTAGTCTCCGGGATGCTGGGGACGGACGGGTCATGCGATGCGTCATGCCAGCAGACGGCAGCGGGCGTGACCCGGCGGTCTGGTTGCTACCTGACGACGAAAACACCGAAAGCCCAATCAGTTACGGGAGCGTTTGATGGCCGAAGTTCTGTCAATGCGGGGCGTGACCCGCGACTATAGCGTCGGCGGAAGCTTTGCGCGCAAGCAAACCCTGCGTGCCTTGCGCGGAATTGATCTGGGTCTTGAGCGTGGGCGCACCCTGGGGCTTGTCGGTGAGTCAGGATGTGGCAAAAGCACACTCGCGCGTATTCTTCTGGGGGTTGAGAACCCATCTTCAGGCGAGGTTCTGGTTGGGGGCCGACCCATTGACTCCTATGACCGGATCGCGCGTGCCCGTTTGATCCAGCCCGTGTTTCAAGACCCCTATTCCTCGCTTAACCCTCGGATGACCGTCGAGGCGATTATCGCCGCGCCGATGCGTGTGCGCGGCGAGGGGGGGCGGGCGTTGCAGTCCAGGGTCCGGGAGCTTGCAGGCGAAGTTGGCCTGCCTCGTCATCTGGTCGAGGCCTATCCAAGCCAGCTCTCTGGCGGCCAACGTCAGCGCGTCGCTATCGCTCGCGCCCTGATTGGTGAGCCGGAAATCCTGATTTGCGATGAACCGACATCGGCACTCGATGTGTCGGTCCAATCCCAGATCCTGAACTTGTTGCACAACCTCAAGCGTCAGCTGAATCTGACGATGATCCTGATCAGCCACAACCTTGCGGTGGTCCACCATCTCGCGGATGAGGTCGCGGTGATGTATCTGGGCCAGATTGTCGAACGTGGTCCAAGTCGCGAAATATTTGAACGGGCTCGTCATCCCTATTCCGAGGCCCTCTTGAAAGCTGTCTTGCCCCCGCGCGCAGGGGCGCGCCTACCGGAGATGGGGCTGGAGGCAGAGTTTCCCAGCCCTCTCAATCCACCGAGCGGCTGCACCTTTCACCCTCGCTGTCCCAAGGCCGAGGCACTGTGTGCAAGGCAGATGCCGGACAAAAGTGGCACTGCGCATATCTATCGCTGTCATTTTCCCAATAACTGAAAGAAATAGAATGTCTGCGACCTTGATCGACTATCGCGTGACCGACCACCGTCCCTTTGCCAAGGGCATGAGCTTTGGTGAAGCCGGTTCGTATGAGCGCCTAAAGGGACGCGCGACCTTTCATGTCGACCCCTCTGCACCAGGGGTCCGAGATGTAAACGATATCGAGTGGGCGCCCCGCGATGAAACCGGCAAGGTCACGTTCGAGGCGGATTTCTGCATCTTGCGGCCGGGTGATCCAGAGCGGGGCAACGGCAAGCTCTTCTATGACTATGGCAATCGTGGCGACAAACGTGCGTTGCAGTTCTTCAACGCGGCAGTGCCAAGCAATGACCCGCTGGATGAACACCACGCCGGTGATGGCTTCCTGATGCGTCGTGGGTATACTGTGGTTTGGCTGGGATGGCAGGGTGATCTGCTTCCTGGGGACGGGCGCCTTGTGCTGGATGTTCCTGTCGCGACACGGCACGGGCAGCCAATCACCGGAACGATCTGCGTTGAGTTCATAGCGCCGGAGGCGGGTTGTCACGATATGCCATTAAGCTCCTTGGCCTCGACCCGAAGCTATCCAACCACATCCCTCGACACATCCCGAGCGAGATTGACCCGACGGCCTTATGCTCATGCAGCCAGACAGGAAATCGCAGCTGACGCTTGGGCGTTCGCGAGGCTGGAACGCGGCGGCGCCGTCGACAACAAGAAAACCGATACGGCGATCATTCCTTCGCATAGCAACCTTTACCTTCGGGACGGCTTTGAGCCCGGCTGGATCTATGAGCTTATCTATGAGGCTCAGGACCCGCTTGTTCTCGGACTCGGGCATATCGCCGTTCGTGATTTCATCAGCTTTTTGAAGAACGGGACTGCGACCTTCGAGGACCAACCCGAACTGGCAACTGTCCCATTCGACAAGGCCTATGCGTGGGGACGCTCTCAATCCGGGCGCTGTATCCGGGATTTCATCTACCAGGGCTTCAATTCCGACGGGCAAGGGCGGCGGGTCTTTGATGGCGTGCTGCCGCATGTGGCGGGAGCAGGAAAGATGTGGATGAATCACCGGTTTGCAAACATCACGCTCCTACCCGGCCAAGAGCATGAGAACCATTTCTCACCGGTCGATCGCTTCCCGTTTTCCTACGCTCAGAGCAGGGATCACCTGACCGGTGCCGAGGATGCCATTCTAAAACGGCCGGATACGGATCCCTTGGTGATCCAAACCGATACCTCCTGCGAATACTGGCACCGCCGAGCTTCTCTGGTTCATACCGATACGACTGGTGCCGATCTGGAACAGCCCGAAGGCGTGCGGATCTATTTCTGGGCCAGTTCGCAGCACTTCGCCGATCCCAAGCTGGGTGTGCCCCCGACGGGGATTGCGCAAACACCGTGCAACGTCGTGGCCACGCATTACTTTTTCCGCACGGTTCTTGATCAGTTGGACAACTGGGCGAGTGAGGATATTCCGCCGCCGCCAAGCTGTTACCCTAGACGGGCAGACGGAACCCTTGTTGGCACGCAAGAGTGGCGCGAAACCTTTCCCAATATCCCCGGCATTGCCTTACCTCTTGGCCCCAGCGGTTTGGAGCATCTCGACTTTGGCGCTGCGTTCGAGGAGAGCGGCGTGGTTTCCGCACCGCCGCTCAGGCTTTCGGATGGTCAATACGCAGTTCTGGTGCCTGCGGTCGATGAGGACGGAAACGATCTTGGCGGTTTGCGTGCTCCGATGGCGGCCGCTCCGCTCGGCACTTACACGGGGTGGAGCCTGCGGCGCCGCGATGCGGGACATGGCGCGATGGTCGGCATCACGGGCAGTTATATCCCGTTCCCCGATATCGAAGAGGAGCGCCAGCAAATCGGCGACCCCCGCGCCTCTATCATGTCACGGTTTGAGGACTCGAAGGCCTATAGCGAGGCTATCGGCCGCGCGGCGGAAGACTTGGTGGCCCGCGGGCATATGCTGGAAAGTGACATTCAGAACTGCGTGGCCCTATCGCGCGATTGGGGCCGCCCCCGTCATCTGACGCGCCTGCCGGTCACTATAGACACATACCACCCCGATGACGGAGACACCCGGCCATGACACGTGATGGAATGATCGTTTGCCCGCAACCCGAAGCCGCGGAAGCTGGGGCGGATATTCTGCGTATGGGTGGCAATGCCGTCGACGCGGCAATCGCGTGCGCGTTTGCGCAAGGTGTCGTTGATCCGTTGATGTGCGGTATCGCAGGATTTGGAAGCATGGCTCTTTTCACGCCTCAGACAGGAAAGACCGACTATCTGGATTTCCACGCCAAGGCACCAAAGGCGGCC
>NZ_JAVJUC010000002.1:0-4466 GCF_040219995.1 Roseovarius sp. | reverse complement strand
CGCAGATCAACCCGATTTCGCAATGCTTTCGCTTCGATGTCAGTCACACGGCCGACGGAACGCGGCAGCGCAGGAAGGGCATCGGGCACATAATAGTCGACTTCGGTGCCCCACAGCCCCATGAGCCTGGTCAGCTGCTCTTTGGACCGGGTAGCATTCAAGCGTGCCTGGGCAAGTTGTCCGGCGAGTTCGGCATTGAATGCCTGTTCACGGGCCTGCCCGGCTGTGTTGAGCGCGCCGGTCTCGCCCAGCCTCATAGCCAATTCCGATCCGGCGTCAGAGGTAGCTTTCGCACGGCGCAGATAGCTCACGGCCTCGAAGGCAGATACGGCATCGACCCATGCCTTCCGGGTCTGACTGGCCAGTGCGAGTGTGTCGTTCACGGCGCTCAGTTGAGCCTGCCGGAAATTTGCGTCTGCAATGGCCGTACGCTGCTTGCGAGTGGTGGCATCGAGCACGTTCGACCGGATCAGTCCCTCGATCGCCCTGTAGGCACCCAGTTCGGGCGCACCGATGCCCAGTATACCAATCGACACGATCGGGTTTTCCGGCGTCGATTGCTGCCAGGCCTCTGCGGCCGATAGGCCAACGTTCGCATAGGACGCCTGCAACCCCTTGTTGTTCAGAAGCGCGACCTGAACGGCGGTGTCCGCCGAAATGGTCTTGCGGTGCACCATTGCGTGCACCTGCTTCTTCAAGGCCTCGTTTTCGGCCTGGGTTTCGGCGAAAGCTGTCCGTTTGCCAATGGCTGGTGTGACCTGGCTGGAAATATTGGCGAAGCCAGCTTTTGGTTCCGTGTAGATGCCCGGCACTGCTGTAGCACAGGCACCCAAGATTAGCGGAAAGCCGAAAACCAGCGGAAATTTCGATACCCGCATCAGTTGCCCTCCGTCTGTTCTTGATTGACGGAACGCCAGTCGCGGGGACCTGTAGGGCCGCGATAGGTGTAGCCCGCCAAGGGGTCCTGATAGCTGATCGGTGACGAAACTGCCGCGTTGACGACGGCCTGTTGAGTCGCGACGGACGGCAACGGGGTGGGCTCATAGGCGCATGCGCCAAGCCCGAGGGCCGAAGCCCCCACAAGTAGATGAATTTTCATGAAAGTAACCTGATTGGTGAACGTTGTCTCACGCAGACTCTGCGCAAGGCTCACACCCGATTTGGGCGCCGGTTCAGATCAGGAATCGAGGGGGCCGAAGAAACCCTGCTGTTTCTACCGAATACGTTCGACCGTCCAGAATGACATATTCACTTGTACCAACCGGCTCTGCTCTGATCCTGGTGTCTTCGATGAAGACGACAGAAATACAGATGCCGTTGCAACACTCTTGGGATTGTTGCTCTTTGCCATCCTTGTCGGACGCTGCGATGTCGATGTCGCTTGCGACCCCAAGCTTCTCATGCGCGTGATGCGCATCGCTTCCGGTGTCATGAGTCATGGCAGCACCAACGACACCAACAGACTTGGCTTGATGTCCGTCATGCATGCCGGACGCAGCGTGAGCGGCAGAAGGTGGTGAAAACACCAATGCCAGTGCAAACGCAATGCACGTAAACGCCCTTGACCAGCTTGATATGAAAACTCGAAAGCTCATGCCGCGAATATCGGAGAGCGATGCAGTACAGTCAATCCGTCCTGCGCAGGAAGGTTTGTCGCTTTTTTTGAAACAGGCGAGTTTTGGCCGCTGCTGTCAGAGAGTGTTGCATATCAGCGACATGGAGAGAGCCAGTATCTCGGCTCAGCGGAGCGTTGCTGACGCATCTTGGCTACTGAACCTCTGCCAGCTTCTCAGACCTGTAGCCCGCATCGCTGATCGCTGCGGCCAATGCAGTTTCATCCAGAGTGCTGTCGACGTCGACGATACGTGAAGTCAGATCGCACGAAACCGTTGCATCTGGGTCGGCCGCCATAATGGCCCTTTGGATGGAAGCGGTACAATGGCCGCAACTCATGTTCAGTACGCTGAATCTGAACATCGCAATCTCCTTTGACGACATGCATGTAAGGCGTTCCGGCGCGGGAAGGTCAATGGCCAGAATTTTATTCTACATGCCTGTTGACCTTCCAGTAACTGGAGGCCCTATCTGCAGGAGTATCAGAACAAGGAGATTCTCATGTCGGATCCGCGCACCCTTCGGCTTTCCCTGCAAAACATGTCCTGCGCTTCCTGCGTCGGCCGCGTGGAACGTGGCCTCACGCGTCTGCCGGGGGTCAGCGATATCCGTGTCAATCTCGCCAACGAGACCGCCCAGGCGCAGATCGACGCACCGGAGCGCATCGCCGAAATCGCCACGACCCTTCAGGAGATCGGCTATCCGGCCCGTACCGGGAGCGTACGTCTGAACATTTCATCCATGTCCTGTGCCTCGTGCGTCGGTCGGGTGGACAAGGCACTGGCAGTGCTGCCGGGCGTGCTGGACGTGAACGTCAACCTGGCCTCGGAAACCGCTACGGTCACCTATCTGGAGGGCGCGGTCGCGGTTGTCGACCTCATCAGGGCGGCCAGCGACGCAGGTTACCCCGCCACTCAGGCCGAAGATAGTTCATCGGAAGACGCAGGAGCCCGTAGGAACGAAGAGGCGCGGGTTCTGGCACGACGGACTGTCGTGGCAGCGACCCTCGCCCTGCCGGTGTTTCTACTTGAGATGGGCGCACATCTGATCCCCGGCATGCACGGTCTGATCGGTGACACCATCGGCCATCGGGCCAGCTGGATGATCCAGTTCGTGTTGACCACGGCAGTCCTGCTCTGGCCAGGACGTACTTTTTACACACGCGGTTTCCCGGCACTGTTGAAAGGCGCGCCGGACATGAACAGCCTTGTCGCGGTTGGCACATCGGCGGCCTACATCTATTCACTTGTGGCGCTTTTCGCACCGACGCTGCTGCCCGCGGGATCGCGCGCGGTCTATTTCGAGGCGGCGGCGGTCATCGTGGTGTTGATCCTTCTGGGCCGCTGGCTGGAGGCCCGCGCCAAGGGCCGGACCGGGGCTGCGATCCAGAAGCTGATGGGCCTTCAGGCAAAGACGGCCCGTGTGCTGGTTGACGGGGAGCCGCAGGATGTGGCCATCGAACGCATCGTCGCTGGCGACATTCTGATCGTGCGCCCTGGCGAGCGGATCGCAGTGGATGGTGAACTGACCGAAGGCAGTGCCCGTGTGGATGAGAGTATGATCACCGGCGAACCGGTGCCGGTCGCCAAATCCGTGGGCGATCCCGTCACAGGCGGCACCGTCAACGGCAGCGGTGCCTTCCACTTCCGCGCGACGCGTGTGGGCGCCGACACGACGCTGGCCCAGATCATCCGGATGGTCGAAGAGGCGCAGGGCGCCAAGCTACCGATTCAAGGGCTGGTGGACCGGATCACGCTCTGGTTCGTGCCCGCTGTCATGGCATTGGCGCTTTTGACGGTGATTGTCTGGCTGTTGGTCGGTCCTTCGCCCGCGCTGTCCTTTGCTTTGGTGGCCGGTGTATCTGTGCTGATCATCGCCTGCCCCTGCGCGATGGGGCTCGCCACGCCGACGTCGATCATGGTCGGCACGGGACGTGCCGCCGAGATGGGCGTGCTCTTCCGCAAGGGCGACGCGTTGCAACAGCTATCCAGCGTGGATGTGGTGGCGCTGGACAAGACCGGAACGGTTACCCAGGGCCGCCCGGAACTGACCGATCTCGTGCTTGCGGACAGCTTTGACCGCACCGAGGTGCTGGCGCTTGTCGCCGCTGTGGAGGCGCAATCGGAACACCCGATCGCAGAGGCAATCGTGCGCGCGGCAAAGGTCGAGGGCGTCGCGCGGCATGACGCCAAGGATTTTGAATCCATCACCGGCCACGGCGTGCGGGCAAAAGTGGCGGGCCGCGAGGTGCTTGTCGGGGCCGACCGCCTGATGACCCGCGAGGGGCTGACAATCGGCGATCTGGCCGACGAGGAGCGTCGGCTGGCCGAACAGGGCCGCACCGCACTTTTCGCGGCGATCGACGGTCGTGTCGCCGCCGTCATCGCGGTGTCCGATCCGGTGAAGCCGTCCAGCGCCGCTGCAATCCGCGCATTGCACGCACAGGGACTGAAGGTCGCCCTGATCACCGGTGACAAGCGCGAAACGGCAGAGGCTATCGCCCGCGAAATCGGCATCGACCATGTGATCGCTGGCGTTCTCCCCGACGGCAAGGTGGCGGCGCTGGAAGATTTGCGCGGCGCTAGCAAGCGCATCGCGTTCGTTGGCGACGGGATCAACGACGCACCCGCGCTTGCCCATTCGGACGTGGGTATCGCCATCGGCACCGGTACAGACGTGGCCATCGAATCCGCAGATGTGGTGCTGATGTCAGGCGATCTGCGCGGCGTCGTGAACGCCCTCGAGGTGTCGCGGAGCACCATGCGCAACATCCGCCAGAACCTTTTCTGGGCATTTGGATACAACGTCGCCCTGATCCCGGTTGCGGCGGGCGTGCTTTATCCGGTGTCAGG
>NZ_JAVJUC010000001.1:0-17737 GCF_040219995.1 Roseovarius sp. | reverse complement strand
CGGAGATGGTGATGCCCGGCGACAACCTCAAGTTCGAGGTCGAGCTGATCGCGCCGATCGCGATGGAAGACGGCCTGCGCTTTGCCATCCGCGAAGGCGGCCGCACCGTCGGCGCCGGCGTCGTCGCCAAGATCATCGAGTGATCTTTCGGTCAGAGTGATTGTCAGGGGCGTCCTTCGGGGCGCCCTTTTCTTTTGGCGGTCGGGCCGAGGGGGCGCAGGTCTTTGCGCGGAGCCGGATGATTTATGGCGCGGGCATACCGATGGTGCGCTCGGGGGTGTCCATGGCCGGGTTCATCGGGCTGGTGATCACGGCGCCGGCGCTTTTCTGAGGCAGAAGACACTCACGGACCTGGCTTGGATCGGGGCCGTCCCTTGCGGGGCGGCCCCGCCTGTTTTCGGGCTATGGGTGCACCAATGGGGCAATCTGCCGCGCCGCGCAGGTGCGGCGATCAACGCGCGCATGGTCCTGCGACAGTGGCACGGTGCGGCCTGTGGGGGCCGAATTCGTGATGTATTTCAATGCGCGGGGCTGGTTTCTGCGCCTGCATAGTCGGCTCTGCATGCGATGGTATTCCGGTAACATACTGAATTATTGACTTTTTTCCAATCTTCGGCAGGCTTTGCGCAAAGGGAAGAGACCGGGATATGGATACACTCAACATCGCAGCCTGGGCGGGGCGCAGTCAGGTGAGGGAGGGCGGCATCACCGCCGCCTTGGCGGCGCAATTGCACGCCACGCTGGGCGTCACCGGGCAGCCTGCGCCGGGGCAGGGCGAGGACATGCCCGCGCTTTGGCACTGGTGTGCCTTCAACCCGACCGCGCCGCTTGCCGAACTGGCGCGGGACGGGCACCCGGTGCTGGGTGATTTCCTGCCGCCGGTGCGCCTGTCGCGGCGCATGTGGGCGAGCGGGCAGCTCAGGCTTGGCGCGCCGTTGCGGGTGGGTGAGGCCCTGCGGCAACGCTCGCATCTGGCGAAGATCGAGGAAAAGCAGGGCCGTGCCGGACCGATGGTGCTGGTGACGGTGGAGCATCAGGTCTTTGGCGAGCGTGGGCTGGCCATCGAGGAGGTGCAGAACATCGTCTATCTCGATATCCCCGAGACATTTTCACCTCCCGCGAAACAACCGATGCCGGACGCCGCCGCCCTTCACGAGGCGCGCCCGCTGAGCGAGGCGCTCTTGTTTCGCTACTCGGCGCTGACCTTCAACGCGCATCGCATCCATTATGACCTGCCCTATTGCAGCGAAGTGGAGCATTATCCCGGCCTTGTCGTGCACGGGCCGTTGCAGGCGACATGGCTGATGCAGGCGGCGTGCCGCGCACGGGGGCGCAGGCCCGCGTTCTTTGATTTTCGGGCAGTGCATCCGATGCTGCTGACCGGCAGCCGCGAGGCCGAGATCATGGCGGTCGAGGAGGGCGACGGCGCGCTGCGGCTGATGAGCGGGCAGGAGGGGCATCAATGTATGCAGGCCACGGCGATATGGGAGGAGACGGTATGAGCGGGATACTCAAGGGAATGCGCGTGGTCGAGGGATCGGCCTTTGTCGCGGTGCCGCTGGCGGGGATGACGCTGGCGCAGATGGGCGCCGAGGTGATCCGCTTCGACCGGATCGGCGGCGGGCTCGATTCCGGGCGCTGGCCGCTGGCACCAAGCGGGCAGAGCCTCTTTTGGGCCGGGCTCAACAAGGGCAAGAAATCCATCGCCGTGGACATGCGCCGCCCCGAGGGGCAGGAGCTTGTGACGCGGATCGTGACCGCGCCGGGCGAGGATGCGGGGCTGTTCCTGACCAATCTGCGGGTGCGGGGCTGGATGGATTACGAGACGCTGAGCAAGTTTCGCGAGGATCTGATCATGGTCACGCTGATGGGCGACCGGCAGGGTCGCCCGCAGGTGGATTACACGGTAAATCCGGCGCTTGGCGTGCCCGCGATGACCGGCCCGGTGGGCTGGCCGGAGCCGGTGGCACATGCGCTGCCCGCCTGGGATCTGGTGGCGGGGCAACTGGTGGTCTCGTCACTGCTGGCCGCCGAACGGGACCGGCTGCGACGCGGGTTCGGCCAGGAGGTGGAACTCTCGCTCAAGGATGTGGCGGCGGCGGTGATGGGGCATCTGGGGATGATCGGCGATGCGGTGGTCAATGACCGGGACCGGGCGAAATCGGGCAATGCGCTCTATGGTGCTTACGGTCAGGATTTCGTCTGCGCCTGCGGGCGGCGGGTGATGGTGATCGGCCTGACAGCCCGGCAATGGCGCGGGCTGGTCAAGGCCACGGGCACCGAGGCAGCGATGGCGGGGCTGGCCGAACGCACGGGGCGCGATCTGAACGACGAGGGCGCGCGGTGGGAGTTGCGCCGCGAGATCACCGCAATCCTGCGCCCGTGGTTCGCAAGCCGCGAGGTGAGTGAATTCGCGGAGCGTTTCGACGCGGCGGGGCTGACATGGTCGGTGTTTCGCACCATGCGTGAGGCGCTGGCCGAAGATGACGACCTGAGCGCGGCGAACCCGATGTTCGAGATGCTCGATCAGCCGGGGCTGGGTCAGTTTCCGGTGCCGGGGCATCCGGCGGTGTTCTCCGGGCATGGCCGCAGCACGCCGCGCGCGGCCCCGGTATTGGGGGCCGATACCGAGGCGGTGCTGGGTGACGTGGTGGGGCTTGATGATACCGAGATCGCGCAGCTTTTCGACAGCGGCGTGGTTCAGAGCCCGCGTTTCAAGGCGCGCCCGGCGGCGTGATCCGAAGGGCGGCCATCCGCAAGATGGGACGGATTTGAGTATGGCCCAGAGCGCAGGTGGCAGGCCGTTTGTCCGACATGCGATTAGTGGCTGGCACCCGCTTGACGCCCGTGTCGAAAATCAATAACACCGCCGCAGTCTAGGGGTATAGCTCAGCTGGTAGAGCGACGGTCTCCAAAACCGTAGGTCGCGGGTTCGAACCCTGCTGCCCCTGCCATGTTCCAGATCGCCGCATGTTTGTTCCGGATGGCACCCGCCACGCGACTCGGGTGCGCCTTGATGGGGCCGTGATCACGTTGAGCGTCCCGCCACGGTTGAGTGGTGCGCGCCAAAATCGCAAAATGCGCGCAAAATATAACTTAAATGTGGTGAAAATTGGAATTGCCCCGGTTTCGCCGCAGGTCGGCCACGATTTGGCCACATTTGCGCCCCACCCTCACCTTTAATCGACGCATGCCGCCCGGAATCGGGCCGTCGATCCGCGTGGGGGCGTGGAAAGAAGAGTTTTATTGCCATGGAATACGATTTACGTCGGGCCGGGGGCTCCGGCTTATATCCGCCGCATCCTGACAGGGAATTTGAAGGGCGTCCGCCGCCCGACGCGGCATCGACCGATCTTGCGGTGCAGAATGCGATCGCGACGATCAATTCGATCATGAACGAGGATCGTCGCCGCGCTAATATTGATACGTTGCCCGATCTCGCGCCACAGGTTCCGCTGCGGTCGGTTCAGCGACATTCCAAGAAGAAATCCCAGAAAGCCAAGGCCGCCCCCAAGGCGCGCGTCGGACTCTGGGCACGGCTCCGGGCGTTTCGTCCCGATCCGCGATTTGTGACCTGGGTGCTGGTCTTCGCGTCGGTGCTGATCTGGCCGAGAGCGGTGCTGATCGTGGGCTTCGCTTTGTTCTGTCTTGCGCTTATCGGTGTTGCCATATTCGGACCGGAACGGATGACCGGTCTGCGCGACCGGTTGCGCGGCGACGCAGAGATTGTCATGCCGAAGATCCGTATCGGGCGGCTGCGCGGGTTCATGACGAGGCTGCGCGCAGCGCGTGAGGTGGAACCCGACCCGTTCGAGGGGCGGCCTGACCCGTTCGAGCGCATCGCACGCGATCCGCACTAGTCACTCAGGGGCCGGCCATCGGCCCTTGAATTCGCCGGACAGCGGGCGTATGTGGCCCGCAGTAGCGAAATCATGGAAGACAGCGCAGATGGCACGCACGAACCCGCTTCAGTTCATTCAGCAGGTCCGCTCGGAAGTGGCCAAGGTGGTTTGGCCCACCCGCCGCGAGGTGCTGTTGACAACGGTCATGGTGTTTATCATGGCGACGCTGACTGCGATCTTCTTTGCGCTGGTCGATCTGGGCATCCGCAGTGGATTGCAGGGCGTGCTGGGTCTGTTTGGCTGAGCGGCTCATTAATTCGTTGCCGGGCCTTGAATTCGTGAACGATCAAAGGTAGTTGACGCAACACTTCTGGACATGGCGCGCGGCGATTCGGGTTGCGCGCCGCTTTTCGTTTCAGAGCGTGCGGGTGCAACCGCTTGGAAGAATACGAAAATCCGGCCCGGTGCCGGTGAAAACAAGGGCATAGGGCGACGATGGCAAAGCGGTGGTACTCGGTCAGTGTTCTCTCGAATTTCGAGAAGAAGATCGCCGAGCAGATCAGACAATCCGTCACCGACAACAGTCTCGAGGACGAGATTGACGAGGTGCTGGTTCCCACCGAAGAGGTGATCGAGATCCGCCGTGGCAAGAAGGTGACTGCCGAACGTCGCTTCATGCCCGGCTATGTGCTGGTGCATATGGAGATGTCGGATCGCGGCTATCACCTGATCAACTCGATCAACCGCGTCACTGGCTTTCTGGGCCCGCAAGGCCGCCCGATGCCGATGCGCGACGCCGAAGTGCAGTCGATTCTCGGCCGCGTGCAGGAGGGCGAGGAAAGCCCGCGCACGCTCATCCACTTTGAAGTGGGCGAGAAGGTCAAGGTCAATGACGGCCCGTTCGAGGACTTCGACGGCATGGTCGAATATGTCGATGAGGACAACCAGCGCCTGAAGGTGTCGGTGTCGATCTTTGGCCGGGAAACCCCGGTCGAACTGGAATTCACACAGGTCACCAAACAGGCCTGATGATGTGAGCCGTGGGAGGCGAGGTGGCCGCGGCCATCGAACCGGACCACACAACAATAGAACCGAAGGGGCGCGCCCCGACGGTGTTGGACCAAAAGGAGAGGCCACATGGCCAAGAAACTCGTAGGGACGCTCAAGCTGCAGGTGAAAGCCGGGCAAGCCAACCCCAGCCCGCCCGTCGGCCCCGCATTGGGTCAGCGCGGCATCAACATCATGGAATTCTGCAAGGCGTTCAACGCCAAGACCGCAGACATGGAGCCGGGCGCCCCGTGCCCGACCGTGATTTCCTATTATCAGGACAAGTCCTTTGACATG
This sequence comes from Roseovarius sp., assembly GCF_040219995.1. Lineage (GTDB taxonomy): Bacteria > Pseudomonadota > Alphaproteobacteria > Rhodobacterales > Rhodobacteraceae > Roseovarius. The sequence continues at coordinate 12,551 of NZ_JAVJUC010000001.1, read as the reverse complement.
GTGATCAAGACGCCGCCGGCGTCCTATTACCTCAAGAAGGCCGCCAAGCTGCAATCCGGTTCCAAGACCCCGGGCCGCGCCTCTGCCGGTACCGTGAGCACCAAGCAGGTGCGCGAGATCGCCGAAGCGAAATGGCAAGACCTGAACGCGAACGACGTCGAAGCTGCGATGAAGATCATCCTCGGCTCCGCGCGCTCCATGGGCATCGAGGTGAAGTAAGATGGCAAAGCTTGGAAAACGGACCCGTACCCTGCGTGAAGCAACGGCTGGCAAGGATAACATGAGCGTCGAGGATGCGGTCGCCCTGATCAAGGGCAACGCCACCGCGAAATTCGACGAAACCGTCGAAATCTCGATGAATCTGGGCGTTGACCCGCGTCACGCCGACCAGATGGTGCGCGGCGTCGTCGGCCTGCCCAACGGCACCGGCAAGACCGTGCGCGTCGCTGTCTTTGCCCGTGGTGCCAAGGCTGAAGAGGCTGAGGCGGCGGGTGCCGACATCGTCGGTGCAGAAGACCTGATGGAAACCGTGCAGGGCGGCAAGATCGAGTTTGATCGCTGCATTGCCACGCCTGACATGATGCCCGTCGTGGGCCGGTTGGGCAAGGTTCTGGGCCCGCGCAACCTGATGCCGAACCCCAAGGTCGGCACTGTGACGATGGACGTGGCGCAGGCGGTCAAGGATGCCAAGGGCGGCCAGGTGCAGTTCAAGGCCGAGAAGGCCGGTGTCGTGCATGCCGGTGTCGGCAAGGCGTCGTTCGATGCCGAAAAGCTGGCCGAAAATGTCCGTGCTTTCGTCTCTGCCGTGCAGAAGGCGAAGCCTGCGGGCGCAAAAGGCACCTATGTCAAGAAGATCAGCCTGACCTCGACCATGGGTGCAGGCGTGTCGATCGACGTCAGCAGCGCCGCTGTCGAATAAGAATTTGCGTCCGGGGTTTCGACCCCGGCGCGAATGGCGGGGCCACAATCGGCCCTGTCCTGTCCGAGACGGAGGGTTCATCGCAGCCGCGTTGAATAATTCCTTCCTGAGATGGGGAACGAGATGAGATTTCCAGCCAGGGCATATGCCCTCGGGTGATCTTGGCCTCGGGACCCTGACATTGGACCCGAACGCTGCCCCGCAAGGGGTGGCACAACTGAGCCGGGGGGAGACCCCCAAATTTGGAGTGAAACTGTGGATAGAGCCCAGAAAGAGAAAGTGGTCGAGGAACTCGGCCAGATCTTCGAAAGCTCTGGCGTCGTAGTGGTTGCCCACTACACGGGTCTTACAGTTGCCGAAATGCAGGATCTGCGTGCCCGCGCCCGTGCGGCAGAGGCATCAGTTCGTGTTGCAAAGAACAGGCTCGCCAAGATCGCCCTTGAGGGCAAGCCGTGCGCAAGCATTGCAGACTACCTCTCGGGTATGACCGTACTCACCTTCTCCGAAGACCCTGTGGCAGCAGCCAAGGTCGCGGAGGGCTTTGCCAAGGACAACAAGAAGTTTGAAATCCTTGGTGGGGCAATGGGCGAGACGGCACTGGACCGTGCCGGTGTTGAAGCTACGTCGAAACTGCCGTCGCGCGATGAACTCATCGCGACGATTGCAGGCATGATCGGCGCACCTGCTTCGAACATCGCGGGGGCCATTGGCGCACCTGCTTCGAATATCGCGAGCATCCTTTCGACCATCGAAGAGAAGGCCGAAGCCGCGTAAGGCATACTGTAACATTCGCGTAGGGTTTACTTCCCGACGTTGGAACACATCTAGAGAACGGAAAGAGCTGAAAAATGGCTGATCTGAAAAAACTGGCTGAAGAGATCGTTGGTCTGACGCTTCTCGAAGCACAAGAACTGAAAACCATCCTGAAAGACGAGTACGGCATCGAGCCCGCAGCCGGTGGCGCGGTCATGATGGCGGGCCCTGCTGGCGACGCCGGCGAGGCTGCTGAAGAGCAGACCGAATTCGACGTGATCCTGAAATCCGCAGGCGCATCGAAGATTAACGTGATCAAGGAAGTTCGCGCGATCACCGGTCTGGGCCTGAAAGAAGCCAAGGACCTCGTCGAGGCCGGTGGCAAGGCCGTCAAGGAGCAGGTCTCCAAGGACGAAGCCGACGAGATCAAGGGCAAGCTGGAAGCAGCTGGCGCCGAAGTCGAACTCAAGTAATTTGCGCCGGGGTGTCCCGGAGCGAATTTAAGGCTGGGCCCGGAATTCCGGGCCCGGCCAAACCTGTCTCAGAGAGGCCCTGCGCGGTTCGGGGCTTTTCTAAGGCGAGGTTTACAGGATCGGGAGGCCGTCATTGGGACGATGGCCGGGAATTGATCGAACCAAGCCCTCTCGGATGGCCGCGGCGCTGAGCCCCGACAGCGCGCGCGACCGGTGAGAAATGAAAGGTGACATCGACCATGGCTCAATCCTACCTTGGCCAGAAACGTTTGCGCAAATATTACGGCAAGATCCGCGAAGTGCTGGAGATGCCGAACCTCATCGAGGTTCAGAAATCCTCGTATGACCTGTTCCTGAAATCCGGCGACGAGCCCCAGCCGCTCGACGGCGAGGGGATCAAGGGCGTGTTCCAATCCGTCTTTCCGATCAAGGATTTCAACGAGACCAGCGTGCTGGAATTCGTCAGCTACGATCTGGAAAAGCCGAAATACGACGTTGAGGAATGCATGCAGCGTGACATGACCTACAGCGCGCCGCTGAAGGTCAAGCTGCGCCTGATCGTGTTCGATGTCGACGAAGATACCGGCGCGAAATCTGTGAAGGATATCAAGGAACAGGACGTGTTCATGGGGGATATGCCCCTGATGACGCATAACGGCACTTTCGTGGTCAACGGCACCGAGCGCGTGGTCGTGTCCCAGATGCACCGCTCTCCGGGCGTGTTTTTCGACCATGACAAGGGCAAGACCCATTCCTCGGGCAAGCTGCTGTTCACCTGCCGCATCATTCCCTATCGCGGCTCCTGGCTCGATTTCGAATTCGACGCCAAGGATGTCGTCTTTGCCCGCATCGACCGCCGCCGCAAGCTGCCGGTGACGACGCTGCTCTATGCGCTCGGCCTCGATCAGGAAGGCATCATGAATGCCTATTACGACACGGTCGATTTCAAGCTGAAGAAGAAAAAGGGCTGGGTCACCAAGTTCTTCCCCGAGCGGGTGCGCGGCACCCGTCCGACCTATGACCTGATCGACGCCAAGACCGGCGAAGTGATCTTCGAGGCAAGCAAGAAGATCACCCCCCGCGCGGTCAAGCAACTGATCGACGAGGGCAAGGTTACCGAGCTTCTGGTGCCGTTCGAGCATATCGTCGGCAAGTTCGTGGCGCGCGACATCATCGACGAGGAAACCGGCGCGATCCATGTCGAGGCGGGCGATGAGCTGACGCTGGAATACGACAAGGCTGGCGAGATCACCGGTGGCACCTTGCAGGCGCTGCTCGATGCCGGGATCACCGACATTCCGGTGCTGGATATCGACGGGATCAACGTTGGCCCCTATATCCGCAACACGATGGCGGCGGACAAGAACATGAACCGCGAGACCGCGCTCATGGATATTTACCGCGTGATGCGCCCCGGCGAGCCGCCCACCGAAGAGGCCTCGGCGGCGCTCTTCGAGACGCTGTTCTTCGACGCAGAGCGGTATGACCTGTCGGCTGTTGGCCGGGTCAAGATGAACATGCGCCTCAACCTCGACAAGCCCGACACGCAGCGCACGCTCGACCGCGAGGATATCGTGGCTTGCGTCAAGGCACTGGTCGAGCTGCGTGACGGCAAGGGCGATATCGACGACATCGACCACCTCGGCAATCGCCGGGTGCGCTCGGTCGGTGAGCTGATGGAAAATCAGTATCGCGTCGGTCTGCTGCGGATGGAGCGCGCGATCAAGGAGCGGATGAGCAGTGTCGAGATCGACACCGTGATGCCGCAGGATCTGATCAACGCCAAGCCTGCCGCTGCCGCTGTGCGTGAGTTCTTCGGCTCCAGCCAACTGTCGCAGTTCATGGACCAGACCAACCCGCTCTCGGAAGTGACGCACAAGCGTCGTCTTTCGGCACTCGGGCCGGGCGGTCTGACCCGCGAGCGTGCGGGCTTTGAGGTGCGCGACGTGCATCCGACCCACTATGGCCGGATGTGCCCGATCGAGACGCCGGAAGGCCCGAACATCGGCCTGATCAACTCGCTCGCCACCTTTGCGCGGGTGAACAAGTACGGCTTTATCGAAACCCCCTATCGCAAGGTTGTGGACGGGCAGGTTACCGACGAAGTGCAATACATGTCCGCCACCGAGGAAATGCGCCACACCGTGGCGCAGGCCAACGCCAATCTCGATGACGCGGGCAAGTTCGTCAACGACCTGGTGTCGACCCGTCAGTCGGGCGAATATATGCTGGCCCCGCGCGAGCATGTGGACCTGATCGACGTCAGCCCCAAGCAGCTGGTCTCGGTTGCGGCCTCGCTTATTCCGTTCCTGGAAAACGACGACGCCAACCGCGCGCTCATGGGCTCGAACATGCAGCGTCAGGCGGTGCCGACGTTGCGCGCCGAGGCCCCGCTGGTGGGCACCGGGATCGAGGGTGTCGTGGCCCGCGATTCGGGGGCTGCGATCATGGCCAAACGCGCCGGTGTGATCGACCAGGTCGATGCACAGCGGATCGTTGTGCGCGCCACCGCCGATCTCGAAATCGGCGATCCGGGTGTGGATATCTATCGCATGCGCAAGTTCCAGCGCTCGAACCAGAACAGCTGCATCAACCAGCAGCCGCTGGTCAAGGTGGGTGACACCGTCCAGAAGGGCGAGGTCATCGCCGATGGCCCCTGCACCGACATGGGCGAACTGGCGCTCGGCAAGAACGTGATCACGGCCTTCATGCCGTGGAACGGCTACAACTACGAGGACTCGATCCTGATCTCCGAGCGGATCGTGCGCGACGACGTCTTTACCTCGATCCATATCGAGGAATTCGAGGTCGCCGCCCGCGATACCAAGCTGGGGCCGGAAGAGATCACCCGCGACATTCCCAACGTCGGTGAAGAGGCGCTGCGCAACCTCGACGAGGCGGGCATCGTCTATATCGGTGCCGATGTGGAGCCGGGCGATATCCTGGTGGGAAAGATCACCCCGAAGGGCGAAAGCCCGATGACGCCGGAGGAAAAACTCCTGCGCGCGATCTTTGGCGAGAAGGCGAGCGACGTGCGCGACACGTCCCTGCGCGTCAAGCCGGGTGATTTCGGCACCGTGGTCGAGGTTCGCGTGTTCAACCGCCACGGTGTGGAAAAGGACGAGCGCGCGCTGCAGATCGAGCGCGAAGAGGTCGAGCGTCTGGCACGTGACCGTGACGACGAATTGGCGATCCTCGACCGCAACATCTATGCGCGTCTGAAAACGCTGATCCTCGGCAAGATCGCGGTCAAGGGGCCCAAGGGCGTCAAGGCCAACTCGGACATCACCGAGGAGTTGCTGAGCACCCTGACAAAAGGTCAGTGGTGGCAGTTGGCCCTCAAGGACGAGGCCGACGCCAAGATCGTCGAGGCGCTGCACGAGCAATACGAGGCGCAGAAGCGCACGCTCGATGCCCGTTTCGAGGACAAGGTCGAGAAGGTCCGCCGCGGCGACGACCTGCCGCCGGGTGTGATGAAGATGGTCAAGGTCTTCATCGCCGTGAAGCGCAAGCTTCAGCCGGGCGACAAGATGGCCGGGCGTCACGGCAACAAGGGTGTGATCTCCAAGGTGATCCCGATCGAGGACATGCCGTTCCTCGCGGACGGCACCCCGGTCGATCTGTGCCTTAACCCGCTGGGTGTGCCGTCGCGCATGAACGTGGGGCAGATTCTCGAGACGCACATGGGCTGGGCCGCGCGCGGTCTGGGTCTCAAGATCGACGAGGCGCTGCAGGAGTATCGCCGTTCCGGTGATCTGACCCCGGTCCGCGAAGCGATGCGCATCGCCTATGGCGACGATGTCTACGAAGAGGGCATCGAAGGCATGGACGAGCAGACGCTGATCGAATCCGCGGGCACCGTCACCAACGGCGTGCCGATTGCCACCCCGGTCTTTGACGGCGCGAAAGAGGGCGACGTGAACGACGCGCTCACGCGTGCGGGCTTTGACCAGAGCGGTCAGTCGGTGCTCTTTGACGGGCGCACGGGCGAACAGTTCTCGCGTCCGGTGACAGTGGGCATCAAGTACCTGCTCAAGCTGCACCACCTGGTGGACGACAAGATCCACGCGCGCTCGACCGGGCCTTACAGCCTCGTCACGCAGCAGCCCCTGGGCGGCAAGGCGCAGTTCGGTGGTCAGCGCTTTGGTGAGATGGAAGTCTGGGCGCTCGAAGCCTATGGCGCCGCCTACACCTTGCAGGAGATGCTGACCGTCAAGTCGGACGACGTGGCGGGCCGGACCAAGGTCTATGAGAGCATCGTCAAGGGCGAGGACAATTTCGAGGCCGGTATTCCGGAATCGTTCAACGTCCTCGTCAAGGAAGTGCGCGGCCTCGGCCTCAACATGGAACTCCTGGATGCGGAGGAGGATGAGTAAGCGCAACGCGCCGGACCCTTTCAAAGGGTCCGGTCCGTTTTCTTTGCAAGAAAACGGCGTTGTCCCTCACCTCACCGCCAGCCTCTAAGGATTTGAAAATGAACCAGGAACTCACAAACAACCCGTTCAACCCCGTGGCCCCTGCCAAGGTGTTCGACGAAATCAAGGTCTCTCTGGCGAGCCCCGAGCGGATCCTGTCGTGGTCTTACGGCGAGATCAAGAAGCCCGAGACCATCAACTACCGCACGTTCAAGCCCGAGCGTGACGGCCTGTTCTGCGCGCGTATCTTTGGCCCGATCAAGGATTACGAATGCCTCTGCGGCAAGTACAAGCGCATGAAGTATCGCGGTGTCGTCTGCGAGAAATGCGGCGTCGAGGTGACGCTGCAAAAGGTCCGCCGCGAGCGGATGGGCCATATTGAGCTGGCCGCACCCTGTGCGCATATCTGGTTCCTGAAATCGCTGCCAAGCCGCATCGGTCTCATGCTCGACATGACGCTGCGCGATCTGGAGCGGGTGCTCTATTTCGAGAATTACGTGGTGATCGAGCCCGGTCTCACCGACCTGACCTATGGCCAGATGCTCTCGGAAGAAGAGTTCATGGACGCGCAGGACGCGTACGGCATGGACGCCTTCACCGCCAATATCGGTGCCGAGGCGATCCGCGAGATGCTGGCCAATATCGACCTCGAGAACGAGGCCGAGACCCTGCGCGCCGATCTCAAGGAAGCCACCGGCGAGCTGAAGCCCAAGAAAATCATCAAGCGCCTCAAGGTGGTTGAATCCTTCCTTGAGTCCGGCAACCGCCCGGAATGGATGGTGATGACGGTGCTGCCGGTCATCCCGCCGGAACTGCGCCCGCTGGTGCCGCTTGATGGTGGTCGTTTCGCCACCTCTGATCTCAACGACCTCTATCGCCGGGTGATCAACCGCAACAACCGTCTCAAGCGGCTGATCGAGCTGCGCGCGCCCGATATCATCGTGCGCAACGAAAAGCGGATGTTGCAGGAATCGGTCGATGCGCTGTTTGACAACGGTCGTCGCGGCCGGGTCATCACCGGTGCCAACAAGCGCCCGCTCAAGTCGCTGTCGGACATGCTCAAGGGCAAGCAGGGCCGCTTCCGCCAGAACCTTCTGGGCAAGCGCGTCGATTTCTCGGGCCGCTCGGTCATTGTGACCGGCCCCGAACTGAAACTGCATCAATGCGGGTTGCCCAAGAAGATGGCGCTGGAACTGTTCAAGCCGTTCATCTACTCGCGGCTCGAGGCCAAGGGCCTGAGCAGCACCGTGAAACAGGCGAAAAAGCTGGTCGAGAAAGAGCGCCCCGAGGTGTGGGACATCCTCGACGAGGTGATCCGTGAGCATCCCGTGATGCTCAACCGGGCGCCGACGCTGCACCGTCTTGGCATTCAGGCGTTTGAACCCACGCTGATCGAAGGCAAGGCGATCCAGCTTCACCCGCTGGTCTGTGCCGCCTTCAACGCCGATTTCGACGGCGACCAGATGGCCGTGCACGTGCCGCTCTCGCTTGAGGCTCAGCTTGAGGCCCGGGTGCTGATGATGTCGACCAACAACGTTCTCAGCCCTGCCAATGGTGCACCGATCATCGTGCCGTCGCAGGACATGATCCTTGGCCTCTACTATGTCACGCTGATGCGCGAAGGCATGCAGGGCGAAGGCATGATCTTCTCGTCGCTTGACGAGGTGCAGCACGCGCTCGACGCGGGTGAGGTGCATCTGCACGCGCGGATTACCGTGCGCGTGCCGCAGATCGACGAGCATGGCGACGAAGTGATGGTGCGGGTGGAAACCACGCCGGGCCGTGCCCGGCTTGGCGCACTGCTGCCGCAGAACGCCAAGGCCCCGTTCCATCTGGTCAACCGTCTGCTGCGCAAGAAAGAGGTGCAGCAGGTGATCGACACCGTCTACCGCTATTGCGGTCAGAAGGAATCGGTCATCTTCTGCGACCAGATCATGACCCTTGGCTTCCGCGAGGCGTTCAAGGCCGGGATTTCCTTTGGCAAGGACGACATGGTGATCCCCGATGGCAAATGGACCATCGTCGAAGAGACCCGCACGAACGTCAAAGGCTTCGAGCAGCAATATATGGATGGCCTGATCACCCAGGGTGAGAAATACAACAAGGTCGTCGATGCCTGGTCGAAGTGTAACGACGAGGTCACCGAAGCGATGATGGGCTCGATCTCGGCCGAGCGTCGGGACGAGGCCGGTGCCGTGATGGAGCCGAACTCGGTCTACATGATGGCGCACTCCGGTGCCCGTGGCTCGGTCACGCAGATGAAACAGCTGGGCGGCATGCGCGGCCTGATGGCCAAGCCGAACGGCGACATCATCGAGACGCCGATCATCTCGAACTTCAAGGAAGGTCTGACCGTTCTTGAATACTTCAACTCGACCCACGGTGCCCGCAAGGGCTTGTCGGACACGGCTCTGAAAACTGCGAACTCGGGGTACCTTACCCGGCGTCTGGTGGACGTGGCACAGGACTGCATCGTGCGTGAGCATGACTGCGGCACCGAGCGCGCGGTCACCGTCGAGGCGGCGGTGAATGACGGCGAGATCGTGGCCTCACTAGCCGAGCGTTGCCTTGGCCGCGTGGTCGCCGAGGACATCGTCGATCCGCTGAGCGACCGGGTGCTTGCCTCCAAGGGCGACCTCATCGACGAGCGCATGGCCGACTCGCTCGAAGAGGCCGCAGTGCAGACGGTGCGCCTGCGCTCGCCGCTGACCTGTGAGGCCGAGGATGGTGTCTGTGCGATGTGCTATGGCCGTGATCTTGCACGCGGCACGATGGTCAATATCGGCGAGGCTGTCGGCATCATCGCCGCGCAGTCGATCGGCGAGCCGGGCACGCAGCTGACGATGCGGACCTTCCACATCGGCGGCGTGGCACAGGGTGGTCAGCAGTCCTTCCTCGAAGCGAGCCAGGAAGGGGTGATCGAATATGAGCAGCCCCAGACGCTGGAGAACTCGAGCGGTGAGATGCTGGTCATGGGCCGGAACATGAAGATCCGGATCCTTGGCGACAAGGGCGTCGAACTGGCCAGCCACAAGGTGGGCTACGGCACCAAGCTCTTCGTCAAGGAAGGCGACAAGGTCGTGCGCGGTCAGAAGCTGTTCGAGTGGGACCCCTACACCCTGCCGATCCTTGCCGAGAAATCCGGTATGGCGAAATTCGTCGATCTCACCTCGGGCGTCTCTGTCCGCGATGTGACCGACGAGGCCACCGGCATGACTCAGAAGATCGTGACCGACTGGCGTGCTGCACCGCGCGGTAACGAGCTCAAGCCCGAGATCTTCATCGTGGGCGAGGATGGCGAGCCGATGCGCAACGACGCGGGCAACCCGGTGACCTATCCGATGTCCGTCGATGCCATCCTGTCGGTCGAAGAAGGCCAGCAGGTTCAGGCGGGTGACGTCGTGGCGCGCATTCCGCGCGAGGGCGGCAAGACCAAGGACATCACCGGCGGTCTGCCGCGTGTGGCCGAACTCTTTGAGGCGCGCCGCCCCAAGGATCACGCCATCATCGCGGAAATCGACGGCTATGTTCGGTATGGGCGCGACTACAAGAACAAGCGCCGCATTTCGATCGAGCCTGCCGATGACAGTCTGGAGCCCGTCGAATACATGGTCCCCAAGGGCAAGCACATTCCCGTTCAGGAAGGTGACTATGTCCAGAAGGGCGATTACATCATGGACGGCAACCCCGCGCCGCATGACATCCTTGGCATCATGGGTGTCGAGGCGCTGGCCAACTACATGATCGACGAGGTGCAGGAGGTCTATCGCCTGCAAGGCGTGAAGATCAACGACAAGCACATCGAGGTCATCGTGCGCCAGATGCTCCAGAAGTGGGAGATCCAGGACAGCGGCGACACGACCCTGCTGAAGGGCGAGCATGTCGACAAGATCGAGTTCGACGAAGCCTGCGAAAAGGCGGTTGCCAAGGGCGGACGTCCCGCCAAGGGCGAGCCGATCCTGCTGGGCATCACCAAGGCGTCGTTGCAGACCCGCAGCTTCATCTCGGCGGCGTCGTTCCAGGAGACCACCCGCGTGCTGACCGAAGCCTCGGTGCAGGGCAAGCGCGACAAGTTGGTGGGCCTCAAGGAAAACGTCATCGTGGGTCGCCTGATCCCGGCGGGCACGGGCCGTGCCACGCAGGAGATGCGCCGCATCGCGCAGTCGCGTGACAACGTCGTCATCGAGGCGCGTCAGGAAGAGGCCGCCGCAGCGGCTGCACTGGCCGCACCGGTGATGGAGGACGATGTGGTCGGCGGCGACGAGTTCGACAATTTCGTCGAGACGCCGGAGAGCCGCGACGATTGATCGTCTCGTGACGGAAAAGCAGGAAAAGCCCGGCCATCTGGCCGGGCTTTTTTCATGTCAGGACGTTCAAGCGGACTGCTCGGTTCTGAAGCCACGCAGGCCGCGATGTCGCAGCACGAGGACGCAACAATGTTCAACCCGACTGCATTGGTGGGGTGCCGCTTTCATTCAATGAAAGCGGACCGAAATCTTTTCAAGATTTCGGGGCTTCGCCCGTCTGTCTCGCACATAGCTCATCGAGCGGGATGTGGCAGCGGATGACATGGCCGTCACCGGCCTCTCGCGCCGGTGGCGCATCGGTGTCGCAGATGTCCCCGCATTTCACCGGGCAGCGCCGCTGGAACGGGCAGCCCCGCGCGGGTGGGGACAGTTCCGCCACATCCTCGGCCGTCAGCCGCGGCGCGTGATCGGGGTCGGGCGTCAGCACGGCGTTGAGCAGCACCGACGTATAGGGATGTGAAGGGCTGCCATAGACCGCCGACGCGGGGCCGAATTCGCAGATCCGCCCTTGGTAGAGCACCGCCACCCGGTCCGACAGCGCGCGCACCACCGTCAGGTCATGGCTGACAAAGACAAAGGCGGTCTTGTGCGCCGCCTTGAGATCGTTGAGCAGGTCGAGCACGGCGGCCTGCACCGAGACATCGAGCGCCGAGGTGATCTCGTCGCAGAGCACGATCTCGGGTCCGGCGGCAAAGGCGCGCGCCACCGCCACGCGCTGTTTCTCGCCGCCCGAGAGCTGACCGGGACGGCGGTCGAGGTAAGGCGCGCCGAGGCGCACTGTGTCGAGCAATTCCACCGCGCGCGCGCGCAGCGCCTTGTCGGTCAACCCGAAATAGAGCCGTAGCGGTTGCGCCAAGATCTCAGCCACGGACTGGCGCGGATTGAGGCTGTCATCGGGATTCTGGAAAATCATCTGGATGCGGCGCAGCTGATCGGGGCGGCGCGCCTCGACGGCAGCGGGCAGGGGGGTGCCGTCGCCAAGCGTGATCTGGCCTGCTGCGGGCGGCAACAGCCCGGCAATCGCCTTGAGGATGGTCGATTTGCCGCTGCCCGACTCGCCGACAAGGCCGATCGTCTCGCCCTGCCGCAGATGCAGGTCGATTCCGTCCACCGTGGCAGGCGGGCGCGCCGCGCGGCGCAGCCGGTCGAGCAGCCCGGGCCGGTCGTAGCGGATCGACACCCCCGCCAGATCGAGCGCGCAGGGGCTGCGCTCGGCGCAGCCATGCGGCGAGGTGCCCGCCTGATCCCCGGTGATTTCATCCACCCGGTCGGGATACAGACAACGGGTCATCTGATCCGCGCCTCCTGCGATCATCGGCGGGGTGGCGGCGCGGCAGTCCTCGGTGGCCAGCGCGCAGCGCGGCGCAAAGGCGCAACCCTCGCGCGGCTCGCCCGGCCCCGGCGGGCGGCCATCGAGGGCGCGTGGCAGGTCACGTTGACCAAGGCGCGGGATCGAGGCCAGAAGCCCGCGCGCATAGGGGTGCGCCGGGTCGCGCAGCACCGCGCGGGTTGGTCCCTCAAGCACTGTCTCGCCGGCATAAAGCACCTGTACCCGGTCGCAGACCCGCGCGATCACGCCCAGATCGTGGCTGACATAGACCATCGCCATTTTGCGCGCGCGGGCCAGATCGCGCAGCAATTCGAGGATATGCGCCTGTGTGGTGACATCGAGGCCGGTGGTGGG